>NZ_JBEPSI010000005.1:0-385116 GCF_040548745.1 Arthrobacter sp. 2762
CGCGGGGACGTGCCCTGGGAATCGTCCTTCCGCGCCCTGGCCGCGATCGGCTACAACGGCCCCATCAGTGTGGAATGGGAAGACGCCGGCATGGATCGCCTGCACGGCGCCCCCGAAGCCCTCGCCGCCCTGAAAAAGTACGACTTCCCGGCGTCGCAGACCTCCTTCGATGCCGCCTTCAGCAGCAAAGACTGATCAATGCGGCTCGCGAACTTTGACTGTTCGCAAAACGGGACATCCCGGTTGAGCACACGCCGGTACGTGAAGTACCTCCACGTACCGGCGTGCGCTCGAAGACAGACTTAAGAACGGCGTCGGGGGCCGTCCCAAACCGACCCCAAAGAGGACCGCATTGCCAGCCGACCTTTACCTACCTTTGGGCCATGACGAATGGTCAGCGCGGTACGAATCACTTGCTCCGCTAGTCATTGGGTCAAGCGCCATAGCCCCACTCACGATGGGGGAGCTGACCACCATCGCCTGCCTCGACCCGGGCCCCCTTCTGGCCACAGGGCTCAGCCTCGACTACACGGCACTTGGCGGATCGGCAGAGCTCCGTCAACGAATCGCCGCCATCATGCCTGGCGTCATCCCTGATAACGTCACCGTCACTGTTGGAGCCGGCGAAGCGCTGGCCATGGTCGCCGAAGCGGCCTGCCTTCCTGGCGCCCACGTTGTGATCGAAACTCCGGCTCCCCGAAGTGCCCTTATGGCAGCACAAAAAATAGGCACGTCCATCACCTTGCTCCAGGGCCCGATCACTTGGGAATTGGTCGTTGGCAGCTTACGACCAACCACAAGGGCCGTTTTCCTGAGTTCCCCGCACAGCCCGACCGGTCAAGTACTGTGTGCTGACGCCCTGACCCGGATCGCAGCGGAGCTAGCTGTGGTCGACGCGCTCCTTGTTGTTGATGAGAGCTATCGAGGACTGCCCCTGGGAATGTCACAGGTCCCTCCAGCCGTTGCCGCCCTCGTCCCCAACGGAGTATCTATCGGTAGCCTCTCCAAGGTATATGGCCTTCCTGGGCTGCGCCTCGGGTGGGTAGCAGGCCCTGCCTTGTTGATCGATGACGTGAAATCCATGCAGCGGTGGACTTCGCGGTCTCCGGCAGCCACCAGCGAAGTGATCGCCACGATCGCGCTGGACAACAGCGAGGCTCTTCTCTCCCGCGCCAGATCATTCGTATACGACAGCTACGCCGAACTGGCCGCCATCTGCGACAGGTCGCCGCTAATGCAGCTGACGGCGCCGGACGGAGGGACTACCGCCTTCCCGGAGATTGATGTTGCTGATGTGGATGCATGGTGTGGACGGGTCGCAGAGCAGTACGGGGTCCTGTTAGCGCCAGGCAGCGCATGCTTCGGAATCCCTGGCCGTATCCGCATAAATTTGGGCTTACGGCCGGAGGCGAGGGCAAAGGCCTTTCCCGTGCTCGCTCAAGCCCTCAGGGGAACCCCAACGTTCCGGCATTAGGAGCCGCTGTGGTTTGATCTGCGAGGAGACTGCTTCCAGGAACGCAGAGCTGGTATGAATCCGGTACATGCAAAGCCCGGAATTTCGGCGTGACGATGTTAGCCTTGATGCATGGATGGGACGACGGAGAAGGACCTGACTGACGAGCTTGCAGTCGCTGGAGCCATGACGGCCGTGGACTCAGCGATCGTCACCGACGTAGCGAAGAGAGTCGACGTCTCAGACCGCCGCGATCTGCGCCGACGTCTGGCCGATGGCCTCGAAGAGTGGCTCTTGAAACATCGCGCGGGTCATCAACTGCTTCCCTCTGCGCGGCACTTCTCGGACGCATGGGGCGTTCATCGGGCCACCGTTCAGGGGGCCTTTGAAATCCTGGTCGACAGGGGAACCCTCACCAGGACCGCCAACGGGCGCTTTGTCGCAAATTTTGCGGCCACAGTTCGAGAAGATGGAGCGGCAGCTCTTGCCGGGCGCCTGAGGGCCGCGGCCGGCATGGCCATCCGCGATGGGCTTTCCGAATCCGCATTCATCGAGTTTGCAAGGCAAATGTTCCGAGCCGCGGCCCTGGGGGACCTACGCGTCGTCTTTGTTGAACCCGAGGTCGAGGTTCCGGGCATGGGTCCTGAGGATCTTGCCCGCCTTCTCGACTATCCCGTTTCCAGTGAACGCCTTGAATCCATCGAGCCTGCCCCACGGACGGTGTTTGTCGCGCTGGCGTCGGATGCCACCAAAGCCCGAGCCAAGATGGCTGGCCGCGCAGACGTCTTTGCCATCGGCCTGACGCTCGAGACCGACCTCCGGCTCGCGGTGGCCGGCCTTCCTGCGGAGACAAGTGTTGCCGTTGTCTCCGAGGACCGGCGGGTTCTGGGGGCCGTAATGGACAAGCTTTCAGAACTGCGATCGGACCTTTCCATCCATAGCTATACGGAAATACCACGGGAGCTCGGAGATACATCGCTGCTGCTCCTGCCCGAGGCGATGGAGGCCGACACCGGCAATCTCCCGACGGCCCGCTACCGGTGTCAAATTTCCCTGGCGGAGCTCACTTTCCTGCGGTCCCGGCTTGCCGGATCGATGGGGCAAGCGGCAACGGCCGCCGACACCGCGAGTGACCACAAGAAGATCGAACTGCCCGCACAATGACCTGAGTGCCGGGGGATCGGGCAAGGGAACCGGCAAAGTCCAGCCGCCAACACAACAATGTTCTGGCCGCCACGTTTGTGACGGCCAGAACATTGTTTGGGGGTCAGGGCCGGGACTTTTTGGCTTTCCGCGGCACCTTACGGGATCAGCGGATGCCCACCCCGGCCCCTGCGGGAGCTGTGCGGCGTTCCAAACTCCGCAATCGGATAAGCTCCACCACCTCCGCAGCCTCTTGGGTTCCTTCGTGGATATCCCGCGGCTCGATGCAGTCCCCGATGCGATAAACCTCCAGCTCGGGATTGATTTCCATCAGGCTCTCGTAAAGCTCAACGTTGGAAACCCTCCCGCCGGTTACGACATCCTGGATGTCATTCCAGGTTTCCGCCACGCCCCGGTGTTGTAGGCGGATGAACCCCTCGCCTATTTCTTCGACAGTGCGTTCCGGATGCAGGTGGACGTTCTCCAGCGCGTCGACCTGGGCCATCAACAAATTGCGTGCGGGTGCGGCCTTGTTGAGCGCGAACCCACCGTCGGGGTCCACGATGTCGATCCTGAGATCGGGCCTTGCCGTGCCAAGGCGTACGGCGAGGAAGCAGCTTTCGGCATCTCCGCCGATGATCACGACGCGGCCGGACCAATCGGTGATGTCACGATCAAAGGCCGAGATGACGTTGAAGACCGGGCGGCCGCCACTGGTCGTCGCGTAGGTGTAACCGCCGCGTGCGCCCGTGGCGACGATGATCGCATCTGTGTCGTGGTCCGCCAGGGTGGCTGCGTCCAGTGTCTGGCCGAGCTTTACGTCGACATGGAGTTTTTCCATCTGCCGGGACAGGTAGCTGACGAAGTAGCCGTAGTCGTGCGCGGCGAGGGCGGCCTGGTTCAGCTGGCCACCAAGTACAGGCCGCGCCTCATAAAGCTCCACGCTGTTTCCTTGGCGCGCCAGGAGCCGTGCGGCTGTCATTCCGGCCGGCCCGCCGCCGATCACTGTCACGTGGCGGGGGCGTTCCGTGATGCGTAGGGCCCGCGTGCGCTCAAACGTCGACTGGGGATTCACAGCGCAATGCGCCACCTTGCGGCTGAAAAATAGATTCAGGCAGGTATGGCAGGCGATGCAGGGGACGATGTCCTCGGCCCGGTCCTGCTCGATCTTGCGTACGAAATGGGGATCCGCGTGGAATGCACGTGTCATGGAAATGAAATCGGCCCGGCCGTCCGCCAGCACGGACTCAGCAAGGTCAGGATCGTTGAGTTTCTGCGTCACGCTGACTGGAACTGTGTCTCCAACCGCCCTCTTCAGCTGTTCGGCGATGGGCACGAAACCACCGTGTCCCCTTTCGGGGCCCTGGAAGATTTCGCTTCCCGTCTCATAAATTCCGGCGGTGATGTCGATCAGGTTGATGCCGGCTTCCACGAGGAGCTTGCAGAAGGGGATGGTGTCGGCGGTCGTGAGGCCACCCTCCACATATTCCTCCATGGAGATGCGGTAACCGATGGGATAGTCCGGCCCCACGACATTCCTGACAGCTGCGACAACCTCGAGGGCGAATCGGGCCCGGTTCTCTGCCGACCCGCCATACTTGTCAGTCCGCTTGTTGCTCCAGGGAGAGAGGAACTGTTCCAGGAGATAACCGTGTGAACCGTGCAGATGGATCATATCTACGCCCGCCTTGAGGCAGCGCGTTGCGGCTTCTGCGAATGCGCGGACGACGTCGTCGATATCGGCTTGGGTCATTTCCAGAGGAAGCGGCATGGGGTCGAAGAAACTGCACGGTATGGCCGTTGGTGCCAAGGGTTGACGAAGCGTTGCAGTCGATGCAGACTGTCGCCCCGCGAAATAGAGCTCAACCGAAACTACTGCCCCTTCATTGTGGAGCGCGTTGACGAGGCGGGTGAAGCCCGGGATAACGCGATCGTCGTGGCACCCGACCTGGAATGGATTCCCTTGGCCACGAGGGTCAACGTATGTGGACTCGACATTCACCAGGCCGGCGCCGCCCCGGGCACGTTCGACCAAGTAGTCGATGTAGCGCTGGTTCAGGGTGCCATCGCGATTGGCCATGGCCCGTTCCATCGGACCGGTGATGATGCGGTTCTTTGTCCGCATGCGGTTGATTCTGCCCTCGCGTAGCAGGTTTGGGTACGCCATGGTCCTACCTTTCATGGATGGAGATACAAGCGGTCGAATGGCTTCGCCCGCGTCTGCCAGCGGCAAGCGTGCGACCACTTTGACGCTAAAGGCATGTGTACCAGTTATGTTCCAAAGAGGTCAAGAGGTGTCGCCTGATCGCGGCTTGGAAAAAGAAAAAATGAAAATCTCTTGACTCTCGGTACAGTGTTGGTACATTTGCTGCAGGTCGCCCGGCAACGGGCGAAACCACCAGCCCGGGCCTTCTTCACCGGGCAGAACACCCCTCTAGATGGCTGCTCCCTTGGGACGGCCACCAGGAAAGTGAGAAAAGCAAATGAGTAACATTGTCGTTACCGGCGGCTCCGGACGCCTCGGACGCGAGTTCGTCGTACCGGAACTCGCGAAGCACCACTCCATCAAAGTGTTCGACGCCATCGAACCCCCGAACTCAGACTGGGATTTCCACAAGGGCGACATCCTGTCCATCGATGACCTGACCAACGCCTTCGAGGGCGCCGACGCCATAGTGCACCTGGCCGCTATCCCCGTTTACACCGGCCAAGGCGAAGAGGAAAAGATTTGGCGCGTGAATTCCGACGGCACGTTCAACGTCCTCGAAGCTGCGCGTCGGGCCGGCGTCCAGGACATCGTTCTGACCAGCAGCGTATGCGCCTGGGGCCCGATCTTCTGGTCCACCCCGCAGACTCCGGAATACTTCCCGATTGACGAGGAAATATCCAACCGCCCCGACGACATGTACGGGATGAGCAAGATCATCGGCGAAGTCCTCGGATACGGATATAGCCGCCGCTACAAGCAACGCATCGCGTCCCTCCGCCTGGCTACGGTGGGCCTCTTCGACCAGGAGTACTGGATCGACGCCGTTGCCGACATCGACAACCCGGAACACGTCCTCCCGGCCGTGGCCAACCCGGAACTCCCCTCCGCAGGAGACATGACGATGACCGACTTCGTCTACCAGTATGTCGACCCGCGGGACGTTGCGCAGGCATTCCGACTCGCACTGGAGGCTGTGCAGACGGGCCGGATCGGCAACGAAGACGTGCAGTGGGACAACTTCAACATCGGGGCCGGCGATGTCTTCTCGACCCGGGACTCGCTGGACCTCATCAGGAAGTACTACCCGGAGGCACGGGTGAATGAGGACCTGTACCGGGCGGAACCCCAGTACCCCCTCTACGACATCAGCAAGGCGCGCAATCTCCTCGGCTATGACCCCCAGTACACGTGGCGCGACTTCACGCCGCGGCCAGCCACCGCGTCGAAGTAACCAAACAGGAGCATGCAGCTGCCCGGTCTGCCTGCTGATTCGTTCGCATAGGCCTGGATAGATGGCCCATGCAGTGGAATCAGCAGGCACCCGGACAGCTGCGGCAGGGTCAGTCGCTTTCCTGCGCCGCCGCCCCCAAGGCTCCCTCCACCTTTGCCATCCGTTTGCTAGGAGCACACTCAAGATGTCCATTAAGAGCCGAATCAAAGGCGCAGCATTCATGGCGGCCTCCGCCATGACGATCACCATGTTGGCCGGTTGTAGTGCCGGCAGTACGGGGGCCGGTGCAGCAGTAGCCACCGTCGACCCAGCCATCCAGAGCAAAGTCGAAAAATGCCTCACCGACGTAGCCCAAAAGGTCTACAACAAGGGTCCACAAGGCGAGACGGCGACGCCCGCTTCGCAACTGACATTGACGCAGGAGGAAATCGACAAAGTCAGGGCTATGAAGAAGACGGTCGCCATCGCATGGCATGTCTTTGGAAGCGACTATTCCACCGCCCAGGTAGCGGCCCTGAAAGACACGTTTAACAAGCTGGGCATTGAGGTCCTGACCACCACAGATGGCCAGTTCCAGGTAAACAAGCAGACCAACGACATTCAGACGATCCTGGCACGCAAGCCGGACTTCATGGTGTCCCTGCCGGTTGACGCGCCCTCCGAGACGGGCATCTACCAGCAGGCTGCCGCAGCTGGAGTTAAGCTCGTCTTCGCACTCAATGCGCCGCCCGAGATGAAAGCAGGCAAGGACTACCTCACGGTCGTCGGTTCCGACGATTACGGTACCGGCGTGGCCTCGGCATGCCAGCTGGTGAAAGCGGTCAACGGCAAGGGGAAGGTCGGCATTATTTACCACGCCGCCCACTACTACGCAACGCAGCAGCGGCTTGATGCGGTGCACGCAGTGTTGAAGGAATACCCCGACATTCAGGTCGTGGAGGAAAAGGGGAGCCCGGGCCCTGACTTTACCGGTCAAGGTGCCGCCGCCACGAACAGCATGCTGAGCCAGCACCCGGATCTCGACGGAATCTGGGCTGTGTGGGATACCCACGCCGAGGGGGTCATCGCAGCAGCGCGCGAGAGGGGCAAGAACGGTTCGAACTTCGCAATCACCACGATCGACCTCGGTAAGACCGTTGCCGTGAGCACAGCCAGGGACGACATGGTGAAGGGAGTCGGCGGGTCGCAGCCATACAACCAGGGCGTCGCCGAAGCGATGGCCGTTGCCTACTCGTTGCTCGGAAAGGATCTCAACCCCTACTACGCGTGGAACGCACTCCCGGTTGACCGCTCCAACGTGGCGGAACAGTGGAAGCAGATCTACAACGCCGAAGCGCCGAAGGAAATAACCGACGCAGTCAACAAGAAGTAGGAGGTCCGGTCGGGTTTCCGGACGCCTTTGGGGGCGTCCGGACACCCGCCGGAACCTTCGAACCTACCCACACAACAGTTCGCAAAGGGGTGAACACGGGTGCAGGAAACAGAAACCACAGCGACTGCCGGACCGCCGGTGGCGGTGGCCATGCGCGGAATGAAGATGAGCTTCGCCGGCGTGCAGGTCCTGAAGGAAGTCGACTTCGAAGTGACTCGGGGTGAAGTCCACGCTCTTCTGGGCGAAAACGGTGCCGGCAAATCAACATTGATGAAGATCCTTGAGGGCGTTTACACGCCCGACGGCGGAGAAGTCCTTATTAACGGAAAGTCAGTGCCGCTTGAATCCGGCTTGGATGCCAAGGCAAACGGCATCACCATGGTTTTCCAGGAGTTCAGCCTCATTCCCACGTTGACGGTGGCACAAAACATTCTTTTGGGGCGGGAGCCCCGAACCAGTCTGGGATTCATCGATGAACGCATGATGATTTCACAAGCCAGGAAAATCCTTGCCGAACTGAACGTCGATTTGGATCCCCGGTCCGAGATAGGGCCGCTCCCTGCCAGCTACTGGCAGATTACGGAAATTGCGAAGGCACTGTCCCAGGACGCGAACGTCCTCGTCCTGGACGAACCAACCGCATCGTTGACGAAGGATGAAACGGAAACGCTCTTCCAGCGGATCAGGATGCTGCGCGACGCCGGAATGTCAATTGTCTACATCTCGCATCGCATGGCCGAGATCTACGACATCGCCGATCGAATCACCGTGATGCGCAACGGCCACAGGGTCCGGACCGACACTGTCTCCGATTACCCCGTCGGTGAAGTTATTGCTGACATGCTCGGCGAGCAAAAGGCACACGCGCCGCAGCAGCACGGATCCACCGCGCCCGATCCGCTGGTGTCCAGTCCGGCGTCGTCCGTTCAAGCTCCGAAAGGTCCGCGACAGGCCACTCCGCTCCTGCAGATCCGCGACCTGCATTGCGCCAATGGCATCAGTGGTCTTGACCTCGACGTCCGCGCTGGTGAGGTGGTCGGTCTCGCCGGGTTGATGGGCAGCGGGCGCAGCGAGCTGGTGCGCGCCATATTCGGGATCGACAGGATTACAAACGGCACCATACGGGTCCAGGGCCAGGAGGTGACGATCCAGAACCCGCGCGACGCCATCCGGGCGGGCATTGCCCTTGTGCCCGAAGACCGTCGGATGGAGGGCTTGGTCCTGGACCATTCCGTTGAGATGAACTCCGAACTTCCCCTCATAGCGTCGGGGCGCAGGAGTTGGATCAGCAAAAGCGAGACGCTCCGCTCCGCCCAGGCCGTCATCAAGCGCCTGGACGTTCGAACGTCGTCCACCGGGAAAGCCGTAGGGCTGCTTTCCGGCGGTAACCAGCAGAAGATCGTCATCGGCAAATGGCTCCTCACCGAGCCGAAAGTGTTCCTGCTCGACGAGCCCACGGCGGGGATCGACATCGGCGCCAAAAAGGAGATCATGCGGATTCTCCGTCAGTTTGCCGCATCGGGCAAAGCAGTCATTGTGATCTCGTCAGAGCTCGAAGAACTTTTGGAGGTCAGTGACCGCATCCTAGTGCTTCGAAACGGACGCGTGGACGACACGTATCGAGGCCATCAATTCACATCAGAAGAGGCACTCCATCGTGCCATCCAGGGAGTCTGACCATGACAACTATTCTCGAACCGGTCGACCAGTCATCGAAGAATTCGATCAAGCGGATCGTCTCGACCTTCAACTGGCGCCAGAACCTTATTTACGTTGGTTTCGCAGTCATCTTCGTGGTGTTTTCGATCACTCTCAATGACCGTGGTTTCCTTACGTCGGACAACCTGCTCAACATCGTCCGGCAGACCTCAACCATCTCCGTCATGGCAGTCGGCGTCGTATTCGTCATAGCCGCGGCGCAGATCGACCTCTCGGTGGGCGCCACCGCGGGCCTCGCATCCGTCACGACGGCGATGACGATCAACTCTGTGGGATTGGTGCCAGGCATCGTAGCCGGCCTGGCCACGGGCGTTATCGTTGGGCTACTTAATGGCTTCTTCGTCAGTGTCATAGGAGTCCCGTCATTCCTTGCAACACTGGGCATGCTCGGCATTGCCCAGGGTGCGGCGATGTGGATAACCGGCGCGGCGCCCCAGGCCATCAACGACCTCGACTTCACTTTCCTCTTCGGCGACAGCAACATCGGGCCTATTCCCGGGCTGCTCGTGTGGACTTTGGTGATAGTGGTGATCGGGCATTTCGGTCTTCGCCGGACGGGTTTCGGCCGCCAGGTGCTGGCCACCGGCGGCAACAGCAAAGCTGCGGCTTTCAGTGGCGTCCACACCAAGCGCGTGGTCTTTCTTGTCCTGCTCTTGTCCAGCGTCCTCGCGGCACTCGCCGGAATGCTCTACGCGGGGCGGTTCCATACCGGCAGCTACAACACGGGCACCGGTGACGAGCTATCCGTTATCGCCGCGGTGATCCTCGGCGGCACGAGCCTCTTCGGCGGCCGCGCCTCAGTGGTCGGTGCACTTCTTGGGTCACTGATGATCGGCCTTCTGAACAACGGGCTGATCCTCATGGGCCTCGACAGCGCCCAGCAGCAAGTAGCCCGAGGGGCAATCATTATCCTCGCCGTCGCAGTCACCGCCCGCCGTCGGGCTTAGGCGTTCCTCCGCAATCGACTGCCTACCAAACCCATGCACTTAAGGAGTAATCATGAGGCCAACAGTTGTTTTGTTGGGCACGCTGGACACGAAGGGTACCGAGTACGACTATTTCAGGCGGTGCCTGGCCGAAGCGGAAGTCGACGTCATCCTGGTCGACACGGGCATCCACGAGCCGCAGGGTCCCGAACCCGACGTCGACCGCAACGAAGTCTCGCGGCTGGGAGGCTCAAGCATCGCGGAGCTGATCGAGGCAAACGACAGGGCCCATGCACTGGATGTGATGTCGCTCGGCGCTTCGGCCGTCCTGCGGCGCCTGCGTGACGACGGAAAGCTCGACGCCGTGGCAGGTTTGGGCGGCACCGGAGGTTCTACCCTGATCAGCCGCGCGATGCAGACCTTGCCGGTCGGCGTTCCCAAGCTGCTGGTATCCACGGTTGCCTCCGGAGATACATGCCCTTACGTCGGGGACACGGACATTGCCATGATGAATTCGATCGTCGATATCGCAGGCATCAACCGAATATCAAGCAGAATAATCGCCAACGCCGCGGGAGCTGTGGCAGGCATGGCCAAGGTTGTTCCCCCCGAGGATACTGGCCAGCGGCCGGTGGTAGGGGCAACGATGTTCGGGCTCACAACGCCTTGCGTAACGACTGCCAGGCAGTACCTGGAAGAACACGGCTACGAGGTAATCGTTTTCCACGCCACAGGTTCCGGTGGACGGGCCTTGGAGAACCTTGTCGACGCCGGCATGGTCGACGCGATGCTCGACATCACCACCACTGAGCTTGCCGACAACCTTGTTGGGGGCGTCTTCTCGGCGGGCCCGGAGCGCCTGACCGCCGCTGCGCGGGCGGGAATCCCGCAGGTCGTGTCCGTCGGGGCCATCGACATGGTGAACTTCGGGGCGGCCTCAACGGTGCCGCAAAAGTTCGAGAACCGCACCTTCCATCGCCACAACGACACTGTCACGCTCATGCGGACAACAGGCGAGGAGTGCGATCAGCTCGGGCGCGAAATTGCCGTGAAACTGAACGCCGCCAAGGGACCCGTGGCCCTCTACCTGCCGTTGAAGGGCACGTCCGGTATCGCAACGGAAGGCAAGTCGTTCCACGATCCCGCCGCGGATGCCCGGTTGTGGACCGCCATCCAGGAAAACAGCGGTCACGGAATCGAGATCCACGCCCATGACTGTGACATCAACGAACCCGGGTTCGGCCTCGCCATGGCCGCCCGTCTGCACAACATGTACACCGATATCCACAACGAAGCCGACCACGATAGGACAATCACGCCATGACACGACACCCACTAGCCCAGAGACTCCAGGACGAGATCGCAGCCAACCGGGTCATTGTTGGCGCCGGTGCGGGAACCGGGCTCTCAGCCAAGTGCGCGGAGGCCGGCGGAGCCGACCTCATCATCATCTACAACTCCGGTCGTTACCGTATGGCCGGACGTGGGTCCCTGGCAGGGCTTCTTTCCTACGGTGACGCCAACGCAGTGGTGGTCGACATGGCCCGTGAGGTCCTCACTATCGTGAAGGATGTCCCCGTCCTGGCGGGTGTGTGCGGCACTGATCCGTTCCGGAACATGAACGTTTTCCTGCGCGAACTGCAGGGACTGGGGTTCGCAGGCGTCCAGAACTTCCCTACGGTGGGACTCATCGACGGGCACTTCCGGCAGAACCTCGAGGAAACAGGAATGAGCTATGGCCTGGAAGTCGACATGATCCGCCAGGCCAGCAGCCTGGGGCTGCTGACGTCGCCTTACGTCTTCTCCGCCGAGGACGCCCGCGCCATGGCTGAAGCGGGTGCAGACATCCTCGTGGCACACATGGGGCTGACTACCTCGGGGACCATCGGCGCGCGGACCGCAAAAAGCCTCGACGAATGTGTCACGGAGGTCCAGGCCATTGCGGATGCAGGGCACGCGGTAAATCCGGAAGTAATCGTTCTCTGCCACGGCGGGCCAATCGCTGACGCAGACGACGTGGCGTACGTCCTGGACCGTACGAGCGGCGTGGTGGGGTTCTTCGGAGCCTCGAGCGTGGAGCGCCTGCCCACGGAGACGGCAATGACAGAACACATGCGCAAGCTAAAGGCCACCTCATTCGAGCGCAGCGCCGTTTAGGTTCCGGCCGTCCCGCGCTGCGCGGAGGAAGGGACAGCGAAGACGCCAGCCGGGCCGGCAAACCCGGCCGGGGAGAGCAGAGGAGCCGGGCGAATGAATCAGGAACAATGCCAGGCTTGCCGGGCACCGGTCTGGTACGCCCAGCATGAACTCACGAGGAAGACAGTGAGGCTGGACCGGGATCCGAAACCAGGCGGCACCTACGTCGTCGTTAGGGATATGCAGGGGCGTCTGGTGGTGCGGAGCGTCTACGGTCATCCGGCGACCGGGGATGCCCAGCAGTTATTCAGCGCGCATTCCTGCGGCACCGTACAGGGCACGGGCAGCTTCGAGCACTTCGTGGTCCTGCCGGATTGAAACCGGAATCCAAGGAGCCCAATCAAAAGGGGATTGAATTGCAAAGCGACATTCGGCGTCCGTTTGGCCACTCGGCGTGGGCGGCGCCCTACCAATCCGTTGCCCCGCTCGTGCTTGGCTCCAGCGTCGTCGCTCCCTTGGAGCTCGGCGAACTGGCGGCAATCGCCGACTTGGCTGTCACGGACCTGGCCCCGCCGGGATTGCTGTTTGAATACGGTCCACCAGGCGGTTCCTTGGAGCTCCGGGAGCAAATAGCCTCCGCCATGCCGGGGCTTGTCGCGGATAACGTGACCGTCACTGCCGGGGCCGGGGACGCACTGGCGATGGTCGCCGAGCTCCTGTGCCATCCGGACGCTCACGTGATCATCGAAATCCCCACGCATGAGAGTGCCTTGGTGACTGCGCAGAGGAGGGGTTGCGCTGTCTCCCTGCTAAAGGCCCCAGTGACTCCGGAGTCGGTCGGCGAACATGTCCGTTCGTCGACCACTGCGGTGTTCCTGAGTTCCCCGCATAATCCCACCGGCCAAGTCTTGACCGCGGGCATGCTTATGGAGATCGCCACCAAGCTGTCCAGCGTTGGCGCGCTTCTGGTGGTTGACGAGGTCTATCGCGGTTTGCCACTGGGGGTCCAGGAGGTACCGCCGGCTGTTGCCGCTTTGGTGCCCAACGGTGTCTCGATCGGAAGCCTCTCCAAGGTGTATGGTCTTCCGGGACTCCGTTTGGGCTGGGCGGCCGGGCCAATGATGGTTGTTGACGACCTTCGCTCAATCCAGCGCTGGACATCCCGGTCGCCCGCCGTGACCAGCGAGGCGATCGGGAAGGTGGCACTGGACAACAGCGAAGGACTGCTGTCCCGGGCCAAATCATTGGTCTACGACAGTTACGTCGAACTCGCGGCCCTGTGCGACAGGGTGCCCGGAATTCGGCTCACGGTGCCCGACGGCGGCACGACCGTTTTTCCGGAAGTAGACGCTCCTGACGTGGATGCCTGGTGCGGCAGCATAGCGGAAGAGTTTGGCCTCCTTGTGGCGCCGGGGAATGCGTGCTTTGGTGTCCCTGGCCGCGTGCGGATCAACCTCGGTCTGCGTCCGGAAACAAGGGCACAGGCGTTTCCCCTGCTTGCGCAGGCGCTCTCGAAGCTTCATCGAGAGGCTGCCACCAGCCGGTTGGGAGGGCAAGGATGAGCTTGCTAAACGTGCCAGCGAGGGGCGGTCAGTTGCGGCAGGAATAATGGCTCGCGCAGGCGCCAGAACTCAATCAGCCACGCGCGCCACTGCACGGGCCGACGCGACTGTGATGGCCTGCAGCGCGCACTCGAGGACATCGCTGATGGGACCGGTGCCGTTGGCTTTGACCAGGATGCCGCGCTCGGAGTAGCGCGAGACGACCCGTTCGGTTTGCTCGTGGTAGAGCTCGAGTCGGTGCTTGATGACCTGTTCTGTGTCGTCGGTTCGTCCCGATTCGGTTGCACGGGCCAGCAGGCGGGATACGAGCTCGGCGTCGGGGACAACAAGCTGAAGGACGGCGCTGATTCCCAGATCGTCAGCGTTGAGGATGCCATCAAGGTAGTCAACTTGAGCCATTGTCCGCGGGTAACCGTCGAGGAGGAATCCTTGTTCAGCATCCTTTTCGCGCAGGCGGTCCCGGACCATCTCGTTCGTGATGGCGTCAGGCACGAAGTCCCCGCAATCCATGAATGTCTTGGCCTTTTGCCCTAACGGGGTCAGGTTCTTGACATTCTCCCTGAAGATATCGCCGGTGGATATCGCGGGAACTCCCAACTTTTCCGAGATGCGGGCCGCCTGCGTGCCCTTCCCGGAGCCCGGGGCGCCAATAATCAACAATCTCATGTCAGTCGTCCTTAGAAGTGTGTGTGAGGGGATGGCCAGCTGTGTTCTGTTTCGGGACATCCCACTGGTAGCGGGCGAAGACCTCCCGGCTGCCTGACTTTTCGACCATTTCCCGGGGCCATGGCCCCTCGGCTGAAAGCCAAATGATCGAGTTGTCGGGCATCACGGCGTCCACGATGCCGCTTCTGACAAAGTGTCCGGCCTGGCGGATTTCCACATGTTGGCCCAAGAGTCGGCCCCAGTCCGGTTGTGGGTGCAAGTCCACGGGTTGGCTCCTCTTTTCTTCAAGGGCTCTGGCTGCAAGGGCAGCATCAAAAGCGGAGGTGGGGCACCGAAACGTTGCGATAGGTGTGATGATCCGGGTGATCATCCGGTGCCCCACCACCAGTTCAGGGGCTCGACGGCGGCATTAGAGTGAGCGTTGCTCCGGACCGTTGTATGCGCTCAGGGGTCGGATGAGGGAGTTCGAGGCGAACTGTTCCATGATGTGTGCTGTCCAGCCGGTGATGCGGCTGGCGACGAAGATCGGGGTGAACGTCTGGGTGTCGAAGCCCATGAGGTGGTACGTGGGCCCGGCGGGGTAATCGAGGTTGGGCTTGATGGCCTTGGCTTCGTCCATGGCTTGTTCGAGGCCGTTGTAGAGCCCCAGGAGTTCGGGCCGTCCGTAGTGGGCGATCATCTTGTCCAGGGCGGCCTTCATGGTGGGCACACGGGAGTCGCCGTGTTTGTAGACGCGGTGCCCGAAGCCCATGACCTTTTTCTTCTGTGCCAGGGCGTCTTCCATCCATGCCCGGGCCCGTACTGCGGCTTCTTCCATGGATTCTTCGCTGCGGATGCCGATTTCGTCGAAGGTGTGCATGACGGCTTCGTTGGCGCCGCCGTGCAGCGGGCCTTTGAGTGCGCCGATGGCAGCGGTCACGGCTGAATGCAGGTCCGAGAGTGTGGAGGTGACTACGCGGGCTGTGAAGGTGGAGGCGTTGAAGGAGTGCTCTGCGTAAAGGATCATCGAGACGTTGAAGGCCTCAACAACCTCGACTACTGCTTCTTCGCCGAAGGTCATCCACAGGAAGTTTGCCGAGTAGTCCAGGTCTTCCCGCGGTTCCACCACGTCCTGGCCGCGGCGGCGGCGCTGGTCATAGGCGACGACGGCAGGCATGGCAGCCCAGAGGTCGATGGCCTTCTTCATGTTGGCATCGGGGGATGAATCTTCGGCCAGTTCGTGCCGGGCTCCCAGGACGGAAGCTGCTGTACGGCAGACATCCATGGGGTGCGAAGTGGTGGGCAACGTGTCAATAACTGACTTGACGGCAGGATCCAAGGCGCGGCCCGCGCGCTCCACGGCAACGAGCGCCGCGAGTTGTTCGTCGTCGGGCAGTTCGCCGTTCCATAGCAGGTAGGCAACCTCTTCAAAGCTGCACCTGGCGGCCAGTTCCTGGACCGGGTAGCCGCGATAGAGCAGCGAGTTGGTGTCCGGGTTAACCTTCGAGACGGCGGTGTAGTCCACCACGACCCCGGCAAGGCCTTTGCGGATTTCTGATTCAGCCATGTTTGAACTCCTTTGTTCTGTATCGAGTGCGTTATCGGATGCCCGGTACGGCGAAGTTGAATACGCCCGCAGGCCCGGCATCGCCTGGGCAAGGCAGGAGTTGGAAACCGCGGCGTCGATGGCCTCATCCAGGCGGCCCACCAACGCGTAATACTCGTGCCGGGCAGGATCGGTATCGCTGAGCAGATCCGGAGCCCCCAGCAACTGGGCATGCAGTTCGGCGAAAACGCCCGGCTCTCCGCGCTGCGCGGCCAACGCCGCGGCCCTGACCTCCAGCGTTTCGCGCAATTCAAACAACTCATCGATGCTGTCCAGCGAAATGTCCGTCACGACGACACCGCGCCCACCAGCCGCCGTCGTCAATCCCTCCGCGGTCAGCCGGCCCAACGCCTCCCGGACCGGCGTGCGCGACACTCCAAGCCGCTCGGACTGCTCCACCTCCGCCAGCACCGTCCCCGGCCGCAGACGCCACTCAATGATGTCTTCACGAAGAGCCGCATAGGCCCGATCACTGGCGCGCATAACCCCAGTGTATACACAGGATGCGTAAAGCGGCAATAACGGGCGAGATTGGAAGCTCTGTGTATACATTCCAGTCTTGTCGCCACCTACCTCCTTTGGGAGGTAGTTGGATGTCCTCGCTTCTAGCTAGGGTGCTCTGCATCACATTGTGAGAAATACGAGCCGGACATCAAAGGAGATTCCCATGAGCTCAGCTTCATCTGTTGCCTATTCACCGCCTCACAGCCGCAAGACGCTCAGGAAAGTAGCGTTCGCCAGTGCGGCCGGCACCACCATCGAGTTCTACGACTTTTTCATCTACGGAACGGCAGCGGCCTTGGTCTTCCGGTTGTCTTCTTTCCCGCCTTGGGTGCTGCCGCCGGAACTGTCGCATCTTTCGGCACCTTCGCCGTCGCGTTCATCGCCCGGCCGGTCGGGGCCATCATCTTCGGGCACTATGGCGACAGGATCGGACGCAAAAAGACTCTCATCACCACGCTGCTCATGATGGGCATCGCCACGGTGATGATCGGCCTGATACCGGATGCGAGCACAATCGGCGTTGCAGCACCGATCCTGCTGGTGGTGCTGCGGTTCGTACAAGGCCTGGCTGTCGGAGGGGAATGGGCGGGAGCCACCTTGCTGACAGCCGAATACGCACCCCCAGGAAAACGCGGACTGTTCGGCTCTTTCCCGCAGCTCGGTCCCTCGGTGGCCTTCGCGCTGGCCAGCGGCACGTTTCTGGTAACCAGCCTCACCTTGGGCGATAAGTCGGAAGCGTTTATCACTATCGGCTGGCGAGTGCCGTTTATTCTCAGCGCCGTCCTGGTTGTGGTGGGCTTCTGGGTGCGGACCAGCATCGAGGAGACGCCGGTGTTCAGGAATGCCGAGCGCCCCGAAGCCACTGCCAAGCTTCCCATCGTGGAATCCATCAAGGGCCAACCCAAGGAAATCCTCTTGGCAGGCGGCTCCCTGACGCTGCTGTTTGCCCTCTTCTACATTGGAACGGCGTTCCTGACCAGCTACGCCACGAGTCCCACCGGTATGAAGTTGAGCCGTCCGGAGGTCCTTACCACTGGAATCATCGCGTCAGTCTTCGTTGCCGCCGCCACGCTGGCCTCCGGTATCCTTTCCGATCGCTTCGGTCGCAAGAAGGTCATCGCGGCGTCCTGCATTTTCGCTGTGCCGTGGTCGCTGGTGCTGTTCCCACTGCTGAGCATGGGCACGGTTCTGGCCTTCGGTATTGGCCTCACCGTCACTCTCGTGATTTTTGCGATCGCCTACGGCCCGGCAGGTGCGCTCCTTCCCGAGCTGTTTGAGACAAAGTACCGCTACACCGGTGCCGGCATGGGCTACAACCTCGCCGGGGTTATGGGCGGTGGCATTGTTCCGCTCGTCGCGGCACAGCTGATTACCAGCACAGGCGGCTGGGGCATCGGCGCTCTGCTCGCCGCCATTGGCGTGTTCAGCATCGCCTGCACCATGGCACTACCCAACCGGGAGAGGTCGGGACTTGAAGAACGTCCCGTAGAAGGCGGAACCATGAAGAAGGACCGCACGACGGCGGCATAGGACCGCCGCTGGAAGGTGCGGGGCTGTCGACTCATCGGCAGCTCCGCATTCGTGGCGCTGGGATACTCCACGTACGTCCTGGAGCCCATGGCCGATCAAAAGCAAACGCAAGAACGTCCTCCCGGAAATCCGGGAGGACGTTCTTACCGCGGCTTGGAAGACTCACTACGGCAGGAGGCCGAGCCTCCGTGCGGCCGACACCGCTTCGAGCCGGTTATGCACCGAGAGCTTGGCCATGGCGTTTTGAAGATAACTCTTCACGGTGACAGGCTTCAGACTCAGCCTGTCTGCAGTTTCGGCGTAGGAGCATCCCAAGGCAATCTGAGCAAGCACATCAAGTTCCCGGGGTGCCAGCCGTACAGCGGGCTGCAACCCGCTGGCGGGGGACGGGGCCAGACGCGCGCCGATGCCGTCGAGCTGCTGTGCGAGTTGCACGTCAGTGACCGTGCTGGCCAGGGACCGCAACTCAGCGTGTGCCTGCCGGACGTCCTCCAGCCAGTTGTGGTCGTAGGCCATGGCTGGTTCCGGATGGACACGATGCATGACGGCCACTCGCCGGTCTACCTCATCCCGGACGCGGAGTTCGGAAGCGATGGCCGTCGCCGCGACCATGGCATCTTCCATGGCCCGCTCACCCAGGGGGATGCCCTCCCGGCTTCCGACATAAAGTACGGAACGCGGCTCGCCCCGAACCAGGACCGGTACCGCAGTCAGCGATCTGATGCCCTCGTTGTTGACGGCAGCATCGTATTCGTGGGTAATCCGGTCGGAAGCGACGTAGTCGGTCACCAGATACGGCTGGCAGTGACTGAAAACCCGCCCACCCAGCCCAGCGCCAGGAAGGACACTGACGTTGCGGAGACTAGCCGTGGCCGTGCCGAGGAAATCCGAGAGCTGGAGGCTTTTCCCGGCCACCATCCCGCCAAACAACACTGCTGGGCGGAACCGTTGGGCCAGCTCGCGCATCGCGGCGCGGAGCAACTCCCGGTCATCGGGGCGGTAGTAGTCGTTAGGCTGCATGACCCTGCACGCTACTGGTGAAGGAAGCTCGGTGGACGCTTCTCGAAGTTTGAATCCGCCGTCTTGGCCCGAATGGCGTTGATGATGGCAGAAAAATCCTGTTCTGCACCGCCGTCGTCGGAAAACGCGCGATACATGTCCGTCGCCCTTCCTCCCAGCCCAACGTCCTGCAGGCCGGCGAAAGCCAAGGCATCGGCTGCCAAGCCCAAGTCTTTGGCCATGAGGGCACTCGCGAAACCAGGACGGAAGTCGTGATTCGCCGGGCTGCCAGGCACGGGACCCGGTACGGGGCAGTTGGAGGTCAGCGCCCAGCATTGGCCGGACGCATTTGACGTCACATCGAACAGTGCATCGTTGCTGACCCCAAGCTGCTCTCCCAAGACAAAGGCTTCGCTTACCGCGATCATGGTGATGCCCAGAATCATGTTGTTGCAAATTTTGGATGCCTGGCCCGCGCCAGGACCGCCGCAAAACACCTTTCGTTTGCCCATGGTGTCCAGGAGCGGGCCGGCGTGGGCAAAGTCAGCGTCAAGGCCTCCAACCATGAACGTCAAGGTGCCCGCAGCGGCGCCGGCAACCCCGCCGGAGACCGGAGCTTCCAAAGACCTTTGGCCCGCCGAAGCCGCCAATTCGTGCGCGGACAGCGCATCTGCGACGGCAATGGTGGAGCAGTCAATGAAGAGGGTCCCTCGGGAGGCTGCCGACAACAGCCCAACAGAATCAGCTGTTCCTGAGTACAGTTCCAGAACATGGCGGCCTGCTGGAAGCATCGTGATGACCACGTCGGCTCTCTCAACGGCCGCTACCGCAGATTCCGCAATCCTGATTCCGTTGTCTCGGGCCTGATCAAGGGACGAGGCTGCCAGGTCAAACCCGGTTACCTCATATCCGTCCTTTGCCAGGTTGGCTGCCATTGGACCACCCATGTGGCCCAGTCCGATAAAAGCGATTCGTGGTGTCACAAGTTGTCCTCGCGTTTCGATGAGTTTTTTTGTGGTCGCGTTTCGGGGCGGAGCCCTCGAAGACGAGCCCGCGGGCTCGATCCAGTATTAATTGGCGCGTTTACCGTGAAGTATCGGGCTCAGTGAAGTGAAGATTTCGGGATTTTCGATGGTCGCGGGCAGCGCTTCATCTCGCCCTTCGGCGATAGCCCGCATACTGCGACGCAGGATCTTCCCGGAGCGCGTCTTGGGGAGGCCGTCCACAACGTAGAGCTCCCGAAATGCGGCCACCGGCCCGACTTCTGCGCGGACAGAGGCGATGATCTGTTCCCGCAAGGTGTCCTCGGCGATGCTGGCCCCGGATTTCAAGACCACGAAGCCCCGAGCCACTTGCCCTTTCAATTCGTCCGGCACCCCGATGACCGCGCATTCCGCGACCGCCGGATGGGCAGCCAGCACCGCTTCCAAGACTCCCGTGGACAAACGGTGTCCGGCTACGTTGATGACGTCATCCGTGCGGCCCATGACGAACACGTATCCGTCCTCGTCGATCAGGCCGCTGTCGCCAGTGAGGTAATACCCGTCGAACGTGCTCAGGTATGCCTTGCGATAGCGTTCCTTGTCCTGCCAAAGCGTGCTCAGCATGCCTGGGGGTTGCGGCAATTTGATACAAAGCATCCCTTCGGTGCCGGCCTCCACCGGCTTGCCGTCCGAGGTGAGCACCCGAATGTCGAACCCGGGAACAGGAACCGAGGGCGAGCCCGGCTTGAGGGGCATCGGTTCCAGCCCTCGAAGGTTCGCGCAAGCGGGCCATCCGGTTTCCGTTTGCCACCAGTGATCAACCACCGGAACGCCGAGGAGGTTGCCAGCCCATGCGTAGGTGTCCGGATCAAGCCTTTCGCCTGCCAGGAACAGGGTCTCCAGGCTGCTGATGTCCAGCCCGTCCAAGCACGTCGCCTCGGGATCAACCCGTTTGATCGCCCGCATGGCCGTGGGCGCGGTGAGCAGCACTTTGACGTTGTACTTCTCGATGATGCGCCAGAACGCACCGGCGTCGGGAGTTCCAACCGGCTTTCCCTCGAACATGACCGTAGTGGCACCGCCAATGAGTGGCCCGTACACCGTGTAAGTGTGGCCCACCTGCCATCCCACGTCTGAGGCCGCCCACATGGTTTCTCCTGGGTGAACGTTGTAGACGTTGGGCAGGGACCAGGCCAGGGCGACAGCGTGGCCGCCGTTGTCACGGACAACGCCTTTGGGTTTTCCGGTGGTTCCAGAGGTGTAAAGGATGTAGAGGGGATCGGTCGACATGACCGGTTCGCAGTCGGCGGGTTCGGCAGCGGAAATAACGTCATCCCAATCGAACTCGGCTTCTCCCAGTTCCGACACTGCCTGTTCACGCTGAAGGATGATGGTGGAATCGGGACGATGGCGGGTCTTTTCCAACGCCGCCCGGATGATCGGTGTGTATTCCACAACGCGGCCTGGCTCCAGACCACAGGATGCAGCCACGATGACTTTGGGCTCGGCGTCGTCGATTCGCGCGGCAAGTTCCGGGGCGGCGAATCCGCCAAAGACCACCGAATGAACCGCACCGAGCCGAGCACATGCCAGCATCGCGATGGCAGCTTCGGGAACCATGGGCATATAGATCAGCACGCGATCTCCGCGGCCGACGCCAAGGTCACGAAGAGCACCCGCGAACCGGCTGACTCGATCCAGGAGTTCGGTGTACGTATACCGCTCCGTCCGATGTGCCATGGCCGATTCCCAGACGAGGGCCAGGCGGTCACCTTTCCCTTGGACGACGTGCCGGTCCAGCGCGTTGTAACAGGTGTTGAGTACCCCATCCGGGAACCAGGTGAAGATCGGCGCCTCGGCGGTGTCGAGCGCGCGGTGGGGCTTTTCAAGCCAGTCGATCGCGTCGGCGGCTTCGAGCCAGAACGATTGCGGGTCGGCCATACTGCGTGCGTAGGCGTCAGCGTATGCAGACATGGAATGCGTCACACTCCTGAAAAAGTTGAAAATTGGATAGTTGGTGGCTTCGGAGTTGTCAACCGATTGCCACGCCCTCGGCGAGCCCGAGCTCACGCCCGCCGAGGGAGGCGAAGCAATCCGCAACCATGCTGGTGGTCACCTCGGCCGCGGTGGCTGGGTTCCAGCGGGGGCTACGGTCCTTATCGATGACCTGTGCGCGAATGCCCTCACGGAAGTCATGGCCGGCAAGAAGCCGGAGACCGATGCGGTATTCCATGTCCAGTGCTTCTTCAAGAGTCAGGTCACGCGCCCGCGCAAGTCGTAGTGCCTCAAGGGTGACTTTGAGCGCCGTGGGTGACTTCGCCTCGATGGAGTCCGCTGCTTGGGCTGCCTCCGGTACAGGTGTGGACCGTAGACGACGCACGATTTCCTCGACGTCGTCGGCCGCGTAGGCCTGGTCAATCCACGTCCGGTCTGCCGCGAGGCTCGAGGTCTGCGGTTCAACGACGAACTTCGCAATGGCTTCGTCCGCCGCTTCCTCTTCCAACGCCGTCGCAAGTGCGTCCAGGCTGTCGCTGCGAACGAAGTGGTCCGCGAGGCCCAGATGCAGGGCGTCGGCCCCGTCGAGGTGGGCGCCCGTCAGGGCCGCATGAGTCCCGGACTCACCAGGTGCTGCCGCGAGCAAGAAGGTACCGCCGACGTCGGGAACGAACCCGATCGTCGTCTCCGGCATGCCCATCCGTGTGGGCTCCGTGATGATTCGGTGTGAGCCGTGGGCGGATACGCCCACGCCGCCTCCGAGTACCAGACCGTCCATAAACGCCATGCAGGGTTTGGGATAGCGGCTGATGAGCGAGTTGAGACGGTACTCCCTGGCCCAGAACTGCGCGGTGGCTCTGCCGCCGTCGTCGACCATGTCCTGGTAGATCGCCACGATGTCGCCGCCGGCACAGAGGCCGCGCTCGCCGGCGCCCCGCACCAGGACCGTCGTAACCGCATCGTCTTCGGCCCACTCGCCAAGCTTGGCGAGCATTGCTTCCACCATCTGTGGGGTTAGCGCGTTGATGTTCCGGGGCCGGTTGAGCAAGATGACGCCGAGCTGGCCTCGACGTTCGAAGAGGACTTGGTCGGTGGGCATGGTCAGCTTCCGGCAGGCATGACGAAGCTGGCGCCCCCGCGGATCCCCGACGGCCAGCGGCTGGTGACGGTCTTGGTTTTTGTGTAGAAGCGGAACGCATCCGGTCCGTGCTGGTTAAGGTCGCCGAAGCCGGATGCCTTCCAGCCGCCGAACGTGTAGTACGCAATGGGAACCGGGAGCGGAACGTTGATGCCGACCATGCCGACCTCGACTCGGCTGGAAAAGTCGCGGGCCGCGTCGCCGTCGCGCGTAAAGATTGCCACGCCGTTGCCGAATTCGTGCTCGTTGCACAGGCGCAGTGCTTCGTCGTAGTCCTCGGCGCGGACGACGCTCAGCACGGGGCCAAAGATCTCCTCCTTGTAGATGCTCATTTCGGGCGTCACGTGGTCGAACAGGGTGGGGCCTACCCAGAATCCGCCCTCATAGCCCTCTACGGTTGGTTCACGCCCGTCCACCACCAGGGTGGCTCCTGAATCCTGGCCGGCGGCAATGTAGGACTCGATGCGTTCCTTCGCTGATGCAGCAATGACCGGACCGAAGTCGCTGGCCTTATTCATGCTGTGGCCGACGGTGAGTTTGTTGATGCGCTCCTTGAGCTTGGCAACCAGCGCGTCGGCCGTCTTTTCGCCCACCGGCACAGCAACTGATATCGCCATGCAGCGTTCGCCCGCGGAGCCGTAAGCCGCACCGATCAAGGCGTCAGCGGTCATATCCAGATCGGCGTCCGGAAGGATCACCATGTGGTTCTTGGCTCCGCCGAAGCACTGGGCACGCTTGCCCTGTGCGGCGGCCGTCGCGTAGATGTACTGAGCGATCGGCGTGGAGCCAACGAAGCCAATTGCTTTGACGCGCGGGTCCTCAAGGAGGGCGTCAACGGCTTCCTTGTCGCCGTTGATCACGTTGAACACACCGTCAGGCAACCCGGCTTCGGTGAGCAGCTCCGCCAAACGCAGGGGGACGGAGGGATCGCGTTCGGAGGGCTTGAGGACGAAGGCATTGCCGGCAGCCAATGCGGGGCCGGCCTGCCACAGCGGGATCATGGCAGGAAAATTGAAGGGGCTGATGCCCGCGACGACGCCGAGCGGCTTGCGGAGGGAGTGGACGTCGATTCCCGTCCCGACGCTGTCGGAGAACTCACCCTTCAACAACTGCGCGGCCGCTCCGGCTGAGAATTCCACGACCTCAAGGCCACGCTGGATGTCCCCCTTCGCATCGGCAAAGGTCTTGCCGTGCTCGGATGAGAGCATTTCCGCGAGCTCGTCCAGATGTTCATTGACGAGTGCCACAAACTTCAACAAGATTCGGCCGCGGCGCTGCGGGTTCATCGCTGACCATTCCGCGTGTCCTTTTTCGGCATTGGCTACAGACTCGCTTACCTCTGCGGGAGTGGCAAGCGGTACACGTGCCTGCACCTGTCCGGTGCAGGGGTCAAAGACGTCGCTGAAGCGCTTGGACGTGCCCTCCGTGCGTGTTCCGCCGATGTAGTGCGTGAGTACGTTGACCATGAAATGCTCCTTTGCTTCTGGATCACTGGCCTCGGTTCCGTGGCTGGGTGATCCATCATCTGGTCGAAGGTCTGGGGGATTCCAGCTCTCTGCTGGGCCGTTGATTCAGCGTCCCACCGCCTCAACGGTGCGAACAAGCGCAGTTAAAGCAGATGCCATGTGCATACGTGCACATGGCATCAGCGATGGGTCGGCTCTTGTTCCGACCTTTAAGCCATCAGCTCGTCTTGGCGGCTGCGGACTTCCTACAGAACGGCCTTGATGACGGCCTGCACGGCAGGGGAGCGAAGTGATTCTGGTCTGGCCGCGGCCCAGAAACTGAGCCGCCGTTCAAAACCATGCGGCAGTACGGGGACAAAGCCGGGTAGTCCATAGACCATGAAGGAGGGCAGGAGGCCGATTCCGCCGTTATGTCGAACCGCCTCCAGCTGGGCAAAGAGGCTTGTTGCCTGAAAGTTTGCCGGACTCTCTGTCAGGGTTTGCGACCGGTGGCCTATTTCAACAACTTGAAGAACGGATTCCACGTAGGAGACGAAGCTATGGCTTTGGAGTTCCGGAAGCGTTTGGGGCGTCCCGCGCTCCTTCAGGTAATTTGGGCTGGCGTAAAGGCGGAGGACGTAGTCGGCCAGGAAGATTGTTTCCGTTCTCCCCGCCTCCACGGCGCCTGCAACAATCTCCAGATCCACGCCCGACCTGTTCCGGCTGAGTTTGCGTGTGGCGTTGAGCATTTCGACCCGCAGCAAAGGGTTTCTGCGCTGAAGCCGTACGAGTGCGGGCGTCACAAACATGGGTCCGAACACGTCGGGGGTGCTGATTCTCACCAAGCCCGAAAGGGATTCGGACGTGCGCTCCAAGCTGGCCGTGAGGCCTCCTAAGCTTCGCTCAACGCCCTCCGCCGCAGCGACCGCCTTTCGTCCCAACTCGGTTAGCTCCCATCCATAGGGCGTGCGTTCCAGGGTGCGGCCGCCCAGGCGCTTATCCAAGGCGAGGATCCGCCGCGAAATGGTGGTGTGTGTGGTGTCCAGCGCTTCAGCGACTGCGTTGAATCTGCCCAACCGGGCAACAGTGAGCAGGACGAGAAGATCGTCTGCGCTTGGAAGTCCCTTAAATTCCACATTCGCCTCCTGTGCATCAACGCACACTATGTCTGCCAATTCAGGCATCTACTAGGACTTCCTAGTATCTACTGGGAAGTCCTAGTATGTAGTCCCTGGTGCGTTTCTGCTGTCAGTAAGCCCAGCCAAGCTACTCCTGTCAAGGATGAAGGGACACATGCTCGTGAAACTGGAAGAAAGTGTTCGCAACCGGCCCGACCCCGCAATGCCTGCGATAGAGCCGCCTTTTCCTGACGCAGACCTGATGTATGTCTGGGATCTGCTCTCGCCCACGGAGCGTTCCCGGCTGTTGGACATCCGTAACTTCCTTCAGGAACACGTCCGGGAAGCTTCCGTTGACTACTGGAACAGGGAGGAGTTCCCGTTCGAGCTACTGGCCATGCTCGGAACTTACGGTCTTGGAGGTTTGCAAACCGACGGAACGTCAGCCCTGTTTAAGGGGCTCGTATATGTTGAGGTCGCACGAGCGGACGTCTCACTGTCAGCTCTGGTTGGCATCCATAATGAACTCATCGTGGGCATGATGGAAGCCTTGGGGTCGCAGGACCAAAAAGACCGTTGGCTCCCTGGCCTGACCTCATTCCGTCAACTCGGTGCCTTTGCCCTCACCGAGCCGGACCATGGCTCGGATATTGCCGGCGGACTTGAGACTACGGCCCGCTTCGACGACGGGGAGTGGGTCATCGATGGCGAAAAACGCTGGATAGGCTCGGGTACTATTGCCGATTTCGCTCTGGTGTGGGCGAGGGATGTCGCGGATGGGCAGATCAAGGGCTTCATTGTTGAGACGGATCGTCCCGGATACTCAGCCACGAAGATCTGCAACAAGATCGGTCTGCGGATCATGCAAAACGCGCACATTGAACTCCGCTCCGTCCGGATTCCCGAAGCAAATCTCCTGCCGGGAGCCACCGACTTCTCCAAGGCAAACGACCTGTTGCGGGATTCCCGGGCTTGGGTTGGCTGGCAGGCCGCTGGTATTCAACTCGCAGCATTTGATATCGCCCGCGCTTATTCCTTGGAGCGAAAGCAGTTCGGGCGGGAACTCGCAAAGTTCCAACTGGTACAGCAGCAGTTGTCCGAGATCCTTGGAAATGCCACAGCATCCCTTGGATTAATGGCACACCTCGCGAGGATCCAGACTGAGGGAAAGCTGGAGATGGCCCAGGCCGCCATGAGCAAGGCAACCACCACCCGGATGGCAAGGGCTTCGGTGGCAATGGGCCGGTCCCTGCTTGGCGGAAATGGGGTGAGCAGCGACTACGAAATGGGCAAACTGCTGGGGGATGCGGAGATCCTCTACACCTACGAGGGGACATACGAGATCAATTCCCTGATTGTCGGACGTGCCGTCACCGGCAAATCCGCCTTCGTCTGAACTCGACGTGTCACAGATCGGGCCCGGGCGGTGTCTTCATGACGTAAGACCCAGAACCGACCCGTAGGAGGAGTCATGACCAGCAGGATCCCGGCCGCAGAGATCACCGGTTTCTACGGCGCACTCATTAAGAAGTTCAGCGCGAAGATGTTCGGCAAAGTCCCGGAATCGCTGGGCGTCATGTGGCACAACCAGCCCGTTCTCAAGGCATCCATGGGCTTCGGACAGAAGCTGCAGAGGTGGAACAGCTGCGATGAGTCGCTGAAGTCCTACGCTCACATGGCCGTGGCCTCGTTCATCGGCTGCACCTGGTGCCTGGACTACAACTACTTCATGGCGCACAACCACGGCCTGGACCTGGAGAAGGCTCGGCAGATCCCGTGCTGGCGTGAGTCCGACGTCTTCACGCCGCTGGAGCGGGACGTCCTGGAGTATGCCGAGGCCATGAGTGCCACGCCCGTCTCGGTGACCGACGAACTGTCGGCCCGGTTGCTCGGGCAATTGGGCGCGCCAGCGCTGATCGAACTGACCAGCGTTATCGGCTTCGCCAACCTCACGACCCGCAGCAACGTAGCCCTCGGCATCGAATCCGAGGGTTTCGCGGAGTCCTGTGAGCTGAAGCCGCTCGCAGCACGCAGCGGCCACGGAGTAGCCTGAGCGGCATGAGCAACCTCCGCGCCACTGACAGGCAGGATCCGTTCGTTGCCCACCGCAGCCTGTTCTTCACTGTCGCGTACGAGATACTCGGCTCCGCCGCGGATGCGGAGGACGTAGTGCAGGAGGCCTGGCTCCGGTGGGCCGGACTGGGCGGCGACGTCCGCACGGGCGTCCGCGACCCGCGGGCCTACCTCGTTCGCACCGTCACCCGGCAGGCGCTCAACCGCCTCCGCACGCTGTCACGACGGCGGGAGGATTACGTCGGGGAATGGCTGCCCGAGCCCCTGCTCACCGTGCCGGATGTAGCCGAGGACGTGGAACTGGCCGAAAGCGTCTCGATCGCCATGCTCACGGTTCTCGAATCGCTCACCCCTGTGGAGCGGGCAGCCTTCGTCTTGCGCGAGGTTTTCGACGTGCCCTACGAGGAGATTGCCGAGGCAGTGGGCAAGTCAGCGGCAGCCGTGCGCCAGCTCGTCAGCCGAGCGCGCTCTCATGTGGCCGCCCGGCGGCCCCGCATGCGCGTGGACCGCACCGAGCAGCAGGAAGTCGTCGAACGGTTCCTTGCGGCGGTCACTACCGGGGACGTGCAGGCCTTGATGGACGTGCTGGCCCCCGACGTCGTACTCATCGCTGACGGCGGCGGCGTCGCCCAGGCGGTTCGGGTGCCGGTGTACGGCGCGAAGAAGGTGACAAATCTGCTGCGGTCCTTCCCGCAGGCAGCGCTCAACCCGAAAATCGCTCTGCTATGGCTCAACGGCGGACTCGGCATCCGGATCGACGACGAAGCAGGCGGTCCGTCACTCATCAGCCTCGTGGTGGAGGAGGGCAGGATCGCACGGATCTTCGCCATGCGAAACCCGGACAAGCTCAGGCACCTGGAGGAGGCGACCCTGTTGGCGCGTTAGCCGTTCAGACCCAAATTGTTCAAGCTGCTTTTGCCTTCACAGCGCGGATTGTGTGTTTGCTGCCGACCATTTCATGTCCGACAACTTCGATCACTGCGGACAGTGCAACCAGCCCGATAACAGTGACTAACGCGAGTACGTCGGAGGGGTTATCCGGATTGATGTGGGCCTCGGAGCCGGCGACGGCACCGTGACAGGTGACCGTCTTCTACGGCCAAGGCAGCAATGTGTAGTCCGGCGCCGACGGCTGAGATCGCGCCAAAGAGGAGCAGATGAGCGTACCGGCAGGCAAACGTGCGTTCGGGCCATTCTTCAAGGATCGTCCGTGACGGGATGAGAAAGTACGCCCACCATAGTGCCGACGCAAGAATAATGCCCGACGCCGCAATGACCACAGCGGATAACGTCCACCCTTGCACCTGAGTGAGAGCTGCGACCGCCATTGTGGTAGCCGCTACGACCTCGCCGAGCGTAATGATAGTAAGAAGAGCGAATCGCTCCGCGATGTGCCCTGCATTCCAGGGGGCGAGGCCGAATTTCCGTTCGATCAACACAGGTGCCACCATTTCTGCTGCCGCCAAAATAATCAACGCTGTGATGGTTGTCCCGGCAGGAAGGGGCACGATCGTGGTGAGCAGCCATCCAATCTGGGCAACTCCGATGGCGACGCTGTATGCAGTAGCAGTATGCCGTCGTGCGGGGTCCTGTCGAGCGGCTCGGAGCCACAAGGCCATGAGTGGGACCCTCATGATGACATAGCCGATCACCATAAGCATGTTGTTGGGGCTCTCCCCATCGGCCGCCGCCGAGAAGCTGACGGGCAACCCGAAGGTCAGGATCAGGACGCCGATCATTTGGACGAAAGTGGCAATGCGGAATAGCGCATCATCATTGCTGTAAGCGGATGCAAACCAGTTAAAGTTCAGCCATGCCCAGCTCACCGCCCAGATGGCAAAGATATATGCACCCACTGCTGACCATCCAGAGCCTTCAGCGACATAATGGGCCAGTTCTCCCGCGGCGAACCCAAAGGCTATGACGTAGATCAGGTCGTAGAAGAGTTCCAGCGGGATTGAGCCTCGACCGCGCTCTAGGGGGTCGTGCCCGGGCATGGGACGAAACCGATGATAAAGGTCTCCATCAGTTGGTTGTGTAACGGCGATTCAGCGCTGGTTGCCATCATGCCCCTTCCTTGTGCACTACGGTTCCGCTTCGTTCACAACGCAATACCTACATGCTCGGGGCACTGTCACCGTCCGATGGGACGACCTTAAGTAAAGAGGTACGTTCAATGGGAGTCAACGAGTCATCAAGGAAGGTCATCACCAGATCGTCAGCAAGCCGGGGCTGAAGGGAGAGCTGGCGAGATAGTTAGGACAAGCTGCCGAGTGACAGTTGGAGCCGTTCGAGCAGTATGTCGGCGTGCTCCTTACCGAATACAAGTGGCGGACGCATTTTCAGGACGTTGTCATGGGGTCCCACACGACTGATGAGCACGCCGCGTTCACGCATGTCCTCGATGAGGATTTTCGTCAGGCCTGGGGCAGGAGTGCGGCTGCCGTCACTTTCTATGATGTCTATTCCGAAGAACAGGCCGCGCCCCCTTACGGAGCCAACGTTGACGCTGCCTTGAGCGATGTTTTCGAGGCGGGCACGAATGTACTCACCCAAGTGGCCGGCTTTGGCCATCAGGTCTTCCTGTTCCATGAAGCGCAGCACGGCCAGTCCGGCGGCGGAAGAGACAGGGCTTCCTGCAAAGGTGTTGAAGAACATGTTGTTCTGGCCGAATTCGTCGAGCAGTTCAGCCGTGGTGACTACGGCGCCGATAGGATGTCCATTGCCCATCGGTTTGCCCATCGTTACGAGTTCGGGTTCCATGCCGAACATTTGGTAGCCCCACATGCCGGTTCCGGTGCGGCCGAAGCCCGATTGCACCTCGTCGGAGATGATGAGGCCTCCTGCGGCACGGACGCGGGCGGCGACGCCCTCGATGTAGCCGGCGGGCGGCTGCAGAAGCCCCTCGGTGGAGAAGAGGGGGTCAAAAAGGAATGCAGAGACGCCGTGCCCCGTGGCTTGAAGTGATGCGATGGCGGCGTCAACGTCAGACAAGGACTGCTTAAGCAATGCGGGCACGTCGGCCTCGGCAACGCCGTGAGTGTCGGGAATCCGGAGGGGTCGGACATGGGAACCGAGCGGTTCGCGCACCGTCAATCCCGTTGTCAGCTCGGCCAGACTGGTGGTGTTTCCGTGGTAGCTGAAATCTGAAACCAGCACGCCGGTGTTCCCGGTGTGTTGTCGCGCGATCCGCAGGGCGAGCTCGTTGGCCTCCGATCCGCTGTTGGTCAGGAACAGCCGTTCCAGAGCGCCGTCGAAGGTGCCGAGCAGGGCTTCTGCGTATTCCACTACACGGTTGTTCAGGTAGCGGGTGTGCAGGTTGATGGTAAGCAGCTGTTGGTGGATCGCGTCAGCCACGGCGGGGTTCGCATGGCCCACGTGTGGAACGTTGTTGTAACCGTCAAGGTAGATCTTGCCTTGCGCGTCGGTCAGCCAAACGCCAGAGCCGGAGACCAGTTCCAGCGGCTTCTCGTAAAAAAGGGGGGAGTGCGGGCCAAGTGTGGCGTATCGGCGGGCCAGCAGGTCCTTGCCTGGCTGCTGCACGTGGGACTCAGTCTTAGTTTCCGTAGTCATGGCTGTCTTTCTGGCGCCTGCCGACCTAAGCCGGCCGCGTTCTGTTCGCGTTGAAGGTTGAGTGGGGATGACTGGTTCTATGCCGGTTTTGTGAGGAGGCCTTCGACGAGCAGTTTTACGGCGGCTATCTGTTGCTCGGCGGTTCCGGGTGTCACGGCGGCCCGGGCGCCCGAGGCTCGAATGGCTCCTGACAGGGCAGTGGCCAAGGCATCACTGTCGGAACCTTGGTGCAATTGACCTGCAGCGAGGGCCGTGGAAAGGTCGAGTTTGATCAGCGCCTCGAACGACTCGGATGTCCGCCGCACACCGGAAAGAACAGGTGTGACATCCGGCCCCATAAGGCCGTAGAAGCGTCCTGAAGGACTACTGGTCATTTCCACGTAGGCCCTTGCCAAAGCTGATATGCGGCCTGCTGTGTCGCTTGCTTCGTCGCGAAGCTCCAGGCCTCGGGCGTGCACGGCGTCTGCGACCCGCAGGTATACCTCCCGGACTACATCATCCCGGCCGCCGGGAAAATGCGCGTACACAGTCCCCCGGGAGAGTCCAGCCCGCTGGCTGACTTCTTCGAGGGCGAGCCCGGAGTAACCACCCTCGCCCAACATCTCTGCCGCAGCGTCGAGAATGTCTGATCGCGTCCGAAGCCGGTTGCGCTCACGCAGCGACAGTTGCTTGTCCGTTTTCAGGTCCATGCGGTTATCCAACCTTCCCAAGGCCATCCGTTGTCTTGCTTATTCAATAATGACACATGTCACACAAAAACTAAACACGCTGTACTGTTGCCAAACTGCGTGTGCAGGATTTAGCTTTAGATATGACCCCGCTCACAACCGGGCTCAGGAAGCAGGAAATCAGCATGACGACAGAAGCAGCAATCCGAACAGTCAGGGGAGCGCTGGAGCAGTATGGTTTTGATCCAACCGCCCCCATTGAATTGGTCAAGTACCGGGAGAACTACGTTTTCCGGCTCACATCTGACTCCGGGGACAGCTATGCCATCCGCCTGCATCGGGCCGGGTACAGGACTGATGCGGAGATCAACACCGAGCTTGCCTATTTGCATGCCCTGGCTGAGCACGGGCTAAGCGTGTCCCAGCCGGTTGCGACCCTCAAAGGTGACTTTGTATGCGTCGTCACAGCTGAGGACGGCACCGTTTTCCAGCTGGACGTCTTGCGTTGGGTGGAGGGTGGAGTGCCCTTGGGCGACATCACTGAAGCGATGGCGGGGGAAAGCCCGCTTGATCCGGCAGTATTCCGCCAGTTGGGCGTCCTGACCGCTGAACTGCACACATGCACTTCCACAATCGGCCGTGTCGAAGCGTTCCGGCGCCAGGCCTGGGATGCCGACGGGCTGGTAGGTGACTCGGCCCAGTGGGGTAACCCGTTGGCGCTTCAGAGCCTGGGTCCCGAGGGCGCATCACTCCTGGAATCCGGGGTGGAGAAGCTGCGGCAAGACCTGGCGGCCCTTCCAAAGTCTGTCGATGTGTACGGGGTGATCCACGCAGATCTGACTCCCGAAAACGTTCTGGTCGGACACGACGGCCAGATGGTTTTGATCGATTTCGATGACTTCGGCGAGGGTTGGCACCTCTTCGATCTGGCAACAATCATGTTCTTCTTCCAGCCGCACCCCCTTTACGAGAACTACCGCGGAGCTCTGCTTGAGGGCTACGCCTCGGCCCGAGCCTTGCCGGATGGGTTCCTCCAATCCTGGGACTCCATGCTGCTCTCGCGGGGCTTGACCTATTTGGGCTGGGCATCCACGCGCAGAGGTGACGAAGCTGCAGAATTCATCGTCGAACGCATTGTTCCGATGGTCCTTGGACTCGCCCGAAACTACATCTCCAAAAGCTATACGTCCGCAGCCTCCTAACCATCCTTCCCCGGAAATCTCGGGTCAGGCGGCCTGTCTCCCCACGCCCGTGCAGCTTTCCGGCTCACCGGCGGGTACCCAGTTGTACCAAAAAGCACGACCTTCGCTCGTACATCCCCCAGGAGTAAACCCCGTGAAACCTCAATTCCCTGAGCAAGGCGCTGCCGGCACCGAGCTCTCTTCCAATGCCTTGGGCGTAGGAGGCATCGTTTTTCTGGTTCTGGCAGCGGTAGCCCCGTTGACCGGCATCATCGTTATCGCAACACTAGGCATTGCCCTGGGCAACGGAGGGGGTATGCCCGGTACGTTTATGATCGCAACCCTGATTTTGCTGCTCTTCGCTGTCGGCTACGCACAAATGGCCAAGAAGCTCGTCAGTGCCGGAGGGTTTTACGCTTTCGTCGTCAAAGGCCTCGGCCGTCGCATGGGCCTTGTGGCAGGCAACATCGCCCTGCTCGGCTATAACTGCTTTGTGGCTGGAGCCATCGGCACGTCCGGCTTCTTCACCGCCACAGTCATCAAAGAACTGACAGGACTGGACCTGCCGTGGTTCGTCTGGAGCCTCATCACCGTGGTGCTGATCTTCTTGCTGACACGCCGAGGCATCGATTTCAGCGCAAAAGTGTTGGGCGTCTGCCTGGTCCTGGAGGTGTCCATCCTCCTGATCCTGGACTTCAACGTTCTGTTCACGCACGGGTTCTCATTTGAAGCGCTAATGCCCCAGGCAGTGTTCTCGGGATCACTGGGACTGGCCTTGCTCTTCGCAGCCAATTGCTTTGTCGGCTTCGAAGCAACGGGCTTGTTCAGCGAGGAAGCCCGAGACCCTCACCGCACGATCCCGAAAGCGACGTATATCGCCATCTTGTTCATTGGCGCTTTCGCTGCATTCACGACGTGGGCCATCGTCAGCGCCCTGGGTGTCGCCCAGGCACAGGACACCGCCATCCAGCACCTGCCCACAGGTGACCTGGTCTTCATGCTCTCCAATCAATACCTCGGCGACACCCTCACCAAGGTCATGATGGTCCTGCTTCTGGTCTCACTCTTCGCTGCGCTGCTGGCACTCCACAACTCGGCCGCCCGCTACATCTACGCCTATGGCCGCGTCGGAATTCTGCCGAGAGCCCTCAGCCGCACACGAAGCTCCAACGGATCCCCCCAGAACGCCAGTGCCGCGCAGCTACTTTTCGGCACGCTGATTGCGGGAATCTACTACGTGGCTGGTTTGGACCCCATTACCGCCCTGACCGCCTCAATGACGGGGTTCGGCACCTTGGGAATCCTGACCCTTCAAATGCTGGCCGCCGTGGCCGTTGTCGTCCACTTCCGCCGCAGCAGGGACCCAAGGCTCTGGAAAACCCTGGTAGCCCCGAGCCTTGGAGCACTCGGGCTTGCCCTGATCGTGCTGCTGGCGATTCTAAACTTCACCACGCTGGCCGGTTCCGACAATCCCATCATCGGCGCGCTGCCGTGGCTGCTCGTTGTTGCGGTTCTCACCGGACTCGCAACTGCGCAGTGGCTCAAGTCCCGCAGGCCTGAGATTTACCACGAGCTGCTCAGCGACATGGAGCACTACGACAAAGCGCATCGCGACCTCGCCGATGCCACCAGCACATCTGGACCCGGCTCACGGACCAGCGAAGACCTGGATCCTACCCACCAGACGCACTAGGGTCTCGGCTGCCCAGCGCAAACGGGCCACCAAGCGCTCAACAAACCGACAGCACAAGGAGAATTCATGGTAGACCTCGGACTAGCGGGCCGGCGGGTCCTGGTCACCGGCGGAACGTCGGGTATCGGGCTCGCAGTGGCCGATGCCTTCGCCGGCGAAGGGGCCAACGTAGGCATTGTCGGCAGATCGTCCCAACGGCTCTCGACGGCGGTGGACGACCTACGTGCAAGACATCCCCACGTAACCGTCGTCGGAGGCGTCTGTGACATGTCCGACGAGTCAGCTGTACAGTCCGCCACCAGTGACCTGGTGTCACAACTAGGCGGCTTGGATCACCTTGTCAGCAGCGCCGGCATCTCAGGATCCCTCGGCAGCCCTGTGGATCAGGTTCCGGCCGAGGAGTTCATGGAGGTCCAACGGACCAATGTGCTGGGCCCGTTCCTGGCCATCAAGACAGCGTTGCCCCATCTTCGCGAGGGGACAGGTGCGACATATACGCTCATCGGCAGTGACTCCGGCTTCGTCGCCGTGCCAGGCATGTTGGCTTACAACGCATCCAAGGGCGCAATCGTCCAGCTGACCCGGGCTTTGTCGACGGAACTCTACAATGACGGCATCCGCGTCAACAGCGTCTGCCCGTCAATCGTGGATACGCCAATGGCCCGCGAAGGCCTCGGCATTGACTCATTTGAGGACGCCGGATACCCCATCAGTAAGCCTTCGGATGTTGCCTGGCTTGTGCTCAGTCTTGCATCCCCTCTCTCCCGCCCTGTCAACGGTGTCTCCCTCATGGCTGACTACGGCTACCATGCACGGTCGTCTTTTCCTGCCTGAACGACTACCGCAACCACCACGAAAGGATTTCATTTTGAACACCACAACTACGCCCGAGTTTATTTCCGTCGGCGCCCTGGGTGAAGGTTTCGCCGTTAACAACAACATTCTCGAAGTGAACGAGGGCCTGAACGGCCAGGACTTCACGCTCCATTTCCCCGGCGGACGCACTCACGAGTGCCGGATCTTGAACAGCCAGACACTGGTCTGGGACGGCCGCGAGCAGGACGCACGCGTCACCTCCGTCAGGGAAGGCATCTACTTCGTTGATTTCCTCATGGGCGACGATTTCCTCGTGGGCGACTCGGTCAAAAAGTCAGTGAGCCTCGTACTGGACAACAACAGCGGGCAAGTGACCCTGATAGAGGGAGCACTCCCTGACGAGCAAGCCACTTCCATCAGTGCCTACGACAGGGCACGCCAAGGCACGGAACTAACCGGAGTTGAAGCAGCCATTCTTCACGGCTCAGTGGGCGGGACGCAAGGCGGAACCACGCACGCCCCCACCGGCGAACTGATCGGGCTAAGGAACCGTTACCACTACAGCCCCGAAGAAGTGTATGAACACGTTTACCTGAACAACAACTTCTACACGTGGCACTGCATCAAGGGCTCAGAAGCCGGTCTGGGTGACACCGACCGCTGCCACTACATCAAAATCGCTGAGGCTCTGTATCTGTTCGTCTGGCGTGAAAAGATCGTCCCCACCCTCGGGGTCATTCTCATCGATATGAACCGACTAAAAACAGACGGCAAGATCTTTGGGTACAACGGCTTCGACTTCTCCAGCTACACAAACTTCCCCGTGGGTGCCATCACGGAAGTAGTCAACGTCACCACTCACTAAGGCGTCTCGGCTTTCGGCGGAGGCGGGCAGGCCGCCTCCGCCTCAAAAACACCGGCACTGGTCCACCCAGCGGTCATCTTCAAGTTCGTCTGCTGTGATCCAGCGCAAAAGCGTTTAATTCCATATCAAACATCAAACCGGGAGGAATCGGGTGGAGCTATAGCGATCGAACATCTCTGATGCCGATGCGGACCCGGGGGTCCAGGCTCAGCGATCCAGGATCGACGGCTGCCATTCCACCGTCGACCGGGATGACGGCCGCGTTTATATAGGACGCGTGAGGGGAGAGGAGCCAAGCGACGACATTGCCCACTTCCTTTGCCTCGGCAGGGCGTCGACCAGGGACAAATGCCGTTGTTATATCCAGGGATGCCTCCGATTGCCCTCCCTGCCGCCGCGGACGCTACCCCCACCATGGACCCGGACGCCTCTGTGAGGTGCGGCAAGGCTGCTTTGGCCAGGAGGAACGGACCGGTCAGGTTGTTTGAATCATGACTTCCCAGGCTTTGTGCTCCAGTTTCCCTGCCTTGCCAGGCCGGACGATGCCGGCGTTCAGGACCAGGCCAGTTGGGCGGCGGCAGCAGCGGCGGCTAGGCCGGTACCCCCCTTAGCTCCGCCGAAGGGGATGCGTGGTTCCACCGCCCCGTGCCTGTTGATCCAGACGGTCCCGGCTTCCAGCTCGGCCGCAACCTCGCGTGCGTCGGAAAGGTCCGAGGACCGATGTCAGCGCCCAGAGTGGTGGGGTAGAAGAAGAAGCCAGGCTGTTCACGATCAGGGTTGCCGCAGATCAGTACGCGGGCACCGGATGCTTTTGCTGCCTCCACGACTTCGTCGACCACGTTGTACTGCGCCTTTTTTACGGTGCGTAGGGGTCGGCGATGCCGATGTATTGGGTGGTGGTGTACTCGTTGATGCCTTCGGAGCCGCCTTCCCGTCCGAGGCCGGATTGTTTGACCCCTCCGAAGGGTGCTGCAGCGTTGGAGATGACGCCGGCGTTGAAGCCGACCATGCCGAATTCGATCTGCTCCGCAACCCGGAGGAGCCGGTTGAAGTCGCGGCTGTAGAGGTAGGATGCGAGCCCGTACTCGGAGGCGTTGGCTAACCGGATGGCGTCTTCTTCGGTGTCGAAGGTGGTGACGGGGGCGACGGGGCCGAAGATTTCCTGGCCCAGGATCGCTGCGTTGTTGGGGACGTTTGCCAAGACGGTGGGCTGGTAGAAGTATCCGGGACCGTCCACGGGTGCACCACCGGTGATGGCTACGGCTCCGGCGTCGACGGCGGCACTCACCAGGGCGTGGACGTCGTCTCGGGCGCCGGCGTCGATCAGCGGACCAACCTGCGTGTTGGCTTCGGTGCCGCGGCCGGTGGTCAGGGCGCCCATGGCGGCGGCGAATTTGCGGGTGAATTCCTGGGCAACCGATTCCTGAACGAGGAACCGGTTCGCGGCAGTGCAGGCCTCGCCCATGTTGCGCATTTTGGCGGCCATGGCGCCTTCGACGGCGGCGTCGAGGTCGGCGTCGTCGAACACGATGAAGGGTGCGTTTCCGCCGAGTTCCATGGAGGTGCGCAGGACGTTCTGCGCGGCGTCGGCGATGAGCCGCTTGCCGACGGGGGTGGAGCCGGTGAAGGAGATCTTCCGCAGCCGTGAATCCTTCAGGAGTGGTCCGGAGATCCCGGAGGCTGAAGAGGAGGCGACGACGTTCAAGACTCCGGCGGGCAGGCCGGCGTCGAGCATGGTCTGGGCAAAAAGCTGTGCTGTGAGCGGGGTGAGTTTGGCGGGTTTGAGGACCATGGTGCACCCTGCGGCGACTGCGGGAGCAACTTTGCGGGTGGCCATGGCCAAGGGGAAGTTCCATGGGGTGATCAGCAGGCAGGGTCCGACGGGTTTGTGCTGGACGAGGATCTTGTTCTTGCCCTCTGGCGTAGTCAGGTAGCGCCCGTAGTCCCGGACCGTTTCTTCGGCGAACCAGCGCAGGAACTCTGCCCCGTAGGTCACCTCGCCGCGTGCCTCGGCCAGTGGCTTGCCCATTTCCAGGGTCATCAGCAGGGCGAAGTCCTCGGCCCGTTCGGTCACGAGGTCGAAGGCGCGGCGGAGGATCTCGGCCCGGGTCCTGGGCGCGGTTCGTGCCCAGGATGCTTGGGCGGCGTCGGCGGCGTCCAACGCGGCGATCGCGTCGGCGCTGGTAGCGGAGGCGAGGGTAGCGAGCACCTCACCAGTGGCGGGGTCGTGCACATCGAACGTCCCGCCGTCGGACGCGTCCCGCCACTGGCCGTTGATCAACAAGCCGGTAGGCACCGACGCAAGCAGGGACGTTTCCCGGCCTGGTGAAACTGTGGGGGAGAGGGCGGGCGAAGCAGTCATGGGTGGTTTCCTCGGGAATGATTGGGGCCGATGGTTGAGCCTGTTGGAAGAGGTAGCGTCAGGCTCAACCATCGGGGTTGGTGGCTGACAGGGATCCCGTCAGTTGGTTGTGGGCTAGACCTGGACGCCGAGTTTGAAGCCCTCGGCGGCGTCATCTGAGGCGCCTGAGGGCCGGGTGTAGGAGAAGCCGTCGGCGCCGACGGTGACGGCCATTTCTGAAGCGTCAGTGCGTTCGATGACGGGCTGCGGGTTGCCGTCCAGGTCCAGGACCAGGGAGGCTTCGGTGTACCAGGACGGGACGACGGGGTTGCCCCACCAGTCGCGGCGCTGGTTGTCGTGGACGTCCCAGGTGACGGTGGGGTTGTCCGGGTCGCCGGTGTAGTAGTCCTGGGTGTAGATCTCTACGCGGTGGCCGTCCGGGTCAAGGATGTAGAGGTAGAACGCGTTGGACACGCCGTGGCGTCCGGGGCCGCGTTCGATCCGGTCGGAGATGCGCAGGGCGCCCATCTTGTCGCAGATCTGAATGATGTTGTGCTTCTCGTGGGTGGAGAACGCGATGTGGTGCAGGCGCGGTCCGTTGCCGCCCGTCAACGCGGTATCGTGCACGGTTTGCTTGCGGTGCATCCACGCGGCGTAGGTGACGCCGTCGGAGTCCTTGATGTCTTCGGAGACGCGGAAGCCGAGGTCTTCGAGGTATTTGCGGCCGCGGGGCACGTCCGGGGTGACCTGGTTGAAGTGGTCCAGGCGGACCAGTTCGCCGGCGGAGTAGAGATCGTAGCGTTGGGTGAGGCGTTCGACGTGCTCCACGTCGTAGAAGAATTCATACGGGAAGCCCAGCGGGTCTTCCACGCGGACGGAGTCGCCCACGCCCTTGGTGAAGCCTTCCTTGCGGCGCTCCACCCGGCAGCCCAGTTCGCGGTAGTAGGCCTCGGCGGCGTCCACCTCGGCCGGGGACTTCACCCGGTACGCGAAGGCAGCGGCGGCGGCGACCGGTCCCTTGCGCAGGACCAGGTTGTGGTGGATGAACTCCTCGAAGGAGCGCAGGTAGATGGTGTTCTCATCCTCCTCGGTGACATGCAGACCCAGGAGGTCAACGTAGAACGCGCGGGACTTGGCGAGGTCCGTGACCACGAGTTCCAGGTAGGCGCAGCGGACGATGTCCGGCGCGGGCACCGTGGGTGTGGGGATGGGGCCGGTAAAGGGGTTGCTCATGGGATTCTCTCTTCGTTGAAAGGCTGAGGGTCTACTTGCCCGTACCGAAACGGGGGGAGTGGGCCTCATTGAGGTTGATCTGCACCGACTGCTGGGTGGTGTAGAAGTCGATCGAGCGGTAGCCGCCTTCACGGCCGAGACCGGAAGCCTTGACGCCGCCGAACGGAGTGCGGAGATCGCGGACGTTGTTGGAGTTCAGCCACACCATGCCGGATTCGATACCGTCAGCGAAGTTATGTGCGCGCTTGAGGTTCTCGGTCCAGACGTAGGCGGCGAGCCCGTACTTGGTGTTGTTCGCCAAGGCGAGGGCTTCTTCATCGTTTTCGAACGGGGTGATGGCCACGACGGGGCCGAAGATTTCCTCCTGGAAGATCCGCGCGTCAGGCGCGACGTCGGCAAAGACGGTGGGTGCGACGTAGTTCCCGGTGGGGAAGCCCTCGGCGCGGCCGCCGCCGGCGAGGAGGCGGCCTTCTGTTTTGCCGATCTCGATGTAGCTCATGACCTTTTCGCAGTGGGTCGGGTGAACGAGGGAACCGACTTCCGTGGCTGGGTCGCTGGGGAGGCCTACGACGATGTTCTTCGCGCGTTCGGCGAAGCGGGCGACGAAGTCGTCGTAGATGTCCCGGTGTACAAGCACCCGGGAACCTGCGGTGCAGCGTTCGCCGTTGAGGGAGAAGACGCCGAAGACGGTGGCATCGAGGGCTGCTTCGATGTCGGCATCGGCGAAAACGATGGCCGGGCTCTTCCCGCCCAGTTCCAGGGAGAGACTCTTGAACTGCGGTGCCGCCGCGGTGGAGATGGTGGCGCCGGTGGAGCTGTCACCGGTAAAGGAAATGATCGGGACGTCAGGGTGCTTGACCAAGTAGTCGCCGGCAACGCCGCCGGATCCGAAGATCAGGTTGAAGACGCCATCGGGCAGGCCTGCCTCGCGGAAGATTTCTGGCCACAGCACGGCCGAGAGCGGAGTGTAGCTGGCTGGCTTCATGACCACGGTGTTGCCGGTGGCGATGGCGGGGGCCAGCTTCCAGGACTCCTGCATGAAAGGGACGTTCCACGGGGTGATGAGGCCCGCGACGCCGATCGGCTTGCGATTCACGTAGTTGATCTGGCGGCCCGGGACCTTGAACGCATTGTCTTCCTGGGACACGATCAGGTCCGCGAAGAAGCGGAAGTTCTCGGCAGCACGCCGGGCCTGGCCCTTGGCCTGGGTGATCGGCAGGCCCGAGTCGAAGCTTTCCAGGAGGGCGAGCTCGTCATCGCGTGATTCGACGATGTCTGCAATCTTGTGCAGCACCCGCGAGCGTTCGCGCGGCAGCATCTTGGACCAGGGGCCTTCCTTGAAGGCTCGCTTGGCAGCGGATACAGCAAGGTCAACATCTTCGTGCTGCCCGGCAGCCGCGGTGGCGTAGTTGGTGTTCGACACCGGGTCCAGCACATCGAAGGTCATGCCGCTGATCGAATCAACGAACTTGCCGTCAATGAAGTGCTGAAGGTGGGTGGGCACGTTGTCTGGAACGAAGTGCTTTGCTTCGCTGGCAAGAGTGGTCGTCATCGTTGAAGTCCTCATGAATAGTGGCGGTTGGAGGTGGCCGTACTGCAGCCACCGGATCTCCGTTGTCGTTTGCGGCTGTCTGGCAATAAAGGCCTCACCAGATCAGGTATGAAATCGTATACGAAAACTATGCACGGTGACGTGGCGCACGTCAAGGGGCCTCATGCCCGTGCTGTCCAAGGCTTGTCCTCTTCCTGGAATTCACCTATCGTGAACCCCATTGTTCAATAAAAGAATTAGATGTTCTATTATCGAACAGACTGGAATCATCAGGACTAGGCAACAGTGCCCACGAAGAAGTGAGGAAAGCCCGTGCAGTTCCACCACCACGGTTATGTATCAGGGGACCCGCGGGTCGAGCCCGCGGCCGGCGCCGGGGTCGATCGCCCGGAGGCGCTTCCGGAGGAGATCGATGTCCTCATTGTGGGCACTGGTCCTGCGGGGATGCTGACGGCGGCCCAGCTCGCGCAGTTCCCCGGAGTCACCACGCGCATCATTGAACGCCGGCCTGGCCGGCTCGCCATTGGCCAGGCCGATGGCATCCAGGCCCGCAGCGTTGAGACTTTCCAGGCGTTTGGGTTCGCGGAGCGGATCACCGCCGAGGCCTACCAGATTACGGAGATGGCGTTTTGGAAGCCGGACCCTGCAGATCATTCCTGCATTGTCCGGGCTGCCCGCGCCGTGGACGATCCTGCGGGGATCAGCGAATTCCCGCACTTGATCGTGAATCAGGCACGGGTGCTGGATTACTTTGCCGAGTTCATGGCGAACTCCCCGGCCCGGATGCGGCCTGACTACGGCTACGAGTTCGTGGGCCTGACCGTTACCGGCGTGGGCGAGTATCCCGTTGAGGTGACGCTCCTTCACACATCCGGACCCGAGGAGGGCCAAGAGCGTGTGGTGCACGCGAAGTATGTTGTTGGTGCCGATGGTGCGCGCAGCAAAGTCCGATCATCGATCGGTTGTACTCTTGCCGGCGACCAAGCCAACCACGCATGGGGCGTCATGGATGTTCTCGCGACTACCGATTTCCCGGACATCCGATTGAAGTGTGCCATCCAGTCCGGTGCCGGAGGCAGTATCCTGCTGATCCCCCGCGAGGGCGGGCACCTGTTCCGCATGTATGTGGACCTGGGTGAGGTTAAGCCCGAGGATCACGGTGCCGTGCGGAAAACGACCATCGAGCAGATCATCGGCAAAGCCAACGACATCCTCCACCCCTTCACGCTGGATGTCCGCAACGTCGCCTGGCACAGCGTTTACGAGGTAGGCCACCGGCTCACGGACAGGTTCGACGACGTCCTGCCGGAGGAACGCGGCACACGCAGCCCACGGGTGTTCATCACCGGCGATGCCTGCCACACGCACAGCGCGAAGGCCGGTCAGGGCATGAACGTTTCCATGCAGGACGGTTTCAACATCGGCTGGAAATTCGGACACGTCCTGGAAGGCCGCAGCCCCGAGTCCCTGCTGGACACCTACTCCGCCGAGCGCCAAGTGGTGGCGAAGAACCTGATCGACTTCGACAAGCAATGGTCCACCCTGATGGCCAAGAAGCCCGAAGAGTTCGAAGACCCGGCAGAATTGGAGACTTTCTACACCAGCACCGCCGAGTTCCCAGCAGGCTTCATGACCCAGTACGCCCCGTCCATGCTCGTCGCCGAAGCGCAGCACCAGGAACTCGCCACGGGCTTCCCGATCGGCAAGCGCTTCAAATCCGCGCCCGTCCAACGGGTCTGCGACACCAACCCCATGCACCTGGGCCACCACGCCAAGGCCGACGGCCGCTGGCGGATCTACGTCTTCGCCGACGCCGCACCGGCAGGCGCCGAAGGCCCGGTAGCGGACTTGGCCGAGTGGATCGCGACCTCGCCTGACTCGCCGCTGGCCGCGACGCCGTCGGACGCTGACCGCGACGCCTGGTTCGACGTGAAAGTGATCTACCAGCAGGACCACACCAACGTCGACATCAACGCCGTCCCCTCAGCGTTCAAACCCACCGTTGGACCGTTCAAGCTCACCTACCTCGAGAAGGTCTTCGGCACCGACCCCAACGCGGACATCTTCGAACTGCGCGGCCTCAGCCGGAACGGCGTAGTGGTGGTCGTCCGCCCGGACCAGTACGTGGCAAACGTCCTGGCCCTGACCGCGACCGCCGAACTCGGTGAGTTTTTTGCACCGCTGCTTACGGGGCACCGGACGGCGCAATCAGCTCCGGCTGAGGCCTGAACGATAGGGGCGACTACTGAAAACGGTCTAACTGCCGGGGGATCCAGGGATTCCCCGGCTTGACCCAGGGTTTAGATGCAGAGCGCCGGAGCCCATATGTCACGCGGGTCTCGGTGGTCTTTTGCAAGGAGTCTTATGTCTGTTCAGCGTTTCAGCCCGGAAGGCCTGATGCAGCCCACGCCGATGCCGCCGCGTCCCTGATCGGCGTCGAGTACCTGGGCCCCGTGGCACTTGGCGCCGGAGCGCCAGCAGCCTGTGTGCCTACAAGGCGTCCCCCGGTGAGGTAGCGGGCAGGCGGGGGACCCGGATGCAAAAGCAGGCACCGTCGTCGGGGAAGTGGGTGGCTTCTGCGGTGAGGGTGAGTCCCATGCGTTCTGCGAGCCGTGCTGCGATGGAGAGGCCGAGGCCGCTACCGGTGGGGCGTTGTCCGTTGTAGCGCTGATAGAGGACGCCGCGGTCGAAGGCGACGGCGGTGTCTTCGGCCGTGAGGCCCGGGCCGCTGTCCCGCACCTCGATGACGATCACGTTGGAGGTGCCAGGGAACTGCTCAGGGGATTGCGCCAACCCCGCGGTTGTTGGGCGCTCTTCGACCCTGACGCGGAGGATGAGCGGTTTCCCGCGCGAGGTGACGCGCAGTGCGTTGCCCACGAGCCCGTCGACGATCTGGCGTAACCGTTGCGCGTCCGTAACGACCAGCAGGGGTTCACTTGTGGCTGCTTCCGGCAGCTGGAGGGTCAGTTCCACCCCGGCCTCCGTGGCTGCCCCCTGCCATGTCCGCTGTACTTGTCCCAAGAGCGCTGCGACGTCGACGGGTTGGAGGTCCAGGGTGAAATCGTCCGTTTCCAGTCGGGCCAGTGCGAGAAGGTCACGGACAAAAGCATCGAGACGGTCCGTTTCCGCGGAAAGGGTGCGCCCTATCCGGGAGGTGTCCTCCGGCGGGATCAGTCCGTCCTCGAGGGCTTCGGCGTAGCCGCGCATGGCGGTGAGTGGCGTCCGGATCTCGTGGGAGATGGACAGCAGGAATTCACGTTGCCTGCCTTCGCTGGCCAGCAACGCGTGATCCAAGGTGTTGATGGCTTCTCCCACATCGCGCACTTCAGTAACTCCGGCCGGGTCAACGCGAACGGTCCGTTCGCCGGCAGCCATCCGCCGCGCGGCTGCAGCAGTCCTGACGAGGGGGCCGGAGAGACGCCGGGCAAGCAGTGTTCCGGCAAGCCCCGCGATTAACAACCCGGCCGCAAGGGCCAGCAGTGTGCGTTGGAGGAGCTGGGAAGAGGCGGCGTTCACATCGTCCAAGGACCTGCTCAGCACGATCCCCCCGCTTCTGGGGAGGGCCCTTGCCTCCACAAGGAGTTGGGCACCGTCATGGACAACTGTCGTGGACACTTTGTGGCCGGCAAGCACTTGTTGAATGTCGGCTGGCCCGAGGAGCTGTGTGGCTGGCCCCCTGACGGTGCCGGTGGCGGTGATGGTGGACAGTTCGTAAGTGTCCGGTCCAAGAAGGTGCCTCTCGCGAAGGTCCAGCGCCTGGGAGGCAACGGGTGCCGCGGCGAACGCGTCGGCTTGGCGGAACAGCTGCTGCCTCGCCTGCTCAACCGCTGCGGATCGTATCAGTGGGTAGGCGGTGCCTCCGGTGACCAGTACCGCCAGGACAGCCACCGCAGCGGTAACGAGCGTGATTCGTCCTGCCAGTGAGCGGAGCCAACCCGACGCCGGATTCCGGCTTTCGCGGTCAGTGTGACCCTCAAGCCCCCCGTTACCAGCGTCATGGATTTTCACGTGAGGCCGCCATCGACAGAGTATCCAACCCCTCGCAGGGTACGGATGGGGCTGTCATCGCCGAGTTTGGAGCGAAGCTGGGCTATATGCACGTCCACGGTCCGCCCTCCCGCGTAGCTGGCCTGCCCCCAGACCGAAGACAGAAGCTGTTCACGGCTGAACACTCTGCCCGGGCTGGCCATCAAAAAGGCGAGCACGTCGAATTCCCTCGCAGTCAGCTCCACCGCTGAACCATCGACGTTGACAGTGCGGCTGCTCCGGTCCAGGGTCACGGAACCAACCCGCAGGACACCTCTGCCGGGGGCGCCCGTGCTTCGGCGCAGGACCGTCTTGAGCCTGGTCACCAACTCCCGAGGTGAAAACGGTTTAGTCATGTAGTCGTCTGCGCCCAGTTCCAATCCCAAAAGCATGTCCACCTCCTCGTCGCGGGCAGTGACAAAAATGATGGGTGTCCAATCCTCCTGGGTGCGCATCCGACGGCATACCTCGATTCCGTCGATGCCAGGCAGCCCGACGTCCAACACGACAGCGACGGGTCGAAGACTTCTGACTCGCTCCAGCGCGCCTTCACCGGTGGGTTCAACGTGTACGCCGAACCCCGCTTGACTCAGATACAGCCGTTGCACGTCAGCGATCGCACGCTCATCTTCCACGATCATCACGAGACCACGGGACGGCGTCGCATCGGGAGTCGATGGTTGTTCCATGCTTCCATTGAACGCTCTGTTGGGGGCGGCAACGCAGCAAGGGCCCGATACTTTACCGTCCCATTACATTCCCCGAACCCGTCCCGGACGTCGGCAGGCGATAGTGGAATGGTCAGGACCCATAGGGAGCCAATCCAACGGGGGTCCCACCGGATCACTCAGGAGAAGTCATGAACAACAGGAAAATGCCAAACGGTGACGTTATCCGTCGATGGCGGATGCGCGGCGCCGCCGTGGCGACAGGTGCTGTCCTTCTCGGGGGAGCAGCAATTGGGGCAACAGCTGCCTCGGCAGACGGTCAGAGCCCATCCCCTTCTCCAAGCGCGTCATCCTCAGCCTCGACGGCGGGACCGGACAGCGCGAGCAACGCTAAACATCCATTTGCCCGAGCCCTCCCAGCCGTTCTGAGGGTCAGCATGCGGGCCCAGGCCGGCTTCGGGGACAAAGCCCACGAGGTCGCTTACCTCCTGATCCACCACCCCAAGGCGTTCAGCAAACTCCCCGCAAATCTGCAGGCCGACCTGAAGACCTTGGAAGCAGCCCCGGCATCAGAGCGCGACGCCGACGCCTCAAAAATCAAGGACACCGCCCTCAACGGAGGCTACGGCGAGCAGATAGAGAAACACGCAAAAAACATCCAGACGAAACTGGCCCAGACACCGGCAAAGTCCCAGTAGAGGGCTTAGGTCAGCGAAATCCAAAGGCTCGAGTACCGCAACGATGGAGCATGAAATGGCGACCGGAACGGTCAAATGGTTCAGCACGGAAAAGCGTTTCGGGTTCATTGCCCCCGACGACGGTTCAGTTGAGGTCTTCGCCCACTACTCGGCGATCGTCAGCGGCGGGTACCGGTCCCTGGAAGGGAACCAGCGCGTCCAGTTCGATGTTGTGCAGGGCTCCAAGGGACCCCAAGCGGACAATATCCGTCCTGTAGGGTGGCCGCGATAGCCAACTTCCGTCCTTCCGGGGCTTCAGTCAGTGCTGCCGGTGGTAGTTTGCGGTTATGGTGAACGGCCTCGCTTGGTTCCCACAGTCCGGTATCGTGCAGGGCGTACTTCTCGGTGGGGTGCTTGCGTTCTTGACAGCAATCGTCGTGATGAATGCCGTGGGCAGGGCGATCACGACGACGGTCAACGGCTGGAGTGCCATCGCCGGGTGTGGCCAGCGTGGAAACGGAGTCTTTGTGCGGGCCGCCTGCGCGAAGGCCCTGCCTCTGGTTAATGTGTTTGAAGAGGCCGCGTATTGGACAACGAAGGTTGATGGTGCAGGACAAACCTTGAGCGGCGGGAACGGATATGTCTTGCGTTTCCCTGCCGGGCAACTCCCGCCCCATAACGCTTTCTGGTCTCTCATTCCGACGGATGTTGTCGGATACATGGTGAAGAACCCGACTAACCGGTACAGCATTGGCGACCGTTCACCCCTGCTGCGGAACCGCTGACGGTTCGCTCGATATTTATCTCCAACACCAGGCGCCGGGCAGAAACGAGCAAGACTGGCTGCCGATTCCCTCGGGGACGTTCAAGCTCACGTTCCGTGTGTATCTGCCCGGTCCGGCAATACTCGAGGGCACAAATCATTTGCCGCCTGTCATAAGGGCGCACTGACATGAACCGTCTCATCCTGAAGTACGGCCGTCCCCTTACTGTTGGCATAATCTCTATGCACCGCCAGGCGGCGGTGTCGGACGCGAAGGCCGGTGCGGCTTACCGCAAGGTGTTGGATGTTCGAGCCGGAACTTTCGCGGAGTTTGTCCACGGGCTGCGAGACAGTCTCGCTCCCGGTATTGACGAAGCCACCGCAAGCGACCTCCTGTGGTACTTCTCGAACGAGGAAATCTATCGGGAGCTTGCTGAGGAACGCGGCGGTCGGCGGACCACTACAGGAAATGCCTCGCGGGAACGAACCCGCCCGGGCGGGAAATCGAGTATTACAGTTGATGTATGGCTGCCAGCCGCAATCCGCTTGATGACCTGCGCGAAACCATCGGTCATCTGGCCAATCAGCTCAAGCTGCCCGGTTCGGAGCGCGTCGACGACCTGGTGGGCGATCTCATCGGTGCGAGGCCCGGGCCGGCCCGGCCGCTCTCCGAGGTGCAGGCCGAACTCGACGCGCTGGTTGGACTGGAGACCGTGAAGGAACAGGTGCGGGCCCTGGTCGCACTGCTCCAAGTCCAGGCCCGTCGCAAGGCGCACGGATTGCCGGAGGTGGCCACATCCCAGCATCTGGTGTTTCTGGGAAACCCGGGCACGGGCAAGACGACCGTGGCGCGGCTCCTGGCCGAGATGTACCGCGCGGTCGGTCTGCTGCAGAAAGGTCACTTGGTCGAGGTCGACCGTTCGGGCCTGGTGGGGCAGTACGTGGGTGCGACCGCCATCAAGACGGACCGGGTGATCCGGCGTGCGCTGGACGGCGTCCTGTTCATTGACGAGGCCTACGCGCTGGCCCCGGAGGACGGGCGGATGGATTTCGGCCCCGAGGCGATCGAGGTCCTGCTCAAGCGGATGGAGGACCACCGCCACCGCTTGGTGGTGATCGTGGCCGGGTATCCGCGGTTGATGGAGTCCTTCTTGCTTTCCAACCCCGGATTGCGCTCCCGGTTCGCCCGGGAGATTACGTTCCCGGACTACTCCGTGGACGAGCTCGATACGATCTTCCACCAGATGCTTGCCCAGCACGAGTACACGCTGGAGCCGGGTGCGGACCAGATGCTGCGGCGCATCCTCACCGGACTCCACGCGGGCGGGGACTCCGGCAACGCGCGGTTCGCACGCACGCTGTTCGAGCAGGCGCTCAACCGCCAGGCGCTGCGGCTCTCGCTCGATGAAGAACAAAGTCTCGACGCCCTCGATCGTGAGGCCGTCATGACGCTCACCGCGGAGGACATCGCGGAGGCCGCGCTGGCCTTGGGTGAGGAGCCAGAGCCGGAGCCGGAACCGACGCCGGAACGGGAACAGTCACGCTGGTGGCGCTGGCTGGTCTGACCGGATCTGCGGCGGCTGGCAGGCGAATGCTCCGCCGCGCTGGCAAATGCTTCCCCGTGCTCGTGGCCGAACCGCGGTTAATGCCTGATGAGTGTCGGCAGGTCCCCGCGGTTCCATGGAACCCTGTTTCCGTTGGAGCAAGGGTCCGGTGGGGCCTTGGGCGACCTGCCGCCGTCGTGCTTGTTAGTCGCTTTGGCCGGCTACTTGGCCAGGAAGCGCAGCAGGACCTCGTTGATTTCGGTGCCGTGTGTCCAGAGCATGCCGTGCGGGGCGTCCTCGATCTCCACGTACTCGGCCGAGGGGAGACGCTTGATGAACTCGCGGCCCGTGGAGTCGATCGGCAGAATGCGGTCGTCGGTGCCGTGGACTATCAGGGACGGTACGGTGACCTTGTCGATGTCCGCGCGGAAGTCCGTGAGCCATGAGTCCACCACGGCGAAAGATGCGTACCAGGAGGAGCCGGCGGCGACGTTCCACGCGTTGCGCAGCGCTTCCTCGCTGAGGCGGTTTCCGAGGAAGTTATCGGTGTTGAAGAAGTCGTTGTAGAAGTTGGTGAACCAGGCGTAGCGGTCCTCGACGGCGGCGTTGCGGATGCCGTCGAAGACCGAAGATGGCACTCCCGTAGGGTTGTCGTCGGTTTGGAGGAGGAAGGGTTCCAGGGAGGCGAGGAAGACTGCCTTGGCGAGGCGGGCTTCGCCGTAGGTACCGATGTAGCGCCCGACTTCGCCGGTGCCCATGGAGAAACCGACCAGGACTGCATCCTGCAGATCCAAGGTTTCCAGGACGGTGTTGAGGTCCGCGGCGAAGGTGTCGTAGTCGTAGCCGGTGGTGGGTTTGCTGGACTTGCCGAAACCGCGGCGGTCGTAGGTGATGACGCGGTAGCCGGCTTTCAGCAAGGCCGCTGTTTGCTTTTCCCAGGATCCTCCATCGAGAGGATACCCGTGGATCAAGACCACCGGCTGGCCTGCGCCGTGATCCTCGTAGTAGAGCTCGATGTCAGTGCTGTTCTCGGTGCCGACCTTGATGAAGCCCATGGACTGATCCTTTTCTCGAAGAAGAGAACGGTCGTTCTCTTGTTGTTGTTATCGTATAGAACGGTCGTTCTCGTTGCAAGTAGAATGTACCTATGGATATTTCCGATGCCCGGAACCGGATCGTCGCCACTGCCGATGAGCTCTACAACGCCAAGGGAATCCAATCGGTGGGAATGGATGAACTGCGCACGGCTGCCGGTGTCTCGCTCAAGAAGCTGTACCAGGAGTTTCCCTCAAAAAAAAGCATTGTCATGGCCGTCCTCGAGCGACGCCATCAGTCATGGGCGGAAGGCCTGGATGCGAGAGTCCGCCGCGCTCCGACGCCGCGTGAGCAACTGCTCGCCATCTTCGACTACCTCGCGGAGTGGTTCTGTCAGGAGACGTTCCGGGGGTGTGGGTTCATCAACAGTTTCGCCGAGCTCGGTGCGATCAGTCCCGAGGTGGCTGAGTATGCGCGCAAGCACAAGGAATCGTTCCAGGCATACGTCGCCTCCCTCGCGGCCGGGGCTGGAGCGCCTGGGTATCTGGCACCACAACTGGCGATCCTTGCCGAGGGGGCGCAAACAACTGCAGCCATCGCAGGGAGCCCGAACGCTGCCACTCAGGCACGGCAAGCGGCGGAAGTGCTGATCGACGCCGCCCTGAACACGAAATAAACCCGCGGAGGCTATCAAACCGCTTATGGAGTTTAGTGGTGCAACTCCATCCGTTGCAGGACGGTGGCGGATATTTCTTCCACTGACATGGATGCGGAGTTCACGTAGGGGATGTTGTTGGCCCTGTACATGTCTTCGGCGTTGCGCAGTTCAAAGCTGCATTGGTTCAGTGATGCGTAGTTGCTGCCGGGGCGCCGTTCCTGGCGGATCTGGCTGAGCCGGACGGGCTGGGACGTGAGACCGAAGCACTTGCTCGCGAGGGGAAGCAAAGGTTTGGGCAGGGTCATCGTGTCAAAGTCTTCTTCGACCAGGGGAAAGTTGGCGGCGAGGATGCCGTGCTGCAGGGCCAAGTACATGGTTGTGGGAGTTTTCCCGCAGCGCGATGGGGCGATGAGGATCAGTTCGGCGCGTTCGAGCGCGCGGAGCGATTGGCCGTCGTCGTGTTCGATGGCGTATTCGACGGCCGCCATGCGCGATTGGTAGCGCACCGCATCGCCCACACCGTGGGCCTGACCGGGCTTGCCATTGGCGGCCGCGCCCAGGGCTTGCTCGAGTTGGCCGATGTGCGCACCGAAGAGGTCGAAGAACTGCCCGCGGCTTTGGGACAGGACAGCACGGATGTCCTGCCCGACGGCCGTTGAGAAGATGATGGGTTGCGGACCGGCCGCCGCGACGTGATCGATAAGCGCGACAACGTCGCGGGCTTGTTCCACGGTGGTGATGAACGGGATGGTGCGCCGTTCCAACCGCTGGCCGGGGAACTGTGTGAGCAGGGTATTGCCAAGGGTTTCGGCGGTGATCCCGGTGCTGTCGGAAAGGAAGAAGACCGTGGGGGCAGGCGAAGCGCCCGCCCCCACGATGTGGTGTTCTGCCATTTAGACGGCGGCGCTGGTGGTACGGGCCAGCCGCAGCCACGTCTCGGTCACCGCGTCAGGGTTCAGTGAGATCGAGCTGATGCCCTGTGCCAGCAACCACTCCGCAAAGTCCGGGTGATCACTCGGGCCTTGGCCACAGATCCCGACATACCGGCCCTTGGCCCGGCAAGCGGCGATCGCCATCTCCAAGAGCTTGGTGACGGCCGGGTTCCGTTCATCAAAGCCTTCGGCAACCAAGGCGGAGTCGCGGTCCAGGCCCAGGGTCAGCTGGGTCAGGTCGTTGGAACCGATCGAGAATCCGTCGAAGTACTCCAGGAACTCATCCGCGAGGAGCGCATTGGCCGGGAGTTCGCACATCATCACGATCTCCAGCCCGTCCTCGCCCCTGCGCAGCCCGTTGTCGGCGAGCAACTCGGTGACCCCGCGCGCTTCGGCCAGGGTCCGCACGAATGGGACCATGAGTTTGATGTTGGTCAGGCCCATCTCGTTGCGCACGTACTTCAGTGCTTCGCATTCGAGTTCGAAGGCCTGCCGGAAGGATGCCGACAGGTACCGGGAGGCGCCACGGAACCCAATCATGGGGTTCTCCTCCTCCGGTTCGAACGCCGGGCCACCGAGGAGGTTGGCGTACTCGTTGGACTTGAAGTCCGAGAGCCGGATGATGACCGGTTCGGGCGCGAACGCCGCGGCGATGGTAGAGATGCCCTCGGCCAGCCGTCGGACGTAGTAATCCCGAGGCCCGTCATAGGCAGCGGTTTTCTCCTGGATTTGCCGCACGGTGAAGTCATCCAAGGTTGCAGGGCGTTCAATCTCTCCGGCCACTGCCAGCAAGGCGTTGGGGTGGACGCCGATCTGCCGGTTGATGATGAACTCCAGCCGCGCCAATCCCACACCATGGTTCGGCAGCTTGGCGAAACTGAACGCCTGTTCCGGGGTGCCGACGTTCATCATGATCTTCACTGGAGCTTCCGGCATGGTCTCCAGGCTGGTCTCCTGGAGCGTGTACTCCAGCAGCCCCTCGTACACGAGCCCGGCTTCGCCCTCGGCGCAGGACACGGTGACGGGGGTGCCGTCTTTGAGGATCTGGGACGCGTAGCCCGTACCGACAACGGCCGGGATACCCAACTCCCGCGCGATGATCGCCGCGTGGCAGGTCCGTCCGCCACGGTCCGTGACGATCGCGGCGGCCTTCTTCATAATCGGTTCCCAGTCCGGGTCCGTCATGTTCGCAACGAGGACATCACCCTCCTGGAAGGACGCCATCTGGTCAATGGACGACAGGACCCGTACCTGCCCGGCGCCGATCCGCTGACCGATCGCGCGGCCCTCCACGAGGACAGTCGATCGCTCCGTCAAGGTGTACCGGGAAGTGGTCCCCACAGCTTTGCGTGACTCGACAGTTTCCGGACGTGCCTGGAGGATGTAGAGCTCTCCGTCCACACCGTCTTTGCCCCACTCAATATCCATCGGCCGGCCATAATGGGCCTCGATAGCCAGTGCGTGGCGGGCGAGCTGCTCAACCTCCGCATCGGTCAGGCTAAACCGGCTCCTGAGGTCCTTCGGGACCGGGACGAAGTCAACCGTCCGGCCAACCTCTTCGGAAACGGTATAGACCATCTGAATGGCCTTGTCCCCAAGGCCACGCTTGAGCACGCCCGGACGCCCGGCAGCCAGGGCCGGCTTGTGGACATAGAACTCATCAGGGTTCACGGCTCCCTGGACCACTGCCTCGCCTAGGCCGTACGAAGACGTAATGAAGACCGCATCGTTGAAGCCCGTCTCGGTGTCCATGGTGAACATCACCCCGGATGCGCCGACGTCGGAACGCACCATCCGCTGCACACCGGCCGAGAGCGCCACTTCCGAGTGCGTGAAACGGTGATGCACCCGGTACGCGATCGCACGGTCGTTATAGAGCGACGCGAAAACGTCCTTGATCGCGTGCAGGATGTTCTCGATCCCGCGGATGTTCAGGAACGTCTCCTGCTGCCCGGCGAAGGACGCATCCGGCAGGTCCTCGGCCGTGGCACTGGAACGCACAGCCCATGACACATCGCCGCCATGCTCCTCGGTCAGGCGCAGATACGCGGTCCGGATTTCCTCTTCGAAACCGGCCGGGAACGTCGTGGCACGGATCAGGTTCCGGATCTCCTGGCCAACCGTGGCCAAAGCGGTCACATCGCCGCTGTCCAAGCCCTCAAGGATGGTTTCAATACGGGTGTCCAAGCCGGACTCACTCAGGAAACGCCGGTAAGCGTCCGCGGTGGTGGCGAAACCGTCCGGAACCTTCACCCCGGAAGAGGCGAGATTCCGGACCATTTCCCCGAGTGATGCATTTTTGCCGCCAACCTGGTCAAGGTCGGACAAGCCGAGCTCAGAAAACCAAAGAACGTTAGTCATAAAATGTGTCCTCCATTGGGCACGCTCTGACAAGCGCTAAAAAAACTAGGTCTTGCAAGGATCTAGGGCGCAGGAACCAGATGCAAACAAATGTGATGGGTGCAACATGCATCCGGTGTAGCGGAAGCCACTGTCGATTCGATGATCAGTCAGACCAATCAGACCATCGGAGACCACCCGCGGCGCTGCTCGATGGTGTGTGAATAGCCTCCGCGCCCCTTTGGGTCTAGTGATGTGATGTCGTCAGGGGAAACCGGCGGTTGCGTGCGTCGATCTTGTCCTGAGCGTCCGGAAGCATGAAATCACGGACCTCGATGACACCCTCCTGTGCCTTTTTCACTATGGGCCGGAGACGGGACTCATACCGTTTGAACGCGACAGAGGGGTCGTAGTTTGAAGTGTGCAGTTCCTCAGCAAGGATTGAGGCTCCCTGCATTGCCAGGGAGGTTCCCCTGCCCGAGAACAAGGAAGCCGCATGTGCGGCATCGCCGACCAGAACGATCCGGCCCTTGGACCAGCCGGACATGTGGACTTGGCTCACTGAGTCGAAATAGATGTCCGGTGCATCGCGTACTGCGTCCAAAAGGAACGGAATGTGCCATCCGGCTTCGTTGCGGAAGGCTCGGGTCAACAACTCCCGTTGTGCAGCCATGTCGCGGTAATTATACTCGGTTTCAGGTGCGCGGAATGCGAAGACACCATAGGCGCGATCGCCATAGTCGTTGATACCGACCATGCTGCCGGGACAATTATAGGTCCGGCTTTCATTGACGATGCCCTTAGTCCCGGATGGGAGATCAACAATTGCGTAGTAGACGCCTAGATGCTTGCGGTAAAGGTTTTCGGGTCCAAGAACCATTTTCCGAACAGATGAATGAATTCCGTCTGCTCCGATGACTATGTCGAAGTTTTCCGAAGAGCCGCCAGCGAAGTCCACTACTACACCGTGACCAGTCTCAATGAGAGTTACAGGCCAATCGCGGTAGACAAACTTTGTCTCGCTGCCAATCCTTGCGTGAAGAATGTTGATAAGGGCTTCTCGTGAGATCTCGATGTCGTCTGGGGAGTCGTTAGCCATTTCCAAGGGCAGCTCGGCCACAGGGTGTCCACTTGCATCTACAAAGGTTGTGAACACTGGGCGCTCATCGCTGGAGACCTTGTTCCTCCGGATGGACTCCAGGATACCCATCTTGCCAGCTACCGCGAGAGCTTCGCCTCTGACATCGATAGGGGTGCCAACAAGACGCAGTTGTGGTGCCCTCTCGACGACGGTTACTTGATAGCCAATGTCAGTGAGCTGCGCAGCAGCCGAAAGTCCGGCCATGCTGGCGCCTACAACAAGTGCAGTACGTTGTGAGTTTTGCACCCGGGCCGGTTGAGTGTGGAAGGAGTTTGTAAGATTCGGCATTGTCGCCTCTCAGGGTCTACTGGAACAGTTGTTCGGTGGTGGAAATAGATGGGGGTTGCGGGCTTGCGCTGGCCCAATGATTCAGGTAGCCCATGGCCATTACGCTCAATTCCCTTTCGAAGGTTTCGTGGTCGGGAAAGCCTTTATGCAAGGGGTCCGTCCAGTCGACGGTGCCAAGGGAGGTAGTCCGCATCAGCAATCTCTGGACGACAAATTCATATAGAACATCGATTGAACTGTTTGGAAATGCATCCAGGCTTGGACCGCGGACCAGGAGCGCGTGTCGAAGGAGGGTTTTGCACCGATCATGGAACTGAAAACCGCGATTCCGCATCTCCGTGACCGAAACGCTTTGGGCAAAGATAAAAACGTATGGCTTTTGGTGCTCGACTGAGTCTGGACTCTGTCGTAGTTGCTGCTCAAGTTTGGATTCCAGTTTTGCCAGAACGTCGGACTTAACTCGCCGCAGAAGGGCTTATTTATTGGCGAAGTGTGCATACATTCCGCCAATTGAGAGGCCGGAGAAAGCGGAAACTGAAGTCATACTGAATTCTTTGCAGCCTTCCCTATCCAACACGTTTTCGGCTGCAAGCAGAATACGCTGGGCGGCCTGTCGACCACGCTCCTGCAGGGGCCTTGTACGCCCAGGACTAGTCATTCGAACCGTCGTTTGCCCAACAGGTGCGCAGAAACGTGATCGCTTGGCCCACCGCTTCGGCTTCCGCAAACACGTTGTCCCCATGATCAGCACCAGGAAACGTGATGAGTGTTGAGGAGCGTCCAAGCCCCAGAAGATTGCGGTGAAAACGTACACTCTGTCCGAAACCCACCCGGTGATCTTCGTCCCCATGCATGAAAAGGAACGGGGGAGTGGATACCTGCCCTGCAGCCAGCAGTGCCGGACTCGTACGCGCGGTTCGCTCCCGCTCGGCTGAGGGGTCGAAACCAAGGAACTGGCGGACGATCCGGGCCAGTGCGTCCTTCTCCGACTCGTCGTTCTCGAACGCGTCCTCCAACAGTGCCGAGAAGTCGGAGATCCCGTAGTGGTTGACTACGCAGGCAACCCGTGCTGATGCGGCCACCGGGGCCCCCGTAGGCCGCCCAAGGGCGGAATCTCCTGTGACCGCAACCATCGATGCCAAATACGCGCCCGCCGAGCTTCCCCACAGAGCCAAGGAGTCAGGCTGGAGGTTGAACTTCTCTGCATTGAACCGGGTCCAGCGGACTGCTGCGCGTATGTCCTCGATCGGTTCAGGGAATTGGGCTTCACCAGACAGTCGGTAGGAGACTGACACCACCGCGATTCCGGCTGCCGGCAAGGACACCCAAGGCCCCATTGCCTTGATGCCGCCGAGGAAACTTCCGCCATGTACGTAGAGGACAGTGGGGTGTGGCCCTTTGCCATGGGCAGGGACGTGTACGTCCAGCAGCAACGGCCGCCAGCCCAGGGGAGCGGCGTACTGTACGTTCAGGTAGCTGATCGAGCCAGGGAGCAAGTGCTGCGGACTTGCTGCGAGCAAGGCAGCCGGAGCCAATCGGTCATAGTCGAACGCCGGCATCAGCGTCGATACGTGTTCATCGGTTACACCAACCGGTGAAGTGTCGTTTGGGAGCATCCTGCTTTCCTTCTTATTACTGTATGAAACGGGGCCGGCTTCCCGGGATTTCCCTGGCTTGCTGGAAACCGAATTCTGGTTCGGAGCTGTGGACAAAAAATATGACGAGCGACTCCGCTTTGCGTGAGTGCGGAGCGCTACGCTTTCCGAGGGCCATAGCCGACGAACACGTACGGTCATGGATTCCTGCCCTAAAGATGACTTTGCCCCACTGGCGTGGACGGGCGGCCGCGTGGGCCATAAAGAGAACCCGTAAAGAGAATCAGTACCTGTTGCGCAGATCAGCGACGCTGCCCAAATCGTTTGAGACTGTGGGAAGGTCGGTTTCACTGGGTGACTTTTCGCTGATGAGTTCCACTATGTAATGCGTCGTTGAATGATCGTCGAGGCTCCGTACGCGATGAGGAACGAGCGGCCCGGAGGAGCCCACCGTCTTGAATGCGACATACCCCGGCTGAGCAATCTGCTCCAGGGACCAGTCATCGTCTCCAAGTTCCTGGCCCTGGACGTGTCCGGCTTCCGGCCAAAGAATCACGTGGTCATGAAAATGCTGGTGGTAGTCAAACATCCCGTTGGCGGGGATGGTCATGGACCACACACGTACGCGGTCGTTCTCGAAAATAAGCCTGTCACCGGGGGTAGGAGGAAAAGTAGCCTGGGTCATGATTCTCCATGGATTTATCCGCTCCTTGACGACGGATCCCAGACCGATGTGCCTTAGCGTCAAAGATTGGATATAAATGTGTAAAATTGGATCCGATCTGATGTGATGAATATCGCACGTTCAACCGTCGTTCGTCAAGATGATCCCGAAATTCCCCCTGCACAGGGGGCAGCGACGCGCGGACTCATCAGACAGGTACATGTCACCCTATTCACTACTCCCATTGGATGGTCCTCCATGAACTCGTTCTCGATCCCAGCCCCTCCTACGCCCGCCGAAACTGCACCTTCGATGCAACTGTGGGGAATGGTTGCTACACCCTTTCTTCCCGGGGGTGCCGTGGATGAATCGTCCCTTCGCGCACTGGCTCGCACACTGTTGGATCGCGGGTGCACATCGCTGGTTTGCCTCGGTGTAATTGCCGAACCGGCAAGCCTGTCAGCCTCGGAGAAGATCGAGGTTCTTGCGGCCCTCTCCGAGGAAGCCGGTTCCGCGCCTGTAGTGGCCACGGTAATGAGTCTGGACCGGACGGCAGCAGTGCAGGAGGCCCGGGAATTTGCCGATACTCTCGACGGCAGGATTTCTGCGATCATGGTCCCGGTTTCCCATAGCGACGGCCACACCTTTAAAGAGAACCTCCGGGCCGTGCATGATGCAAGCGGCCTGCCCCTCATCATCCAGGACCTGCCAAGGGCGACGGGTGTACGAATTGAGACGGCCGCACTCATCACGGCGGTTGACGGTCTGGAATTTGTGCAGGCCATTAAATGCGAAGCGGAACCGACCTTCGAGCGTATCCGGCACTTGGCGTCAAAGGTCCCTTGTCGCCTTGTCGGCGGGTTCGGCGGGAACAGTCTCGTTGATGATCTACGAGCCGGCGCCACCGGCATGGCGGCGGGCATTACCCGTCCGGAAGTGCTGGCGCAGGCCATCGACCGATGGCAATCAGGCGATGAGCGCGGGGCGTCAAGCCTTATTGCCGGAATATCCGGGCTCATCAAGCTGGAAACGCAGCAGGGGCCGAGCATTGCGATCAGAAAGGAGCACTGGCGCCGGCAGGGAGTGATCGAGCATGCAGTCGTAAGGCCGCCTACCACGCCATGGTCGACGGCCTTCGATGCCCCCAGCCGATTCCATGGATTCAACAATGCATGATTGTACGAAGCTCCAGCTAGACGCGTGCGGCCTGGGCATCTCGCTCAGTCGCTCGCGCTGGCCGTCCCAGCAGGTGCCCCGTGATGGCGACCGCGAGCGTAATCACGGCCGAGAGGCCGACGCCGGCCGACAGATGAAGATTGAGGAGAAGCGCTCCGACTGTCGCTCCCAGGCTGATAAGGACCACAGCGAAAAGACGGCGAGCCCACGGTTGAGACACCCGGGCGCCAAGCCACGAGTCAGCTGAGAGGCCTGTGATAGTAGATGTCACCACGACGGTCGTGACATCTTTGACCGCCAGATGGCGTGCCGCCGCCGCTTGGGCGCCCATCGTTGCTGCAAGTACTCCGGCAACAGCGACATGGTTCAGTTCAAAGCCCGCATTCGACTCCATACCCAGATACACCGCTGCTGCGGCAAGGACGAGGCCGACGACCAGGAGAATAGCTGTGGTCACGGAGCTCCACGACGACTGCAGACCGCGGAGTGCTCTACCGGCAATTGCAGCTCCCGCCATGAAGCCGGCGAGGGCAATGCTGGGCCCCAGGACAGGCAGCCCATCAGCGCCCGCCAATGCCATTCCGAGAATGACGACGTTGCCGGTCATGTTTCCGGTGAAGACTTTGTCCAAACCTAAATAGCCCACGGCGTCGGCCACACCCGTGGAAAACGTAAGGGCGAGCATCAACCACAAGTGGACTATTTCCTTTTTGATCGAGGTACGCGTCACGGCTGAACACCACCGACCATAGGGGAGCAGACTAGGGTTGGGGGTGTTTGAGAAGAAAGGATCATGATTTATTGTATCCACAAAAAGCGTTATTGGATCCAATCTCTCAATCTTTGTTACTAGCTACGAGGCCTCGACATTACGTGGATCTCAACGAGTTCCCGGGCATGTGCACTATGCTCAACAGTCAGCTGACGGGCTACTTCGGCATTCCTCGTCTCGATCGCCTCTGCAATGCGCATATGTTCCTGCGCATTGTCAGCAAGGAGGCGCGGATCTCCGCCCAAGGCTGCCCACGTCAGGTTCCGTGGCATTCGATGGTGGAGGGCGCTGATGCTGGCACTCAGCTGACTGTTTCCCGCGGCTTGGATCACCGTGGCGTGAAATAGTTCATTGGCCTTGTACCAAAGGTCCTTGGCGGCCGTCTTGGATCCGCTGCGGGCCTTGCCTACCGCATCATTGAACCATTTAACAGCCTGATGGAGGTTGTCGATGTCTGCCTGAGTGCTGGAGCGGGCGGCCCTGTACGCGGCATGCCCCTCAAGGACGCCCCTGACTTCGTACGCCTCAGCAATGTCCCGCATCGACGGCATCTGAACCCGCGCCCCACGGTTGGCGATGATTTCCACGACGCCCAATGCCTGGAGGCGGTGGAGCGCCTCTCGGATGGGCATTCGGCTGACCCCGTACTCTTCTGCCAAGCGCTCTTGGCGAATCCAAGACCCGACGCCGAACTCACCGTCGCTGATTCTTTCCTGAAGTGCGTCAACCAGCGACTCCACGGTTTTGGCCCGACCTTCAAGCTGCTGTCGGCGCGAACCGATATCAATAGGTTGTGTCACGAAGGCCTCCACTGTCTCGCTGTTGGGTCGTCAATTGGATCCTATCCGATTGCTCCTGCAGACTCTGCTGCGGCGGGTACAGAATGTCGGGGCCTATCGCCCGGCAGCGTATCCCTGGTTGCCGCGTGGGTTCGCCGCCGCTCCAAGCTCGTCCGTCTCCGGGTCCCGTGTGACCGTGGATAGCCGTCCCAGTGACCACCCGTTCACGACGGTCACATCATGGCCGCGTTCGCGTAGTTCTGCGATCACGTGTTGCGGGAGGCGATCCTCCACGACTACCCCGGCGGCGTTCCAGGTCCGGGGCCAGAATGAGCTTGCCAAAGCACTGGTGTGGAAAGTGGGAGCATCAATTGCCTCCTGCGGGGTGTAGCCGCCGACGAGTGTTCTGAGTAGATACAGCAACTGCCATTGATCCTGCTGGTCGCCTCCCGGGGAACCCAAGGCTGCGACAGTTTGGCCCTCCCGCATAAGGAGGGTAGGGCTTAAGGTGGTGCGTGGCCTGGCCCCGGGCTTCAAGGCCGACGGGGAGCCGGCATCGAGCCATGACATCTGCAGGCGGGTACCGAGGGGGAAACCCAGCTCTGGTATGGCCGGCGATGACTGTAGCCAGCCCCCTGAAGGGGTAGCGCTGATCATGTTTCCGAACTGGTCTGCAACGTCCAGATGACAGGTGTCTCCGCGGGTTTCGCCTGAGATTCGGACCGTTGGTTCCCCGGCACCCAAGACGGAGGGGTGGTCGGCTGCGGTGACAAGCGCCGGCGGGTGGGGGCTCGTACCAGGAAGTGATCCGGGCCTGAACTGTGTGGACGCGGACGCTGCAATCTGTACTGCCCTTTCCCTGCCGTATTCATCAGAGAACAGCGCGGTGAGGTCAACTTCTACTTTGCGGGCGTCACCGTAGTAGGAATCCCGGTCAGCCATGGCCAGCTTCAGGGCTTCGATGATCGTGTGGGCGCCCAGTGCAGTTGAAGGGTCCAAGCGATCATCGTCAAAATGCTTCAGAATCGCCAACGCTTGGAGCAGCACGGGGCCCTGGGACCAGAAACCGGCTTTGACGACGGTGACGCCACGGAACTCCAAGGAGATTGGGGACTCATCAGAGACAACGAAGCGGGAAAAGTCTTCGAGTTCGATCACGCCGCTGTGATCTGAACCGGAAGAGTGCCTGTGAGGCTTTCGCGCAAATTCCACAATGGCCCGTGCAACGAATCCTTCCTTCCATTCCTCCCGCGCCGCGCGGATCCGGGCTTCCCGTGTTTCTGCAGCATGACCCGCTGAAATGAGCTTTCGAAGAACATTTGCATAAGTAGCATTTTGGACTAACTCCCCGGCCTCAGGAATCCTACCTCGCGGGATCCACTGTGCCGCCGAAGTTGGCCAGTGCGCTTGGAAGTGGTCAGCCATTGTTTCAATGACGGCCGCGGCTTGGTGTCCAATCGGGTGTCCGAACACGGCGTAGTGGATTGCATACTCAAGCACATCCGAAAGCTCCCACGTGCCGTGATCCGCCAACAGGGTTAACCACGCCTCCACGGCACCCGGCACGGCTGCGGCCAGCGCACCGGCGCCGGGGACGGACTCAAGCCCCTCGTTGGCAAAGTGGGAAATAGTCGCCCTGGCGGGAGCCGGACCCTGACCCATTAGAACCCGCGGGTTGCGGCCCTTTGGGGCATAAAGGGCAACCATGTCGCCAGCCGGCCCGTTCAAGTGGGGCTCCACGACGTGTAACACAAAGCCTGCTGCGACCGCCGCATCAAAGGCGTTGCCCCCTCGCTCAAGCACGGATTGCGCAGTAGCGGTCGCAAGCCAGTGGGTTGAGGCACTCATGCCAAAGGATCCCTTGAGCGTGGGCCGCGTGGGCGAAACCAGCGGAGGGGTGAATGTCGTGGCGGCAACTGTTTGAGTCATACAAGCAGTGTATTCAATTTTTGCAATTTTGGATCCAATCATCCGGTTAAGTTTCCGAACCCGGCAAGGGCGTCGACCTGCCCCAGCCCGAGCTTTTCGTCAGATGGTCCAAAAGTGGCTGCACGCGGTAGGGGAGTGGCGTGGAAACGGTCAGTGTCGTATTTGTGTGCCGCACGCCGGGGATATCGACCATCTTGGCCGCGGCGGACTGCACTCCCTGCAGGGTGGTGGAAGCCACCCTGACCATAAGGTCTTCCCGCCCGGCTTGCGTGGTGACCTCTAAAACCTCAGGGATTTTGCTCAGGGCATCCACGACGCTGGTCAGTTGGCGCTGGTCCAACTCCAAGCCGATGAACGCCTGGACCGGAATGCCAGCGGCCTCAAGGTTCATCACGGGACTGAACCCCTTCAGAATGCCGGCAGTCTCCAGCCGCTGGAGCCTTCCCAGGACGGTGTTTCGAGAGATACCTAATTGGGCGGCGAGTTCAGCCACCCCCGCCCGTGCGTTGCCATGAAGGCGTTTGAGTAGTTCGGCGTCGAGCTTGTCAATGCTGATCATTTTGTCCAGATGGCTCCATCCTCGGTCCGCATAACTGAACGTTTCGATTAGTTCAGGATAAATGAATTGACCATATCACCCCGTTTAATCCACAGTTGGGGGACACATTGGTATTGGATCCAATGTCTGAACAAAGCAGGAGGCACCAGATGTGTGCGGCATTGTTGGACGGTGCGAGGGTTGCTGAAGGCAGTCACTTCGAGATTATTGACGAGCACACCAGCGGTCACGAACGCGTACGGATGGTTCGTGACAAGGAAACCGGGCTCAAGGCCATTGTTGCGATCCACAATTCGTCCTTGGGGCCGGCCTTGGGAGGGACACGCTTCTTTCCCTACCCAAAAGAAACGGAAGCGCTCACAGACGTCCTTCGGCTGTCAGAGGGCATGACCCTTAAAGCGGCCGCCGCTGGATTGCCGCTGGGTGGCGGCAAAGCCGTCATCATTGGCGACCCGAACACAGACAAGTCCCCCGAGCTCCTGCGAGCATACGGGCAGTTCGTCCACGCATTTGGCGGCGAGTACATCACGGCTGGTGACGTGGGGACGACGGCTGCCGACATGGACGTCATCGGTTCGCAGACGCCGTGGGTCGTTGGCCGCAACGCAGGCGGCTCGGGTGACAGTGGATACTCCACAGCGTTCGGTGTCTTCGTGGCAATGCAGGCAGCTGCAGTCCACGTCTGGGGAAGCCAAGGACTGGCTGGGCGCCGCGTCGGTGTTGAAGGTGCCGGAAAGGTTGGAAGCCAACTTGTTCGGTTGCTTGTCGACTCTGGAGCGGACGTCGTCCTGGCAGACAGTGACCCCATGGCCCTGCAACGTGTGTCCAGGACACACCCCGGGACCGAGGTTACTGACCGGGTTCTGGACCAGGACATCGACGTCTACGCTCCGTGCGCCATGGGTGCGACGCTGAACCCCAAGACCATTCCCGCCGTCCGTGCCCGCATTGTCTGCGGTGCCGCAAACAATCAGCTACTCGACTCAGACTGCGAAGAACAGCTGCAGTCCGCTGGCATTCTGTGGATCCCGGACTACGTCGCAAATGCCGGAGGGCTGATCCAGGTTTCCTCCGAGGTCACCGACCTCGGAGCCGAAGAAGTAACCGACCGAATAGCAAAGATCGGACCAGCTGTTACCGGCATGCTCGAAGCAGCCGGGGACGGATCACGAACCCCGGCCAAGGCAGCCCGGGAGCTCGTCCAGCGCCGACTTTCCGAAGCCAAAGGACACAATTCATGACCAGCCCACCGCTGTCTCTTCTCACTCAAGACGGGACCTACCAATCGCAAACGGCGCTCCCGCTGGACCCGGAGTCGATTGACTGCGCCCAGCTTCTGCGGGACATGATCATGATCCGCAGGGTTGACTCTGAAGCAATCGCGCTTCAACGACAAGGCGAGCTCGGTTTGTGGCCGTCTCTCCTGGGCCAGGAAGCTGCGCAGGTAGGCGCTGCGGCCGCGCTTTTTCCACGGGACGTTGTTTTCCCAACCTATCGCGAACATGGAGTCGCGTGGAGCAGGGGAGTGGATCCCGTGAACTTACTGGGTTTGTTCCGAGGGACGACATTAGGAGGTTGGGATCCTACTGAAAACAATTTCAACCTCTACACCCTGGTGATCGGGGCCCAAACGCTGCACGCCGTGGGATACGCCATGGGCATCGTCCGGGACGGTGATGTCGGCACCGGAGATCCGGAACGGGACAGGGCTGTCCTCGTCTTCCTCGGTGATGGCGCACTGAGCGAGGGAGAAACCAACGAAGCCTTTGTCTGGGCGGCCGCCCAAAACTTGCCGGTTGTATTTTTCTGCCAAAACAATCAATGGGCCATCTCGGCGCCGTATTCGGTCCAAAGCCGCGTCGCTGTGGCTCAGCGCGCCCAAGGATTCGGCTTCAATGGCATCAGGGTAGACGGAAACGATGTCCTTGCATGCCTTTCCGCTACACGTGAGGCCATGGCCGCCGCCAGGGCAGGCAACGGACCTACGCTCGTCGAGGCCTTCACCTACCGCCGCAACCCGCACACCACATCCGACGACGACGGACGCTACCGCTCCGGGGCAGAAAACGATGTCTGGGAATCCCTGGACCCCATCGACCGACTCAAGAACTACTTGGTGGTCTCAGACAAGATCGACCAGGACTTCCTGAGCAAAGTCGGGGCGGAGGAACAGGAGCTCGCTGAGAAGCTCAGGGCAGGGTGCCGCGCCCTTCCCAATCCGGCACCAGATCATCCTTTCCGGAATACCTACGCCGAGATGCCGAAAGAACTTGAGGATCAAATGATCGAACACCTGAATTTTGTGGAGGCCGGGGCATGACCGCCCAGCCAAGCACCATGCCCATCGCCCACGCACTGAATGCAGGCCTCCGCGACGCGATGGAAGCCGACGACAAAGTCATGCTCATGGGTGAAGATATCGGTCAGTTGGGCGGTGTATTCAGGGTGACCGATGGACTACAGAAGGGTTTCGGCAACCTCCGGGTGGTGGACGCGCCCCTTGGCGAGGCCGGAATTGTCGGAAGCGCCATAGGACTTGCCATGGCCGGATACCGACCCGTCTGCGAAATACAGTTCGACGGTTTTGTTTTCCCGGCCATGAACCAGATCACCACCCAGCTCGCCAAATACAGGCATCGCTCCGACGGCAAGATCTCCTTGCCCGTAGTAATCAGGATTCCTGCCGGCGGCGGCATCGGTGCCATCGAGCACCACTCCGAATCTCCCGAAGCCTATTTCGCGCATACCGCTGGACTGAAGGTCGTGACACCCTCGTCACCCCAGGAAGCCTACGACATGATCCGCGCGGCAGTCCGAAGCGACGATCCCGTGATCTTCCTGGAACCCAAACGCAATTACTGGCTCAAAGGCGAGGTTGACCTGAGCCGCGCACCAGGCCCACTTGAGAAGGCCAGCATCGTTCGCCCTGGCGAGGACCTGACACTCGTTACATATGGCGCCCTGGTACCTGTTGCCCGGAAAGTTGCGGACGTCTGCGCCGAGGAAGGCCGGAAGGTTGAAGTCATCGACTTGAGGTCGCTGTCTCCCATTGACGACGAAACCATTCTCCGTTCGGTGGAACGCACTGGCCGGCTCGTGGTGGCCCATGAAGCCTCACGCAGCGTTGGCTTAGGCAGCGAGATCGCCTCACGTGTCCAAGACGCCGTTTTCCATTCCCTCGAAGCTCCAATCATCAGAGTGACCGGCTACGACACCCCCTACCCCGCAAGCCGCCTGGAAGAAGAATGGCTGCCAGGGCTTGACCGGATCCTCGACGCCATTGACCGCAGCTTCACCTACTAGCGGAAGGTAAAAATGACAATCAAGGAATTCGCCCTCCCGGACGTAGGCGAAGGGCTTACCGAGGCCGAGATCGTCAATTGGCTGGTAAAGCGCGGCGATAAAGTAGCCGTCAATCAGGCAATCGTGGAAATCGAAACAGCCAAATCACTTGTGGAACTCCCTTGCCCCTTTGACGGGGAAGTCAGCGAACTCTTGGTTCAGCAAGGTGAGACCGTCGACGTAGGCCGCGCAATTATCAGCATCGCTACCGCTGCAGAGAACATCAAGGCGACAGAAACCTCCGAAGCAGCCACCGACGACGACCCCAAACTTTTGGTCGGCTACGGGGCAAGGGAAGTGGCAAGTCGTCGACGACGGGGTCGAGGCGTTAGACCGACCGCAACCACGCCGGCACCCGCCGTTGGCAGCCCCGCCGGCAACGCTGGGCGCGTAGCTGGTCGCCCCACGGCAACCCCTCCGGTTCGGAAGCTGGCTAAGGACCTTGGCGTCGACCTCAGGATGGTTAGGGCAACCGGACTTGATGGAATCTGTACCCGCGCAGACGTGCTGAAGGCCCATTCAGACAGAGAAAACCTTTCGGCGACGACAGGCGAAACTCCCCGAAGCAACACTGGCGATCTCCGGATACCTGTCCGGGGCGTCCGAAAGCAAACCGCCGCAGCTATGGTGCAGTCAGCATTCACAGCTCCCCACGTCACCGAATTCGTGGCGGTCGACATTACCCGCACCCTGGAGCTGAGGGAGCAGATAGCTCGTCGCCGGGATTTTGCGGACGTGAAGCTGACCCCGCTCACGTTTGTCGCCAAGGCCTTCCTCCACGCCCTGAAGAACACGCCGGAAGCAAACGCTACATGGGATGAGTCCGCGCAAGAAATCGTGCAGTTTGAGAAAGTGAATCTAGGCATTGCTGCAGCAACGCCGCGCGGCTTGATCGTGCCCAACATCAAGGACGCACAGCCCTTGCCGCTTGCCGGGCTTGCAACGGCCATTTCGGATCTGGCTTCAACCGCCAGGCTTGGGAAAACCGAGCCCCAAGCGATGGCCAACGGAACAATCACCATCACGAATATCGGGGTTTTCGGGATCGACACGGGAACCCCGATTCTCAACCCCGGAGAGGCAGCAATTCTTGCTGTCGGAACTGCCCAGCGTACGCCGTGGGTCGTTCACGACAAACAGGGCGAACGAATCGAGCCCCGCACGGTCCTCCAACTGGCGCTCTCCTTTGACCACAGGATCATGGACGGCCAGCAGGGGTCACAGCTCTTGGCCGACACAGCCGCTCTGCTCCGTGAACCTGGCTTTGCATTGATCTAGATCTGTACGGCACCCACCAAAGGACATGGGCCAAATGCAGTACTACATCGTCAATGACTGGAACATCCTCGCTGGGGCCATGGTGGAAATCCGAATGGGCCGGGATTTCCTTCGAGAAGGAGTCGTTGAATCTTACACACCCGACGGCTGCATCGTCTGGCTCGAACAAGGACAGGGATTCGGCCGGCAGCTGGTGGACAAAGGTTCAGGCTTCAACATCTGCATTTCCGAGGACCGGCTCAGGGCTATAGGCCGGATCCCATGACCCCAAGCATCGCAGCACCGCTACCCAATCATCAGAAAGAGAAACCATGACCGCACTCAAGGAGAGGGAACCGTCTGCATTCGCAGCATGCGATGAACCCGTTGCGACGCCGCCTTACGCAGAAGCGGACTTGCTGTTCCTTTCAGACCTCTTGACTGACGACGAATATGGGCAGTACAGGGAGGCACGCGACTTCCTTCAACGTCAGGTGCGGCCGGTCGCCGTCGACTTTTGGAATCGTGCTGAATTTCCATTCGAGCTCATTCCACGCCTGGCCAGGCAACAACTGACAGGCATGAACCGTCGCGGTCCCCTCCTCGCGGGACTGATCCAGATGGAGTTCGCCCGCGCAGACACCTCCGTATCCACGTTCTTCGGCGTTCATGACGAACTCTTCACCACCGCCATCCAGGAACTCGGGTCAGAGGAGCAGCGTCGCACAATCCTGCCGGACCTCCTTTCGCTCCGTAAGATCGGTGCCTTCGCCCTGACAGAACCCCGCCACGGATCCGATATCTCCCGTGAAATGGAAACCACGGCTACATGTTCGGGCGACGAGTGGATCCTCAACGGGCACAAGAGGTGGATCGGAAACGGAACTTTTGCCGACTTCGTCCTGGTTTGGGCCCGGGACACCGCGGACGGACAAATCAAGGGTTTCATCGTCGAGAAAGGAACACCTGGCTTCCGCACCGAAGCCATCAACAACAAGACCTCTGTCCGAATCATTCAAAACGCCAACATCACGCTGGATAACGTACGGATCCCCTTCACCAATTGGTTGCCCGGCACCTCAACGTTCCAGGACGCCAACTCCTTACTGCTTCATTCCAGGGTTTGGGTGAGCTGGCAGGCAGTGGGACAGCAGTTCGCGGCTTTTGATGTGGCAAGGGCTTACGCCATGCAACGGAAGCAGTTCGGCAAGCCAATCGCTTCCTTCCAACTAATCCAAGAGCAGCTCGCCAGAATGGTCAGCAATGCGACGATGTCGTTGTCGTTGATGATTCAGCTCGCCCGCCTCCGTGGAACCGGCCGCCTGACAATGGATCATGCCGCCTTGGCCAAGTCCAGCTGCACCGCCAACATGCGCAAGACCGTCGCGCTTGGGCGCTCGATCGTTGGCGGCAACGGCATAAGCACCGACTTCGAGATGGCGAAAATTTTTGCCGACGCTGAGGCGATCTATTCATACGAAGGTAGCTACGAGATCAATTCCCTACTCGTAGGTCGCGCAGTAACTGGAATCTCCGCTTTCGTCTGAACCTGCCCTCCTGTCCCCAACTCCACCACACATCACATAAGAGGACTCGGATATGGATCTCAAGAACACGTCAGCCATCGTCACAGGCGGCGCCTCAGGGCTGGGCGCGGCCGTAGTCCGTGCATTGGCAGGTCATGGCGCAGAAGTATTCGCCCTTGATCTACCCGGTGCCATTCAGGAAAGTGTCCTGGCACGTGGCGTCCACTACGTCCCGGCGGACGTAACCGACGCCGACGATGTCCGGCAGGCCGTGGCCAGAGCCGCAGCCGGGGCACCGCTCCGGACCGTCATCAACTGCGCCGGGGTCCTTCCCACCATGCGCATTCTAGGCCGCAGGGGAGTGCACGATCCGGCTGTTTTCGCCAAGGTTATCCAAGTCAACCTGATCGGATCGTTCAATATCCTGGCCATGGCTGCAGAGGCCATTTCGCTCACGCAGGCCGATGAACACGGTCAGCGCGGAGTGGTCATCAACACCGCCTCCATAGCGGCCTTCGAAGGACAGATCGGCCAGGTTGCCTATGCTGCCTCCAAAGCCGGCATCGTCGGACTTACCCTTCCAGCCGCACGGGACCTCGGGCAATACGGGATCCGCGTCAATGCAATTGCACCAGGTGTTGTGGAAACACCCATGATGGCCAGGGTCAGCGACGAAGTGCGTCAAGCGTTGGCAGCCAGTGTCACATTCCCCAAGAGGTTGGCATCACCCAATGAGTTCGCCCAACTGGCCTTATCCATCATCGAAAACGACTACATCAACGGGGAAACAATCCGAATGGACGGTGCCCTCCGGATGGCACCTCAGTAGTGGGGCCGGATCACCGCGTAGACAAAGGAAAGCAAGCATGTCCCAGAAATCACGGCCCCCCTACCCTCCAGTCCGTCCCGACGACGTCGTCATAGTTGGCGGGGCCCGTACCCCCCCAAGGGAAACTGAACGGCCAGCTGGCCCATCCCACGGCTGTCGAACTCGGCGCTGCTGCCGTCAGCGGAGCCCTTGAAAAGGCTGGCGTCGACCCAGCGGAAGTTGACGTCGTCATCATCGGGCAGGTGGTGCAGGCCGGAACCGGCCAGAACCCTGCCAAGCAAACATCTATTATGGCCGGCATCTGCCCTGAAGTACCCGCCGTGACAATCAACAAAGTCTGTCTGTCAGGCCTCACAGCGGTGATAGACGCCGCCCGCCTCATCAGGGCAGGCGAAGCTGGGCTGGTAGTTGCCGGTGGTCAGGAATCCATGTCACGAAGCCCCTGTCTGCTGCCAGGGGTCCGTCAAGGATGGCCGTATGGCGGCGGACAGACTACGGATTCTTTGGTTCGCGACGCTCTCAGCGACGCCCAGCAAGAGGTGTCGATGGGAATCCTGGCCGAGCGCGGAAACCAAGTTCACAGGATAGAACGGAGAGCACAGGATGGTATCGCAGTTGCTTCGCATCGCAGAGCCGCCGAGGCCTCCTCGAATGGGATATTCAAGGATGAGATCGTCCCCATCCCTGTGCGGAAGGGACTAGGCAAGCTCATCGTAAACGATGAACAAGTCCGACCCGACGCCAACATTGAGGCACTATCGCAATTGCGCCCGGCGTTTACCGACGGTGGCAGCATCACGGCAGGCGACGCATCACCGTTGTCGGACGGTGCAGCTGCACTCATTCTGACTACACGTGCCAATGCCGAGCGGTTGAAGTGCAAAATTCTTGCCGTTGTAGGACCGTCCGGACAGGTGGCGGGACCGGACAATCTGTTGCACTCCCAACCATCCAACGCGACCAAAGCGGCACTGGCCCGTGCCGGATGGACCACAGAGGACCTCGATTTCGTTGAGATCAACGAGGCATTCGCTGCCGTGGCAGTCCAATCATTGCGGGAACTCGGCATCCCTGCAGACCGCTGCAATCTTCACGACGGTGCCATTGCGTCGGACACCCGGTTGGCGCTTCGGGTGCACGCATAGCCCTGCATGCAGCCATGGAATTGTTCCGTCGCGGCACTGGAAAAGCCGCAGTGTCACTCTGCGGCGGGGGAGGCCAAGGGGACGCGCTGTTGCTCTTCCGCAGCTGATCCCGTGCTGGGAATTCTCTCGCCGGCCGGCCGGGGCACTGGCGGACACGCATGGATGGCTCACCCGTTTGATCTGATATCTGCCTTCCCGGGTCCTACCCGCACGTGGCGCAGCGGCTCACGGCATGCATTTGCCTGCAGGCAGATCACCAATTTACCTGCGCCAGGAAAGACATAGTCAGCGCTCCCGCATTCTGGGCTCGTGAATCGGGCCGCCCCTCTCGCCTCGCCGGACGGCGGGCCGCTTCAACGACAGCGGCCCGCCGTCTGGCGTTTTCTCCGCTGCCGGAGTCCTCGAGTCCAGCAACCACGCGTGGCAACTTGAGGCACGGGCGCCCGGTAGCCGGCAAGAGACAGCAGGAGAAAGTTGAGGAGGTCAGGGGCAAGTCCCGAAGTACGCCAGCGTCCTGGCCGTCGCGGCTAAAGTGGCCTTTGCACTGTCCACCATCTACAGCCCCTCCTGGATCTGAGCTTTCCCATCCAGCTTACGTCGATGGTGGGACTACTAATTACTGCCGGTGTTTGTCTAACCGGCTGTGCGCTCGTCAGGCTGCGCACACGACGTGCTGTCCAAAGCGAAACGCTAAATGGCGTCTGCCTTCTCAACGAAGGCAGACGCCATTTACGGGATTGCTAGGACTTGCTGCCTGCAGGCAGCTTGCCCATGGCAGCCATGGCAATCAAGCCGATGGCTGGAATAAGCGTCAATTGGATGATTCCGGCAGTCTGCCACCCCAAGTTGCTTTGCATGAACGTTACGAAGTAGCCGGAAGCGCTGGCGGGTATATACATTGCTGCGATCATTAGGCCGCTGACTCGGCCGAGGTACTTGGGGTCCACAGATCGCTGCATTAGGGCGCTTGTATTCGTGATGACAACTCCGCTGAAGGCAACGCCAAGCAGTGCTGAGAAAATCATGTGAACAGGCAGCGAGGCAGCGAAGCCAAATATGGCTACGCCCATGACCATGATGGAAAGCAAACCTACGACGTTAAGCAATCGCTGATCAACGCGGTCTGCGATCGCGCCTCCAACGAGAGCTCCGAGGGCGCCGATTCCAAACATGCTCGCTGCCCAGCCAGCTTCTGCAGGCGTGAATCCCAGAGTCTCCCGCAGATAAGTCGGGTACAGACCCAAGTACCCATAGATCGCAAAACCTCCCGCAATGGCCACGAGGACACAACACAGGACGCGCCGGTTGAAGAACCGCAGGCCAGTGGTCATCTCCGACGACGAGCTTGATGACGAATCCCCACGACCAACCTCTGTAAAGGACTTGGGCACAAGTGCCAAAACCAGGAAAAGGATAACGATGCCAATTGCACCGAACAGGATGAGTGGAATGCGCCAGTCGCCAGTTGCCGAAACGATGGCGCCACCAAGCAACGGGCCGGTAAAACCACCCAGACCAAAAGCTGCACTGATAGAGCCAAGCGCGAAACCGCGGTGACGAGTGAAGTATGCCCCTACTGCCGCAAAGAGTGCAGCGACCTGCATTCCTTCGCCTACGCCAGAAAGGATTCGCCATAGTGCCATGTCCAGTGTTCCGGCGGCCACCGACTGCAGGGCACAACTGACCGAAAAGATCAGGAGGCTAATGAGAACTACCTTTTTACGACCGAATCGATCGGCCAGGTAACCAGCCGGAACCCCAGCTAGCCCCATGCCAAGTGTGAAAATGGTCGCGATGATGCCCGCCTCGCCACCGGTGAGCCCATAAGTAGCCTTGATATCCGGCAGAAGGACAGCGAAGACCTGTCTGTCCATGGCATTGATGAAGTACGAGAGATCCAGGACCAGTAGAAAAAAGAGCACCCGCCCGCTTAGCTCGGACAGCTTCGGGCCGCCTCTGTTTTGCTGGATTGTCGAGTCATTCCTGGAAAGCTTGGTGAGGTCTGGGGATGGCATTGGACTCCTACTAGGCCGTTGGTTGGGGAGGCCGCGGCAAGCGGAAGAAAATCTGGCACGCCGCAAGGCCCAAAGGCTGCAAACTGGTCCTGATTAAAGGGATTGGATCTTATCTATGATTAATTGGATCCAGTTTGATGTGATGAGAATCTCATGTAAGGCGTACAGCGTCAAGGGGTTGGGCTTGGTACCGGCTTCATCGGCGACCGCCATCAAGACGGACCGGGTGATCCGGCGTGCGCTGGACGGAGTCCTGTTCATTGACGAGGCCTACGCGCTGGCCCCGGAGGACGGCCGGATGGATTTCGGCCCCGAGGCGATCGAGGTCCTGCTCAAGCGGATGGAGGACCACCGCCACCGCTTGGTGGTGATCGTGGCCGGGTATCCGCGGTTGATGGAGTCCTTCTTGCTCTCCAACCCTGGATTGCGCTCCCGGTTCGCCCGGGAGATTACGTTCCCGGACTACTCCGTGGACGAGCTCGATACGATCTTCCACCAGATGCTTGCCCAGCACGAGTACACGTTGGAGCCGGGTGCGGACCAGATGCTGCGTCGTATCCTTACCGGGCTCCACGCGGGCGAGGACTCCGGCAACGCGCGGTTCGCACGCACGCTGTTCGAGCAGGCGCTCAACCGCCAGGCGCTGCGGCTCTCGCTCGATGAAGAACAAAGTCTCGACGCCCTCGATCGTGAGGCGGTCATGACGCTCACCGCGGACGACATCGCCGAGGCCGCGCTGGCCTTGGGAGAGGAGCCAGAGCCGGAGCCGGAACCGACGCCGGAACGGGAACAGTCACGCTGGTGGCGCTGGCTGGTCTGAGCTCCGATTCCGACAATTCAACGACCAGATTGCGTTCGGCTGCACTTCCGTGTTCTTGCCGCCCCATATCGGAGACCTCCTGCAGGACGTCCCCGAACTGAAGGAGTCCGGATCGGCGACCCGAAGGAAGGTGGCCCGACATTCTTGATGAACGCCTCACCGGAGGCGTCCACTCCCACCGTCATCTCAGCAGGCACCGTGAGGTTCCCAAACGGCATGGAGGAGGGGCCATCGGAATCGAGCCGCCGTCATCGGTCGTCCGGGGGATGGCTCGGTGGTGTCCTGATCCAGCTCCGTTCGATCTCTGAACAAAGATCGTTCTCCGGCGATTTGGGGGAGTATTAGAGGACGACTAGTGGTGGACTCTATGTGGATGGAAGATATCCACCCGTCGGCAGGTACTCAATGTCGGTAGACGCCAGGCAGGGATCTGAACAATGAGAGTGGGACTGCGGCTACAGGGAACCAGCTGCCGGACCGTTGTATTGGACGGGCGGACTGTAGTTTCCGCCGCCCGGGAGGTGCACGCCGACAGCTTGCCCGAAGCACTGGAATCGTCCCTGTCCGCTCTCCGTCGGGAGTTCGCGTCAGGCATCACGGAGATCACTGCCGACGTCGGACGGGTTCTGGCGGAGCGGAAGCTGGCCGGCGTCGTCGCCGTTCGTATTTCGCCCCGTCCTCCCGCGGACCGCTTCCACATGACCGTGCTGCCACCCCTCATTGAGCCGGCGGTGACCCGCACCGTGCACGTCGGCGGGGGTCATGACCTACGGGGACGGCCCTTGGCCCGGTTGGATCTGGAGGCGTTCCTGGCTGATCTCCCGGGCATCCTCTCCAGTGGCGTACGGAACGTGGCGATTACATCCGTCGGTTCGACGGCATCAAAGGCGCATGAAACGCGCATTGCAGATGCCATCCTCAGCAACGACCGGGACATGCGTATCAGTATTTCCAGCGACTTCTATTCGAGCGTCTTCCGGGACCGCGACTACACTGCCATCCTTAACAGTGCCCTGATGGAGACGGGGGAAGAGTTGGCTGCCATGCTTGAGGAGGCGGGCCGGCGCCATTTCCCGGCCGCCCTCCTGTCGTTTGGAAAGAACGACGGCGGTCGCGCGCCTTTGTCACGCTTGGCGTTGGCTCCTGTGCACGGGTTGTACGCGGAGCCCGCGATGGCAATCCTTGGCGCGGCCACGTTGGCGGGAATCCCCGATGGGGAAGTCATTCTCTGCATGGAGGCCGGAGCCACCGTGGGCCACACCCGGGGAGGCTTGCCTGCCGCCAGAAGCCTCATCCGCCAAGGATTTGACGCGAGCATCGCCAGCAATGCGGCCATACTTGAGCCCTACACTGTCCACCATCCCGTTCGTACGGACATCCCCTCCGTGATTGCCGATCTCCGCGAGCATCAGGAGACTGCGCTTCCGTTCGGGCTGGTGCCGACTCTGCCGGCGTCGCAGGACGCGGCGCTGGTAGGGTCTGCCGCGGCGCCGCTGACGGCGTGGATCGACAGGCTCGCGACCGTCAGCGGCCGGGATGACCTGCAACGCGTACAGAACCTCGCCGAAGAGGACGCCTACTCAGCGGCGGTCCAGTTGGGTGCCAGCCCCGGGCAGACCCGCATCATTGAATCGAACGTCTACGCCATGCCCTATGGCAACCCGGGAATCGTTCGAATCCGGGTCCAAGCGGCAGGAGAAACATACGCCCACGAGGAACACATGCTGCCCACAGCTGCCCTTGGAGCAACATCATGAGCACAGTACTCACTACCGAAGACGTCCGGAACCTCCGCACCGGGGCACACTTCCTGACCTGCACCATCGACCCGACGGCCATCTACATATACGCAGAAATGATCCAGCGGGCGATGGAGGGCCGGTCATTGGAACTCATCACCGTTGACGAGCTTGCTCCCGACGACCTGGTGGTGGCGGTCGGAATGGTCACGCAGGGCCTTTTCATCGCCGACATGCCTCCCGTGGGAGATGAGTTCCTTGGCTGCATCCGTGCCATCGAGGCGAATCTTGGGCGCCCGGTGCGGGCAATCTATTCACTTGCCGCCGCCAATGTCAACGGAATCGTCCCCCTCATGGTTGGACTGCAGTCCTCGCTGCCCGTCATCGATTCCGACCCCATGGGCCGCGTTTTCCCCTTGATCAGCCAAACGACGTTGAATATTGGAAACGTGGCGATAGGCCCTATCGCGCTCATGGGGGTGACCGGGGAACGGGCGGTGGTCGAGGTCGAAAGCCCGCAGCGGGCCGAAACGCTTGTTCGTGCCCTGGTGACCGAACTGGGCGGCTGGGCAGCCACCGCCATGTACCCGTGTTCCGCACAACAGCTGAAGGAGCACGGAGTCCACGGGTCCATCAGCCGGATGATCCGGATCGGGCAAATCCTCGACGCGAACACCCCCGTCGAGAGAAAGCTGTTGATGCTCAGCGAACTCCTCGGCACCACGCGCATCGCCCGGGCCCGCGTGAGCCACATCGAAAGCCTCTCGCGGCCAACGGACCTGGGCCTGCCGGCGCAGCCGTCCAGCGTAACGCTCGAGGACGAGACCACGGGGCGCATCGTTCGTCTCGAAATCCAGAATGAGATCCTGCTGGTCCTCGTGGATGGCGAAGTTACAGCAGCTGTCCCGGACATGGTGACCCTGCTCAATTCCGAGCAGGGCACGGTGGTCAACATCGACGACGTCCAGGTGGGCGACGTCATGGACATCATGAAGATTACGGCAGCGACACAGTGGTACACAGAGGCGGGGCTTGATCTCACTGAGCCTAAGGCCTTCGGCATCCCGATGGTGCACCCAAGGCGGCGACATGCGTAGGTCGAAAAATGAAACCCGGCTCGATCTCGCCGGGCTGTTGGCGCACGGCTCACTCCGTGGCACAACGCCTCTGTATCTCACTCCATCGAGCGGGTTGGTGGAGAGCGTGGTTCTGGTCTCCCAGCTTGAGGAAATCCGACAGGTGCGTCCCAACACTGTGGTCGTCCTCTCCCCGGAGATGGGATCAGGTGGCTGGCTGGTTTCCGCGGCACTGCGACACGCTTGGGAGCGGCGGGCCAGCGCCGTCGTCGTGGCCGGCATTACTTATGCAAGCGGAGCGGTCGGACTGGCGGAGCGGTTGGGCACCACGCTCCTGGCCGCTGACGGGGACCCAGCGGCATTGGCGTTGGCTCTGTCGGCCGAGATCGGAGCTGCCCTGTCGGTGGTCGATGCGGAACTGGCCCGGGTAGCCCGGGCGGTCGCAAAGGACACCACCCTCGGTGACGTTCTCAAGACCATTTCCAGGGAACTGGACGGGGTGGGAGTTTTGCTGGGGTACGACGGCGTGGTGCTGGCCTCCGCCGGAATACCTCCACGGGAGACTGACGAAGTCATCACCGTGGAAGTCGGCGAGGCCAATAGTGCCCTCCGCTTCACCCTCACGGCAAGCGTGCCCACATCCGGGGTCCACAACCTGCGGCTGGTGCGCTCAATCCTTGAGGTAGCCACCCCGGCGGTGAAGGCCGCCTGGTTGTTGGAAGACCTCCACAGCTCTGCCCGTGCCATTCCCACGGCGGCGATCGCGGGATTGGATCAGGACCTTGATGCGTCAGGGGCGGAGTTCGAGGAAAAACACCGACATCTGCTGAACCAGCTGGGCTGGCGCGAAGGGGAGCATTATGTGGCTGTGTGGTTCCGAAGCGGGCGGGTGCAAGACCATCGGCCCGAACTGACGGCTGTGCTGCGCCTGCTCTGGCGCAAGGTCACAGCACGCAGTCCCTTGGCCGAGGTTCAAGGCGGTTGGCTGACGCTCGTACCGGCTGGGGACCAGGACGCCTCGACGCAGCTCGAAACCCGAATCAGGACACGTCTGGGACCGGCCCTTGCCGAGCTTGGCTTGGTGGCCGGACTGTCCCGGTGGCAGGAGGATGGCCCTGCGCTGGCGTTGATCGTGCGTGAGGGCCGGCTGGCTGCTGAATCGTCCCGGTCGATGGGACCGGGTACGGTTCTAGGCCTCGCCAAACTCGGGGTGGCGGCGGCCACCAGCTTCGTGGACATGGACGCCGTCGCTCTCGTGGCCGAACTAACACTGCCGCGCCTGATGGCATCTCCTGACCGCGACGTGATTATTACCGCGGTGGCCGTCTTCCTGGATCACCGCAGCTCAGTCAGCCTCGCAGCGAAGTCCCTCAATTTGCACCGGAACACCCTGCAGGCCCGGCTTAATCGGGCACGGGAACTCGGTGTCCGGCTGGATATTCCGTCCGAGTTGCTGTCCGTCCACCTCATTGCCAAAGTGCTGCAGCGCTCCTTGCAAGACTAGGCGGGCACGCGGGCATACCGTTCCGCCAGCAATCCGTGACCGCGGTCCATGCCCGGGAACGGTCCCTGGTCCGTGTCCTTCGAACTGTTCCATGGACAACTGTTTTGTGGAGAACTGTTCCATGGACAACTGTTCTGTGGACACGTATCCAGGGACCGCAGGGCTAACCTATCTCGACAACAATCTTCCCTGACTGTTCGTTCGACTCCATGTAGCGGTACGCGTCGAGCACCTGGTCGAAAGCAAAGACCCTGTCTACCCTGGGCCGCAGCGCGCCGGAGCCAATCCGCTCGAGGATGAAGTCGACGCCTCTCTGCCGCTCATCGGCCCGTCCGACATGGTTGAACATTGAGTAGGGATGGAACACCGATTGAGTCCTGCACATTGCTGCCATGGGGATGACGGGCTGCTGATCGCTCAGCGTTCCGTACCCGAAAATCACTGCATTGGGTGCCAGGTGATGGACGTAGGTGCCGAGGGACTCTCCTCCTACAGGATCGAAAGCGACCCGCACGCCTTTGCCGTCGGTGGCGCGGTCAATGACCTCGCCGAGATCGTCGACTCCCACAAGGGCAACTTCGTTTGCGCCTGCTTCGAGGAGGAGCGACCGCTTCTTCTCCGTCCGTGTCGTCGCGATCACCCTCGCCCCCAGTGCGCGCGCGACCTCGATGGCGCCAAGCCCGGCCGAACTGGCGGCGGCCGTGACGAGCACGGTGTCATCGGATCCGAGATTGGCTACTTCTGCGAAGGCGAAATAGGACGTCAGATATTGCATCCAAACAGAGCAGGCCTCGGCATCCGAAAGCTCGGGTGGAGCAAGGGTTAGGTAGTCTCCCGGAAGGACGGCGGTCGTTCCCTGCACGCCGTCGGTCGTGGTGTAGAAGGGAATACTCGTCACGCGGTCGCCGATGTTGAAGGCCGTGATGTTCCTGCCGATCTCGGTCACCGTTCCCACTGCCTCGGAACCGATGCGCGAGGGGAACGCCGGGATGGTGTAGTGCTCCCCGTGGATGAACATCAGATCTGCCCGGTTGAGTGCAAATGCTGCGACGTCGATGCGGACATCGTTGTCGGCGACCGGACGTGGCGAAGCATCTTCGACGCTCAGCACTTCAGGGCCTCCCAGTTCGTGGAAGACAACCGCGGATTCCGGCCTGCTCATGGCCGGACCATCGAGAGTTCAGTCAACGCAGGGGCCGAAGTCATTGACACCATGTGCTTTGGCTTGAGGGCCGGGAAAAACTGCGCACGTTCTTGGGCGGTCGGCCCGTCGTAGCCCAGGCGCTTGCTGTGCGTCCAACCGAAACGGCGGGCCGAGTCCACAAGCAGCTCAGCGTGTTTGAGCGGGGCCACAGTCGCGTCGATCACAGGTACGCCAATTTCCTCTTGAACCGTTTGGAAGAATCCGAATTCGGCCGTGCACCCGAGGATGACGACGTCTGCGCCGTCTTCCTCCACGGCCTTGCGGGCTTCGGTCATGATCCGCTTCTCCGTGAGAGCCGGGTCCGCCTGGAAGTCGTCGACGCCCATCTCGAGCACGCGCCACGAGGCAAGACGGTCTGACGCGCCGCAACGGTGGACGTTCTCGGCCATCTCGGGAATCCACTTTTTCCGTCCAACGAGTATGGAGAATCGCTCGCCCAGGCTGCCGGCGAGGCTCAGCGCCGAATGCGCAGGGCCCACAACCACCATGCGATCGGTGATTTCGCGTGCGGCCCGCAGCGCCGGGTCGTAGAAACAACCGATGACGGCGGCGTCGTAGCCTTCTTCTTCCGCCCAGCGCACCGTGCGCAGCAGTTGCGGGAGCATGAGTGCCTCGAAGGCGTTGTACTCAACGTGGGAGGGGCCCACGCCATCAAGTGAGACGACATCAACTTCGGTGCCTGGACGGACGATCTGGCGGAAGGAGTCCGCCATTGCGCGGTTGTAAAGATCGGTGAACAGCGGGTTGATCCACAGGATCCGGGCATTTTCCGGGAGAACGTCGAGACTTTCGCTTGGGCTGATCATTCCAATTCACTTCCTTCGGTTTCGGGCAAGAAGAGGCCGAGGACGACCGTGGCAAACAAGAACATGTTGATAAAGAGGATTGTCGAAGTAGTTTCGGTGGCTGAGGCCAGGAGGAGCCCGACAAGACTCGGTGCGACCGTATTTGCGACGCGCTGACCGAAAAGCCCGGACCCGTAACCTGAGCCACGAAGCACTGAGGGGTAGAGCTCACCCATCCACGTGTCCCAGACACCCCAGGCTCCCAGGGCGAAGAAAGCCAGGGAGAACATGCCTACATACATCTCGGTCTCTGTGGAGGCTGTCCCGAAGAAGAATCCGCCGGCTGCTGCGGCGAGGACGTAGATCGTGAAGATCCACTTGCGCCCGAAACGTCCAGTGAGGTAGGAGGCCGACATATAGCCGGGGATCATGAGCACCGCGCTCAGGGCGATGAAGCCAAAGCTTGATGAGGCGCTCAGTCCTCGCACTTCAAGCAACGTGGGCATCCACGATTGAAGTCCCCAGTAGCCCCAGGAGAAGGTGAAGTTGATGAGGACCTGAATAACCGTGATCCGGCCCATCCTCCCCTTGAAGAGGTTCCAGAAGGACAGCTTTTTGCCGTCCGAGACCGTCAATATGGTGCTCCGGGAGATGCCGCGTGCACCCAGACGCTCGAGTACAGCGTGTGCCTCTTCATTCCGGCCCCGCCTCGCGAGCCAGTAGGGGGATTCCGGTACGACCTTGTATAGAACGATGCCCCATAGGCTGGCAAGCGCGCTGACAGCAATAACCCAGCGCCAGCCGTGCCCTCCGATCAGGGCAGCGGTGCCGAGGGCGGCAAGGATGCCAATCGGCCACCCTGCAGCCAGATATACAGTGGCCTTTCCGCGGACCTTCACGGGGAGCAGTTCTTCAAAATAGGGGAAAGTCACCGTGAAGACGCCGGAGAACAAAAGCCCGGAGAGGAAGCGAGCCGCCGAGAGGACCTCAAAGTTCGGCGCGAAGCAGCTCAGGAGCGTAAAGACGCCATAACCGAAGAAGCTCCACGCACAGGTGGCCTTCCTGCCGATCCGGTCAGAGATGGGTCCCCAAACGAGTGACCCGGGAATCATGCCAAGGAAGAGCGCCGAAATAGCGATTCCTACCTGCGTCATACCGACCTGCAGGCTCGTAGCCAGATCACTGGCAACGTACGTGAGCATGAGCATTTCCCAGGCTTCGATTGCGAAAGCAACGAAGAGGACCGCACAGATCTTGACGTGGATGAACCCGAAAGGCATGTCGCGGAACGCGTGCCCCACGGCCATGGAGAGAGGTGGACTCGCCGTCCCGGGCACTGGCCCTGAAACGAGTGGGTCGATATTGGACATGTCGTGACCTCCGATATTGCGAATGGGATAAGAAGGACAAACAGCGTTTCTGTGCACGGAGAACAGTTCGGATCCCAAGGAATGCACGGTGCACCTCGGAGCAGCTCATCCAAGCCTCCACTCGGAGCAGCCTGTCCAAGCCTCCCGCCGAGTGATTGCCCTCACACTACAAACCGAGAACTCACAGATGGTGTTCAGCTTGCACTTTTCTGGCATGGAGGTTTGGGCGCCAAGCACTACCGCCCAAAACGTGCACCCGTTCGGGCGTGGCGTAACTGCCACCGCTTTTGTGCAGTCTGCCCGTCCAGCTAGAGCACAAGGGTGCAATATGCCCATCCCCATGGTTGGCCCCGTATGTAGCGTGTTGCCACACACAAAGTGCCATTCCCAGAACCATGAGGAGATAAACATGCCGAACTACAGGGTGTCGATGGATATCGGCGGAACCTTTACCGACATTGTGGCGTACGACCAGGACGCCGGAACCTACGCGGCAACGAAAGCGTCAACCACGCCCGGGAACCTCAGTGCCGGCGTCATCGCAGGCCTCGAATCGATAGTCGATGATCTCTCGGACATCGATTTCCTGGTCCACGGCACCACACAGGGCCTGAACGCATTCCTCGAACGCCGTGGTGTTCCCGTGCTGCTGCTGGCCACCGCCGGCATCGAGGACACTTATCACATCGCCCGCGGACCGCGTCTTGAGCTCTACAACGCTCAGTACCGCAAGCCCGCCCCGCTGGTCGAGCGCAAGGATGTCATCGGCGTCGAAGGCAGGCTGGACAGCCAAGGCGGGGAACTTGTGCCCTTGGACGAACTGGCAGTCCGCCAAGCAGCGCGCCGGGCAAAAGAGGAAGGCTATGGCGCCGTCGCCGTTGCGTTCCTGTTCAGCTACAAGAACCCCTCGCACGAACTCAGGGCCCGCGAAATCCTCATAGAGGAACTAGGGGAAGACTTCACCGTCTCCCTATCGCACGAAGCAGCCAAGGAATGGCGCGAATACGAGCGCACGTCCTCTGCCGTCGTCGAGGCCTACACGGGTCCGGTCGTACGCAACTACCTTTTGGACTTGGAAGACAAACTCGCTGACCGGGGAGTGGAAGCCCCACTGCACATCATGCAGTCCTCCGGCGGTGTACTCACCGCCGAATCCGCTCGTAAGCGGCCGCTGCAGACGCTGCTTTCCGGCCCGGTCGGCGGTGCCATGGGCGACGTCGAACTGGCAGGTGTCTCGGGAAACCGCAACCTCATCGGTGTGGACATGGGCGGAACATCCTTTGACGTTTCCTTGGTGGTTGACGGCAAGCCGGACGTCTCCACGGAGGCCCACCTTGAAGGTCTGCCGATGCTCATGAGCGTTGTCAACATCCACACCGTCGGCGCTGGCGGCGGCTCCGTCGCCTGGCTCGAAGCCGGCGGCCTGCGGGTCGGACCGCGTTCCGCAGGAGCCAACCCCGGACCGGCTTGCTACGGCCGCGGCGGGACGGAACCCACCGTCACTGATGCCAACCTGGTCCTCGGCCGTGTCGACCCCGACTGGTTCGCCGGCGGACAGGTCGCCTTGGACCGCGAAGCCGCGATAACAGCCCTGAAAACTGTCGGTGACCAGCTCGGCCTGGACCCCATTGCCATGGCGGAAGGCATCTGCGACGTAGCCAACTCGCAGATGGCCCAGGCGATCCGGACCATCACGATCTCCCGCGGCATCGAGCCCCGGGACTTCTCCCTCGTGGCCTTCGGCGGAGCCGGACCCATGCACGCAGTCTTCCTCGCCAAGGAACTCGGCATCCCGGAAACAGTCGTTCCTCGATTCCCCGGCGCTTTCTCCGCCTGGGGCATGCTGCAAACCAACATCCGCAAGGACTTTTCCGAACCCTACTTCTACCTCGACGAAGACATTGACGTGGCCGACATGGCCGGCATCCTGCGCTCCATGGAAGTCGAAGGCTTGTCGTCACTGGTCTCGGAAGGGGTCCCGGAGGAAAGCCGCGCAACGAAGGCGTCCGTGGACGTCCGCTATCAGTCACAGGAGTTCTCGCTGAACGTTCCGCTGACGTCCGCTGACGAGCCCGAATCTCCCGACTTCGTCGCCAACCTCGCCCGCCGATTCTCCGCGATGTACCACGAGCGCTACGGCCACTCCAACCTTGGTGCGCCGATCGAAATCGTTACGCTGCGCACGCAGGCTGTCGGTGACCTGGGACGGCTGGAAGCTCCGAGCTACGTCACTGCACAGGGGCCGGAGTTCAAGCACGAAATCCGTCAGGTGGTCTTTGACCACGTTGAGCACAGCACCACCGTGGTCCGCCGGGACGACCTCGGAGCAGGCCACACTTTCGAAGGTCCCGCCATCATTGTTGAGCAGACCGCCACCACCGTGGTTCCACCCGGGTTCAACGTCAAGGTCGACGAGTTCGGCTCCCTGGTCATCCGCACTGAAAACGTCGAAGAAAACTGAGGTACCAAAAATGACAATTGCAGCAGTCACAACCCTGGATCCGGTCACCGTGGAAATCATCCGCAATGCGCTCACCAGCGCGGCGGATGACATGAACGCCACCCTGATCCGCTCCGCCTACTCACCCATCCTCTACGAGGGCGGGGACTGCGTCGTGGCCCTACTGGACACCGAACACCGAGTGCTGGGACAGTCCGCAGGCCTGCCGCTGTTCCTGGGCAACCTCGAAACGTGTTCGATCGCCGTGGAGGAAATGTACGGCCGCGCGGTCTGGCAGGAAGGGGACATCTGGATCCTCAACGATTCATACCTGGGTGGCACCCACCTGAACGATGTGACCATTTTTGCTCCGATCTTCGACGACGGCGCCGTGGTCGGATTCGCGGCCACCCGTGCGCACTGGATGGACATGGGATCCAAGGATGTTGGTGGCTCGATGGATTCGACCGACATCTTCCAGGAAGGCTTCAGGATGGGGCCGGTCAAGCTGGTCGAAGCCGGTATAGAGACTTCTGTCGTTGACCTGATCCGGACCAATGTGCGCTTCCCATACCAGACCATTGGTGACATGCACGCGATGATCGCAGCCCTCCGGATGGGGACCACCCGCATGAAGGAGCTCGTGGGCAGGTACGGGATGGAGCAGTTGGATGCCGCCCGGGATGAGATCTTCCGCCAAACGGAGGAAATCGAGCGTGCGACCGTCCGCAACATCCCGGACGGCGTCTACGAAGCCGAGGGTTTCCTGGACAACGACGGCATCGATCTGGACACTCCCATTCCAATCAAGCTGCGGATCACGGTAGCGGACGATACCGTTGACTTTGACGTCACCGGATCGGCGGACCAGACCCTGGGTCCGGTCAACTGTGGTGCTGCCCAGGCCGTCTCGGCATTGCGCGTCGGCTACAAGCTCCTCGTCAGCCCGGAGTCCAACTCCAACGGTGGTTCCTTCCGGCCGATGACCACCCGGGTGCGGTCCGGCTCGGTTCTGGGCGCCGTGACGCCGGCCCCGTGCCAGTGGTACTTCTCCCACCTTGGGCTGCTGATTGACCTCGTCTCCAAGGCAATGGCCCCGGCCATGCCCGAACGGGTCGCCAGCGCCAGCCACGGTGACTCCATGATTATCACCGCCGCCGGTTTCGACACCCGCTTCGGCCGGAACTTCGTCACGATGGAAGCCACCCTGGGCGGCTGGGGTGCCTGGCAGGGCACGGACGGTGAATCAGCCATGATCAACAACGTCAACGGCTCACTCAAGGACCTGCCGATCGAGATGTTGGAGACCCGTTACCCATTCCGGATCAACGAGTACTCCATCCGCCCCAACTCCGGCGGACCCGGACAGTACCGCGGCGGCAACGGCGTAGTGCGCGAATACGAATTCCTGGCCGACTGCGTGGTCGGGCTCTGGTTCGAACGGTCAAAGACCCCCGCTTGGGGACTCTTCGGCGGATCGGACGCTCAAGGCCCGGAAGTTGTGATCAATCCCGGACGCGCTGATGAGGTCCGCACTCTGAAGGCGAACGCCCGCAAGGTCAAAGCCGGCGACGTCGTCCGCCTCGCTGTGGGCGGGGGCGGCGGCTTCGGAGACGTCTCCAAGCGCTCCCGCGAGGACATCACCTACGACATCGTCAATGGATTCATCACCGAGGACTTCGCCAAGACGCACTACGGCTACTAAGCCCCGCCAGCGGATGGGTTCCCATCCAGAAGGGAGGACTCCATGAGTTCCCAATATCAATCCTTCGACGACGTTTGCGAAGACGCCCGGAAAGCAGTCGGCGTCACACTCTTTACCGTCTCAGTCATCGCCGACGACGGCGCCAGTATGGCCCGCGTCTACACCACCCATCCCGATGTCTATCCGGTAGGCGGGAAGAAGACCCTCGCCGGGGACACGAACCGGGTGTGGCTTGAACAGGTCCTCGAGGGACAGCAGCCGTTCCTGGGGGCGGACAAGGAAGCGGTCCGCGCATTCTTCTTTGATTCGGAAACGATCGAGTCATTGGGCTGCGGGGCTATCGTGAACGTTCCGGTCGTGAGCAGCGGCCGGACTATCGGATCGATGAACTTCCTCGCCCCTGAGGGCAGCTATGACCAGGACTCAGTAGAGGCAGCCGTGGACGTCGCCCGCCGTTCCGTCCATCTGCTTGAAGAAGCCCTTACCACCGCCAACTAGTTCCTTCGCGGGCGGGTACCAATTGGGGGCCCGCCCGCGCTGGACCACAGGAAGGAACTACACGTGACCACTCCGGGAATCCTGACAATCCGGAATGCCCTGATCTTCGACGGGGAATCACCCGAGCTGATTGAGGGCTCCATCAGCATCCGGGACGGCCGGATCACAGGGGCTGGGCAAGAGGTGGAAGAGGCCGGCGTCGTCCTTGACGCCGGCGGCCGCACCGTGATTCCAGGACTTATCGATGCACATTTCCATGCTTACGCGCTCAGCCTGACGTCTGCCACGAACGAGACGGGGCCACTTAGCTATTCCGCACTTACTGGGGCAAGGCGCCTCGCTGCTGCATTGCTCCGTGGATTCACAGCGGTGCGTGACGTGGCCGGCGGTGACGTTGGCCTTGCCAACGCCATCGAGGAGGGACTGTACCCTGGTCCACGCTACTTCTTCACGGGACCGGCGCTAAGCCAAACAGGAGGCCACGGCGATATCCGGGCCGCGAACGACGGAGGATGCTTCCATGGCGGCCACATGTGCGAAGTGGTGGACGGCGCCGATGACCTGCTGCGGGCCGTGCGCCACCGATTCCGAACCGGCGCCACCGCGATAAAGCTCATGACCTCCGGAGGGGTTGTTTCACCGGTCGATCCGATTCGGGTTCCGCAGTACAGTGCGGAGGAAATCCGCGTGGTAACGGACGAGGCTTCCCGGCGGGGCAGCTATGCCACGGCCCACGCATATTCGCCCGAGGCTATTCGCCATTCAGTACTTAACGGGGTCCGCTGCATCGAACACGGCAATCTGCTGGATGCGGAAACCGCCCAGCTCATGGCTGACAACGACGTTTATCTCATCCCCACCTTGGTGACCTACGAGGCCATGGAACGACGCGGAGAGGAAGTCGGCCTCACCAAAACGGGAGCGGCCAAGAACCGGGAAGTGCTGGAGGCCGGGAGGAACGCGCTGGCACTGGCCCGCGACGCTGGGGTCCGGATCGGATTCGGAACAGACCTCATGGGTGAACTGGAGGACGAGCAACTGGCCGGACTCCGCCTGCAGTGTGAAGTGCTTGGCGTGTACGGCGCCCTCCAGTCGGCAACATCCACCAACGCCACCCTGCTTCGGCGCGCTGACCTGGGAAGCATCACCGAAGGGGCCTGTGCGGACTTGGTGGTGCTGGACGGGAATCCCTTCCGTGACCCCTCGGTCCTCTGGGACGAAAGTAGGGCTCGCACGGTCATCAAGGACGGGCAGATCGTCTCTCCCGGTGCCCTTCGGGGCGCGGCGGACTTCGCGTTGGAGGTACCGGTCGGCTGAAGGTGGGCATGGCTGCCGCAGCTGCCGGGCGACTTCTTCGTTATCGCAGGAAGTCCATGGATGCTTCTTCGTTCTGGCGTGGCTGAATGCACAGCGTCCTAGTTGCGCAGCCACTCCAGCTCGACGTGAACGGGACACTCGCCGATGTTGAGCTGTAGGCCCGTCAGCGGCTTGCCATCAATGCGGATCGACGCGGGACGGGGGAGCCGCACCCGCGTCCCAACCGACGGTGCCAGCCAGTCGGCTCCAGGAAGTCGGCGCACTGTGAAGGAGGCACCTCGCGTGTCCCAGTCGAGATGATCGACGGCGAGCCCTCCGCGTGCGCGAAGTCCCGTCACGGACCCACGCGGCCATGCTGTTGGTACCGCCGGCAGCACCGACAGCGAGTCGGTGGTGGACCCGAGCAACATCGAGGCAACGAGTGCTGGAAGACCCCCGCTTGCGTCCAGGTTGAAAATCCTGCCCGCATCGTGCGTTGTTGTCAGCGTCGGGCTCCAGTGATCAATCGCGAGCCAGTTAACGCAGGTCTCGGCCGCCGCTGCATTTCCGAGCGCTGCAGCGGCCATGCCCACCTGGACCAGGCCGAATGCCATCTCCATGCGTCCAGGGGGCGCGGTGGGCGCCTCAGCCCGCCACGCTATCTTGTTCCTCACGGTTTCAGAGGCGGCTGCGCGCAATCGCGTCGCCTCCTCGCCGTCGCCCTCAAAGGCGGGATCGATCTCGTACCACAGCGGGTAAAGCTGGGACGCGTGGCGGTGTGCGATGTTCTCGTTCCACTGTGGGTCGAGCCATTCGGCGAGTGTGCCATCGACTGCGACGCGATAGGCCGGCAGATGGTGCAGGACACGTGACCATCGTTCATCCAGGGAGTCGTCGCTGCGGGCGCGGCCAAGCAGCGCGGTTGCCCGGGCAGCATCGCGGAGAACCGCGACGTCGATCGTCGCGTCGGTCGCGAGGGGGACTCGCGCCGTTCCCGGTGTGTTCTCGGGCGAATAAGAAGGGATAATCCTGCGGACGCCGTCGACTTCAGGAAATGCGGTTTCAGCAAAACGGAGGACCCCCTCGGCCAGTTCCCACACTCTGTCATCCACGATTGATCGATCGCCGGTAGTGGCCACCGCATCGGCTACGATTCGCAGAACCCAGCCGCCGCAGCCGGTCCAGAACAGGTGGGGGTATTGCTCGGCGAAATGGTCTGCGCGGCCGTGTGTCGACATCCGCGAGGGCAACAACATTCCCTCGGCACCGAAGACCAGTCGTGCGTTATCGCGGTAGTCATCGAGGTGCGGCAGTACGAGGTTGAGGAGCGACAGGGCAAGCTCCGGGGTGCCCGTTGGAGTCATACCGGCCATGGCGCCGTTCTGTACGTTCCCGTTCAAGGTGTAGTCGGCTGACCAAGCAGGGCGCCAGGTTCCCTGCCAGACACCCTGGAGTGTCGGTGGCAGCTCGCCCGTGGAGGCGATGATGTTCGCCCGTCCGCTCAAATACGCTGCCTCGACCACCCGGCGTCGCGCACTTTGGTCACCGGCACGGGCATTTGCCCAAAGTTCCTCGGTTCGTGTCTCGGACGAGCCGCTACGCAGATCGAGGATTGACGCGCCGGTCAGCGGGTAACGCGCTTCCCGCTGCTCGTTGCGGACTTCGTCCCACGACGTCGGCCTGCCGCCAGCCGCTTCAGCGTTTCGGGCGTTGCACGGCAGCTTGATGTCGACGCGGATCAGCCGCGGGACCGCGGGACCCGTCGGTGCGGCTGAGCGTGTGAGATCTCCATCGACCTGCCACGTCGTCCCCGTCACTGCAGTCACGGCAGCGCGGATGGCAGTCGGCCCGTCGCCTGCATCAGCCACGAGTAAGCCGCGGACCCCACCTTCCAAAGTCGCGTTGACCGCGGCGGAAGCGTCGGGAACCCCGGTGTCAAAGGACGTTGGCGCGCCGGCACCCAGACTTAGCTCGAGAATGCTGGTGCTTTCGCAGTCCGCCTCGAGCGCAAGCAGGACAGACTCGCTGCCGTACGGGGCGATGAGCCGGAGCGCGTGCCGTCCAAGTTCGAGATCGGTCCACTCAATGGCGACCTCGCCAAGAAGCGGATGGATGGTCCGCTGCGACTCAGAGACGCCGCCGGGGGTACGTATGGTCAGCGTCGCGCAGAGACCGAGGGGGTCGGTCCAGATCAGGCCATCGCCGTACCCGCCTGCGCGGACGCCGTCGCTGAGCGCGGTGCGTGCGACGTCCGCATTACCCGAGAGGAGGGCGTCCCGCAGCCGCCCCCGCACAGGAGCGAGGTCGGGTGCGTCAGGTCGGGGATTCACAGGGAGGAAGTAGTTCTCGTGCGCGAAGGAAATGGTGATGGCGTCGGCCGGACCGTACGCGACGGCACCGACCCGACCACTGCCGACGATAAGCCCTTCCTCCCAAGTGTGGGCGTCCGTCGCCGTCACAAAGACGGGACGCTGTTTTTCGAGGGCGGCGGGGGGAAGGCCAGTCATTATGCCGACTCTCTCCGGACGAGGGAAGTGGTTAGAATTGGCCGCCGGTCGACGTCGCCCCCACGCAGGACCGCGAGTATGGTCTCTGCGGCCACGCGGCCCATATCCTCCAACGGCTGTCGAACCGTCGTAAGTGTTGGATCCATGGTGGTCGCGATGGAGACGTCGTCGAAGCCGATCACTGCGACGTCGGACGGGACCTGCCGACCCGCTGCCTGGAGGACTCGAATCGCCCCGCTCGCCATCAGGTCGGAGGACGCGAAAACGCCGTCGAGGTCTGGGTATCGCTTGAGAAGCCGTGCCATCGCGGCTGAGCCGCTCACAAGGGTGAACTCGCCATGCACGATCGGGCTGTTGTCGATGCCGAGCTCCGCCAGCTCGTCGCGCCAACCCCTGATACGCTCGCGGGCTGGTTCCATATCGTTCGGGCCCGCAATGATGCCCAGCCGTCGCCGTCCAGCGTCCGCGAGCGCCCGGGCGGCGAGCCTTCCGCCCCCGTAGTTGTCAGAGTCGATGACGATCGCGTCGGGAGCAAGTGGGACGCGGGGTTGGCCAACCCACGCGATCGGAACGGGGGAGTCGATGAGCGGCTGCGCCAGATGCGTGATCTCGTGCTGAAGGATGACGATCGCACCGTCTATCGCCCCTGAGCGCAGAAACCGTGGGATACGGTCGCCGTCGTCGTGGTCGGCCGGGACCAGGATGGGTTGAACCTCGCCGGCGTAGAGGCCCTTCGCAGCGCCCTTGAGTACCGAGGTGAAGAAGGTTCCTGTCAGGCTGTCCAGCTCGTTGAAGGCGACGATGAGCGCGATCGCCCCCGCGCGCCCGCCGCGCAGCATGCGTGCTGCGCTGTTGGCCTCATAGCCCAACTCCTTGGCCGCGTGCTCAACAGCCGCAGCCATCGTGGCGTCGACGTTCGTTTCACCCGCGAGTACCCGCGCGGCCGTGGCTCGGGACACGCCTGCGATTTTGGCAACATCCACCAGGGTGGGTCTTGGCATTGTGCATCCTTCTGAAGGTTATCGACGATGGGCCTTGGTTCATTGAAGCGCATCCCACTGGCGAAACTTGGTTATCCATCAGTATAGAGATCGATACCTCGGGATTTAGCTGTTCTCCCTGATTGCTATTGCGTGGCGCTAAACCGCCAGCTACCGTTGGGCCAGAGATCGTTCTCTGACGCCAGACCGAACGCTCTGAGATCACTTCCAAGGCCCCAACGAAGAGGAATTGTCGTGAAAAGAAGCTCGACGGCGATAGCCGCCACTGCAGCAGCACTTGCCCTCGCTCTCACCGGATGCTCCTCCGGTGGCGGCGGAAAATCAGCCGACCCGAATGCGGAGGTCTCCTTCTGGTCCTTCACCGGAATCAACGCGAAGGACAGCGTCAACGAGTACGCCAAGAAGGTGCCCGGCGCGAAGGTCAAGCTGACTGAGGTCGGCAGCACCACCGAGACCGCAACTGCTCTCACCGCCGCGCTGGCCGGAGGCAAGGTCCCGGACCTCGTCATGATCCAGAATGACGACTTGCCCAAGTTCGTAGAGAACAGCTCCAACTTCCTGGACCTGCGCAGCCTGGGCGGCGACAACATCGCGCACGGATACCTCGGCTGGGCCGCCGGTGCTGCGACCGCGCCGGACGGCTCTGTCATCGGCATTCCGACGGATGTCGGAGGACTGGGATTCGCCTACCGTGCGGATCTCTTCGAGCAGGCCGGTCTGCCGACAAAGCCCGAAGAGGTCGCTGCCATGTGGAAGGACTGGCCCTCGTTCATCGAAATGGGACGGAAGTACACGGCCGCCACCGGCAAGCCCTTCGTGGACAACATTGAGACCAGCGTCTTCTTCTCGACCGTTAACCAGGTCAGCGAGAAGTACTATTCGGACGAGGGCAAGCTCGTCTACGACACGAACCCGCAGGTGAAAGACGCATTCGACGTCGCCGTTAAAACCCATGACGCCGGCATCAGCGCAGGTATTGCGGCATGGTCCTCGGGCTGGGCTCCAGGCCGCGCGAACGGTGCCTTTGCCGTCACCATCGCTCCCTCATGGATACTCAAGGGCATCAAGACGGACGCACCCGACACCGCAGGCAAGTGGCGCATCGCCAGCGTGCCCGGCGTCGGCGGTAACTGGGGTGGCAGCGTTATTGCCATCCCGGCCCGGGCGGAGCACCCCGAGGCCGCCTGGCAGTACATCAAGACGATGATGTCGGCTGAGGGTCAAACGGACCACTTCACACAGTCGGGCACCTTCCCGGCGGCGACCTTCGCGGTGGAAAGCCAGTCAGTCCTTGAGTACACCGACCCGTTCTTCGGAGACTCAAAGATCGGCAAGGTTATGGCCACCTCCGTTCAGCAGTTCCCGTCGTTCTACAACGGCCCCGACACGACCCCCATCAACGGTGCGCTCCTGAACACCCTTGTCCAGCTGGAAGCCGGCGGCGTCACCTCCGATAAAGCCTGGGCGACCGCCCTCCAGACGGCCAAACAGGCCATCGGCGGCTGATCGTCCTACCCACCCGAGTGGCCCGGCGTGAACAGGGCCGGGCCACTCTTCGACGGAGGTACACCTATGTCATCGGCGACAGCCACTCTCTCCCGCAAACAGCGCAAAGGCCCGCTTCAGAAAGCCACGCGGATCCGTAACCCGCTCTCCGAGAGGATTGCTCCCTACGCGTACGTTGCGCCCTTCTTCCTGATATTCATTGTCTTCGGACTTTTCCCCCTCGTCTTCACCTTCTACGTCTCGCTCTTTGACTGGAATCCCATTGGAAAGCAGACCTTCGTTGGCCTGAGGAACTTCGAGCAGCTCTTCGCGGACGGCAGGTTCTGGAATGCGCTCCTGAACACGTTCGGGATCTTCCTGATCTCGACGATCCCACAGCTGCTTCTGGCGCTTTTTCTCGCGCACCTGCTCAACCATGCGCGTCTGCGCTGGGCGAACTTCTTTCGAATGGCACTGCTGGTTCCTTACATCACGTCCGTCGCAGCGACCGCGATCGTCTTCGCTCAGATCTTCGACAAGAACTTTGGCCTCATCAACTGGGTCTTGGGGCTGTTCGGGCTCCCGTCGGTGAACTTCCTTGCGACAAATTACGGCTCCTGGATACTGATCTCGGCGATGGTCATGTGGCGTTGGTTTGGATACAACACACTGCTCTACCTGGCTGGATTGCAGTCGATGCCCCGGGAGATGTTCGAGGCCGCCTCCGTGGACGGCGCTTCGAGCTGGCAGCAATTCCGGCATCTGACGATCCCGTCTCTGCGCCCCATCATCGTGTTCAGTGTCATCATGTCAACCATTGGCGGGCTGCAGATCTTCACGGAGCCGCTTCTCGTATCGCCCGAATCCGGCCTCACCTGCGGGGCGGGGCGACAGTGCCAGACTCTGTCCCTCTTTCTCTACGAGCAGGGCTTCGGCCTCTTCAAGTTTGGTTATGGTTCCGCAATCGGCGTCGTGCTGTTTGTGATCGTCGTTCTCGTATCGCTCCTTAACTTCTTCCTGTCCACACGTACGAGAAAGGCCAGCTGATGTCCGATGTAATCGATGAGGTTATCCCGCAGCAGCTGCCCGCACCTGGAGTGAAGCCGGTCCGTCAGCCCAGGCGACGCGGCAAGCGCGGAGTTAGTCGGCGCGTGTACGTGTTCCTCGCGCTCGCCGTCATCGTGTCGGTGTTCCCGCTGTACTACATGTTCGTCATCGCATCTGCGGGAGCCACGGCTGTGACCTCAATCCCGCCGCGAATGTATCCGGGCACGCAGTTCTTCGACGTCGCCGCGAAGGTGTTCGATACCGTCCCGTTCTTCGCTTCGCTGATCAACAGCGTATTCGTCTCGCTCACGATCGCGGTGGTTTCCGCGATTATGTGCGCGATGGCGGGCTTCGCGTTCGCCAAGCTTCAGTTCCCCGGCCGGAATGTGTTGTTCCTCATCGTCCTGCTGACGATGACTGTTCCTGCGCAGCTCAGCGTGATTCCGCAGTATCTGATCATTTCCGGACTTGACTGGGTGGACACGCTGCAAGCAATCATCGTGCCTGGGCTGGCCAGTGCGTTCGGTATCTTCTGGATGCGTCAACATATGGCCACTACCGTGAGCGACGAGCTTATCCAGTCTGCCCGCATTGACGGTGCTAATTCGTGGCAGATGTTCTGGGCGATCGCATTTCCGGTGGTGCGTCCGGCCGCGTTCGTACTCGGACTAATTACCTTCACCAGCGTGTGGAACGACTTCATGTGGCCGTTCATTGTCCTGAAATCCCCGGAGCTGTTCACCGTGCAGATCGCACTGAAACAACTCCAGGCCAACCGCACGATTGATGTTGCCTTGGCCATGGGCGGCTCGTTCCTGGCTACGTTGCCCCTGCTGATCGTGTTCTTTTTTGTCGGCCGGCGCATGGTGTCCGGGATCATGGATGGGGCGTTCAAGGGCTGATGCTGCACCACACCTCCAACACAACTGCATTGCCCCAGAGCGCTCTCACGGATACCCCAGGTCAGCAGGACGGGCGGGATCGCTCTCAACCTGCCTGGGAACGCGCCTGCCAGGACGGCCGCCGATGCGGTTGCCTTCGGGGTGATCCGAGTTCTTAAGGACGCCGGCTAATCGTCCGGGAATCAACCCGCTGAATCACACCTGGAGTTTTGGAGAATCTTGACCATGGCATCTTCGCCCCGGCTCGTCGTCAATCTGGACATCGCGGGTCCCACTATCAGCCGTCACGTCTACGGCCATTTCGCTGAACATTTGGGCCGTTGCATCTACGGTGGTTTTTGGGTGGGGGAGAACAGTGAAATTCCCAACACCCGTGGCATCCGGAATGACGTGGTGGAAGCCTTGCGCGAGTTACGCATCCCGAATCTTCGCTGGCCCGGCGGTTGCTTCGCCGATGAATACCACTGGCGTCACGGCGTCGGCCCTCGTGAACAGCGCCCCGTGATGGTCAATTCCCATTGGGGCGATGTCGTAGAAGACAATTCGTTCGGGACCCATGAGTTCATGGATCTCTGCGAGTTGCTCGGCGCGGACGCCTACGTCAACGGCAATGTGGGTTCCGGCACGGTCCAGGAAATGAGCGAATGGATCGAATACCTCACCCGCGCCGACGATTCACCTATGGCCGCACTGAGGCGACAGAACGGACGGGACCAGCCCTGGAAAGTCCCCTTTTTCGGTATCGGCAACGAACCTTGGGGCTGCGGTGGCAACTTCCGGGCTGAGGCCTACGCAGACCTGGCCCGGCAGTACAGCACCTATGTCCGTTCCCACAACGGCAACGATGTCTACCGGATAGCAGCCGGCGCCCACGACGATGACGTGGAATGGACCAAAGCCCTGATGGAAGCGCTTCATGACAAGGGCGTCCCGGGCCGCAAGAGCTCCCCATACCAAGGCATTTCGCTCCACTACTACACGATGTCCGGCCACTGGGACAGCAAAGGCTCCGCCACGGAATTCAGTGAGGAACAGTACTGGAAGACGGTCAAGGCCGCCTGTCACATTGAAACGCTGCTGACCGCGCACTCCACCATGATGGATGTCTACGATCCGCACAAGGCGGTGGGCTTGGTCCTGGACGAGTGGGGCACCTGGTGGGATGTAGAGCCCGGCACCAACCCCGGCTTCCTGTATCAACAGAACACCATCCGCGACGCCCTTGTGGCAGCAATCCACTTTGACTCCTTTCACCGGCATGCAGACCGCCTGGTCATGGCGAACATCGCCCAAACCGTCAATGTCCTGCAAGCCATGCTGCTCACGGATCCAGAGAGCGGAGCGCTCGTAAAGACGCCCACGTTCCACGTCTTCGCCATGAACGCAGGGCATCAGGACGCCACCGTGCTGCACACGCACCTTGACTCTGACGGCTCGCACAAGCTGGAGGGGGAGCAGGTCCCCACGTTCACTGCCTCCGCCAGCACCAAGGAAGGCCAAGTGCTCATCTCCATGGCCAACCTGGAACTCGAGGACGAAAGCGAGGTGGTGCTGGACCTGCGCGGTGGTGTTCTGGAGCATGTGGAAGCACTGGTGCTTTCCGGCGACAAAGTTTCAGCGTTCAACGCGCCCGCACACCCCGACGCCGTCACGCCGCATACCCTCGAGGTTGAAGAATGCGAGGGCCAGCTGGTACTCCGGCTTCCAGCCCACTCTTTCGCGACCGTTCGGGGAACACTCTCTGGCCAGGCCCCTGTGGTCCCTGCTGCAGCGGCGGTGACCTCCAGCCCCGCCAAGGGCAGCAAGCCCTGCTTGAACTGCTGAGCCTTGGCAATGCAGCTGCCCCGCCACGGCTCGATTGGGCTGCTGCCGTTCAATTTTTATTTCCACGGAAGGAGATGACCATGATTTTTGACTACCGGCCTCTCAGCCAGATCCGGCTCCGCGAGAGCCGCTTCGCCGAAGCCCAGCGTGTGAACCGTGAAGCGCTACTGCGTCTGGATACGGATCGTCTTCTGGCGCCATTCCGGCTCGAAGCGGGCCTTCCCGCTATGGCGGAGCTCTACGGTGGCTGGGAATCGTCGGGTCTCAACGGCCACACGGCAGGGCACGTTCTGTCAGCTCTTGCCCATGCTGTGGCCGGGGACGGTGACCCAGGCCTGGGGAAGATGCTTGGCAGCTTGCTGTCCGGGCTCCGGGAAGTGCAGCAGGCCTCCGGGACAGGGTACTTGGGTGGCGTCCCTCAGGGGCGGCAGCTGTGGGACGAGCTCGCTCAGGGAGACATCAGAGCCTCTCCCTTTGAGCTCAATGGGCGCTGGGTTCCCCTGTATAACCTGCACAAGACGCTGGCGGGCTTGGTGGATGTCGCATGGCATGTTCCCTCCGCGGAAGTGGACCAGATCCTGGATGACCTGGCCAATTGGTGGCTGGAAAGCACGGACCGACTGGACCAGGAAGCGCTCGAGCTCATGATGCAGACCGAGTTCGGCGGACTTACCGAAGCGTTCGCCCGCCTGGCACTTCTCCGGCAGGATGGGCGCTACCTTCAGCTGGCCATGAGGTTCATTCGTGAAGAGTTGATAACCCGGGTGCTGGCTCTGCCGGGTGAAAGGACGCAGGACTCACTTGCGGGCCTTCACGCCAACACGCAGATCCCCGTTGTGGTGGGCTATGTCGCAATTGCCAGGGCTGCCCGCGAACTGGGGTTGGAAGATGCAGCGACAGCGCGCATAGGGCAAGCCGCCCGGGAATTTTTCGACGACGTTGTTGGCTGGCGCAGCAGCGCCATCGGCGGCAACAGTGTTCGGGAGCATTTCCACCGCAGGGACGACTTCTCCCCGATGTTCCTCGGCCGGGAGGGCCCGGAGAGCTGCAACAGCTACAACATGGTCAAACTGGCAGCCGAGCTCTATCTCCTGGATAGCGAGAACCGCTACCTGGACTACATAGAGGTCACTCAATGTAGCCATGTGCTATCCACGCAGCACCCTGGGCACGGTGGCTTGGTCTACTTCACTTCCCACCGTCCCGGCCACTACCGGGTGTACTCGCCGGAACAGGACGGCTTTTGGTGCTGCATGGGCTCTGGATACGAGGCTCATGCAAAGCATGGATCGCATGTGTACGTCGCCGATGGCGACGAACTCCGTATTACCTGGCTTTTGGCGACGGAACTCAACTGGATGGAGCAAGGCGTCCAAGTCACTATTGACTCGGCCTTACCCTCGGGGAACACCGCCACCGTCCGGGTGAGCGTGGAGGACCCCAAGGAATTCACCCTCGCTATCCGCGTACCGCAATGGGCGCGAGGTGCCAAGGCCGCGCTGGGCGACGGCCGGACGATCGACGAGGACGGTGGTTGGTGGCGATTGCGCCGCGTATGGGAGGGGACGGAGGAGATCCTGCTGAGTCTGGACCGTGAACTCCAGGTGGTCCGGGCGGCGGATGATTCCCCGTGGGCCTGGATCAGATACGGACCCACGGTCCTGGCCGAAGAGATTCCCGACAATGGACTGCACTACCGGGCAACGGGGACCAGGACGGCCCACATCGCTTCAGGGCCGCTCCGCGCGCTGGCGGAGACCCCCGTACTGCTTGCCAGTGGGCTGGAAACCCATTACGAAGGGGGCGACGAGCTCTCGGTTCTCGCTTCGGATGGGCAGAGGCTGAGGTTAAGGCCTCTGCACAGAATCCACGACGCCCGGTACAGGCTCTCTTGGCCTATGGCCCAGGACGAAATGCAGGTCAGCGAAATCCAACGGACGTTGGCGGAGCAGGACAGGGCGTCTACCGCCTTGGAAGCACGGGTAGTGGACGGGATCACCTTCGGGGAGCAGCAGCCTGAACTCGATCATGAAGTTAACGCCCAGCATGCCGAGCGTGGAATGACACCCGACGGGAAACACTGGCTGCGCCCCAAAGAGCCGCTCACACTCGTGCTGCGAGACTGGACGATGATCGGCACGAGCCTACGCATTGAAAGCGTGCCGGGAGCGGACCAGGAGTCGTTCCTTCTCTCTTGGGCAGGCAACGGGACGGCAATGACAGTCACGCAAGGGCCGGACGGTGCCCATGAGATTCAGTTCACCAGCAACGGCAGGTCAGAGGCCTGCCTGGTCATTGCGCCTCGGCCGGGCCACACGATGCCAAGGCTAAGACGCCTGCTGCTCTTGACCGATGCCGCTGATTCGCTTGCCTGAAACGTTGGGGTCCTCACTGCAGACCTTGCAGGGAGGATCCCAATGGCTGTTCTAACTGCCTCGATGCCTGTTGCAAGCCAGCCCAGGGCGACTGCCTTGACGCGAACGCCGTCGAACCTAAGACCGCAGCGCGCTGGAAAAGGTGGTGTTGCATCGCCCGGAATTCATCCTGACCAGGTGGTTGTGTACCGGTTGTCCAGAGTTGGCTAAGCACGTCATCCACCCCGGGATAGTCCCTGGGTGGATGACGTGGAAGCAGTCTGATGTTCTGTTATTTAAGCCAGGACGTCACCGTTTGCTGGTTCGCGTCCACCCACTTTTTGGCGGCGGCTTCGGGCGTCATGCCGCCCTGGATATCCGTGGCGACTGAATTCTGGTCATCGTTGGTCCATTTGAAGCCCTTGGCCAGTTTGGCTGCCGGTGAGCCGCTGTCCGCAAACTTCTTGGAAATGATCTTGTTGAGGGTATACGTCGGGTAATCGCAGGCCACCTTTTCGGCGTCAGCATCGCAGCCCTCGGTCCAGGCCGGCAGGGAAACCTTCTTTAGTGGAACCTGGGACAGGAACCACTGTGGCTCATAGAAGTAGCCCAGCAGCGGGGTCTTGTTTTGCTCCGCCGTCCGGAACGACTGGATAAGGGCAGCCTCCGAGCCGGAGAACACCACTTTGTAATCCAGGTTCAGATTCTTCACCAGGGCTTCGTCGTTCGTGACGAAAGCGGGGTCGCCGTCCAGGACCTGGCCCTTTCCGCCGGACTCGGAGGTGATGAACATCGAGGCGTACTTGTTCAGGTTCTTGCCGTCCGTGATGTCCGGGTACTTCTCTGCCATCCATGGTGGTACGTACCAGCCGATGTGTCCTTCGTTGCCGGTGGGGCCGGCGTCTACTGCCACCTTCTGATCCGCAATGTACTGCTTGGTGAGGTCAGCATGACCCCAGTTTTCCATGATGACGTCCACTTCGCCGGAGGCGAAACCCTGCCACGAAATTTGTTCGTTCAGGTCCTTCTGCACCACAGTGCAACCAAGCTGGTTTTTCGCGACGTAGCTGTACACGGCGGCATTGGCCGTATAGCCGACCCAGGCGTTCATCGCGACACTGACAGCTCCGCAGGGCGCATCCCCGGCACCTGCGGGGGCGGCGGCCACCTGGTTCACGGAAGCACCCCCGCAGCCTGTCAGCAGCAAGGCAGCGGCGGCGACTCCTGCCATCAGGGGGATAGTTCGCTTCAACAGCGGTGGGACTTTTTTCATTTGTTGGGTCTCCTTGTTGGGGGTGGGAGTATGGCGGGCTGGATTGTTCGTTGGAGGGACTAGGTTGAGGGGATCTTGGCCGAGGCAAATTTCCGTATCGGGGCTGCCGCTGCAGCCTGGGTCATCCTGTCGAGCAGGATGCCGAGGAACACAATGGCAAGGCCAGCGGCCAGGCCCTTGCCGAACAGCGAACTTTGGACAAAGCCGGCGACGACGTCGTACCCGAGTCCGCCTGCACCGACCAGGGCACCCACGACCACCATGGCAAGGACGTAGATCAGCCCTTGGTTGGCGGCGAGTGCCAGGGATTTCCTGGCCATCGGCAACTGGACCTTGGTAATGACCTGCCATGGCGTTGACCCGCTGGAAACGGCAGCTTCAAGGACAGTGGGGGAGATCGCTGCGATTCCGTCGGCGGTGATCTTGATGGCGACAGGAGCTGCATAGATGATGCCTGCGATGATCGCCGTGAAACGGGTAGCGCCGAATAGTCCCAGGAACGGAACAAGGTAGACGAACGCGGGCATCGTCTGGCCGGCGTCGAGTATCGGCCGCAGGACTTGGTCTACCCTCTGGGAACGGCCCATCGCGACGCCGAAGACCACACCAAGGACCATGACCAGCACGGTGGCCACCAGCGTTCCTGCGAGGGTGACCATGGAATCGCTCCAGAGGCCGAGGTAGATGATGACACCGAGGCAGGCGGTGGTAAGGGCGGCGAGCTTCCAGCCGCCCAATGCGTAGGCCGCCAGGGCAATGACGCCCACGAGGATGTAGAACGGCGTGTCCGTGAGCAGGGACTGGAACGGGTTAAGGATTCCCGTGGTGACCGATTCGCGCAGGGACACTGTGAACAGGGACAGGTTGCTCTGCATCCACTGGCTTGCCGAGGTTACGGCCTGGACGATCGCCGGGCCGATGTTGAAGTCTTTCGGGAAAGCCGCGGCCCACAATGAGCTCCTGGACAGCTGGACCATGACCAGGGCCAGGCCCAGCGTGACACCCAGGAGTATGTATCGGTTCCTGCGGGAGATCCGGCCCTTTCGGGCAGCGCCTGGTTCTGCGCGGCGGCTGGCTGCAGTGGTTACCCGGTCCAGCACGATGGCGAGCAGGACGATGGAGAGGCCGGCATTTACTGCAGTGCCGACGTCGAGCGATTGCAATGCCCGGACAACAACCTGGCCAAGCCCCGGAGCGGCGATAAGTGCCGCAATAGTGACCATGGACAGGGCGGCCATCGTGCTTTGGTTGATTCCCATGACGACCGTCCGCCTGGCCATGGGAAGCTGCAGGGTAAACAGCCGCTGCAGGCCCGTTGTACCCAGCGAGTCCGAGGCTTCCCGGGTGTTCTCGGGGATGCTCCGGATACCGTGAGCGGTGAGGCGGATGACCGGAGGCGCTGCGTAGATGACGGTAGCAATGACGGCCGAGGCCGGGCCGATGAGGAAGATGAGCGCCAAGGGGGCCAGGTAAACGAACGTTGGCAAAGTCTGCATGAAGTCCAGTACCGGCGTGATCACTGTGGCGACTCGGGTGGAGACGCCGGCGAGGATACCGAGCGGGATCCCAACCAGGAGTGTCAGCAGCACGGCGGTGAGGACCAGGGCGAACGTGTAGGTGGCCTCAACGAACAGACCCTGGAAGCCGAAGAAGGTAAAGACGGCTACCGTCAGGAGGGCCACGCGGGCGTTCCCGACAGCGAATGCAATCCAGCCAAGCAGTCCTACGGTTCCAAACCAGCCAATTTCGGGCAGCCGCAGACCGGTGGAACTAGCGGCAAAGAGCGTGATGAAGAGGTTGGCGACGTTGTCCACCACTGCCCGCAGGGGTGTGAAGATGTAGAGGAAGATCGGGTTGTCCGCCCGGTTGGCCGCGACCCAGGCGTTGAACTGGTTCAGCGAGCGGTGCAGATCCGTCAGCTCGGAGGCAGGCAAAGTCAGAGTCGACGTCCCGTGCAGGATCAGAAACCCCAGGACCCAAATGACGCCCGCGCCCACCAGCAAAATGGTGCGGCGACTGGGCAGGCGGCGCGGTTCCTTAACAGGAGAGGATGTTGGCTGGACCTTTTCCTGATCCCGGACAAGCGTAGACATCAGGCCGCTGCTTCCACTGGCTGCAGGACAGAGAGGATGCTGTCACGGTCGATCTGCCCGATGATCCTGCCTGCTTCATCCGCCACCAGGACAGGGCAGGAGGAATGCATCACCGCTGTTATGGCGTCCCGGATGATCATTCCGGAACTGAGGACCGGAGCGTCCAGGGGTGTTCCATCCGTCACGGGACGCATAATCCACTTCAAGGTCAGGACGTCCGCGCGGGGAACTTCGGACACAAAATCCTGAATGTACTTATCTGCCGGGGATCCCACCAACTCATCCCCGGTGCCGCACTGGACCATCTCGCCATTGCGCATGATCAGGATGCGGTCCCCGAGCTTGAGTGCCTCGGAAAGGTCATGGGTGACGAACACCATGGTCTTACCCATTTCCTTGTGGAGCCGGATGACCTCGGCCTGCATGTCACGCCTGATGAGGGGATCCAATGCAGAGAAGGGCTCGTCAAAAAGGATGGTGTCCGGATCGCCCGCCAAAGCCCGGCCAAGGCCAACGCGCTGCTGCATCCCGCCGGACAGTTGGTCCGGATAGTGCTGTTCGTACCCCTTCAGGCCGACCAGTTCAATGATTTCCCGAGCCCGGCCGTAGCGTTCGTTCTTAGCCGCCCCGCGGATCTGCAGCCCGTAGGAGACGTTGTCCAAAACCGTCCGGTGTGGCAGCAGTCCGAAGTGTTGGAACACCATGGACATTTTCCGCCGGCGCAGTTCCCGCAACTCCCCAACACCTGCCTGCAGGACATCCTTGCCGTCCACCATGACCTGCCCTGAAGTGGGTTCGATAAGCCGGGTGAGGCAGCGGACAAGGGTCGATTTGCCGGATCCCGAAAGGCCCATAACTACGAAGACCTCACCCTTTGCGACGTCGAAACTTAGGTTGCGGACGGCCGCTACGCAGCCTGAGGCTGCCAACAGTTCAGCGGAGCTAAGGGACGAAAGCTGAGGATCGCCAGGGATCTTTTCGCCAGCGGCGCCAAAAACCTTCCAGAGGTTCCGTACTGAGATGTCGGGGCTGTTCATTGCTGTACTCCTGCTTATGGCGGCTCGAACCAATGGCCGGGCTTTGAGTGGACGTCATGCTGCTTGCTTTTTCGCCGAAGTCACCCACTGAGCTTGGGGAAAGCCGGGGTTACGTCGGTGGAGGCAGCGCTCTCAACGTCATGCTCCAGACGCCCGCGGGCAAATCCTTGCGCGATGTCGCTAGGGCACTGCAAATCTTCTTCGCTGCAACGGGCTCGATCTGCATGTGGCTGGTTGTGTATGCATCAACATCACCCGTAATACGCAACAGTGATGTATCTCACTCAACCTGTCAAGGTTTGGAAATAAATAAAAACGATGGCCAACAGCTTCCATGAGCCTGGCCGACAGAAGGCCCCGGGGTGCCCGGTGCGGGGGAGAGTGCTGGGTGTTTGAACTGCGGCTGCCAGCGACCAAGGTTCCACCCGAACGTCCAGCCACCATGAGCGACGCTTGCGCGGTCCAAATGATTGGCCGGCTGGGTGCTTGGACAAGGGGAAAAGTCACCTTGAGGGAAGCTGCTTTGTGACGATACCTTCGAGCCGTATTACGGCAACGACGTAGCGACCAGTGGCCCTTCGACGACGGCAGCGAGGCCCCCGGGAACGGCGCGTCCGTGGCCTTCACGATAGCGGCCGCGACTGGGCTCCTTCGTCAGGCGTCGTCGGCCAGGTCCTGGACGTCGAAGGTCTCGCGCGCCTGTTCGATGTGGGGCATTTGCGCTGCGGCCCATTCCAGGAGCACGTCGATGGGGTGGCGAAGTGTCTTGCCTAATGGTGTGATGCGGTACTCGATCGCCACGGGGCGCGAGCTGAGCAGCTCGCGTTCGATGATGCCGTTGCGTTCGAGGCGACGCAGCGTCGCCGTCAGGGACTTTTGCGATACGGATGGGATCGCGCGCCGCAGTTCGCTGAACCGGCATGGCCGCTCGCAGAGTTCGTTGAGCACGCTCAATGACCACTTGTCCAGAACTTGATCGAGCAATTCCCGGTGCGGGGTGCTGATCTCCAGAGGGTCAGCATGGCTGGTGGTATCCGGCATGAAACCTGGTCTCGTTGAAGTGTCCTGCATGTACCAGGTATCAAAGATATACCAAGTCTATTTCTTTTGTAAGGAGTCTCATGTCTCTTCAGCGCTTCAGCCCGGAAGGCTTGATGCAGCCCGCCCCGTACCACCACGTCGCTGTCGGCACCGGTACCCGTCACGTTCACGTCGCCGGCCAGATCTCGCGCCTGGCCGATGCAACGCCTGTCGCCCCGGGGGACCTGGCCGGCCAGGTCGCCCAGGCTCTGCGCAATACCGCGATCGGGCTCGCCGGAGCTCAGGCGACCTTCGACGACGTCGTGCGTTTGACGTTCTACGTCACTGCCTGGGCTCCGGAGAAGATCACCGCTTTCATGGAAGGTATCGAAAGTGTCGCCGCGGAGATCGGACTGCCCACGCCGATGCCGCCGACGTCGCTGATCGGCGTCGAGTCTCTGTTCGAGCCCGACGTGCTCGTCGAGATCGAAGCAACCGCGGTACTGGATTAGCAAGCCGGCCGCCGTCCTTGTGTTGCGAGCCGGACCGACGGGTCCCCGGACTGCACTGTTGGCAGCCAGGGGACCCACAGGTGTTACTTCTTTCCAGGAAGGAACATCGACTGTTCCATCGGCGTCACGGTGAGCGACTTCAGCTGGGCGGTGCCGCCTTCTGCGAACAGGGACATCTTGTCGGCTCCTGCGTTCGGGAACACTTGGTCGGTGATGGTCTGCAGGCCGTTACCGGTGAACACCTCTATTGATGAGCGGTCCACGTAGATCCGCAGGGTGACATTGCCCTTATTGTCCAGGGTGACAGGGGCGTCATCCACGGAAGAGAATGCCGAGTGGAAAGCGGTGTTTCCGGACTTTGTTCGGTCAACGAAGATCTTTCCGGTCATGGCGTCGTAGCCGATGATGGTGGAGGAGTTGCCGTCGCCCAGTACGGTGATGCCGGACTTCTTCGCGGTGCCGGGGGCGAAGGTGATGTCCACACGCTGGACCTGGCCCGAAGTCGTCGCCGGCAGCGATGTTGTTCCGGCCGCGACAGCGCCGCCCTTCTTATCGGCGTAGCTGGGCTTTTGCGCGAGGTCGTCCACTTGCTTGACGGCGCTCTGGGTAAGGCGTGGTCCGTCGGGTGTCTGCGTCAGCTGCACCTCGCGGGGCAGTGACATGGCGCTGCGCCACGGGTTGGTAGGGATGTCGTTGGCATAGTCCCAGTTATTCATCCAGCCCAACATGACCCGCTTGTTGTCGGGCATGTTCGCGAAGGAGACGGCCGCGTAGTAGTCGCGTCCGTAGTCAAGCCAGTCATAGGACTCCAGGCGGGACGTCGCTGCTGTGGAGCTTGCGGTGAACTCGTCCGCGAGTATGTGCCCCCAGCCGAACCTGTTGTTATCGACAACCTTGATTTGTGCCTGCTGGCCAACGAATTCCTTGACATTCCATGAGGCCCAATCCAGGGTTTCACTGTCGTTGCCGGTGGCCGTACGGACCACCTGTCCGTTGACTACCAAGTTCACCGTTTCTTCATCGGACCTGGGGACGGCGGCGGTGTCGGTGAGCATGACGTGGTCAAGGGTCAGGTGACCCCACCCGCCGGTAGCTTGGTCAACCACCCGCAGCTGTGCATTCTGGCCCGCGAATTCCGAAACGTCCCAGCCTTTCCAGTTCAGCACTCCGGCGTTATCGCCCGCCAGGGAGCGGACCACGTTGCCGTTGATGAGCAGCTGGACGGCCAGGGTCTGACCAGACTCCGCTGCGCGGTGGCCGCCCCCAACGAGCATGCTCATGAAGTTCTTCGTGATCGGGAACTCGGGGGAAGTCAGGGTACCCTGACGGTCATCACCGGGTACGGTGCCGGTTTCGAACGTGTTGATTCGCTTGGCGCCAAGGTAAAAGTCCCCACCGCTGGTGGCCGGCTGGAAGTTGGGGGTCAGGTCTCCTGTCCCGGTCCAGCCGGCATCGGCCAGCGTTGTGCCATCCGGCACCTCGAAGCCGTCAAACTTGAGTTCTCCTGGGGGCGGCGTGTTGTCCAGCTTGTCGGAGACGCGAGGGTGCTTGCCGCCGCCGATGAGGAAATTCAGGTAGTCGTCGGTCACTGTAAAGGTTGGTGACTGCATGAACCCCAGCGGCCAGTCGCCGTCGTTAAATGAGTTGATCAGTCCTGTGCCGCCAAATTGGGTCACCGGATTTTGGCCGGGCAGGGAACCGGCGGCGGGAGCGTCGCCGAAAGGGCCGTTCTTCCAGTTGCCCGGTTCGTTGTTGACGGTCCAGCCGTTGTAGGTGCCGTCGTTGAAGCCGGCCAGGACAGTGCCGGCCGGTGCCGCCGTGGCTGGTTTCGTGGTTTCGGAGGTGAACGTGGTGCCATCGAAGTTGCCCACGAAGTACTGTCCAGCCGAGCCTCCGGCGACACCGCCGGGGTTGATGTTGACGACCATGACCCACTTGATGTTGTTCTTATCCCCATCCACCGCGAGCGGGAACAAATCAGGGCATTCCCACTGGCCGCCGCTGGCGTTGGCCGGTCCGAATTCGCTCAAGGCAGTCCAGTCCTTGAGATTGCCGGATTTGTAGAGGAGAACCTTGTGATCTTGCGATTCGACTGCGGTCATGACCCAATACCCGCCGCCGGATGGGCTGTCGTACCAGAAGACCTTCGGGTCGCGGAAGTTTGCTGAATTGCGGTTCAGCACAGGATTACCGGAGTACTTGGTCCAGGTCTGGCCATCATCCAGGCTGTACGCCAGGGACTGGGCCTGCAGGCCTCGGTGTGGGGAGGCATCCTTGTAGGCGCTGGTGTAGATGGCCACCAGCGGGGGGTTTTCCTTCGTCCCGAAGCCGGTTGTGTTGTCCTTGTCAACGACAATGCTGCCGGAGAACACATCTTCCTGTGCGTCGGTTGAGAGGGCGAGGGGCTGCTCCTGCCAGTGAACCAGGTCCTTGGACGTCGCATGGCCCCAGGACATGTTTCCCCACGTGTTGCCGGAGGGGTTGTGCTGGTAGAAGAGGTGGTAGACACCTTTATGGAAAATCATCCCGTTGGGATCGTTCATCCAATTCTTCGCCGGTGTGTAGTGGTAAGCAGGCCGAAATTGCTCACTTCCCACTTCTGGTCCCGCGGATGCTGGTGTCACACCAGCCATGACGCCCGTAAGCGTCAGTCCCGCCAACGTCAACGCAGACGTTGCCACCCGCATCCTGTTGATCTTGATTTTTCTCATCATTCTTTTCGGTCGCCCTCCATTGCGGCGTGCCTATCCCCACCTAGACAACGTTGTCAGTGCTCTCAGAAGCTACGACAAGTCCATCGGACAAGTCAACGGTTTTTTAGGGGCATGTGGGGCGATTCCTCGTTTTCAGAGCGTTGGGACATCGTTGTCATCGCGGGTTGCCAGAACACAGGCGGGAGGGTAACCTAAGTCACATGTTCGGCAGCTAACGCGCGTTACCAGTTATTAGCTGCCCCAGGCGGCGCAGCGAGACAAGGAGGGTCTGCGCATAGGGTCCGCAGGACCTCACAGGACGGTGTCGAAAATATGCCAGTCCCACACGGCAACCCGGGAACCGGCCCAGCCGCCCTTACCGTCGCCCTTGCAGAGGAGGCCATGGCGCTCCACGGTCTTTGGTGCGGAATGCGTACGGGTACATCGTCTACAGCATCGGGTGGGGCGCAATGTCATGTCGGCAGATCATGCAATGAGGTGCTGCGTGTCCCACAGACCTATGACGACGCCCGTCATAGGTCTGCAGCAGACCAGGATTTCAGAGATCGTCTTCGGGCCGGGCGGTGAGAATTCGATTGGCGCTTTGCTGCAGGATGCCGAGAGACTCCTGGATCAGGGGCGACGTGATGCTGCCACGCCGCACCGCGGCGACAATGCGGCGCGCGGGCTTACCCCTGCCGGTGATACGGAGGCGAACTACGTTTTCTGCACTACGCAGCGGCGCCAGTCGCGGCAGTAGGCCCACGCCAAGCCCTGCGCCCACGAAGGCGATCTGGGTTTCCCACTCAACGGCTTCATGGGCAATTCGTGGTGTTACCCCGGCTGCGGTGAACGCCGCGGTGAAGAGGGAATGGTAGGTGGAGCCGGCGGCCTCGGTGATCCAAGGTTCTGACGCCAGCTCTTGGAGAGTCACTGTTTCCCGCGATGCCAACGGATGGTCAGAGGGAATGATCACGTCCAGGGGGTCATCGAGCAGGACGGTCTGTTCGAAGCGCGGATCGTCCTCAGCGTACGTATCGGACTGCATGGCAACAATCACCGCGAGGTCGATTCGCTCGGCAACCAACAAGTCGAAGCAGCGGGCCGGATTGGCCTCGAGTACCTGCACTTCCAGCTGTGGACGGGTTGAGCGAAGAGTCGCGGCGAGCGGCGCGAGCAACTGGGCGGCCGCCGTCGAGAATCCTCCGAGGCCAAAATGGGACTGCACCTGGTCCCCGGCCTCCATGGCTGCGGCGCGCAGGCTCTCCCAGTCGGCAATGAGGGTGTCCGAACCGGCCACGAGAAAGCGGCCGGTGGCGGTCAGACGCACCCCCCGGCCGTCCTTCGTCAGCAGCTGCATTCCAAGCACGCGCTGGAGCTCGCGCAACTGCGCGGAGACGGCGGAGGGAGAATAGCCTGTGAGCTCCGCGGTGGCGCCAATGGTGCCGCAGCGGGCAAACACTCGAAGTGTGATGAGTCTCGCATCGATCATGCACCTATTGTGCATGGTTATCTTCTAAATGTTGCGCTTTTGTTGCAGCTCATTCGTCCCTAATCTCATGACTACAAGGATTTTGAATACAACATCGGTTGCACCCAAGCACCCTTGGTCGCCATGAATCGCACGCTAACCCAGGCCTCCCGGGAGGAAACACATGTCTGCTCCAGTCTTGCCCCTCAATTCACGCGGAAAACTCGCTTCATCATTGCCTGCAGAGCAGCTGGCAGAGATCAGCGAGTTGTTCGAGTTCCGGCGCAAGGGATATTCCCTCGATGCGCCTTTCTACACGGATGCCACGATCTTCAAGATCGACATGGAAGCCATTTTTGGCCAGCACTGGATCTTTGCCGCCAGCATCGCGGAACTTCCGGAGCCGGGCGACTACGTCACCGTCGACTATGGTCCCTACTCCCTGATCGTGCTGCGCAATGACGACGGCGGCGTGAACGTACTGCACAACGTCTGCCGCCACCGCGGCGCCCGCGTCTTGACCGAGCCCGCCGGGTCAACAGGCAACCTGGTCTGCGGCTACCACTCCTGGACATACTCCCCGGAGGGCAACCTGATCCATGCCTCGGCGCCGGGGGAGACGAAGTTCGACAAGGGGTGCTTCGGCCTCAAGCGCGCCCACAGCCGGGTGGTTGCCGGACTCATCTTCGTCTGCATTGCGGACGAACCGCCCACCGACTTTGACGAGACCTCCAAGATCTTCGAGCCTTACCTCGCACCCCACGATCTGTCCAAGACGAAAGTCGCTTACCAGCAGAACATCGTTGAAGAGGGCAACTGGAAGCTCGTCATGGAGAACAACCGTGAGTGCTACCACTGCGACGGCCACCCGGAGCTCGCTTGTTCCCTCTTCCCCACCTGGGGCCTGACGGAGGGCCTGATCCCGGCCCACCTTGAAGAGGTGTGGGACCGCAACAAGGAAGCACAGGCATCGCTCGAGGAGCGTTGCCGCCGCTATGGCCTTCCCTACGAGGTGGTGGAAGAGCTCGACACGCGAATTGCTGGAATCCGAATCTCACGGGAATCGTTGGACGGCGACGGCGAATCGTTCTCGCCCGATGGGCACAGGCTCTCCAAGAAGCTGCTCGGCGATTTGCCGGACTTCCGGCTTGGCCGCTGCTCGATGCACCTTCAGCCCAACAGCTGGTTCCACTTCCAGAGCGACCACGTCATCACGTTCGGGGTCTTCCCCATCAACGAGCACCAGTCCCTGGTCCGCACCACCTGGCTGGTAGCCGACGACGCCGTGGAAGGTGTCGACTACGACCTGGAGAAGCTCACCTACACCTGGAAGCAGACCAATCTGCAGGACAAGGCGTTCGTGGAGCTGTGCCAGACGGGCGCCGGCAGCCCCGCCTACGAGCCCGGCCCGTACATGAAGAGCGAATACCAAGTGGAGGCATTCATCAACTGGTACGTGCAGCGTGTCCAGGAGCACCTGGCATGATTGAACTCCTCACTGAGACGGCAGTCCAGGAACCGCAGCGCATTCGCGGTCTTGAGATGCCCTGGAACAGGGTGATGGGAAGCACCGAGGGTCCCGCCAGCGCAGCCCGCGCGTTGGGCCCTTGGCATCCGCAGGAGTTCATGGCCGAATGTGTTGAGGTGGTTCCCGAGGTGGGCGGCATGATGACCTTCGTGTTCCGCCGCTGTGACGGTGCGCCACTGGCGTTCCGTGCGGGGCAGTACGTGAACGTCGCCTTTCCCGTGAACGGCGAGGACCAGGATCCGGTGGACCGCAGCTACTCACTGTCCAGTTCGCCCACTCAGCCGTGGACCTTTAACATCACAGTCAAACGCGACGCCACTGGCCTTGTCTCTCCTTGGGTGCACGAGAACATCAAAGCCGGCACCGTCCTGGACATGCTCGGCCCGGTTGGGGCATTTCACCTGCCCGATGCCGACCGCCGGGCACGCTACCTCTTGTTGGCTGCCGGCGCAGGGATCACCCCCATCATGTCCATGGTGCGGACCATCCACTCCCTGCCCGGGCACGCGGACGTCATCGTGCTCTATCACGGCGCGGAGGCTGGAGGCTTTGCTTTCCACAAGGAGTTGGCCTACATCGCCTCCGTGGACTCGCGGGTCAAGGTCTTCTACTCCCTTGGCGACCGCAGCAAACCGGAGGGGTGGGAAGGACTCACCGGAAGGCTGACGGCGGCCATGCTTGACGAAGTGGCCCCCGACGCCAACGGCCGCCAGGTCTATGCCTGCGGTCCTGAGGGTTACCTGAACACCGCAACGGAGCTCCTGGGGAAGGTCGGCGTCGACGACACGTCCATCTACATGGAATTCTTTTCGGGAGACCGCCAGACCATCCTTGAGTATCAGGCGGAGCTCGCGCTGGCGGCGGACATTGCCGAGGAAATTGCGGAGGAAATCGCCGATTCCGCGGAGGACTACTACGAAAGCCAGCCCACAGCGTTCGGGCTCTACGAGCCAGGCTACGATGCCGAGGGAACCCTGAAGGCCGGGGGACTGCCGCTGGAAACCATCGATCCCGATGCGCCCAATGTGGAAGCCCTCGACGGCGGTTCGGACGCGGTGCCGCAGGCCGCGTCCCCGGATGCTTCAAGCTTCGACACAGTCGGAACGGGAAGCCTCACCCTGTCCTTCATGCGCACCGGAATCAATGTGCGCATCGACCCCACCGAACACATCCTGGGGGCGGCCCAGCGGGCGGGCGTCAGGATCGGGGCGAACTGCAAGGAAGGCATGTGCGGCTCGTGCAAGGTCGTCAAGCTTTCCGGTGAGGTGGAAATGAACCACCAGGGTGGGATCCGGGCTCGGGAAATCGATGCTGGCAAGTTCCTGCCCTGCTGCTCCACAGCGCGGACCGACATGGTGATCGATGCCTAGCTTCTTCCAGTCGCGGCGATAGGATTCTCCACCTTTTCCAAGAGTCCTGCGTTTGAAGGCTGTAATTCCGATCGCGTCTCACTTCGGGAACCGTGTTGTCCACGGTCAGGGGCCTATATGGCCCCTGACCGTGGACAAAACCACTGAAGATGCTAACGCTCTGGGATCAAAACGGGGGGAATTGTCACCGTGAGATCGGGGATTTCAGCCGACCAGGCTTCCACCTCGACGAGCGCGTGTTGCGCGGTCGTGGCCTGTGACAGGCTTGAGGACGGCCTGTCTGCTGTGAGGACATTGGGATTCCCATGCCTGCAAAATGATGGGTCATTCGGTGCCGGGTCATACCAAGCTCCCGCTGAAAGCTGAACAACGCCGCGCCGTAGAGAAGGACTGATAGCCAAACCGGCCAGACAACTTCCCCGGTCATTCCGCACGAGAACAACCTGTCCGTTTTCAAGGCCGCGAGCTGCCGCGTCATCCGGGTTCATTCGTAGGGGTTCTCGCCCCTGGATCTTGGATTTCTGGCTTGTGGCCCCTACATCGAGTTGACTGTGGAGTTTTGTCTTCGGCTGGTTGGCAATGAGGTGCAGTGGATAGTCGCCTGAGGAGCCAAGCCATTCGTCAGGTTCGATCCACACGGGGTGGCCCGGGCAATCGGCATAGCCAAAACCGGCAATTGTCGAGGAGAATATTTCGATCTTTCCACTCGGTGTTCCGAGCGGGTACTTCTCGGGATCCTGACGGTAGTCCGAGAGCAAAATTTGGCCAGGTTCAATGACGGGGATCTCGATCTTTTCTGATTCCCAGAATGTGTCGAAATCAACCACGTTGACGCCTCGTTCGCCAAGCTCGCTAGTCCATTGTCCGTAAAGGTGGCGGAGCCAGGCCATCGTGTCACGTTTCTCCGTGAACGCGTCAGCTGTTCCAAGTTTGGCTGCTATTGCGGCGAAAATATCATAATCATCCCGGGCACTGCCGGCAGGTTCAGTCAGTGCATGCATCGGGAAAAACGTGGGGTCACTTCGGCCCGCTCCGTAGTCGTTTCGCTCTATTGACATGGTTGCCGGGAGCACGATGTCAGCATGGCGTGCTGTGCTGGTCCAGAACTGTTCATTCACGATGACAGTAGCTGGTTGGGCCCATGCCTTCCGGAATCGTGCCAAGTCCTGATGGTGATGGAATGGGTTACCGCCGGCCCAGTAAATCAACTCGATCTCTGGCAGGGTGATTCGCTTGCCGTTGAAATCTATCTGGCTTCCCGGATTGAGCAACATGTCGGCTATCCGGGCCACAGGAACATATGAAGTCTCGGGATTGCGGCCTTGGGGAAATGAAGGCGCACCGGCGACACGCAGGGGTAGTCCCACATCTGCGGAGGACCCGTAACCGTGCTGGAATCCTCCACCAGGCAACCCTATCTGTCCCAGCATCGCGGCGAGGGTCACCCCAAGCCATATTGGCTGCTCACCGTGCTGTTGCCGCTGCATGGACCAGCTCAAATTGATCATGGTCCGTGATTCAGCCATGTCACGTGCGAGTTCGGTAATTCGAATCGCCGGAATCCGCGTCAGCTTTTCAGCCCAGCTTGGATTTTTTGGAACACCGTCGACATCCCCACGAAGGTACGGCAGGAATTCATGAAGACCGACACAATACTGGGCTAGGAACTTCTCGTCGGCGAGTTTCTCATCGTCCAGCACATACGCAAGGGCCAGCATTAGGGCGGCGTCGCTTCCCGGCAGCGGCGCGATCCACTCGGCACCGGCTTCCTTGTAGGTGTCGTCGCCTATCGGCGTCACGTCAATGAAGCGGCACCCGCGAGCTACTGCTTTCCGGATTGCGGCCCTTGCGACATGGCGCCCGACTCCTCCAGGAGCAATTGCGCTGTTCTTCTCGGAAACTCCCCCGAAGGCAATGAAGAGTTCTGTGTTCTCACTCACCACTTCCCATGAGGTTGCCCCAGCCATGACCTGATAGGGCGAGGCAGCGATGATGTGCGGCAGAAGCACACCCGAGGCGCCGTAGCTGTAGTCCGTTACGCCAGAAACATAGCCTCCCAACGAGTTCAAGAATCGGTGGATCTGACTTTGGGCGTGATGAAATCTGCCGGCGCTGGCCCAGCCATATGAACATCCGTACACAGCGGAAGGGCCTTTTTCGGAGTAGACACGCCCCAGCTCTGCACTGGCCAACTCAATTGCACGATCCCAGGAAACTTCAACAAAGGGTTCATTTCCCCGGCCAGACCCGCTTCCGGGCCCACGTTCCAGCCAGCCAGCACGAATGGCAGGGCGCAGGATACGAGTGGGGTGGTGTTGTGCGGACGCCATGTTGTCCAAGAGGTCACGGGGGTCGGGGTCTTGGGACCAAGGTCTGACAGACAGCAGAGCTTTACCGTCACTTTCGGCTTCGAAGGCTCCCCAGTGTGACAAATGCGTGCGCATGCGGCAATTTCCCTTGGATGCTGTTCTGATGACCGTTGGCCACTGTTGTCGTCAGCATGTCCGTTTACCGGACCGCTGGTCAAGCGTTCAACTCGATTGGACCAACATGACGGTTCTTCCAGGTCTCACGCAGAACCTGCCTCAGGGTCAGATGAGGGAACGGAAAATATCCCAACCGGTTCCAATGGTTTCGTCGGTAGGAACAAACCCGCTGTACTTGAGCAGGTCTCCGTCCGGGTTGATGGCAATGGTGTCGTTTCGGGTCACCGTGTGCCCCCAATGGATTGCCTCGCCCAGGTTGTGGGTGTAGCTGCCGACACCGATGATCTCGGACATCACGTCCCAGTCAGGGCCCCAGGTACCGGCCCCTTCCCAGCCTCCTTCGCCATTGGAACGGTATTCGTGCATGTAGCCGGTGTAATCACGTCCGAGGATGTCGACATCACCGTCACCGCTTAAATCTCCCGGGGCAACGATCTTGTCAAAGACCTGCCACCCGGTGCCCACAACGCGTGGTTGCTTCCAACCGCCGTCGCCATCGCCGGGGTACAGGCGGAGGTCACCTTCGGCGTCGCGGGCGAGCACATCGTTGATCGCGTCCCCGTCGAAATCGCCGGGGCCGACGATCGCGTCGAAACTGTTCCAGCCCGTGCCCACAACAGATCTGTCCAACCAGCCTCCGCGGCCATCGCCCGGGTAGAGATAGAGGTCTCCCTGCGCGTCTCGGGCGAGGATGTCGTTACTACCGTCGCCGTCGAAATCGCCGGGTGAGAATACGATGTTGAAGACGTCCCATCCAATGCCAACAAGTCTGGGTTCATCCCACTGCGCTGACTCGTAGCTTGGGCATGTTCCTGCATCGCAGGCTCCCAAACCATACGTATAAGTGCGTGGATAGAGGACCAGGTCCCCGTCGTCAGTACGGCCCAGCAGCTCGAAGTTGCCCCGCCCGGTCCAACCCGTGGCTCGGTTGGAGGCTGCAATTGGCGCGGTCTCCTTACTGTGCAACAGGGTGTTTTCATCGCCCCGCAGGGAGTCACCGCATTGTGGCTTTTCCGGCGTCGTGGCGTAGACGTTGAAGGAGAGGCGATTCCCGCGGTCCTCAGGCAGAATTTTGAGCGGTTCGACCTGACGTTCGGGAGGAAGAGTTGTTCCATTACTGAGCCATTCGATCGTGTAGCCAGCAGGGGCTGCCTCAGTCTTATCGCACCCTGAGAATTCCGCTGGAGCCCCCATTCGAAGCTCTGACCCTACGTACGGCATTCCAACCAGGGAGACGATTCCATCCATATCAATATGGTGGAGGGGGAGAGTATCTGCCGCCGCTGCCGGCGCAGCGCCACCACCAGCCACGGTGGTTACGAGCAAGGCAGCGGTGACGCCGGCACTCGCCAACGACAGCGCCTGCACCGCGGCAAGAACTCGTTTGCTCAGTGATGAGGAGATCATTCAGGCTCATTCCTGGGAAAGGGTCACGGCTGTTGCGGACCAACGCAGGCCCTCGGTATCAACCTATCCGCAGACTCTCCGGGACGGCAGGATTAACGTGGCGCGAATGCGATCTGTGGGAGGTGGCGGCAGCGTAACAGGTAGCGTGGCCACGGTTTTGGACGAAAGACGAGTACTGACTACTCGTGCACCAAGTCTGCCTGTTGGTCTTTACTAAATGCAGCGGAATCCAAATAACTGCCAATGACCCCCAACGTTTGGCGGTTGGTGCCCAGGGGTTCCGCCGGCCTGGACCGGACAACTGCAGCCAATGCAGATGTCCGGCCCTTAGCCCGATATTAGAACCGGATGTTGGAAGTTCTCCGGGGTCACGGGTTGGCCAGTGCCTTGTCTGAGCGCGCTCGTGCACCGTCAAGGGTCGCCTTATTTGAAATCAGCAAGGATTGCCGTGATGACCCAGAGGGTGATGTTCATGATGTTTGTACTTTCTTGAGGAAGGTGCAATCAGGAACCGGCCGGGTGGCCACTATCCGCAAGGATTTCGCGGACCATGGGAACCACCCTGCTGCCGTAGAGTTCTACTGCTTTGAGCCGGTGGCTGATCGGCTGGGCTCCGGAGGTGAAGATGAGGTCGAACCGGCCGATTTCCATGGCGGCGACTGCCCGTGCGATCTTCTTGGCCACCGTCTCGGCGGAGCCGATGTACATGGAGCCGTGCTCGATTTCCGCTTCAAAGTCTGAGCGGCGGACGGGGGGCCAACCGCGGAGTGCTCCGATGCGATCACGGACTATTTTGTAGTGGGGCCAGAAGATCTCTTTGGCTTCGTTGTCGGTATCGGCTATGAACCCGGGGGAGTGCATTCCTACAGGCCATGCTGTGGTGCCGAATTCTGCGGAGGCCCGGTTGTAGAGATCAATGAAGGGCGTGAACCGCTCAGGCTGACCTCCAATGATGGCGAGCATCAGAGGGAAGCCATACCTTGCAGTCCGGACCACGGACTCGGGCGTGCCTCCAACGCCGACCCAGGTCTTGAGGCCGTGCTCCGTCTTCGGATAGACATCCGCGTTCACCAGCGGCGTGCGCGTGGAGCCGGTCCAGGTGACGGGTTTCTCTTTCAGGAGTTGGGCGAAGAGCTCAATCTTTTCCTCAAAGAGTTTGTCGTAGTCCTTCAGGTCATAGCCGAAAAGCGGGAACGACTCCGTGAAGGAACCCCTGCCCAGAATTACATCGGCACGGCCGTTGGACAGTGCATCAAGGGTGGCAAACCGCTGGAAGACCCGTACAGGATCGTCAGAGCTGAGCACCGTCACGCCGGATCCAAGCCGGATGCGGGAGGTAACAGTGGCCATGCCAGCCAGGACGGTTTCCGGGGATGACACCGAATATTCGGGACGGTGATGTTCACCAACGGTGAAGACATCCACGCCCAGCTGATCAGCGATCACGGCTTCATCCACCAATTGCCGGATGGCGCGGGCGTGGCTCACGGGTATGCCGCTATCGTCCAGCGGGATATCGCCAAAAGTATCCAAACCAAAGATCACGTGCTCACGGCCCTTCGCTAATTGATACATCAATTACTTAATTGACGCGTCAATCATCACCCCAGTATTGTTGACATGTCAAGCGAGGGGAGAAGTTGTGATGGAGCAAAGCAGCAAGGGCGTCCGGCGGAGTCCAACTGCCGATGAGCTGGCTATTTGGCGTGAATACGTGGAGACAAGTGAGGACATCAAGCAGGCGATGGCTGCAGGGCTCCAGGCCACCTCCGGCGTGTCACCGGGGGATTACTCTGTGCTCCTGGCGCTAAGCGAAGCGGACGGACACCGTCTCAGGTCCTCGGCCCTGGCTGAAGGAATTGGGTGGGAGCGTAGCAGGCTGTCCCATCATTTGGGACGCATGGAGAGCCGGGGGCTCGTCTGCAGAAAAAAGTCCGGTAACGATAATCGCGGTGCGGTGGTGGAGCTCACCGACGACGGCGCACGCACTTTCCGCGCGTCGTCCGCGCCACATCTCCGGCTCGTACGCGAGCTGTTCATTGACGCGCTCAGCCCCGAGGACCTGGATGCCCTTGCCGAAATCATCAAGCGCCTACGCCGACATTTGGGAGAAGTCCTGGAAGGTCCTGACTCCCAGAACCCTTGAACGGACCGTTGAGACCGGCATCAATATGGCGCCGGCCTCAACGGATGGTATTTGGATAGGAACGAGCCGGCGCTAAACCGTGGCGCGTCGCGCCACGTTGTAGAAGCGGATGTTCTCGTATTCTTCGAGCCCCTCGGCGCTTCCTTCACGCCCGAGACCTGACTGCTTGACGCCCCCGAAGGGGGCGGCTGCGTTGGATGGGACGCCTTGGTTGATGCCGACGATTCCTGTCTGGAGACTGTCGGCGACATTAAGGGCACGGTCCAGGTTCTCGGTGAAGACGTAGCCGGCGAGGCCGAATTCTGTGGCGTTGGCGCGGTCAATTACTTCGGCCTCGGAGCTGAAGCGCTGTATCGCGGCGATGGGGCCGAAAATCTCGGACTGGGCGACGTCGGAATCTTCCGTAACGCGGTCCAGGACGGTCGGGGCGAAGAAGTTGCCTGCGGAATCGTATCCGTGGCCGCCGGTGAGCAGTGTGGCGCCCAGGGCCACGGCGTTCTCGGTGTAGGCCTGCATTTGAGCGACCGCACGGTCGTCGATCAGCGCACCGAGTCCTGTCTGCTGTCCGAGGCCGCTTCCCACCGCGACCTGGGCGAAGCGTTCGGTGAGCGCTGCTACAAAGTCATCCGCTATTGCGTCCTGGACGTAGATTCGGTTGGCTCCAATGCAGGACTGGCCGCCATTTCGCAGTTTTGCGGCAAACGTTCCATCCACTGCCCGCTGAAGATCGGCGTCGTTGAAGACGATGAGCGGAGCGTTGCCGCCAAGCTCCATTGAGCTTCGGAGCACGTTCTGGGACGCAAGCTTCAGGAGCTGCCGGCCCACCGGCGTCGATCCGGTGAAAGAAACCTTCCTGACTCTGGGATCGAGCAGGACGGCTTCGCTGAACGCGCCTGATTTTGAGGTCGTGATGACCTGGATAAGTTCTTCCGGTACGCCTGCCTCGATGGCGAGTTGAACAGCAAAGTACGTCGTGAGGGGAGTGAGGGTTGCAGGCTTGATGACTACGGGGCATCCAGCAGCCAGAGCGGGTGCGATTTTTCGGGTTGCCATCGCCAATGGGAAATTCCATGGCGTGATCAGGACCGCCAGGCCGACGGGGGAGCGGCGCGTCAGGAGGCTCGCGCCACCATCCGGCGTTTCGCGGAAGTTCCCTGCGGGACGCACCGCTTCCTCGGCGTACCAGCGAACAAAGTCGGTACCGTATTTGACCTCGCCGCGTGCCTCTGCCAAGGGCTTTCCCATTTCGCGCGAAATCAGGTGAGCGAGATCTTCAGTGTGGGCAACGAGCTTGTCGTACCAGGCGTGCAGCACGCTGGCGCGCTGGCGAAGGGTGCTCTTGGACCAGGCCGTTCCAGCCTTGTCGGCCGTCGCAACAGCTTCCAGTGCGGTCTGAACATCAGCGTCGGGGACATGGGCTATGGTTTCGCCTGTTGCAGGGTCCTGGACTGCGATGCCGGAGCTGGGAAGGCTGATGGATTGGATGACGGCATCCGCGTGTTGGAGGCTGGCGGGGTCTGCCGCAATCAGGGATGCAGCGACGTCGGATATGAGGCTCATCGGTTCTCTCTTTCGGTAGTGGCGGTTGGCTCCCAGACCCTGGCGTTGGCGAGGACGCCGCGGAGTGGAGCATGCCTGAAGCAAATGTAGCCACGGAAAAGAGTAAACAAAAGCGAATATTTTCGACGTTTATCTGTAAGCGCTTCTTACACGAGGACAGTCTGCAGCGCTTGGGTAATTGTTTCCCGCACGGCTATCAGGGAAGCGCTGCGCTCCGAGCCGGACCGAACCAGGAACTGGATGCTGCGCTGTTGATCTGCCGGCAGCCAGGAACTAGGCGTCATCACACTGCCTGCTTCACGCACCACCATGTCAGGCAGGAAGGCAGCGGCCAGACCTTGTTCAACCAGGCGGAGGTGGAAAAGCAGGTCCGAAGAAACATAGGCGATAACCGGCTCGATGCCTAGTTCGCGGCAGACCCGCATGGCCCATTGTGAGGAGGCTGTGTGGAGTGGCTCTGCTACCCAACGCAGCTTCTTTAGATCGTCAAAGTCAGCGAACTCCGGGCCATGGGGGAGGTAGCCGCGGATGGGGTCCTGGCCGATCAGCGTGGTGTGCACTCCTCCGGGCGGAGCCACTGTAGTCCCCGGAAACGCATCGCTGACCACGGCATCGACCTGCCGCGAGATCAGCTGGACCACCGCCTGCTCGGGATCCTCGCGTCGCAACCTGACGTCGAGACCGGGATAATTTCGGGCCAGCTCCGCCAGCGCAAAAGGCATCACGCTACGGCTGATAGTGCTGAATGCCGCTATGGTCACAACCCCTTGGGGCCGTTCATGGGAGGTCGCAAGATCAGCCTCAGCGCGCTCCATCGCGGCCAGTATGGCCTCCGTATTGCGCACGAGTTCCTCGCCTGCCGGGGTGAGCCGGACATTGCGCCCCACCCGTTCGAGAAGGACGACACCAGTCTCCTTTTCCAACAAGCCGAGCTGCTGTGAGATGGCGGAGTGGCTGTAGGAAAGTTCGCGGGCGGCGGCACTCATGCTGCCGTGCAGCTTGACTTCCCTGAGGAGCGTGAGGCGATGGAGGTCGAGCATGCTGGTACCTGCCTGATTGCTGTCGGGTGCGTTCAACGGCGCACAGCCCCAGCGGCGTGACGGGGTGTGCTCCCATCCAATCAAACCAGTTGGGCAAGCCCATTGAGTGTGTCGAGCAACGCTATTGACCTTCTCCCACTCCAAAGAGCTCGCCGACTAATCAGATCAGCGTCCGCTACTGCCCGGAACCTGCCGAGCTCGACACTAATGCGACATTCGAGGATACGAGTAGATGCGGCAGATCGAGATGCCGGAGTGCGCGTGCCCCATCGGAATCGGGAAGAACGCGGTGGACATTGGTTCGCCGTGTGGATGGATCCAGGAAGTGCCGCCTGCTGTCTCATCCCCGTTGAGTAAACGTCCGGATCCGGCTTCAGCCACCCCGACTATTTCCTGCACGGATTCCATGCCAACGTTCGATTCCCCGTCGATGGCGGCGTAGGCGATTTTGAACCCTCGGCCGATCGCAGCGAACTCATCAGATCCGAGTTGGCGGATTATCCCGTAAGCGCACGTGCCGGTGGGGTCGGTTCCGATGGCTGTCACCCGCGTAGCAGTCATTCGAACATTCGAAAAGACGAGGTCGATCTGCGGCTGTTGATCGTTGAGGTAGAACCCGCGCTGTTGGCCGCCGGAGTGGTCAGTGTCGCTAAGAATAGGATCGGCGCGGGCGAGGAGGTCGTACGCGTCAGTCAGTGCTTGGAGGTCCTCGGCGCTCCCGGAATCAACGCCGAACGGCGATACGCCGAGGGCGCCGAATTCGCCGATCGCTTCAAAGATCTGCCCGACTCCCGTAATGTCGCGCCGCATTTCCGGGATGAACAATCCCTTGGATGCCGCAAGGAAGTTGCCGAAGATTGTCCGGCTGTCTCCGAAATAGAGATCGGGTGCCAGCAGGTCGATGGAGGGCGCGCACGCCTGCCAGATGTCGGCGACGTGGGGGAGCGGCCCACCACTTGGATAGATGCCAGGGCGCTGTCCTCCAGCAACAGCAAAGCCCGGAAGGTCGACGTCGATATCGCTGTCCAGCCAGGCGTTGACGAACAATGGAAGGGCAGAATGCTGCCGACCGGCATGAGCGACACGTTCGATGTGGGTGGCGATTCCGTACGCCATGAAGGCCTCGTCAGAGCGGTCGGGGGAGGGAAGTACTTCCGGCCACACGGTGATATTGGCGCCCAGTGCTTGTGTTGGTCGGCCTGCCAGGGCATCAACCACAGGCTGTGGCACTGGTTTGGCGAACGCAGCATTGGCCGGACAGGAATGATCCCGTGATGCGCCAAGGAGGCCAACCTCGTTCTCCACCTGCACCATGAGGACGGTTCTGTGATCGCCGTCGATCAGCTCGATGTGGCGCATCAGTGCAGCAAACGCCGTGGCATCCAACGACTCCTCGGTGAAGGGGGAAAGCGTGTCAGTGAGACGCCCATCCGCGAGAACGCATCGCGTAAAGCGGGTCCAGTCGCGCTTTACCCAGGCAGGGGCGTAGGTGGAGGCCCCATTCTTCCAGGCCCCGAACCAGAGGATGACCAAACGCAATCCAGCACTGCGGGTGGACTCAATCAAGCTCGTGACGTGGTCCAGTTCAAAGCTGCCCTCGCTGGGCTCGACTGTCTCCCACGACACCGGTGCCAGGACTGTGTTCGCACCAACACTGCGGGCTGACTCCAGTCCACCCTGGAGTGCTGAAGCAGACGAACTGGACGAGTTATGCAGTTCGACGCCGCGGACCAGGAAGGGGGAGCCGTCAACGATGAGTCGTGCCCGTCCAGTCGATCTATCCAGCGCCGGAACATGCGTCGAGCTCAACTTCACGTCGACAAGTACTTCGGTTGACACGATTGGGACCTCCATTGGTGAAAATGTGGCAAGTGCACGGTTTTAGAATATCAGAGCGTGGTAAATTTTCTAAAAATGTAGCGCATGCACTGTTTTTGAGCTAACGTCTTCCTTGTCGGACCTTCGTCCCCATGCAAAGGAGCATCGCACATGGCAATAACTTCCTCAGCCCCAGGCCAGTCCCAGGACGCTCTGCCGGCCCCACGACTAGGGCGCCTGGGACCACTTCTCTTCCTGGCGCACGCCGGCTGGATGCTACCGTTCAGCGCCGCCGGTGCGCTTATCCCCGCCCTCATGGCCCAGATGGATCCGGATCAAAAGGTCGCACTCTATGCCACGCTGGCAGCGGCTGGCTCGATCGCCAGCATGATAGCGACGATCGTCTTTGGTGCCCTGTCCGATCGGACGCGTACCCGTTTCGGACGGCGAAATCCTTGGATTGCAAGCGGGGGTATCCTCCTCGGCCTTGCCGCGACGATGATGTCGTTCACGAGCGAGTTCGCTGTCCTGGTCATTCTCTGGGTTGTGTTCCAGATCGGGCTTGCTGTCGTCCTCGCTCCGCTGTTCGCTGTGCTGCCCGAACGGGTGAGCGCCAAGAACCTTGGGAAGGCCTCCACCCTCATCGGACTCGGTCAGCTCCTGGCGCAGAGTCTGGGCGCAATCGTTGGTGGCGCTTACATCACCATGCCGAGGGAGGGACTTCGTTGGCTGCCTTGGCTCATTGCGGTGGCGATGATCGTCTTCGTCCTCCTCTCGCGTGAGAAGGACAACCGCGACGTCGTACGCGAACCTCTGTCCCTTGGCGCGCTGTTGCGCGGCTTCGTTCCTCCAAGGGACCGGGATTTCCTTCTCGCCCTTGTCGGGCGCTTCCTTCTTCTCCTGTCGTTCATGATGGTCTTGCTGTACCAACTCTTCGTCCTGACGGACTACATCGGACTCGATATTGCCGAAGCGGGCGCAGTTATCGGGACAGGCGGCGTGATCATGGCCGTCTCTTCAGGAATCGCCACGCTGATCTCGGGCCCGCTCTCGGACAGGATCAGGCGGCGCAAACCAATCGTCATCGTCGCTTCGTTGGTGTTCGCCGCAGCCGAACTTCCGCTCGTCTTTGCCGCCGACCTTAGTGCCTTCTACCTGTTCCTGGCCGTCGGGGGTTTCGCTTACGGAATGTATATCGCCGTTGACCAGGCGTTGCTCGCTGAAGTCCTCCCGGACGCCGAGAACCAAGGCAAGGACATGGGCATCCTTAACATTGCCAATACCGGACCGCAGATCATTGCCCCGATCGTCGCCGGGATAGTCGTATCGATCGCAGGATTCCAGCTGGTCTTCGGGATGGCGGTTGCGCTTGCGGTTCTGGCAGCGGTGGTCCTCGTTCCGATTCGCCGCGTCCGATGACGACAGACGGGGGGTCGGCCACCTGGTTGACCCCCCGGTCCGCGTAGCATTGCCACGTGACTACTTCCGCTACGCCAACCCCCAAAAGAGCTACGCGCGGCAGCTACGCGAAAACGGAAGCCCGCCGACGGCAAATCATCGAAGCCGCCACCATTGAGTTTGCCACCCGCGGTTACACCGGTGGCTCTCTCCGGGAAATCGCAAAGACCCTTTCGTTAAGCTTCACCGGCTTGATGCACCATTTTCCCAGCAAGGAACTGCTCCTCGAAGCCGTGCTTGAGCACGCGGATCAGCTGGCCGCCAGCGAGTTCGAACGCCGTCGACTTGCCGACGGCCTCCTCGAAGCGATCCTTTGGCTGGCCGAATATAACCTTGGGCATCCCCAGCTACTACGTCTCCTGGCCGTCCTCAGTGCAGAGGCATCATCACCGGGGCACCCAGCCCATGAATGGTTCACAACCCGTTATACAAACCTCCGCCAGGCTTTCACTGCTCACATTCGCGAGGATCAAGCTAAAGGACTCATCGATACAAGCTGTAACGCTGAGCTCGCCGCTGCCTCCATCGTGGCCAGCTGGGACGGGACCCAGCTTCAGTGGCTCATTGATCCAAGCTTTGACATGATGCCCGCCTTCCGCCACTCAGTCCGGACCGCAATACACGGCGTGGGGTAGAGCCAGGCGTGGTGCATCCGATGGGGATTCGAACCCACGACCCGAGGATTAAAAGTCCCCTCCTCTGACCACTGAGCTACGGATGCCGGAATCCCGCCATTCCCGGAAGGGTCAGCCACTTATCCCGGTCTCATCATGTGCTGCGCCAACAGGTTTGGACTCCGGTGATCCCCGCTGGCGAAGATAAATGGAAAGGACCACCATGGATCCCACTGCAAGGAACTCCGACTGCCAGTTCTGCAGGGTACGGTTCCAAAAGTCAGGTGATACCAGGTACTCAGCCCAGGAAAGGGGCTCTTGGAAGTTGCGCAGTTGCTCTTCGTTGAAGGCGACGTGACCTGCGATGGACTGAACCAGCCAGGACAGGACAAAAATCAGTCCCATCGTTCCGGCCAGCGAGTTCGAGAAAACCGTCAAGCGCCAATCTTTGGCCTTGGCCCATGCGGGGGACTTGGCGTTGGCGTGCTCACCCACGAGTTGTTCCTGGTCGGATTCCAGGCCGGGCTTGTCCAGCTCTTTTGATTCCGGCGACCCCTTCTGAAGCAGCCAGATGGTGGCTGTGATGTAGAGGAGAAACTGCAGGTACTCGGATTGCCAGTTTTCTGACACGTCAACCGCGAAGCTGGACGACGTGATGTATTGGACGAAGGTGATTTCATCAAGGCCGGCAGTGAGTTGGTCCTCGTTGAAGATGGCCTGTCCCGTAATGGCCTGACCCGCCAATGCGAGGATGAAGATCAGACCGAAAAACAGACTTAATCCGTTGTTCCTCAAGGCTTTTTTCACGTCGCGCCCTATCCGTGAACCAGTCCAACGGCGGCCAAATAGGCAAGTCCGCCGAAGATGAGAATGAGATAGAGAGTAAAGGTGACACGCATTGCTATCTGCCTCCTACTTCACAGGAATAGGGGGTTTCCTCCCTTGGAGTGCATCCGGCCGCAGTCACCCGCCAACTTGAGCCGGAAACAGCTACGAATACGGCATCCCCCTCGAACTGCACCAATGCTTCCCTGCCATAGGCTTCGGTTTTGACCACTTCTCCGGGGTTTCGAAGATGTGCGGACGCCAAGTGCGTCTGGCAGTCGTCACCGTCCTGCTGTTCAGCCTCTTCCCGGATTGCAGGCTGGAGCAAATCACAAGCAGCAGCCCAGTCTGAGGCATTGACGGCACGATGGAAATCCTCAGCGACCTTGGTTGCGCCGGAAGTATCTACGGCGCAACCTGTCGCAGCCAGGAGGAGAAGGGTGGCGGCAGTGGCGGGGATTATTCTGCGCATGCGCCCCAGCTTAAGAGACTGGACCAGGCAAGCGTAGCTTCGACATGCGCCCATGCGTTCCTCCCCGCCACCAACACTAAGCAACCTGATGATCTGGTATGGCTTTAGTGTAAACCCAGGATTAATTCTCCCGGTCATGGAGTCCTCGAACAGGCTCGGTCTCCTGCAAATACGCGAGTCGCGGGCCTCTGCTCACCCGACGGGCGACCCAACCCTGGTGACGCCCGCGATGTGCCGCGGGAACTGGTCCAGTTGCTCGCCAGCCTCCTCATACCACTGCGTCAGGGCGGCTGGAGGCTCGCCCAGTGTGACGGCATTGCTAAAGGACTCGAGCCATGAACCGGACTGTGCCAGATGATCGCTGATCACCGACATGTGATTGGCCATGGACTCTGCCTCGGCATGGACCTGAAGGCAGGTGATTTTCCGGCCTGATTCGTCGGCGAAGAAATGGAAAATAAGCATCCTGGGCTCGCGGCTCTCCACAAGCCGCGCCACCTCGCGGCATGCTTCGAGAGCTTCGTCCAGACGACCGGCTCGCACCGTATACGTGCTGAAGTAGATGAACGGCTCTGACATAATGGCCTCCTGAATCAACTGATCCGCACCGTGCGGATTACCTTCAGGATCCCGCTGGCGGCCCGCCCGGACATCGGCACTTCGGGCCGACTTCGCCATCGCGGCTTTGGGTAGTTCTGCCCAGTCCACCGATGCATACTGGTGATCAGGAGGTGGACGTGGCCGACGACGCAGATCACCTGGCGCGGGCCCGGACGCTCCACATGGACTACGAGTGGCGCGAGGCGTGCGACGAGTTTCGCGCCGCCGGCGGGCTCCCGGCCCTCGGGGTAGAGGATGTGGAGCGCTTCGCCGAGTGCGCACAGATCGCAGGGCTGAATGAGGATGCGATAGCCGCGCTTGAGCGTTCGTTCGAAGTGCGGGCAGCGGACGGTCAGGTGCGCGCAGCGCTGGCCTCAGCGTTCTGGCTGTGGCAGGCTTACAACCTCAATAACGAGTTCGCCCAAGCCAACGGCTGGATGGCAAGGGCTCGCGAACTCGGTCCGGACGACGTCGGCGGAGAACCCGGTTGGCTGCTCATCACCATGGCTTACGGTCGCATCGCGGCAGGTGCGTACGACGAGGCGGGCGTACTTCTGGCACGCGCCCGAGCGACGGCGACTGCCGCGCACGACGCCGATCAGCTGGCCTTCTCGACGCTTCTTACCGGCCGCGCACTGGTCAAGTCCGGCCACCTCGCGGACGGACTCGATTGGCTGGACGATGCGATGCTCCGCGTTCTGGCGGGAGAAACCACACCCAGAACCACGAGCCTGCTCTTCTGCGCGGCGATCGGCACTTGCCAGATGGAAGCCCGGGATGTGTCGCGGGTCCGCGAGTGGAGCATCGCCCTTGGATCCTGGTTGGATGCGGTGCCTCCATTCGGAGGGCCGTTCTACGGCAACTGCCTGACGTACCGGGCAGTCCACCTCCGGCTCGCGGGAGAATGGGCGGCGGCCCTCGCTGAGCTTCAGGAGGCATGTCGGAGCTTGGCGGACGGTGCAGGCACACGCCTTATCGGCCATGCCCGTTACGAGCTCGGTGAATCGCATCGTCTTCTCGGCGACTTTCCCGAGGCCGAGGCGGCTTTCCGGGCAGCTGCGTTCTCGGGAGGTCCTACGCAGCCGGGGCTGGCACTGCTGAGGCTCTCCCTCGGCGATGTTCCGGCGGCGGCCGCAGGTATCCGGCGTGCACTGGGGGAGTCCTCGGGATCGGGTGCCCGCGTGGATCTGCTGCCGGCAGCGGTGACGGTCCTCCTTGCGGCTGGGGCTCCACGGGAGGCCGCGGCCGCTGCCGAGGAGATGGGCAGTCTCGCGGAGCATTTCGCGTCCGACAGCGTTCGCGCAGCCCATGCGCGGGCCCTGGGCGAGCTGGCACTTGCCGACGGTGACTGTCAGAAGGCACTTCCCGAACTTCGACGGGCCGCTGACCTCTGGCGTGGGCTGGATGTCCCCTACGAGGTAGCGCGGTGCTCGGTCCTCCTCGCGACGGCGTGTCGGGGCGTGCGGGACAACGAGGCCGCAGGCTTTGAGCTTGAATCAGCCCGCCAGGATTTCAGGCGTCTCGGCGCCCGTGCCGACCTGGCCGAGGTGGAGAACATGCTTGTGCAGCCGGGCGTTCCCCCTCAATACGGACTCTCACCGCGCGAGTTGGAGGTGCTCCGTTTGATCGTGCGTGGCCGGACGAATCGGGAAATTGCCGGCGAGCTGTTCATCAGCGAGCGGACCGTTCACCGGCACGTTACCAACGTTCTCGAAAAGCTCGGCGTGAGCTCCCGCACGCAAGCGGCCACACATGCCATCGGCCAGGGAATCGTAAGCATCGCCCCGTAGCCGAGTGGTGCCAAGGCCAGGAAACGGGCCGCATCACGTCAAATGGTCGAAGTCTCCTCGCGCCCAGGCTGCATGCCGTTGGGCCGAATCGTGCAGAACGGCTTTGGCTTCGGAGGCGATGACGTTGTTGAAGTTGCCGTAGATCCTGTCGAACGTGAGTTCTTCCAGCTGTGCGGCGACCCGCAAAGCTACCGCTCCCGAAAGCGGTAGATGATTCGGGTAGCTGCGCATGAAGGCGATGGAGCGGCGGTCTGGATTAGGAAAGACGCTGTCACCGGTCAGCAGAACCCCTTTGCCGCCCGCTCCTGCAGTCCAGTGCGCTACTGCGCTTCCGGGGAAATGGCCTCCGGTCTGGTGCAGTGTCAACCCTTCGGTGATGGTCCTGCTGCCGGACCAGTAGGAGATGACCGCATCATCGCGGCCAACCCACCGCCGGTCGGCGTCCGCCACAAGGACGGGGACGCCGCCGAGCAGACGTGACCATTCCACCTGCACCCCGAACATGTGGGGATGACTGGCTGCGATCGCCACCACCGGGCCTCGCTCGAGGATTGCTTTCACAGCGATGTCATCAACGAATCCAACGGGATCCCACAGCAGCGAACCCTCTGGTGTCACTACAAGCTGGGTAGTTTGGCCGATCCCGACTTTCGGTGCGGTTCTGATGCCGATAAGTCCGGGCTCGTTCTCCTCCAGCAGTAACTGCTGGCCGTCCTGCGCCAACTCGTCGATTGAAAGCCACTTTTGCCCGTCCTCGGGCACGTATTGCCTTTCGTCGGTGCAGATCGGGCAGAGTTCGGGCGTCGGCTCATCGCGTTCGACGGCGCAGGTTGCGCATATCAGCATAGGTTCCCCTTCCCGGCCTAGGACCCGGCCGGATCCGGCCGGCGCCCGGATAGATTTTCGACCGCTTGCTCGATCCCCACTACCTCGCGTTCGACGTCCTCCATATACAGCCTTCCGGACGTGATCAGGCCGTCCTTTATTTCGAAGAGCGTGACCCCACGGGCTTGGAAGGGTTGTCCGTCGGTACGATTACCGGTCCATGACCATTCTGTCCACGTGCTGTTTCCGTCGTCGACTGAACGGATCATTTCTGTCCGGAAGTCAGGGATTCCAGCGAGCATCGCAGCCCAGTTCGCGTGCATCCGACCCCTGCCTGTGAACGTCCGGCCAGGGTGGGCAGGCTGCTCGCTGTGGTAATTCTCGTGGAACAGAGCTGCCATCCCCTCGAGATCGTGCGCGTTCATCGCCAGCAAGAGTCGGTCTATGACTTCGCTCAACCTTGGTTTCCTTCCGCTCAGTGATTGCCACCTTCAGCCGCGCTTCTGGACGCGCGTGATGAGATGCCCGGTTTGGCGCCAATTTACGCGCAATCAGCCCTCCACTCCAGACCGTGTATCTCCGGCAGGGTGTGGATTTCATCCGGAGGCGTGCCGCCAAAGTCCAAACAAGGCTTGCCCGTGATCCTGAAAACATATGTCGATCTATTTACGAGCGTCACATCTACGATATAAAATTGGAGATGGAAGCATGCTTGGGCGCCACAAGTGGTGGTCCGCTCCACATGCCCGTACTAGGGAGACAAAGATGTCTGGTTCACGCTCTGAAGAGATCAGGGAAAATTCACAGGAACTGACTATGGGCGCACTGCTCGATGAAGAGTTCCGCTCGGTTTTCGAAGGGTCGACGCCGGTTGCTGCACCGTGGGCGGGCCTCTACTTCATCTAGCCCGCCACCAAAAACCCCGGCGCGCCAGTCAGGGATGTAGCCTAAGACTCCAAGTCCATCCCTGAACCAATAGAGGTAGCGCTGAATGGCCAAGGCCGACGCCGCGCCCGACGTTGCCCCGACGCCGCGCCATCAACACCTGATCGTCACTGTGTATGGCTTGTATGCCCGCCATCAGGCTGGCACGTTCGCGATCGCGGACCTCGTACAACTGCTGGGGGACCTGGGAGTTGAATCAGCAGGCGTACGTTCGTCCGTGTCGAGGTTGAAGAAACGCGGAGTCCTGGTCAGCGTAAAACGGGGAAGTTCTGCGGCTTACAAGCTCTCGCCGGAACTCGAGGATGTGTTCAGTGCCGGCGACGAACGGATTTTCGCTCTCCGCCGCGCGCACAAAGACGACGCATGGCTCCTCGCCTCTTTCTCGGTCCCCGAGACACAGCGCCACCTGCGGCACAAGCTCCGGAGTATATTGACCCGCATTGGCTGCGGGCAGGTGTCTCCGGGATTGTGGATCGCACCCGGAAATCTTGCGCCCGACGTCGAACACCAGCTGCGGCGGGCCGGGCTCATGGACTATGTGGAACTCTTCAAGGCAACCCATCTGACCGGCGGCCACTTGGATGAGAAGGTGGGCCAATGGTGGGATCTGCCGTCGTTGGAAGCCCTCTACACGGACTTCATCGCACGGCATCAGCCCGTACTCCATCGCTGGGAGAAGCATGAAGACGAGGCTGCGTCAGCCGAACTGCTGAAGCAGGCCTTTGTGGATTACGTTCCCATGGTCACGCAGTGGCGGAGGCTTCCCTATATGGACCCCGGGCTCCCGGAAGAATACCTGCCGGAAAATTGGCATGGACTGGCTGCTCGGGAGCTCTTCACCAAGCTGCACGAGCTGTTGGGTCCGAAGGCCCATGATTATGCGCTGTCCATTGTTGGATCACCCGTGAAATCAGATGTGCCAGCAGTCGCATCCCTTTAGCAACCGTGTGAAAGTACGCAAACGTGAAAAGGGTTGGGACAGCTTTGCGCCCCAACCCTTTTCCAACGACCCATCCCGGGATCAGTGTCCTTGGAAGGCCTCCGCCAGCCACCAGGAGCCACCGTCCGAGGCGATCTTTGCGTCGATCACCAAGGGCCGGTCCTGCCCGCCGTCGCGGAACGCCGCAACCCATTCCCGCACTGGTTGAAGGTCCTCAAGAGTCCTGACGGTCACGCCGTCGGCTCCGTATCCCCGGGCGATCGCGGCAATATCTGTCTCCGGGAAGGACACGCTGCCCAATTCCTCTTGCGGGTGGTGCTCGGCGAAGTGGTGGACCTCAGCGCCGTACGCGGCATCGTTGTAGACGATGCATACCAGCGGCAGCTTCAGGCGGACGGCGGTCTCCAGTTCGCTGATGCCCATGAGGAACCCACCGTCTCCGGCACCCAGGACAGGCAACCGGTGTGGTTGCGCTATTGCAGCGCCGATTGCCGTGTACAGGCCAATGCCAATCGCCTGGAACGCTTGCGTAAAACAGAATCCGAATTCGTCCGGCACCGCCAGGTACTGGCTGGGGTAGCCCATGAAGTTGCCCGAGTCCACTGCGACGATCCTGTCTGCGGGAAGGATTATATCCAGTTCCCGGCTGATCACCCGTGGGTCGATGGACGTCGCAGTTCCAAGGTCCGGAGTCTCCACGTCCCGCCACCGTGCACTCTGTTTGATGGCGAGGGCGTTCTGCTCGGTGCGGTACTTTTCCGCCGCTGCGGGCTGGATCGTCCTGAGCATTTCCAAGGCGTCATCGGCCGTGAGGGCGGAATCACCCAGCACTCCCAGTGTGATCTGCCTGTTGGCGCCCAACGAGGAATCTTCGACGTCGATCTGGACTACTTTTGTTCGGGCCGAGATCAGCCGGCCGTGACGCATGGTCCACATATTCAGGGTGCAACCCCACCCGATAATCAGGTCCGCTGAGGTGATGAGTTCCGCGGTCAAGGGAGAGGAGAACCCGCCGGAGATTCCCAAGTTATGGGAATCGCCGTTGAAAAGCCCATTGGCCACGGCCGAGGTCGCCACGAGCGCCCCCGCATGCCGGGCCAGGGCCAGGACGGAATCCCGGGCGCCCCTGCCACCGCGGCCCGCGACGAACACGGGACGTTTCGCGTTCGAAATCAGCTCCACCAGTTGGTTCACTGCGCTGGTATCCGGACGAAGCCGCGCCGGTACAGGCACGACGACGCTACTCACAGTGTCTGCGGCGCTTCCGCTTTGGACATCCAAGGGCAAGCTGAGGACCACGGTCCTGCGCTCGTTCACCGCTGTTCGGAAGGCCCGGACGGTATCCGCTACAGCCGTTTCGGGGGAGTGGATCCGTTCCGCCACGGCCCCGACGCTGCGCGCCAGGGCATCCTGGTCGATCTTGAAGTTGGACCGGATGGCCGCCGCCTGCGTATCGGCCGTCAGCACGATCATGGGTGTGCGGCTCTTGGCAGCTTCTCCGACGCCGGTGATCGCGTTGGTCAGGCCACATCCTTGGTGCGTGGTCACCACGCCCACCTTGCCGGACATCCTGGAGTACGCATCGGCCATGGTGGCAGCGCCGCCCTCATGGCGGGCCGCGGTGTAGGGAATTCCGGCGTTCATCAGGGTGCTGGTGACGTCGAAGTTGCCGCTTCCCACCACGCCGAAGACGTGGCCGACTCCCAGCTTTGCCAGTGTCTGGCCCACCAGGGTAGAGACTCTTACGTGCTCGCTCATGCGCCGGGCTCCGATACTGAACTTGCTGAGCTGTCAACCAGAGCATAAACGCGGCTGGGGCTTCCCGTCCCGCCAACGATGGGCAGGGGTGCAACCACCAGCGTCGCGCCGGTGACCGGGAGGCGATCAACGTTCCGCAGCGATGTCACACCATATTTGTCAGCGCCGAGCAGGAACGAATGGACGGGGAACATAGGGTCCAGTGTTGCGGCCTGGCCGGCGTCGATGCCGACCGTTTCCACGCCGAAGCCGCTGATGGAGGCGTTTCCCGCTAGCCATTTGGCACCAGCCGCGGAGACCCCCGGAGTGTGGGGGCCGGCGTCGTCAGCGTTCATGAAGTCCGCGGCGTTGCCGCCACGGGCGGACCAGCCCGTGCGGAAGATGACCCAGCAGTTTTCCGGGAAGGGGCCATGCTCCTGCTGCCACTGCTCGAAGTGTTCGGGCTCCAGCAGGAAGTCAGCGTCCTGTGCGGCTTCGGCGGTCTTGTCAATCACCACGGCCGGCCCCACCAGGCGGTGTGGCTCGATCTGGTCAACAGACTTCCCGTCTTTGCCCGTGATCCAGTGGACGGGAGCGTCCAGGTGCGTCCCGGCGTGTTCGCCCACCGTGAAGTCGTTCCATGCCCAGGCCGGTCCGGCGTCGTCGAAATTGCTGACGGGCGTCAGCGAAAGTCCAACCGTGTTGGCCAGCGGTTTGGGAAGATTCAGAATGGGGGTGTCACCGCTGAGCGGCGTGGTGAGGTCCACGACGTCGATGGCGCCGGATGACAAGGCTGCGGTGAGCTCATTTAGAACAGACATTGTTCTCCTGTCGGGTTGATGTGTGGGTTCATTTCAGTTTCTGAGCAACCAAATGCCCCGATCCGCCGGATAGCCCAGGGCCGGGATGGGTGGACGCGCCGATGTGCCACAAGCCCTTGACGGGGGTTTTGTGGTTTGCGGCCTGGGGGAAGGGCCGCCAGAGGAGGTTCTGGAAGAGTTCCGCGGATCCGCCGTACGGATCGCCGTTGACGGCATTGGGGTTTTCCGCGGCCAGATCGGTCGGTGCCAGGATGTCCCAGGCCAGGACGGACGCCCTGGTGCCCGGCGCGAATTGTTCGAGCCTGGTCAGGACGCGCTCCATGTACTGTTCCTTAAGTTCCTGTGTCCAGCCGCCGTCCACGGCGAGCGCCCCTGCGGCATCCGCCACCGGCGAGAAGGGCACTTCCTGTAACTGCAGCCATAGCGTCGCTTTGCCTGCGGGTGCCCGGGAAGGATCCAGGACGCACTGTTGACCGACGACGACGGTAGGTTCCGTGGGCAACAGCCCCGCCTCGGCTTGGGCGCAAGCAATTGCAGTACTGTCCGAACCGTTGCTCAAGTGAACCAAGGGTACGGAATCCAACCGGGGATCGAGCCATGGGACCGGCTTGTCCAGGGCCAGGTGGATCTGCATGGCTCCGCGGCCGTTCTGGTAACGCGCGGCTGCTTCGGCCAGCCCGGCTGGTGGCTTGCGCAACAGCCTGGAATAGAGGGCCTGGGGTGACACGTTTGCCAGGACGGTGCGTGCGCTGACCAGTCCGTTGGATGTTTTCACTCCCGTTGCACCTTTGGAATCGACCAGGATTTCCTCGGCTTCTGTGTCCAGCATGATCCGGACGCCTTTATCCCTGAGGAGGGCCTCGAAAGCAGCGATGAAGTTCGAGGCTCCCCCTTTCACCACAGGGAGGCCAAAGCTGTGCATGCTCAAGGCCATGACCGGAAGCATGACGCCGCCGGTCGCTTGGTCGGGGCCGAGGCCGGCGTGAAGGAGCCAAGGGGACCACAGCTGGTCGGTTTGCCATCCGTTGAAGCGGCTGCGGAGGTAGTTGCGGCCACTCATGACTGAATCCCGGACGAAGGCCTCGGTACCCTTGACTTTTCCTCGCCTCAAGGCGCCTGCGGCGATCGCCAGCACCTCCTTGAAAGAGCGCAGTTCAGCACCGAACGCACCGAAGATGGTTCCTGCATTGCGGCCGAGGTCCTCCAGCATGGCCAGGTAGGCGCTTTCGTCTCCGTTCTCCTGCAAAGCCGAAGCAGTGAGTGCCGGGTCGCGATGGGCCACGACAACCCTGTGTTGCCCTGTCTTAGGATCGGCTGCCACGCTGGCCGTCACCGCGCCGTCGGAATTGCAGTATTCCAATCCCCTCGAATGCAGTTCGCTTCCCAAAGCCTGGTATGCGCCTCCGGAAACGAACAGGGGGTGCCAGGAAGAGAAGGAATCGTGGATGAAGCCAGGGAGCGTGCGTTCCCCCGAATGGATGAAGCCACCCAGCCTGCCGGACCGTTCAATGAGGCAGACGCGCTTCCCGGCCATGGCAAGCTCCGCGGCGGCTACCAGGGAGTTGATCCCGGAACCAATGATGGCAATATCGGTGGAGTCCGTCATAGAGGGCATCGTCATCTCAGAAGTCCGGGTGGTTGGTTGCGGCGTGGTATTTGCCGCTGTGGAACAGGAGTGGTTCCCCTCCAGCATTCTCGTACTTCTCCACCTCGCCTACGTAGATGACATGGTCCCCGGCATCGTGTCGTGAGACCGTCCGGCACTGGAACGTGGCAACGGCGCCGTCCAGCAACGGAATTCCGGCGATTCCCTCGGTGGTTTCCGCGCCGGCGAATTTATCTGTGGCCGGCGTTGCGAACTGGCGCGAGAGGACGTGCTGGTCACTGGCAAGGATGTTGATGGCGAAGTGCGTAGCGTCCTCGAAGTCCGCAAGGCTCGGAGCCCGCTTGCTGGGGCACCACAACACCAGCGGAGGTTCCATGGAAACGGACGTGAAGGAGTTGGCGGTCATGCCCACCTTCCGCCCATCGACTCCGAGGGTGGTGACCACCGTGACGCCCGTGGCGAATTGTCCCAGGGCGCCCCGGAAGTCCCTCAGGTCAAAAGCTGACGAATCTTCGTCCTTGCGTGCCTGCACGAACTCGGCGGCAGCTGCGGGATCGAACCACCATGGGTAGAACGTGCGGGGATCATCGAATCCTCCGGCGATGCTTGCGGCCAGCGCCGGGTGGTCAGTTGCTTCGGCCAGGACGGCCTGTTGGTGTTCCCGCCGGGGTTTGAGCATGTCATTCGTCCACGCCACTGCCCACTGGCCCCAGCCCCGCCAGAACTCGTCAAAGGTGCGTTCCATCCACTGCTTGTCAAAAGGCTGCTGCCCCCGCCGGATGATGGAATCCAGGTAGTACTTGGCGGCCAGCGTCGCGTTGTTGGACCCCTGACCGGTGAGGGGATCGTTGAGCAGGACGGCGTCGCCCAGGCCAAAGACAAGGTTGCCATTGCCAAGTTCGCCCACTGCTGAGCGAACGGTCGGGGTGATCCGGCCCAGCAGTGTTGCGCCCTCATCGGTGAGCGTTGCGTTGGCGAAGTTCTTCGCCTCGTGAGGGAAATGCTCTTCCAGGATTTCCAGTGATCGATTCAGCTGTTCTTCCGGACTTGTAACATCGGTCCAGTTATCCATCGGGCCGCCCACGACGCCTTCAAAGACCATCATCTGGCAAGGCCCGGACACGGTGAGTCCGGGAAAGGTGAAGAACTCCCCGACGCCGGGGACTACGGACATGCGAATGCTGTCACTGGGCTGCTCGGCCGGCCCTGTGGCTGAATCCGGTGCAACGGCATCGAATGACACCGTATCGAGTGAAACATAGTTCAGGGCGAGGACTCTTTGCGGCCGGTCGAACGGGGACTTGGACCTGTCCTTGGGGAAAATCTGGGCGATCTCTCCCTTTCCGGTGCTGACGATAACCAGTTCGTAGTCCCGTGCGAGCTCCTCCAGCATGCGCGGGGTGACTTTCTCTATACGGAAATCACCGCCGCCAGCCACAAAGGCCTCGATCCATGCCGCACTCTTGATCCGCTGATCCATCGAGTGGGCGGTCCCCTCAAGGGGCGCCTCCCACTCAATGGCGCCTGAGCCGGATTCGCCTTCCACGCGCAATCGGATGGCACTGATCCCCGGCACGGCTTCATCGTCATAGAGCTTGGTGAGAGCTGAACTTAGCTGCGCTTCGGCGGCCAGCGCTGTGGGGAACATGCATTGGCTGGACATCACCTTGCCGGTGCGGATTTGAGCGGCCGAACGGTCCGAGAACAGGGTGACTTCGTACCCCTCCCGTTGCAGGCCCAAGGCCAGTTGGGCGCCGGATTCGCCGGCTCCGATGATTGCGATCTTTCGCATGTCTGGTTTTCCTTCGAGGAACGTTGTTGCCAGGAGTAGTGGAGCGACTGTCAGGTCGCGGATACGGCGGAGTTCACGCTTGCAAGGTATGCAGTTGCCTTATCCGGGTCCATGAACCATTCCTGGAAGTCCGGCGGGTTGTTGAATCCGTTGGCGAAGCGGTGCGCGATTTCGGCCGACTGACCGGCCGCTCCCAGAAGCGAAAGGACATGCGGGGGCGGCGGAGCCAGCAGCGCGTTCGTCCACTGTGCTACGTGCTGTGCATAGTTCCAATACGTTTCGAAAGTGGCCTGCATGAATGCTGCGTCGAAGGCGCCGTCGCCGTGCGCCGCGATGCTCTGCAAGTAGGAAGCCGCGCATTTGCTGGCGTTGTTGGAGCCCTGGCCGGTGATGGGGTCGTTCAGGACCACGACGTCGGCGAGTCCCAGGACCTTCTTGCCGCTGGGAAGCGTGGCGATGGGATGGCGGACAGTGGGTGCGAACCGGCCCTGCAGGAACCCGTTGGGATCGGTCAGCTCGACGTCGGATGCCCGGCTGGCTTCCCACGGCAAGTACTGCTTCAGGATATTTTTGGACGTCTCCAGGTGTTCCCCGGGAGTCAGGCCCTTCCAGCAATCCATGGGTCCGCCGGGGATGCCCTCGAAAACCATGATTTCACACGGGCCGGTGGTGGTGAGCGCCGGGAAGGCAAAATACTCGCCCACCCCTGGAATCAGGTTGAAGGAAACGGCCGAGTGTTCTGCCCTGGGCTCCATCCCCGTGACGTACGTCAAAGCCAAAGCGCGTTGCGGTGCGTCGTAGGCGCTGCGCTGGGCATCACGGGTGAAGAGCTGCGCAATTTCTCCCTTGCCGGCAGCCACAATCACCAAATCGGAGTTCAGGGAGTACCGCTCGAGTTCATCGACGCCGGCGTCTTCGAACACGAGCTCGCCTCCCTGCGCCACGAACTCTTCCATGAACCTCGGGAATTTGACCCGCTGGTCAATGGACTTGGCCGGGTTATCCAGACGCGATGCCCAGCTGATGGCCTTCTCACCAGCAAGCTCAGGATGGGGGATCGTAAACGATATGCCGTCCACGGTGGGAGCGTCAGGCCAGAAGTCCAGGCCGAGCGCCCTCTCGTGTTCCAGGGCATCGTGGAAGATGCATTGGCTGGAGGAGACTTTTCCCTCATGGATTTCTTCGGCAGTGCGGTTGGAGATCGTGGTGACCGCGAATCCGGCCTTGAGCAAACCGATCCCAAGTTGCAGGCCCGATTGCCCTGCTCCGACGATGGTGATGTGGCGCTGTGTCATAGTGTTGACCTTGTCTTTCTGCTGTCTCTGCATCCGTAAATGATGGGGGAAGATATTTGGCCAGGCCTCGGCGTTGGCTCGGGATGGGTTTGTTCCCAGCCGGGAAGACCGATGTGTACGAGTCTGATGTCATTCATGTGTCGTCACCTCTTTTCGGCGGCGAGTAGTGGGATGGCTTCTTCGGCGCGCTCCGGCCCCAAAGCGGAGTAGCCGCCGTCGACGGCCCAGTCAGCTCCTGTCACGAAGCTGGCGGCGTCGCTGGCGAGGAAGGCGACCACGGCTCCGATCTCCTCTGGCCGTCCCACCCGCTTCAGGGCGTGGAACGGGGCTGCCACCGAGTCCGTTTTATCAATGTCGCCGCCGGACAGGGTGTCCATGATGTTGCTCCACACCCATCCAGGGCTGACCGAATTGACACGGATGCCGTCGTCGGCGAGATCCACTGCCATGCTCCGGGTCAGCTGGACCAGGGCGGCCTTGCCCGCGGGGTAGAGCCAGCGGCCTGTCTGGGCAACGGAACTCGAAATCGAGGTGAAGTTGATGATGGCTCCGTGCCGGGATGCCTTCAGGTACGGGCGCGCCGCCTTGCTTGCCATGACGGCGCTCACCACGTTGACGTTCAGTGCCTGCAGCCAATCGTTCCTGTCCGAAGCTGCACCGTCGTCCTTGTAAGTGCAGGCCAGGTTGACGAGGATGTCGATGCCTCCGTGCGTGGCTGCCGTATCGTCCATGAGTCGCGCTACGGCTGCGTCATCTGTGATGTCAGTGAGTGAAAAGCCGATGTCGCTTCCCAACGTGTGGAGCTGGGCGCCGCCGTCGGCGTCGATATCGGCGACCACAACGGTGGCACCGGCATCCCTCAACGCCATGGCGACGCCTTGGCCGATCTTGGTGACGCCGCCTGTGACGACTGCGGTCCTGCCCGAGAGTGCTGACATGGCCAAACCTTTCATAGTGAATCCATGGGGTGGGAAGTCTTGTGTATGCGTAACGCTCGTCGTTGCCGACGGAGTGGCTGCTTCACTGCCTACTTGACGGTGGGCCTGGATGCGGGCTTCGGATGAGTCCGTTTCCACTCGATTCGGCGGTCATGCACCAGCTTGACGTTCTTCATCTCTGCTCACCCTTCCGTCGGTTTCGTTGCTGCGTTTCTATGACGTGCGTCATACTTGTTCTAAGAGCGACTCTATTCACAGGCGAAAATCGGGTCTATCCGCTTGGCGCAGGGCTCATCCGAAAAACGAAAACCGGGGAAGGAACGCGCAATGGTGAGGATCCTTCCCCGTGATGTCCTCAGGGGCCTCCCGACAGTGACCACGACCGACGTGGACGAAGCGCACCAGAAGATCGCCGATTTGTTCTGCGGTCACGATCTCGTTCCGCAGACCCGGGGGACCTCGGTGGACATGAAGCTGCGTTCGCTGCACCGCGGTGATATTGGCATCGAATTCCTGGACTATGGCGCCGACGTCCGGATCAGTCCGGAAGGCCTGGAGAACTTCCATCTGATCCAGATTCCCCTCGCGGGCCACGCACACATGGAAGTGGGCTCATCCTCGGTGGAGTCCAGCCCCAAAACCGCCACAGTTCCGCCAATCGACCGCCCATTCACCATGACGTGGAATCGCGGAACCCCGCATTTGATTGTCTACGTGAGCCGTCTCGCCCTTGCTTCCGTAGCGGCGCAACTTTATAGCGAGGATCCGGGCGGTAATGACCTGCACGGCGGCGATCCGGAGAAGAGCGTGAAGCTCGGCTACGCGATGGACCTCACCGGCTCTGCCGGCCGGGCATTCCTGAGGTCTGTCGTCGAACTCCATGACGACATGATCAACCAGCAGCAAAGAACAGCCCCAGGCTTCGTCCAAAAGCTTCTCGCGGAGACGATGGTTTCCCGGCTGCTCCTGGCAATGAATCCTGTCACGGAGGCTGACCACTCCAGTCCGGCTTCCGAAAGCCGGTTGATACGGCAATTCCGGGAACTGCTGGAACGGCATGCCTCTGAGGAGCTGGCGGTTCCGGACATCGCAGAGAACCTGGGAGTCTCGGTGCGTACCCTGCAACTGGCTCTTCGCGCCGAAGTGGGGGCAACGCCGTCGGAGTTGTTGAGAAGGGTGCGCCTGGACCGGGCCCGGGAACTGCTTCTTGCTGCTGCCCCCGGACAGGAAACCATCGTTTCGATCGCTGAGCGCTGCGGTTTCTCCCATCAAGGGCGCTTCTCTGCCCTCTACCTTGACACGTTCGGCGAGCTGCCATCAGACAGCCTTCGCCGCTAGCCTCGCTATCCGATATCCCGGCTAACCGCTATTCGCTCGGGCGCAGTCTGTCCAGTTGGTCAACGTCAGCCAGCGAAGGGCGCATGCCGCGGTGGAGCACAATTCCCTCGGGAAGGTCCTCCACTTCCACCCGGGAGCCTGAGACCTTGAAGGAGAAGCGGGACCCACCCATGTCCACATTCGTAGCGTTGAAATCTCCCCAAGATGCCGGCAGCACAGGGTCGATCCAGAGCCCACCCAAGGACAGATGCGCGTCGTAACGCAAGAGGCTGCGGATCAACATGATTGGAGTGGTCGCTGCCCAGGCCTGGGGTGAACATGCCGTGGGATAGGGCAGCGGCTGGGGGTAGTCCGAGCGGCTGTAACCGCAAAACAATTCAGGCAACCTATGGTCGGTATGCTCGGCAGCCTCCATCAAGGCTGAAGCAAGCCGCTGGGCTTCCTCAACAAATCCATAGCGCAGCAGCCCAGCGACAATCAGTGCATTATCGTGCGGCCACACGGAGCCGTTGTGATAACTGACCGGGTTGTAGGCACCCATGTCCGTGGCCAGGGTGCGTACGCCCCAGCCGCTGAACATCTCCGGGGACATCAGCCGGTCAGCCACCTGCCGGGCCTTGTCGTCGTCCACGATCCCGGTCCACAGGCAATGGCCCATGTTGGAGGCACAAGCATCCACCGGCCGTTTGTCCCGGTCAAGCGCAATGGCATAGTACCCGCGTTCGGGCAGCCAGAATTGTTCGTTGAACCGTCTCTTGAGGAGCTCTGCACGTTCCCGTAGTTCGGCTGCCAGGGCGCGGTCGCCGGCGTCGTGGGCCATCCACGCACGGGCGGTGTAGGCGCTGTAAACGTAGCCCTGCACCTCGCACAACGCGATTGGCGTTTCAGCCAAGCGTCCGTCAGCGAAGTTGATGCCGTCCCAGGAATCCTTCCACCCCTGGTTGATCAGGCCCTGATCGTTGAGGCGTTCGTACTCGACGAACCCGTCGCCGTCGCGGTCGCCAAAATCCCGGATCCAGTCCAAAGCGCGGTCCGCGTGCGGTACCAAAGCGGCGATGTCCTCAGTGGCCAGGCCCCACCGGCTCACTTCACCGAGCAGGGCCACGAACAGGGGAGTGGCATCGGCGGTGCCGTAATAGGCCGACTTTCCACCCAGTGCCAAACCTGTCCCGACGCCGAGCCTCACCTCGTGCAGGATGCGGCCGGGCTGTTCCTCGGTCAGGGGGTCAACCACCATTCCTTGCCGCTCGGCCAGGGTTTGGAGCGTCCCCAAGGCCAGCGGCGCGTTGATGGGCATGACCATGAAGGAGGCCAGCAGGGAATCCCGGCCGAAGAGTGCCATGAACCAGGGCGCCCCGGCCGCGACGACCATCCGATCGGGATGCAGCGGGTCAACGATGCGTAAAGCACCGATATCGGCGTAACTGCGATAGACGGTTCGCTCAAGGGACCTGTTGCCTATTCGTACGGGAGGGATGGTGGCGTCCCAGGACTGTTGCCGCTGGAACTGCGGTGAGACAGTCTCTGAGGCCGCTGTGTGGACAGGCGGCTGGGCGGGAGCGCCGGAATCCGGCATGGGGTCGGCGGTTACCCGGACTCTCCACTCTCCATGCGCCGGAATCGAAAGGTGGAAAACGAGGCCTTCCGCCCCCGCCTCACCACCGGCCGCTCGAATGATCACGCCCTTCCGCGCACCCTCCCAGGCGGCCTCCATGATGACGGACCCGTCCCCATAGCGCCGGGTATGTTCCCATTGCCGGTGAAACCGACCTTCTTTGACCTCGAACAGATCTGCGAAGTCCGTGTCCACAAACAACTCGACGTCGCACGAGGCCGGCTGGGGTGCATGGTTCTGGATGGTGATGTCCTCAAACATCCCCACGCCGACTTCGCGCCGGCGCTCTACCGTCAACGGGCTGTCCGCCCTGCCGTCGGTGCCCACCGCCCTGCCGACGTACATTCCCTGATATGGCGACGGCGTCCACGCACCCAGGGGCTCCACAGGCTGGCCATTCACGTTGAGGGACCAGCGCGAGAGGATCCTGGTGTCCTCATGGAAGACTCCATGAGGGTGATGGGGAAAGATGTCCCCGTTCTGCAATGAGATGCAGAACGCGGATCCTTCCACGAGAGTTATGGCACCTTGCCCCACAGGACCCGCCGCGTTGTCTGCATTCCATCCGGCCACAGCAGGCTCCTTTGAAGTGCACCGCCTGTCACGTGATCTGAATCTACGCCGGTCCCGTAAAGCTTGCCAGAGCCCCTTGTCACCGGGGCCACTTTTAGCCGGGGCAGCGTCAGGTGGCCCTCACCTGCTCACTTGACCGGGAGGCCGTAGCTGCCAGCGGACGCCCCCGCAATCTTTGGAGCGTAGCGGACGGAGATTCCTTGTACTTTTCGCTGTAGTACGCGGCAAACCGCCCAAGGTGTGAGAACCCGGCGTCGAAGGCTGCTTCGGCGACCGTGGCCGCGGCTGGACCGGCCTGTCCCTCTAAAATCCGGCGTGCACGCGCCAACCTCATATCGCGCAGGACGTGCGCGGGACTCTGGCCGACGTGTGCCTGGAAGGCATTATGCAGCTGCCTTGTGCTGATACCGACGGCAGAGGCGACATCGTCAATCCGGATGTTTGCTCCCAGGTTCTGCTCCAGGTAATTGCAGGCGGACTCAACGTACGCCGGAGCCCCCTTGTTGCCAGGCAAGGGGGCGAAAGCCGGCTCCAAAAAAGGAGCAAGCCCGGCGGACATTGTGGCAAGAAGGATATTCTCAAGCCACGTGACAGATTCTCCCGGGAGGCCTTGGTCCAGCTGGCGGCAGGCTTCCAACCAGGTTTGCGACACCATGTTTGGATTGCTGAGCTGCAAGGGAACGTCGCTGGCAAGGGAAATGGGCTTGACCAGCACCCGGCTGGCCGTGGCAGCCAGATAGCTTTCCAGCACATCGGCGTCGACGCCGCCAACCAAGGCTCCGCGCAGTGGATCCGGAACCATCTTGGTCTGATGATGGGAGCTCAAAGCGAACGGAGTGTTCGCCACCCACTGGTTGCCGCAGGATTCCACGAGCATCGGACCCAGCGGGATGACGAGCAGCGCCCTACGGCCCGAGGGTGGACTGACAATGGTGACACCCGTACCGTACGAGACAAAAACCAGGCTGATGGCGCCAGCCACCAAGCCGTTGACCGTCCCGTCGATTCCGCGTCCCTGATGCGGAACCAGCAGATGCTCATCCGACGTCAGGCTGTTGACGGAGTCCCGGACAACCGCTGCCGAGGTGCTGCGGGTTAGAGCATGTGCTTCAAGGGGTCTATCCGCAGACAACTGATCTGAAACAGCGTCGACCGCCCCAGTTGAGTCCATGTAGTGACCTTTCCCTGACGGGGATCTTGATGCCGGTCCCGCCCGGAGCTCCTCTACCATCCGAACGATATATAGAGTGTCCTTGACGATAGTCATTGCTTCTATACATTGGCAAGTGCCGATTCGCGAACTCCCAGCTTCTCCAGGCGCGGGAGTACCTCCTGGACGAAGTACTCAAGCTCGCCGGCGTAGTCGACAAAGGCAAGTGTCATCCCGTCAAAACCGGCCTTGGCGAAACGGGCAATTTCTGTGGCCACTTCATCAGGTGTGCCAACGAGCGGGCAGGAGCCATGGCCCGCGGCAAAACGCGACCGCATGGTCCCCAACATGTCCTTGGTGAAGGACTCTGCGTGCAGTCCCTGGAGGTTCATCAGGTAATCCACCGCACCCCAATCAGCATTCTCTTCGGCGTAATACGCCAAGTAGTCCGTTGCCTCCTGATGGCTCGGCCTACACACCACATGGCTGAGGGTCAGAACACCAACCTCACGCTGGTACTTCGCCATCGCCTGGCTTTTCACGGTGCGGACAATTTCCGCCCCGTCCTCGGGTCCGCCGACCACGGTAAAGACGAAATCCGAATTCCTTCCAGCGAAATTCCTGCCTTGCCTGGACGAACCCGCATTAAGAATGGGAACCTTTCCACCGGTGGGCTTCGGCGACGCCTCAACATGCTTGAGCGAGAAGAACTTCCCGTCGAAATCAAAGATCTCTTCCTCTTGCCATGCTTGGCGCACCACGTCCCACCACTCCTGCGCGAAACCGTAGCGATCATCGTGGGCCTCCGCCATATCTACGCCCATGGTTTCGTACTCGGGTTGATTCCAACCGGCCACGATATTCAGTCCAGCGCGGCCACCACCGATCGCATCAAGGGTGGCGATCTGCTTCGCCGTCACCAGTGGATGGTTGAACGCTGTGTGAACCGTTGAAAAGACAGAAATCCTTTCGGTGGCGGCCAGGAGCGCGGCGGCCCATGGGATGGGCTCGAGTACTGAACCATGAAAATTCGTGTCGCCCTTGTAACCGATCCATCTCGCAATGGGCAGCAGGAAATCAATTCCTGCCTCATCGGCCGTGCGGGCCATCCGAAGGTTTTCCTCCCACGTAGCGCCCCACCTTTCGGGAATCTTTGTGACGGCCAATCCGCCGGAGCAATTTGCCGAGAATAGTCCGAGCTTGAAGTGGTCTTTTCTGTTCATGGGATGCATGATTCCTCTTTCTGGTCCAATGAAAGTGTTGGTGATATAGACGAACCGTCAGGCTTGGTTCTACGGTTTCCGCGAGTGCTGAAAGAGCAGAGGATCGAACGACTCCGGTTGCGTTATGTGCTCCACTTGGCCGACCAGAATCATGTGGTCTCCGCCCTCATAGCGGGCCCATAGCCGGCAGTCGAGTCGCAGCCCTACGTCCGGCAATGCGGGCGCGCCGGTAGATCCCACAAGGGGGGTGAGGCCTTCAAACTTGTCGCTGCCGCGCTGGGCGAAGCGGGGGACGTAGTGCCCGAGATCCTTCCCCAAAACGTGGATGGAGAAGTTATCTGTCGCCATCCAGATCTCAAAGCTGGACGATGCTTTGTCCACACACCAGGAGACAAGAGCCGGATCCAGGGAGACGGAGGCGAAGCTGTTCATGACCATGCCGGCCCGTCGGCTGCCCGCTGCGGTTGTCACGACGCTGACGCCGGAGGGCCAATGCCGCATGACGGACCTCAGGTCCGGCGGAACCACAGAGGGTTCGAAGTCTTTTGCTACAAACGGTTGCTGTTGGATGCTGTCAGTCAACATCGTGTGCCACCTCCAGTCAGTGTTGCGAACGTTCCACAATTCTGCGGACCGCAGGCTGACTGGACTATCCGTTCTTCGCTGACTTATGGCCGTTTTGCGCCAACCAGCGCCGCGTCCCAACCCCCAATCCAGCCGGGGAAAGTACGAGGCGGCGCTCCTGTCACGGGAACGCGCCCAGCTGGATGTTGACGGCAAGCACGACGGACGCCAGCGCGAGGATTCCCGCGCCGAGCTGCAAGAGGAAGCCGTCCTTGGAACGCGGCAGCCCTCCTGGCGTGGACCGTGGCATGGGGGAGACTGCACTGAAGCTGGTCACCAGTGCCGCGGCGATGATGACGCTCAAGCTCAGCATGGCGTCAGAACTTTCCCCGGCTTGGATAGCTTCCAGGGCGATACACGACGGCGTTGTCGCATGGTGGCTGCCTTTCGCAGACGAATGCAACAACAATATCGTCAATTGTTGACAATACACAAGGGGTTTGCCGCTGGCCTTCGCTCAGCCTTCTCTGGGGGCCTCGGTCGAAGGCAGGGACCGTTCGGCAAGTTCGCGCGCCATGTCGTTTCCGACTTCCCTGAGCTTTTCTGCCAAGAGTGCTGCACTGGGGGCCAATGGCCTATCCGGATGGAGCAACAGGCCCACTTGTTGAGCCAGCCCATTCAGATGAAGGCTGACAATCTTTACATCGGGTTCAGCCAAGGCCATGGACTCCGGCATGAGGGCCAGGAACCCGGCCTCCACCACGAGCGTACGCACGGTGGCCGGAGCACCGGATTCGACCTGTTGTGCAGGCGGGGCCAGTCCAGCATTCCGGAAGTTCTGTTCGAGCTCATCCCGAAGGGGCGTGTTGGCAAGTGGTACCACCCATCGGTAATCTGCCAGGTCCTGCAGGGAGACTTCGGGCATGGCATGGGCGGGGTGCCACGCAGCGGCGACGATGCGAAAGTCCTCCCGATACAGCGGGACGAGCCGCAGCCGGGCGGTACTGGGATGGTCGGTCACCCGGCCTACCAACAGGTCCAGGTCACCGTTACCCAGTTCGTGGATCAGCGTTTCGGGAGGTGCTTCGCGCAGTCGAACTTCCACCCGTGGCTTTTCGGCGGTGAGCCGGGCGACGGCCCGCGGCAACAGGAGATTGGCCCCTGTGACATGCGCGCCCACCTTGACAAGGCCCGACGCCGGATCGGCCAGTTCCTCCACCCGTCGCCGCAGGGTGCTGAGGTGGCCGACGATCGCCTTTGCATGCTCAAGGCATGCCTCCCCGGCCAGCGTAGGCACCATCCCACGCGCTGTTCTCTCGAAAAGAGGCGCGCCAATGGCATGCTCGGCTTCCCGTAAAGCCCTGCTCAACGCCGGCTGTGTCAGATAGAGTTCTTCGGCGGCCCGGACAAGGCTGCCTTGCTCCGCGACGGTGAGCACAATAACAAGGTGGCGCAGCTTTACGTGGGTTGTCAGCAGCGCCCGCAGGTCCATGTCTTCATCCTACGGGTCCTCCTCCTGCGGGCTGCTGCACCGACAGCGGGCCGTGATCAATCAGCGGGCAGCAACAGCAGCCGCCCGGCGCGGGGAGGCGACATCCCTGTCCCACTGTGCTGCCTCCCTGCCAGCGGCTTTGAGCACCTGCTTGCGCACTTTGCCGTTCTCGGTCTGGGGCAGTTCATCCACCACCCGCAGGAAGCGGGGGATAGCGAAGGAAGCGAGCCGGGGAACACAGAACTGGCACAACTCGGCAAAATCCACAGGCTCACAGAGGACCAGTGCGGCCATCACCTCATCTTCACCAAGTTCGGAATCCACTGCGTACACGGCAGCCTCCTGGACGGCGGGATGCTGCCGCAGAACCTGCTCAACCTCCACTGAGGAGATGTTCTCCCCGCGGCGCCGGATGACATCCTTGATCCGGTCAACAAACCGGACCCACCCGTCCTCTTCCAGGACAACCCTGTCCCCGGAATGGAACCAGAGATCCTGCCACGCCTTCGTTGTCGCTTCAGGCATGGCATGATATCCGGTGGCCATTGCATGGGGCTGGTCACTGCGGATGAGCAACTCACCCGGCTGTCCGTTGGGAACGGGCACTCCGTGGGCGTCCACAACACGTATGGAGAATCCGGGCCGCACCCGGCCAACGTACCCTGGGCGCCACTGAAGGGGCGTGGACCCGATCACCGAGTTCGTCTCAGTGGAGCCGTAACCATCCAGGAGGAGCACTCCGAACCGCTCCTGGAACGGTTCGACCAGCCGGGCAGGTGTGGCCGGGGAGAGGGCCAGGCGAATGTGGTGGTTCCGATCAGCCGGTCCCGGCTCCTTGCCAGCGAGTATTCCGACCATGGCGCCGAGAAGGTATGTCACCGTCGCTCCCGCCGAGGAGGCATCTGCCCAGAACCGCGAGGCCGAAAACCGTGGGCCGAGTACGTACTCGCCTCCGCAAGCGACGGCCTGCATGAAGGCATTGAGGGCGTTCGTGTGAAACAGCGGCAAACAGGTGTAGAGCACGTCATCGGGCCTCAGACCCAGCTGGTCTGACATATTCTCAGCCCACCAATAGAACTGCCCTTGAGGGCACAGCACACCCTTGGATACCCCGGTGGTGCCGGAGGTGTAGAGGATGGCAGCCGTGTCTGCCGGTCCTGTTTCCACTGGTTCCACTCCGGGAACGGGTTCAGGGACCGGCATAACCTCAAAAGCGGTGGTGATGTCCGCCGTCGGACCATCAAGTACCCACACCTTCTGTAGGTCCGGTATGGGACCAACTGCGGCGATATGTGGCAACAGTTCAGCTTCAGCTACCATCAGTGCCGGCCGGGAGTTGGTCAGGACGTGCCGCAACTGTTCGCCCCTGCTCGCCGTGTTCACGGGGACAGCGACGGCGCCGATCCATGCGCAGCCCAGGATGAAGTCCAGCAGCTCTGTCCTGTTGGAGGACATCAGGGCCACTGTTTGACCAGCCTCGATCCCGGCACTGCGCAACAACCCGCCGGCTCGGGCGGCGGCGTCGGCCATCATCCGGCTGTCCCGGCGAATTTTACCGCAGCGGAACAGCGGCGCTGCAGGAGCTTTCCTGGCTCGTTCAAGGAGCATTTCCGGGATGGTCAAGGGACGGAGGTTTGGGTCTGTCACCTGAGGGTTCATGGCTGATTCTCATTTACGTTTGAGCGGACAGGGATGAAGGCGTGGACGCCGGGGCCGGCGTTTGGGTTGTTGGTGAGCGGCAGGCTTTCACCCGGCACTGTGGTGCCGCCGGTCACGCGGGCAATGACATGAGGCCCGTTCGGGATGGTCAACGTGGCCAGAAGCGTGCCGTCGGCCAGTTGCGTTGTCTGCTGGACGTCTGCCTGCTCGGCCTGGACCGTCGAAAAGTCATCCTGTCCGCAGCGTGGACAGATGAGACGGGCCGGAAAGAGGAGGCTCCCGCATCCAAGGCAGGCTTGGATGGCGGCGCTCATTGGGCTGCCTCCAGCACCGACATCGTGGCGCAGGCCCCGTAACGGTAAAGGACCATCCCGTAACCGCTCACGACTGCGTGGCGTGCCGTGACCTGGCGGGCCCCAGCCCGCCCCATCAGCTGGGCGGCGGCTTCAACAAGTCCATGCATTCCGCCCGCAGCCCCAGCCTGCCCAGCCGAAAGCTGGCCTCCGGAGGTGTTGACCGGCAACAGGCGCGTGGCAATTCGGTGTTCGATGAAGTCGGCCGGGTTGTCCTGGTTTGAAAGAATGCCCAGATCCGCCAATTGCGCCACCACCATGGCCGGGTAGTCGTCATACACGCAGGCGAGGCCTATGTCGCTGGGACCGATCCCGGCCTGCTCCCAGCCGTTGGCGGCGCAGGCTTGCAGGCCCGTTGCCAAGCCGTCGTCGGACTGTTGGTCGGAGTTGTACGAGGCCTTTATGGAAAGCACTTTGGCGCGGGGAGTTCCCTTGCTCCGATCTGCCACGAGGACAACGGCGTCCGCCCCCGTAACGGGAGGTACACAGTCGTACCGGCCCAAGGGGGTGGCAACCATCGGGGCGTTAAGGTATTCGTCCATGCTCAGCGATTTGCGGTAGACAGCAGCTGGGTTATCCATGGCCCATTGGCGCTGCGCCACGGCGATGCGGCCGTAATCTTCACGGCAGAGTCCGAGGTGCTCCATCTGGCGGGAGGTGAGCATCGCAAAGAGTGCATTCGGTCCATTCATCGGCAGGGGTGCCAGATGGTCTTCAGTCGCCTTGTTGTAACTGGCAACAAGACGGGAGAACGCGGCCTGGTCCATGAGGTCGCCTGCGGCCAGGACGATGACGTTCGCGTCGCCTGCTTCAATGGCACGGACGGCATGCTGGAGCATCCCGCCTGCGCTGGCGCCCCCGTTCGTGTCCTGCATCAGCCAGGAGAGTCGAAGGCCCATGCGCCAGGCCAGATCGATGGCGTGATCGGGTGCGAGCGTGAAGCTGGATACCGCAAACCCATCCACGTCACTGGTTTGGAGGCCAGCATCATGCAATGCCTTGCTCACAGCCCGGGCAATAACCTGGGACGTCGTTGTCCCTGGTGAAGGGTGCCGGGTGTAGGGGGACTGTCCAGTCCCGATGATGGAGACCGTCATGGCCATCCTTTCTAAAGAACGACAGCAGAGCAGAAGAACTTTCAGGTGCCTACAAGAGAACTTCTGCCTCGTGGCCGGTCTTTTCCTTCTGGTCGGCTTTGATGCCAGGGCGGGAGAAAACCAGTGCAACGAGCGTGACCAGGACCAGGCCAATCACATAAAGGGATACCGGGATGGAGGAACCGTATTGCAGCAGCAAGGCTGTGGCGATCAACGGGGCGAATCCGCCGGCAAAGACCGCTGCGAGCTCGTGGGCGATGGCCATCGCGGAATACCGGACCTCGGCGGAGAACAGTTCGTGGAAGAATGCCGGCTGCGTTCCAATCATTGCGCCGTGGCAGAGGCCATTGCCCAGGAGGAAGGCCAGGATGACGATGGCGGGAGTGTTGGAATCAATCATGGAAAAGAACGGGAAAGCCATGGCGCCCATGCCAACTGCACCAAGGGCGTAGACAGGACGCCGTCCAATCCTGTCTGAGAGATGGCCGAAGAAGATGTAGGTGCCAAATGAGACAAGCATCGATACTGCCACAGCCATCAGCAGCAGGCCCTTGTCCACGCCCACGTGAACTCCATAGGCGATGGAGAAGGAGAGGAAAATGTACGAGCCGCCGTTCTCTGCCACACGAAGTCCCATGGCGACGAGGATTTCGCGGGGGTGGGTTTTGATGGCCGCAAGCACGGGGAGGCGGTGTTGCTTGCTGTGGCTGGCGGCGGTGAACTCCTTGCTTTCCGGTAGCCGGAAGCGGATGTAAGCACCTACTGCCAGCAGCACCACGCTCAGGAGGAACGGGAGGCGCCAGCCCCACGCCAGGAACTGGGTGTCCGGCATCAACTGGACCAGGAAGAAGGCCAACGAGGACAATACAAAACCAAGCGAAATTCCTCCCTGGCTGAAGGCGGAGAGCATGCCCCTGCGGGTAGTGGAGGAGTTCTCGCTGATCAGCAGGACGCCTCCGCCCCACTCACCACCTGCCGCGATGCCCTGGACGACCCTGAGCAGGATCAACAAGGCAGGGGCCCACAGTCCTACTTGCGCATAGGTGGGCAGCAAGCCCATGAGGGCTGTGCTGATTCCCATGATGGATAGCGTCATGACCAATGCGCGCTTGCGCCCCAGCCTGTCGCCGATGTGTCCGAAAATGATGCCGCCCAGAGGACGGGCTGCAAACCCGACGGCGAAACCGGCGAAGGCGGCCATGGTACCAACCAGGGGGTCGACGTCGGAGGGGAAAAACAACCGACCAAAGACGACTGCCGATGCAGTGGCGTAGAGGAAGAAGTCGTACCACTCCAGCGCGTTACCCACGAGCGAGGCAACAACGTACCGACGGACGCCGGGACGTTGTCCCGGCAAGGTGTGCTGTGGATGGGACATTGTTGCTCCTTAGTGCGAAAAACTCTGGCAATCGTCCGGCCAATTCGACGTATCGTCCTGGCTGAAACTCTGCGATCAGGTTGTCCGCTTCATGATCGAAACGGTCAATTGTGATGGGCGTTACAGCTGCTGATTTCAGTTTCCCCCGGGCTCAGGGGAACGTCGAATGCCGGTTTTGCCAGGGGCTATGCCTTTCCGGGTAACCCTTGCGATTTGCACAAAAACGCTGTTCCGGTGCGTATGAATGTGCTGCTAATGTCGCAGCCACAAGTCCTGTTGCGCACCGCCACGGGACCCTCCGCGCCCTCATCGACGGCGAACCCATCCCCAAGGAACTCTCATGGATACCAGCAGCAATATTGACGTGCGCCAAGGCAGCGTAGCCCAGGTGCTTGCCGGCCTCGCCACGGGCCGGATTGATGTCATTGACCTGACCACCAGGCTCTCGATCAACACTCCAACCCTCGAACTGCCGGAACCCTTCGCAAACCTCATCGACTTCAGCCTCGAAGAGGTCTCCGCCTACAACAGCCCCGGACCCTTCTGGAAGCATCACAACATCCACACCGGCGAACACATAGGCACCCATCTGGACGCGCCCGTGCACTGGATCACCGGGCGTGACGGCAAAGACGTCGCCCAGATCGAACCCGCCCGGCTCGTGGGCCCGGCCATCGTCCTTGACGCGACCGAGGAGGCCACTGCGGACCCGGACTTTCTCCTCGACCGTCACCACATCCGCCGATGGGAGGAAACCTACGGACCACTGCCCGACGGCGGCTGGCTCCTCATTCGAACGGGGTGGGACAAGCGCTCCCAAGACCGACAACGATTCCTGAACAATGACGAGCACGGCCCACATTCTCCCGGGCTCACGGTCGAATGCGCCCGATGGATTGCCGAGGAGTCTTCCCTGTCCGGCATTGGTGTGGAAACCGTTGGTATCGATGCCGGGGCCGCCGGTGGACAGGAACCCCCGTTTCCGGCCCACCACTTCCTGCTGGGAAACGACAAGTACGGAATCACCTCATTGCAAAACCTGGACCAACTGCCCCCAAGCGGAGCCGCCCTCATCGTTGCGCCCTTGCCAATCATTGGCGGAACCGGAAGCCCAGCCCGCGTGTTCGCGCTCAAAGAAGGAGAAATACGATGACCGTCACCACCAACAGCCCTGTACTGAAGGAGGACTCCACCGCGCTGGCCCCCGCATCCCGCTCCGACAATGTTGCCGAACTCGTGGGGAACACCCTCGCCGGGCTTGGCATCGGCCACGTCTTCGGAGTGGTGGGCAGCGGAAATTTCGTCGTGACAAACGCACTGCGCCGGGCGGGAGTGCCCTATACCGCAGCAAGGCACGAAGGGGGCGCCGCCACCATGGCTGATGCCTACGGGAGGATGTCAGGCAAGGTCGGAGTCGTCACTACGCATCAGGGTTGCGGGCTGACCAATGCTGTAACAGGAATCGGCGAGGCAGCGAAAAGCCGAACCCCCATGATCGTCCTCACCGCGGACACGGCTGCATCCGCCGTCAGGTCCAACTTCACCATCGATCAGGATGCACTTGCCCGAAGCGTCGGTGCAGTGGCTGAGCGGGTCCACTCGCCGCAAAGCGCAGTAGCAGACACCCTCCGCGCCTACCGGACGGCAGTAAACGAACGCCGCACTGTGGTCCTTTCCCTGCCGACAGACATCCAAAGTGCGGAGGCGCCGGCAGGAATCGGCCTCTTGGAGACTTTGGAACCCCGGCAGCGGATCAGGCCCTCAGGGGCGGCAGTCAGCAAACTGGCAGAACTCATCCAAGGCGCGAAGAAGCCCGTATTTGTGGCTGGCCGTGGAGGCCGCGAGGCAGGGCCGGACATCGCAGCGCTCGCCGAAACCGCAGGCGCGCTCGTGGCGACCTCCGCAGTCGCTCACGGACTCTTCAACGGCGACGCATTCAACCTCGGTATTTCCGGTGGATTCTCCTCGCCGTTCACCGCGGACACTGTGCGGGAAGCGGACTTGATCGTCGGGTGGGGCTGTGCGCTGAACATGTGGACGATGCGCCATGGTTCGCTCATTGGCCCGGGAACAAAAGTGGTCCAAGTGGACCTTGAGGACTCGGCACTGGGGGCAAACCGGCCCATCGATCTGGGCGTACTGGGGGATTGCAGCGAGACAGCCCTTGCTGTGCTCAATGAACTGCGTTCTGCCGGACACCAGGCGGTTGGCCTGCGTACCCCACAGATGGCTGACCGGATAGCTGTGCACGCGCGCTGGAACTCGGTGGACACGGAAGACCTGTCCACTGCGGGGACCATCGATCCCCGGGTGCTCAGCCGCGAGCTTGACCGGATCCTGCCCGACAATCGCATTGTTTCCGTTGATTCAGGCAATTTCATGGGGTACCCGAGCGCCTACCTGTCCGTTCCTGATGAGTATGGCTTTTGCTTCACGCAGGCTTTTCAGTCGATTGGGCTGGGGTTGTCCACTGCGATCGGCGCGGCGAAAGCCCAACCGGAACGCGTGCCGGTCCTGGGCACTGGCGATGGTGGCTTCCTCATGGCCATTTCGGAATTGGAGACGCTGGTCCGTGAGCGGATTCCCATGGCGGTGATTGTCTACAACGATTCCGCGTACGGCGCCGAGGTCCATCACTTCGATGCAGGTGATAAAGACCTGGAAGTGGTTCGATTCCCCACGACTGATATCGCCTCCATCGCCGCCGGTTACGGTGCTGCCACCGTAACAGTCCGGTGCGTGGCGGATCTGGCCCCGGTGGAGGAGTGGGTTGCGGGTCCTCGGAATATCCCGCTGGTCATTGACGCCCGGATCGCTTCCGATGGTGGCGCGTGGTGGCTGGCCGAGGCCTTTAAGGGCCATTGAGGCTAAACGGCGGAGTCGCTAGTCTGGCACGCAGTGATGTCGATCCCGGGTCATCCCGATCGGCGTACGGTTGGAGGCGGCATCCGGGTTGCCTCCCATGCGAAGGAGTACATTATGGGAATCCTCTCCGTCGACCTTTTCATCACCCTTGATGGCGTGTACCAAGGCCCGGGTGGACCTGATGAGGACCGTGAGGGCGGCTTCGAATTCGGCGGCTGGCAGGCGGCCTATTCCGATGAGGAAACCGGCCAGGCGATCGTCGCAGGAATCAACCGCATGGATGCGCTGCTCTTGGGGCGCAAAACCTACGACATCTTCGAGGGATACTGGCCCAACCGGGCCGATGACCCGATTGCCGATACGTTCAACGCCCTGCCGAAGTTCGTCGTCTCCCGCTCGCTGACCGACCCTGGCTGGGCGGGCACGACGGCGTTGTCCGAGGTGGCGGAAGTGGCTGCCCTGAAGGATCGGTTCGAGGACATCCACGTCATAGGCAGCGGCGAGCTCGTGCGGTCCTTGCTGAAGGCCGACGTCGTTGATCGACTGAACCTCTTCCTCTACCCCATCACGCTTGGAGCCGGAAAGAAGTTGTTCCCCGACGGTGCCGGTGTGCCGGCAGCGTTCCGGTTCGCGCAACCACCGCAGGGGTTCCCGACGGGCGCGGTGGCCCTCGCCTACGAGCGCGCGGGTGTGCCGGTTACAGGCATCGACATCGGCGAAGGGTAGTCAGGATCCTGGACGGCCGGGCCATTCCTTGCCGGCCCAGGGGTCATACTCGGCGATGAGTTCCTCCTGGGGTGGGCGCTTTGCTTCGGGGACGTGTTGCAGGTTCACCCGCACCCTGTACCAGAGCGAACTCGAGCCGCGCATCCCGTCGATGAGTACATCCGCCGGGTGCAGCTCCGGGACCACGTCAGCATGCCGGGCCTTCCATTCATCGAGGGCGGCCACCGCTTCGGGCTTTGTCTTGGTGCGGGCCACCTCAATGAGTGGCATCGTTGAGACCCGGCGGCCTGACCCGTCGCCGGCGCGCGGTGCCTTCCCGGCGGGACCAAGTTCCTTGGCCAGCGCCAGCAGGCCCTCAAGGGACCCCACGGCGTCATCGATGCCAGCATGGGGATCGCCCAGCTCCGCGAAGCGGTCGGGCACTGAGCGGACGGTGAATTGTTCGGGCCTCGTGGACGTGACCTCGGCCCACGTCAGGGGAGTAGAAACCCGGGCATCGGGCCGGGGCCGGACAGAGTAAGCCGAGGCAACAGTCCGGTCCTTCGCATTCTGGTTGAAGTCGACGAAGACGCTCTCGCCGCGTTCTTCCTTCCACCACTGTGCCGTGGCGAGCCCGGGTGCGCGGTTCTCGGCCTCACGGGCAAGGGTCTCCGCAGCGAGCCGTAGTTCGCTGTAAGACCACTGCGGGGCGATTCGCACCAAAATGTGCAGTCCCCGGGACCCGCTCGTCTTGGGCCACCCCACCAGCCCGACGTCGTCAAGCACCTCGCGCGCCACATAGGCGACGTCGACGATTTGCGACCAATCCACACCGGGCATGGGATCGAGGTCGATTCGGAGCTCATCGGGATGATCAAGATCCTCGGCACGGACGGGGTGGGGGTTCAGGTCGAGGCAGCCAAGATTGACCACCCACGCCAGACCGGCGGCGTCCCGGATGACAGTTTCTTCTGCTGAGGTCCCCGATGAGTAGTGCAACGTCGCCGTATCAATGAACTCCGGATGGTTTTCGGGAACGCGTTTCTGAAAGAACGGCTCAGCGTCGATGCCCTTGGGGAAGCGCTTGAGCACCATGGGGCGGCCGCCGGCGCCCCGCAACGCACCCTCCGCAACTGAAAGGTAGTAGCGGACTAAATCCAGCTTCGTTAGTCCGGGTTCGGGGAAAACCACCTTGTCCGGATTGGAGACGCGAACTTCGGCGTCGCCTATGTCCAGAATCTCTGCCGGAGTCTTCGACGGGTTCATGCCGCCACGCTAGCAACGATCGGCGGTCCCAGCCAGACCAAGGGCGAGGGCGACTATATTGACCATGTCAGTCCACCACCACAATCGCGGGAGTCTGCACACTATGGCCAAGGAACTTGCCACCCAGCTCATCGAACAACTCCAGGCTGCCGGCGTGCAGCGCATATATGGAATCGTCGGAGACAGCCTCAATCCAATAGTGGACGCTGTGCGTCAAACGGGAGGCTCGGCCAAGGGCGGTATCGACTGGATCCATGTCCGCCACGAAGAAGCGGCCGCCTTTGCTGCAGCCGCGGAGGCACAACTGACCGGGAAGCTTGCTGTTTGTGCCGGCTCCTGTGGTCCTGGCAACCTCCATCTGATCAACGGACTCTACGACGCCAACCGCACTGGGGCGCCCGTACTTGCCATCGCTTCGCACATCCCCAGCAAGCAGATCGGCAGCGGATTCTTCCAGGAAACCCATCCTGACCGGATCTTCACTGAGTGCTCGGTGTATTCGGAACTGGTCAGCACTGCCGAGCAGGCGCCCCGCGTGATGCACAGCGCGATCCAGAACGCTGTAGCCCTTGGGGGAGTCGCCGTCGTGACTCTTCCCGGCGATATCGCCGGACTTGAGGCCACCGCGCCGACGCCGTTGCCCGCTACGTTTCGGCCCGCGCGCCTGATCCCGGACCATTCGAGCGTCCAGGAACTGGCTGACGCAATCAACGACGCCGGAAAGGTCGCCATTTTCGCGGGGGCGGGCGTCCAGGGAGCCCACGACGAACTCATTGCTTTGGCGGAACTGGTCAACGCCCCGATTGGCCACTCACTGCGCGGCAAGGACTTCGTCCAGTACGATAACCCGTTCGACATCGGCATGACCGGCCTCCTGGGCTACGGTGCGGCAGCGGAAGGCATCGAGGACGCCGATCTGCTGATCCTTCTCGGTACCGATTTTCCCTACGACCAGTTCCTTCCGGACACCCGGACGGCACAGGTTGACCGGGCGGCGCAGCGGCTGGGGAGGAGGACCGACGTCGACATTGCCGTTCATGGCGACGTCCTTCCTACCCTGACCGCCCTTCTGCCCTTGGTGAATCCAAAGAAGAACCGCCGCTTCCTGGACCAAATGCTGAAGAAGCACGACCGCCTGATGAACAAGGCCGTGGGCGCGTACACGCGGAAGGTCGAAAAGAAGCAGCCCATTCATCCGGAGTATGCTGCTTCCCTGCTGGACCAAGTAGCGGCGGATGACGCCATCTTCACCGCGGATACCGGAATGTGCAACGTCTGGACGGCCCGCTATATCAACCCGCTGGGCACGCGCCGGCTGATCGGCTCCTTCCTTCACGGGTCCATGGCCAACGCCCTTCCGCACGCCATCGGCGCGCAGGTGGCCTATCCCGGGCGCCAGGTGGTTTCAGTCTCCGGCGACGGTGGCTTGTCCATGCTGCTTGGTGAGCTCATTACCGTGGCCGCGCATCAACTGCCGGTAAACGTCGTGGTCTTTAACAACTCAACGCTGGGTATGGTCAAGCTCGAAATGTTGGTGGACGGGCTGCCCGATTTCGGCGTCGACGTTCCTGACGCAAACTACGCCGCCGTTGCGAAGGCCTTGGGCTTCCATGCTGTCCGGGTGACAGATCCGGCGAATATCGAGGAAGCGTTTCGGGAGGCGTTCGCCCACCCGGGTCCTTCGCTGGTGGAACTCATCACTGATCCGAATGCGCTGTCCATCCCGCCGAAGATTTCCGGGCAACAAGTCATCGGTTTCGCGACCGCCATGTCCAAAGTGGTCTTGAACCGCGGAGCCGGTGAAGCTGTGAGCATGGCCCGGAGCAACCTGCGCAATATTCCGCGGCGCTGAGGGGAGTCTTTGCCGGCAAGAGCTTCAAACCGCGATAGCAGGCAAAATCCCCTGGCTTATGGATGCTCGTCGAGCAGGGCACCAAGGATAGTGAGGGCTTTTGACAGTTGGAGGTCGGACACTGCGCCATACCCGATGACCAAGCCGTTCACTGGTGGGCGCTCGGCGTAATATCCGGCCAGGGGAATCACCCGCACGCCCTGTTCCAGTGCCTTTGCAGCCAGGTCCGCCGCGTCAGGCTGTTCGAAGCGGATCACTGCATGCAATCCGCCGTCGAGGGCCCCAAGCTCCACATCTGTCCGCGAGCCCAAGCGCTCAATGAGCAGGGACCGGCGATGGGAATATTCCCTCCGGGCGCGGGCAATGTGCCGGGACAGGCCGCCGCCCTGCAGGTAATAGGCGATGGCCGACTGCAGCACCCCGGCCACCGGAGTGTCCAAGGCTTCACGTGTGGCCTTCAGACGTTGGCCGGCATCGCCCCGGACCACCAGATATCCGCAGCGAAGCCAAGGACTCAGGTTTTTTGAGAACGTTCCGAGAAGTACGACGTCGGCAGCTGTAGGTAGGGATGCGACGGCAGGCAGGGGCATTCTGCTGTGACGGAATTCGCTGTCGTAGTCGTCCTCCAACACGAGCACGTCATGGCGGTTCGCCCACTTCAGCAGGCCGAGCCGTTCCTGGACTGCCATCCTGCCGCCAAGAGGGTACTGGTGGCTGGGGGTGATGAGGACGGCATCGGGGATGAGGTTGAGTCCGGCGAGTTGGGAGCTCTTCAGGCCGTCTTCGTCCACGGGAAGCAACTGAAGTTGGGCACCAGCGGCGCTCATCACGCGTCGCGCCGTGGGGTAACCCGGGTCCTCAACCAGGATGCGCGGATTGTTCCTCTTGCGGCGAAGCATGGCCACTGCCAGGTGCAGTGCATCACTGGTGCCGGCCGTAATGATAACGTCCTCCGGGTCTACGGCCAGGCCCCTCGACACCGCCAGGTGACCGGCCACGGCTTCCCGAAGGTCCAACGTTCCAAGGGCTGGTGGCAGATGCGTGTTCCCTTGCTCCGCCAAGGCCCTTTTCCATGCGTTGCGCCACTCCCTGTCTCGGAAGGGCGATCCGGAGGGGCGGCCGGGGGTCAGATCAATCACCTCGGCACTGGCAGGGCTGCTGCCCTGCGCCTTCTCTTCGTTGGGGCGCTTTTGGATGTCCGGCCGGACAGCCACTTTGGTCCCACCAGTGCCGCTGCTTTCCAGGAATCCTTCCCCGGAGAGTTGCTCAAAGGCCCGCACCACCACGCCACGGGATACCCCTAAGTCCTTGGCCAGCCGGCGCGTTGCGGGGAGCGTGTGCTCAGGCTGGAGGAGTCCGCTGAGGATGGCGTTACGGAGCTGGCTTGCAACTTGGGCGGACAAGGAGGCCGGACTCTTCCTGTCGAGCTCGATGGGTATTTCCGATTCGCTCATTGGACCTCCAGAGTTGTTCATTCTTGGATCTAGTGTAGGACCAAGCCCTTTGGCAGCATGAGACGCGTAGGCACTCATTTGCTGTGTTCGCATCCGGCCACAGCCACAAGAAAGCAGGATCGTAGTGTTCAACGGCCTCAGCGCATTCCCCCTGACACCCATGAGCGGTGAAAGTGTCGATCTGGACGCCGTTGCCCGGCTGGTGGCGCGCGCGGCAGAGTCCGGTGCGGATTCACTCGGTGTTCTTGGCTCGACGGGAAACTACGCTTATCTCTCCCGTGACGAACGCCGCGCGGTCCTTGAAACGTCCGTTGAAGCTGCGGGTGGCGTGCCAGTTTTGGCCGGTGTTGGGGCAGTGCGTACCCGCGACGTCCTCACGCTTGCCGGCGATGCACATACCGCTGGCGCCTCGGCATTGCTCTTGGCCCCGGTGTCCTATCAACGCCTATCCGAACTTGAGGTTTTCGGGCTGTTTGGGGACGTTGCGTCGGAGTCAGACCTTCCGATCGTTGTGTACGACAACCCCGGCACCACAGGCTTCACCTTCACCGACGAGTTGCACGCCCGGATCGCCCGTATCCCGGGAATCGCATCCATCAAGATTCCGCCGCCGGCTGCCACTGACATTGGCACCAGGCTCGGCAAGCTCCGCGCAGCTTTGCCCGGGCAAACATTTGTGGGTATCAGCGGAGATTGGATTGCCGCCGAAGCACTGCTTGCTGGTTGCGATCTTTGGTACTCGGTGATCGCCGGGATCCTTCCCCGCCAGGCCCGGGAAATCGTTGATCACGCTTTGGCTGGTCGGCGCGCTGACGCGATGGCGGCTTCCGCCGCGTTGGAACCACTCTGGTCCCTGTTCCGAACCTACGGGAGCCTCCGGGTCGCCGTGGCACTGGCTGAAGACCTGGCGCTCATTCCATCCTCAGCCTTGCCTTTGCCACTGCGTGGCTTGGATCCCGAAGGACGCAGCAGAGTTGCCGAGGCCATCCGCCAGTGTGGATTGGAGGCCTAGGTGGTTCGGAGGCCTGGCCAGCTGGCTGGAAACAACGCCAAGCAATCGGATCGGCCCAAGAGCCGGGGGAGGAGGACATGAGCCTCATCGACGGCCGCAACGCCAGCCGCCCAGCTACGAGTGAGCAGACATCACCGGGCGGTTTGGCCCGCTATGTCCTTGCAGCCACCCTGGCCCGCAGCGCCGATGGGGGTGCCGTCGTAGCCATTGTCCTGCTGGTGACAACCAGCGGGGCGCCGGGTTGGCTGGCCGGAATACTCGGTGCCTGCATCACGGCACCGCACCTTTTCGGTCCGTTCGTTGCCAGGACACTCGACACTGCCCGGGACGGCAGGACGGTGATCGCCTGCGCGTGCCTCATGCACGGCGTTACCCTGGCTGCCGCTGTCCTGCTGTACCCGCTGACTCCTCCCGTCGTTCCGGCTCTACTGCTCATTGCGTCCGGACTGGCAGGTCCTTTATTGACAGGCGGCATCAGCAGCAGGCTCTCGGCGATCGCTGGCGGCAGCAGGACCAGCCAGCGACGCGCACATGGATGGGATGTAGCAACGTATGGCATCAGCGGAACCATTGGTCCCTCTTTGGTCGCAGCTGTTTCGGCCTGGGCGAATCCGGCACTGGCGGCATTGATCCTTGCCGGATTAACGTTTGTCGCCGCCGCCCTCGTCAGGCTTTTGCCTTCCTCTCCTCGAGCACCGGTTCCCTCGGAGGTGCCGCGCCCCGGACGCACGTTGCTGATGATGCTGTCTACAGGGCCTTTGCGCCGCACTCTCTACATGACGGTCATCGTCGCCTTGTCGGTCGCGGCGTTGGCTATCACCGCGGTGGCGTCGACTACAGAAATGGGGGTCGGGCCAGCCGCGGCCGGGGTCCTGACGGCCGCATATGGTCTTGGCGGGCTTCTAGGATCCGCCGGTGTCATGATCCGGCCGTTGCGAAGCGATGCGGACCACCTCATGACCTGGCTGGGAGCTGCTGTTGGGATTGCCCTGTGTGGGGCAGCGTTCGCCGGGATCTTCACGGTAGCGGTGGTGCTCTACTCCCTCGCCGGAGTGCTCAACTCCTGCTTTTTCGCCGCAACATTGGCCGCGCGCAGCGAATATGCACCGGCTGGCGCGCGAGGTCAGGTCTTCGTGTGGATTGGGGCCTTGAAGATCACTGCAGGTTCTGCCGGCACAGCGTTGGCTGGGGCCATGGTTGTACCAATGACACACCTGCCCTTGCTTTTGGCGTCGGCCCTCATTGCCGTGGCCGTGGGCGCTTCCGTAGTTGACCGCCGTCGTGAGCGTTCCCAAACGGCAGGAAACGCCTCAAGCAAAGACCAGCCATAAGGCTTACCACTGCTTCCCGAACGTTTTGTCCAAGGCGTTGAGGATGTCGTCAATAAGGTCTTCCGGGTCCTCAAGGCCGATGGACAGGCGCAGGTGTCCGTATTTGTGAAACTACGCCGGGATCCTCGGTGCTCACGGGTGCGAGGGCATCAAGAATGAACAACGCCGAGGTTGTATCGTCCCGTAATTGCGTGCGTCGGGCCTGGCGCCAGTTCCAGCGCCGGCAAGTGACGCCGTCGTCGTCGCACCAAACAACCTCCCCCGCATCGGGGTGTTCGACCTTGGGCTCTCCGCTGGCAACCGTGTCGAACGGCTCCTGGCCTGTTGCACGGATCAGCCGTGGCGCCCCACTGTAACTGGAAAGGTCTTCGCCGCCGAGCGGAATCTGGTGCAGTACGGATACGGCGTTGTAGAGGTCCGTGAGCCTGTTGACCCTGGGCAGGCCGGCATCAGCGCGGCGAAGCAGTGCCTCAAGGCTGTTGCGGGTGCGGTTGGGCTTTGCTCCGAAGGATTGGTAGGCCTTCCGCCACGCGGCAGCATGCGGGAGGTGTTCGACCTTCTGCTCGCCGAGCGCCGTGCGGGCTGCCGTTTCCGCCTGATGTAACAGGGCATCGCTGGCATCATCGCTGGGACCCGGAACGAGACCATCGACGGCGATCAAGAGGGCCTGGTAGTCCGGTTGAAGTTCGAAGACGGCAGGTTCAACGTGGGCTGCGTGGAGAATTTCCTGGAGGGATTCAACCCTAAGCATTGTTCGCCTCCCGATGGCGCCGATCCCACTCCGCGTTCAAAGACAGCGAGTGAGAACCTTGCTGCGTCAGTGCCGTTGTTGCCGTAGGAATGGCCTACGTCTCCCGGGAAAGACAGCGAGTCGCCGGCCTCGAGGACGACCGTCTGCTCTGCAGCAACGACGGTAACGGTGCCTTGCAAGTACTCCGCGTCCGCCTGCTGCACTGCTCCACAGCAAGGCACCTTCACCCTTTCGTGTCACCTTGACTCCCTTGGGCTCGGGGGGCTGGACCAGGTCCGGCAGGCCTACACCGAGCGCGGCGCTGATCCTCAGAAGAGTGCCGACACTGGGGTTGATGGTTGCTTGTTCCACGTTGATGAGCATGCGTCGGCTGACGCCGGCAGCTTCGGCCAGTTGGTCAAGGGTCCAGTGGCGTGCCTGGCGCTCCTGTTTAACCCGTCCCCCGATAGCCGAGGCGAGCGATGCGATGTTTTCTTCCGTTGATGCGGCATAGTGCACTCCCAGTGCACAGAACAAGACGCTTGCCAACTATGCCCAACGAAGCAACAGCCCAAAAGAAGCAACAGCCCAATGGGATATGTTTGTACCGGCCAACTTGCTGGACACGCTAGCCGCAGCGGCATTCCTGCATCGAAGGACGCCCAAACCCATGTTCGCATCCCCTCAGACAGGAACGCCCGTGCCGAAGAGTCCACGTGATGAGATAGACGCGCAGATTCTCGCCGAGCTGCGGCGCAATGCCCGTATCAGCCTTGCCCAGCTGGGGGAGAAGGTGCTGCTCTCCCGCAACGCGGTACGGCAACGGATTGAGCGGCTTGAACGGGACGGGTATATCCACGGGTACACCATCAAGGAATCCGCCGGAGAAGGCTCGCCCACGGTCAATGCGGTGCTTCTGATCCAACGACATGACAGGATGCGGGGCGGGGACGTGATTGCCGGACTGAAGGCAATTCCTGAAATCGCCACTTGCGATGTTGTCAGCGGCGAACTGGATATCGTGGTCAGGGTTGAGGCCCCCGACGCAGCACGAATCCAGGAAATCTGGAGGAAGGTCTCAGAGTTTCCTGGAGTCCGCGACATCACCACTGCCTTGTCCCTTTCCACGGTCATCGACAGGCAGGCGCCTCGCTAAGGCAGCGTGAACCATGCTGGGCTTAAATGGTTCCGGCGCTGCGGAACCCAAGTGGTTACGCAACGCCGGATCGGCACAGCCTGCTTTATTGACGGTAACGCCGGACGATCATCATGAAGTGATCGCTATGACCTTGGGCTGCGTCATTTCCTCGTAGGCGAAGCGGACGCCTTCCCGGCCCATGCTGCCGTATTTCGAGCCGCCAAAAGGCATCGCATCAAGGCGGTAGTCCGAAGAATCGTTGATCATCACTCCGCCTGCGTCAATGGCCTTGGCGGTGGCCAGCGCACGGGCCAAGTCCTTGGTGAATACCCCGGCCTGCAATGCGTAGTCGCTGTCGTTGGCCAGTTCGATGGCTTCCTCGGCGGAGTCGAACGGTTCCACCAGGACCACGGGTGCGAACAGTTCTTCGCTCCAGGCCTCGCAACTGCGCGGGACCCCGGTAAGGACAGCAGGTGTCAGGAGCGCGCCGTCCAAGGTGCCGCCAGTCAGCAGTTGCGCCCCGGCCGACACTGCCTCGTCGATCTTACGCTTCGCTTCTGCGGCAGACGCGGCGCTGATCATGGGTCCAACGTCGGTCTGCTCCTTACGGGGATCGCCTGTCGTCAGGGCAGCCGTTTGGGCGACAAAGGCGTGAAGGAAGGTGTCGAAGACTGACCGCTGGACGAGGATCCGCTGGGCGCCGATGCAGTTCTGTCCAGCGGCCCAGAAGGAACCGGAAACACTGGCCTCGACGGCGGCAGGAATGTCCGCGTCGTCGAACACGATCACGGGCGCGTTGCCGCCAAGTTCCATCGACAGGCGCTTTATTCCGGCGTTGGCGGCGATGGCCCGGCCCGTGGAAAAGCCGCCCGTGAAGGAGACCATTCGAACCAGTTTGGACGAGATGATGGTTTGCGCGATGGTGCGATCGCCCAGGACAACAGTGACGAACTCCGCCGGCAGGCCTGCCTCGCGCAACAGGTCCACGAGAAGAATGGCCGTCAAGGGTGTCAGCTGGGACGGCTTGAGGATGACGGTGTTACCTCCGGCAATCGCCGGCCCCAGCTTGTGCGCCACCAGATTCAGGGCATCGTTGTAAGGGGTGATGGCGGCGATAAGCCCCAACGGCTCACGGGTGAACCATCCCTGGCGGTTTTCGGAGCCGGCGAAGGAGTCGAAGGGAACTACTTCGCCAACATTACGGCGGGTTTCCGCTGCCGAGAGCTTGAGCGTATTCACTGCACGGGAGACCTCTTTGAGCGCCTGCGTGATGGTCTTCCCGGCCTCGGCGACGATTAGCCCAGCCACTTTCCCCGCCCGCTGCTGGAGCAGGTCTGCAGCGGTATCCAGGATCCGCCCCCGCTCATGACGGGGCATGGCCGCCGCTGCGGGAGCGGAGGCCGCGGCGCGGATGAGTTCGACGCGTACGTCTGCCTCGGTGCACTGGGGAAGGGTCGCCAGGACGGAACCGTTAAACTTGTCGTACACCATCAGGTCAGTGATAGCGGCTGCGGTAGTGGCGTCGGCGATGGCTGACTCAGGCACGGACCGCTCCTTTGGCGAATTCGTTGACGGCGATGATGTCGGAGATGAGGGCATAGGCAGTTTCCACGCGGCCGGCTCCAGGGCCTGACACTGTGACGGCCCCCAGCAAATCCGTGCTGAATGACACGGCATTGGTGGCGCCGGAAATTCCGGCCAGCGGGTGTTCACCCGGTAGGGCGATGGGTTGGACGGTAGCTACGATGCGACCATCATCTTCCCGGCGGGCTTCGCCAATCAGCTTCCAGCGGTAGCCGCTTGCCAAGGCCTGTGCCACGTCTTCGCTCTTGATGTCCTGTATGCCTGTGGTTTCCACGTCATTGGGGTGGATGTTGGCACCGAGCAGCTCGTTGGCCAGGATGGCGACCTTCAACCGGACGTCCGAGCCGCCGATGTCTGCAGTCGGGTCCGCTTCGGCGTATCCGCGGTCCTGGGCCTCGGCGATGGCTTCATCCAGGCCCAGCCCGCCCTCCATCCGGCCCAGGACGTAATTGCTGGTTCCGTTCAGGATGCCTTGAACGGAGTTCAATTCGAGGCCACCCAGCATTTTGTGTGCCAGTCGAATGACGGGCGTGCCACTCATGACTGAACCCTCGTACTCAAAACGGACACCATTGTTGGCAGCAAGCTGGCCCAGTTCCCGGCCATGCAAGGCCACAGGACCCTTGTTGGTGGTCACCACATGCTTGCCGGACTCGATGGCCCACTTGACGTGCGAAACTGCCGGTTTGCCGTCGATCGGACTGGTGAAGGTAGCCTCAACGACGATGTCGGCCGGGCTGTTCTTGATGACGTCTTCGTTGCGGGGATCCTGGCTGCCACCTGGCAGTTCCTCGAACGAGGACCCGCGGGGCATCGCCAGCACGGCGGCCAGATCGATGCCGTCTCCCTGGACGAGCGAGCCGAAGGCAAGATCGGTGATGGCCACGACGCGAAGCTCGAATCCGAGTGAGGCAAATCGCTGGGGTTCGTCACGGATGAGTTCGGCCAAAGCGCGGTTGACGCCTCCGAAACCGATGAGGGCCAGGTTGTAGGTAGTCACGTGATCTCCTTGGTAGGGCGGTGGTGCTGTCCTTTAAGCCTCGGTTCCAGGAGTGTCAGTTCCCTAGACGCGAATCGCCCGCCAAGGATGACGAAACGCCCAAAAAAGCTGCCAACCATGCTCAAACGCCCGCAGTGCGGCCCCTCCTTGGAAGAGAAGCCGGTATGACGGGTTGCTGTTGGCGGCGTCCGCCGCGCTGGGCGGCGGCACCGGCGACAATGACGACCAAGAGGCCTGCGAGTTGCAGCATCGATGGCAACTGATGCAGGACGATCGCGCCGAGCAGCAAGCCGATGGCCGGTTCCAGTGCCAGGAGGGTCCCGAATGCTGTGTGTCATGCGGCGGAGGGCCAACATTTCCAGGATGTAGGGCAGGACCGGTATCAGCGCTGCCAAGGCGGCGGCAACGGCCACAGTTTCCCGGGTGATGTGGCCCATGGCTTGCGGCAGTCCAAACGGTGCCGCGGCGACAGCAGCAATCGGAATGGTCAGGGCGAGGGCACCGATTCCACTGAAGCGGTCACCCACCCGCTGGGTCAGAAGGATGTAGATTGCCCACCCAACCGCGCCCATCACTGCAAAGCCGACTCCGAGCAGGTCCACGCTACCTGCCCACGGTTCGGTGAGGAGCACGACGCCTGCCAGTGCCGTTGCCGGCAGGATCAAGGAACGGGCCCCGCGGCCGCGCAAGGCTGCAACCGTAAGCGGGCCGAGGAATTCAATGGCAACCGCCGTTCCCATGGGAATGCGTTCCATGGCGGCAAGGAAGGTCACTGACATTAGGGCGGTGGCGACGCCCAGGCCAACCACCACCGGAGAGTCACGAAGTCGCAGGTTCTTCAGGGGTGGACAGGCCAGTGCCAGCAGGATGAGCGCTCCCATACTCAGGCGTAGCCATGCTGTCCCGAGCGGACCCAATGTTGGTATCATCCCCAGTGAAAGGGCGGAGCCCAGTTGGATGGAGAACATTGCTGCGACGGTCAGGAGCCACGGAGGGATTGGGCCTTTGAAAGTGGTCTTAAGGCATAAGACTGCACTTCTAGTGCAGTCTTATTCTTTACCGCTCGACGGCGGCTACCGCACTGATCTCCACCAGCGCCCCGGGAACGCCCAAACGGGTCACAAACGCTGCTGTCACGAGGGGCGGCTCGTCGGCGGCGAGGTCGGCACCGTCCACGAAGAGAACCGTCCACTGCACAACGTCGCGGAGGGTTGCCCCAGCAGCCGCGAGCGCGGTCTTTGCGTTCGCCAGGGCGCGGGCAGATTGCACGCCAACATCACCCTCGCCGACGAGCAAACCGCCGCTGTCGACCGAGTTCTGGCCGCCGACGTAGATGGTGGTGGCATTGGGAGGGACGATGGCTACGTGGCTGAATGCCGGGCTGGAGACGAGCCCCTCGGGCCGGATGCGCTGGATGGATGACATGACTGTATGCTGCCATCCCCAGCCAATTGCCAAAAGGGGTGCGCCCCAATGCCCCGGCTGGTCCGGCCTCGTCACCCAGGTGCTCGTCACTCAGGTGCTCGTCACTCAGGCACCCGTCACTCAGGCGAGGGCCGCCGTCGTTGCTGTTTGGTTGCCGCCCTCTGTACTTTTGCTGCGCGATGCCGCTGGGCGGACCCGCGTGTGGGTTTCGTTGCCCTGCGCACGGTCCTTGGGGCAAGGCCCGCCACCACAATGTCAGCGAGCTTGGCCAGGGCGCTCTCGCGGTTGCGTAACTGCGAGCGCTGCTCGGAGGCTGTAACAGTGATGACTCCGTCGACGAGTCGCTTCTGCAGTCGACGCAGCAAGATCTCCCGTTGGCTTTCTGTCAACGCCTCCGAAGTGGCTACGTTCCAGGAAAGCTCAGCCCTGCTGTCGGTCGTGTTGACGTGTTGTCCGCCGGGTCCTGACGAACGCGAGAACCGCCAGGCGAGTTCCGAGGGCGGAATCGTGAGGGAGGGCGAGATTTCCAGGTCCATGGGACAAGCGTTGCACGTCGGGGCGGGTCTTCCCATCCGAGCCGTGCTTCGGCATGACGTGTCAGAGCAGGTTTGCGTGTGAGAGCAGGTTTGCGCGTCAGAGCAGATTTGCAGTCAGCGTTGAGGCGATGAACCGGCCGTACTGCTCTGCGCTCCACCCTCGTTTCAGGACGAGACTCTCGAACAGTTCGGGGGTGGTGCACGCGAACATGATGTCGGCGGCCTCTTCCGGGGACATGCCGGGACGGAGCAGGCCGCGGGCCACCAGTTGACGCGCGTTGTGCAGCATCCGCCGATGGCGGGCGTCGTCGACATCCTTCAGGAGACTGGCCATGTCGGCATCCCCTGTTGCGGCGGCGTCGCGGATGAGCAGGCTGACCGGCGCCGCAAGGGGGCTGACTTCTGCGGTGAACCGCCCGAACTGCTCCATCAGTTTCCGCGGGTCATCTGCCCTTACTTGCGCGAGGTCTGAGCGCTGTTCGGCTGACGGCCCGCCCTTGCCAAGGAGGCTCTGCTCGTGGAGGGCACGGACGAGGCCAGCCTTACCGCCAAAGTTTTTGTAGATGGACTCCGCCGACACCCCGGACGAAGCAGCAATTTCGGTGATGGTGGTTGCGCCGAAGCCTTGCAGGAGAAATAGTTCCCTGGCGCGCGCGAGGATAGTGCGACGGGATGCCTCGGCCGCTTGGCGGCGACGGCTTGCATCGTAGGTGCGTTGACTCCGGGATGTTCCAGCGGGACTCTTGCTTCCGGCTCCCATGACTTCTAGACTCCAATCAATACAGAGAACTGTATTGAATTCAAGATACCAGCCCTGCCCGCCCAGTGAGGGGAAAATTGCGGGGCACCAAGGAGTCACCATGGAAACCGTGGAGGGCCTGGAGCGCCTTCCGGAAGGACCCGTTCGCCGGATGTTCGCCGCTTCCGGGCGCCACGACCTTGACGCCTTGGTTGCCGAATTCGCCGACGACTATGTCAACATCACGCCGATTCATCCCGAACGGAATTTCTCCGGCAGCGCCCAGGTCCGCGCCAACTGGACCAGCCTTTTCGCTGGCATCCCTGACCTCACACCGGCAATCGCCGACGCCGCTGAAGGCAGGCACGGAACCGTTTGGGTGGAATGGGGCGCCAGGGGCACAAGACGCGATGCCACGCCGGTAGAACTTGCCGGCGTCGCGATCTTTACAGTGCGCCAGGATCGGATCGCCTCCGTCCATTTCTATCTCGAACCTGTGGAACGTTCTTCAGGTGACATCGACGACGCCGTGCGGGCCACTGCGGGCGCGGGTCTTCAGGCTGGGGCCGTACTTCCGACATCGAAGGGGTCATGATCCTCGTAGTGGGCGGCACCGGCCGCCTGGGTTCGCGGCTTACCGGGGAGCTGATTCGGCGCGGCGCTTCCGTGCGGGTCTTGGCCAGGGGCGAATCCCAGCCGTTCCCGGGGAAGCCGATCGACGGCGTCGAGCTTGTCCGCGGGACCCTCGCCTCAGGCACGGACTGCGGGCGGGCCGTTGCCGGATGCAGCCAAGTGGTGTTCGCGGCGTCAGGCTTTGGGCTGAAAAGGGGCGGCAACCCACGCAGTGTGGACCGCGACGGCGCACTCCGGCTCATCGATGCCGCATCCCGGGCGGGCGTGGTGCAGATGGTCATGATGTCGATGCATGGCGCCGCTCCCGATGCCCCTCTGGATTTCCTGCGCATGAAGTACGCAGCGGAGGAGGCGTTGAAGGCCTCGGGCATGGCGTGGACGGCGATCCGAATGGGGGCAAACCTTGAGCAGTTCCTCGATTCAATGAGCCAGCCCCTACACACGAAGGGCAGGGTGCTTGTCTTCGGTTCGGGACAGGCACCCGTGACATTTACCTCGACGCCGGATGCTGCTGCCGCTGTTTTGTTGGCTCTTTCCGACCCTTCCTTGCGTGGAAGGACCATTGAGTGGGGGTCCGAAACCCACCCCTTCAACACGCTCGCGGAAGCTATCCTCGCGGACGCTGGAAAGGGCTCGATCCAGCGGATACCAGTGGCGGCCCTACGGGTGATGGCCGCCGTTGCACGTCCGATTTCGCCGTTCATGGCCCGGATGGCGAGAGCGGCGCTGTGGATGGAATCAGGCGCTGCGGCCTTCGATCCGGCCGTGGTACGTGCCGCTTTCCCTGAAATTCCTGTGATCGGACTGCGTGAGAGTTTGGACCAGATCAGGAGCAGGTGAGTCGTGGTGCAAACCGGCCGTCGGGAGGACAATGCTAGGCACAACCCAAATCTCGTGAGGAGCAGCCGTGGGCGAGCCAACTACAGAAGCGACATCAGCGCAGTTGATGGTGGACTTGATCATTTCCCTGGATGGGTATGCCTCAGCGGAGGGGTGGCCCGGTTGGTGGGGACTTGAATCCCCGGAATACCTTGCCTGGCTCGAGGAAGAAGGCAAGAAGGACTTCACCACCCTTATGGGCGCCAACACTTATCGGGTGATGTCAAGCATGTCGGAGCAGGCTGCGGGCGAAGACTCGGGGTTCTCCGAGGAAGAGGGAGCGGCCCTGACCGGGCTTGCGGCCCTGCCAAAGGTCGTTTTCTCGTCCACTCTCCAAGAACCTCTGGCTTGGCCGAATTCCGAGCTGGTAAGCGGGGATGCTGTGGAAGCTGTCAAGGAGCTGAAGCGGACCCGGACCGGCACCCTGACCACATTGGGAAGCCTCAGTCTTTGCCGCTCTTTGTTGAGTGCCGGACTCGTGGACCGGTACAGGATCGTGGTTTTTCCGGTGATTACAGGCCGCACCGGCAGGGAACGGATTTATGACGGCTATCCTGATGTCTCGCTTGAAATGGTGAACAGCAGGACATTCGATGGTCAACTGCAGCTGCTGGAGTACATACCCACGCTGATCAGCGGTCCGCCTGTCCGGCAGCCCTGAAAAGAGGCTCCAGCGAATCCGAATAGCTGGACAGTATTTCGGCAAACGTGAGCAGCTGAAATCCTTCAGCGCGGCAGAGGAGTGGTTCGCGGGTAGTTCCGTTCGCGGTGAGCGTCGCGATTCCCCATGGATGCGTTGGCTCGCCGACCGAGATGCCAGCGGCGTCGAAAGTGTCACGGAGCACGTAACGCGTGACGGTTCGCCACGACTGCAGGAACGGTGACCGCAACTGCTCAACAAGTTCGTCGTCGTTGGCTTGGTAGGCCGTCCACAGATTCTCGGACAGCTCGTCCCACTCCTTGGCGTCGCGGACCATGAGGTGGGCGGCGCGGAGGCGGGCAATCGTTTCGTTCAACGTCATGGTCAGTCCCCAAACTTCCTGTCGTTTTGCAAACCTGCTTTGATCTTCCGCCACCCACCTGCGCGATTGTTGGCGGCAATCTGTCGCAGCATTGCGATCAGGGGTGCGGTGGGTACTTCGTCACCGATGTAAAAGCTGATCATTCGGCCGGTCTTGTTGTCGTGCCCGGCCGTGATAATCCCGGCAGCGTCAGGGACGATGGCGCCATCGTAGAGGAAGAGGTTGACGTGGTTCTTGGCCGCGAGCAACGCACAGACGTTTCCATCCAGGACAAAGTAGGGCTGAACCCGTCTCTTGATTGTCTCCACGATGTCCGGTTCGGCCTCGTGGATCACGTCCCTCAGTTCCAAACAAAGTGCTTGTTGCCAGTCCGGAAGGGCGTTTATGTAACTATCGACTCCGGGATGGCGCGCGTACTTCCCCATGACGTTATTAGGGCACCACGCCCCACGGCTTGTCCAGACCAGGGTCTTGAACAGACAAGCGTCTTGAAGGCGATGAGTAGGCTTGCTCACATGAGCGACGTCGAGCGGTTCCGGGTTCTGCTGGAGGAGGAGCGCGAGCGGAAGCTTGCCCTGCTGAAGGCGCTGCGTAGCGACATCACATCGGTCAGCCTTGCCCGCCAGGACTCGAACGTCGACGACGAGCATGATCCTGAAGGCACCACCATCGCCTTCGAGCTCTCACAGGCCTCCGCACTGCTTGGCCAGAGCCGTGTAGGCCTGGAGCAGATTGAGGCCGCATTGCAGCGGATTTGGGATGGAACGTACGGTGTATGCGCGATTTGCGGTGTCGCCATTCCGGAAGGGCGGCTCGAAGCCAGGCCGTGGACGCCCTATTGCGTCAGTCACGCCTCAGGTAAACAGTAAAACCCCCGGCAAAAAGTAAAACCCGGGCGGATATGAAACCCGCCCAGGCGCACTTCACGCCATGTCAGGGCTGATGGGCACGAAATCGATGCCCTGCTGGACCTTCTTTTTTGGTCCCCGGTCGAAGCCCTTGGCGTCGAGGTTGTTTCCTGCGCGGAACGCGGCCAAAGCGTCGTCGAAGATTTCGTTGAGCCGCTGGCCCGGGAAAACCTTCTGGGTGCCGTCGGCAAAGGTGATGGACACGGAGGCGCTGGCGGGAAAATGCCTGCTCATTCGGATGAAGCCTTGGGAATCCTGCCGTAGGGAGATCATTGCTTGTCCACGCTTTCAGTATCTGGGTTCCACCACAATTCACGGTGAAGCCTCACTCTCTCATTCCGAGGGACCTGCCGCCTCATTTACATTCCCGTGACCGGGGACCAGAATAGCGCCCATGTCCATTCTCAAGGTGCAATCCGAGTCCGAGGCCACAGGTCTGACCGCCGAAATCTACCAAGCCGATTTGCAGTCGATGGGCTACGTTCCGAGCCATACGAAGGCCATGAGCATAAACCCTGAGGCGTACAAGGCGTGGCAGTCGCTTGTTAAGGCAATCGTCTCATCGCTGGGTCTGCGACGATACGAACTTGTGACACTCGCGGCCGCCCAGGCCATTGGGTCCTCCCATTGCAGATTGGCCCATGGGAAGAAAACATTGGCCATCATTGATGAGGAGCAGCTGCTCGCTGTTGCCCGGGACTACAGGGATGCCGGGCTGCCCCCGGAGGAAGTCGCGATGATGGACTACGCGGTCAAGCTCAGCACCAATGCGGCTGCAATGAACGACGACGACACGCAGCACCTTCGCGATATGGGCTTCAGCGACAGGGAGATTGCCGACATCACCCTGGCTGCCACCGCCAGGAACTACTTCAGCCGCGCGCTTCTTGCCCTGGCCGTGGACCTCGATGTGCCTCCGGGGGTGACCGCGGAGCTTCAGGACGCCTTGTTGACGCCGCTGCCGGCTCAAGGTGACTGAACGGCTTCGGTGTTGGCACGGTCTGCGGGTGCCCCCTGCCTACGGCTGGCCAGCAGGAACGGCACCGAAATGAGCTCAATAACGCCGGCGATGGCCAGCGAGGCCGGGTAGCCGTAGAGGTCAGCGCCACGGCCAAGAAGCGGCTGCACAACCACTCCGCCGCTGGATCCCATGAGCGAATCGAAGCTCAGGACCGTGGCGCGCTGCTTCGAGGGGATCATGTCATTGACGTACGCCTGCCGGACGGGAGTTGCCGCCGATCCCACCACGGCCCAGAATGCCAGCAGCACCAGGGCCACCCAAAAGACACGGGTGAAGCCGAGGACCACCAGGATCACGAATCCTGTCAGACCACCAAGGATAAGCACCGAGGTTCGTTTATGGAACAAACGCCGGGCATGTGGAGCGAGCCAGCCGCCGAGGATTTGCGAGCCCGCCACGATCGCGGCGGCGAGGCCCGCAATGGAATAGGCCCTCGGGTCGCCATACAGGTCAAGAAGGAATGGCTGCAGGGCGTAAAAGACATAGATCCCGACGCCGGCACTAAAGGGAGCGGCCAGCATTACGTACCGGACGGGCGGGTTTTTCAGGCCGTTCTCGATCGAGGCAGAGAGTACTGCACGGGTGGCCCGAAGGGGGTGGGAGGACCGCTCAGGTGAGAACCCGACGTCGTGCATTAACCCAAACGCAACGGCGAACATGGCCACCAGAACGAAAACCCGAATGAGGAACGGGACACCAAGGTTGGTGGCTTGGGCAATCACCCCACCTGCCACCGAACCCAGCAGCATCGCCACACCCTGCACCATCTGGCCGCGGCCCAGAACAGTTTCAAGGCCACCCTCATAGCCGGAGAAGCGCAAGGCATCCACCAGCCACGCTTCCACGGCTCCGGAGAAGAACGTGAAGCCGAGGCCAAGGAGCACCGACACAACTGCCCACATCCAAAACGGTGCGGAAATCTGCCACAGCACGTAGTACAAGTAGGTGGACGCAGCCAGCGTGATCGTACCAAGGAGGAATGACGCGCGGCGGCCCCAGCCGTCCGCGATGACGCCTGTGGGAACCTCGAAAAGGACCATCCCCGCTGTGAAGAAGGCGTTGGCCGCGAAGGCTTCAAGGTTGCTCAAGCCTGCATCAAGCAGGAAAAGCGTGTTGATACCCCAGATAAAGGAAGCCGCCACCGTGTTGCCCAGCGTCAGCGTGAGATAGACACGTTGAATCTTTCTGGCGGCGTCGTTCATCGTGTCGCCGCCAGCGCTGGCAGGGGTGACCACAAGCCCATTCTCGTCCCCTTGCCCGGCCTCCGCCAGAGCTACGGGACCAGGGCCAGCGGGAAGAGTTTGCTGCGTCCCGGTTTTCTATATTTCATGTGCGGTTGGAATATCCTGGGACGCTGCCCACTCGCTGACGTCCCGGCGCTCGATGGCCGCCGCCATCATGTCCGGAAACAGGTCCGGCGTGCAGGCAAAAGCAGGCACACCAATGCCGGCCAGGGCTGCGGCATGGCTGGAGTCAAAGGAAGGATGACCACTGTCGCTCAGGGCCAACAGGGCGATCATGGTGGTTCCCGCCCCAACGATCGAAGCGGCACGGCGCAGCATCTCCTCAGCTATCCCACCTTCGTAGAGGTCACTGATCAGCACCAGGATGGTCTCGGTCGGCTTGGCGATCTGGTCCTGGCAATAGGCGAGGGCACGGTTGATGTCGGTACCACCCCCGAGTTGCACCCCAAACAGCACATCCACGGGATCATCCAGGTCCTCGGTCAGATCGACCACTTCGGTATCGAAGACCACCAAACGGGTGCTCACGGACCGCAGTGAACTCAGCACTGCAGCGAAGACGCTTGAGTACACCACGGATTCCGCCATGGATCCTGATTGGTCGATGCACAAGATGATCTCCCGCTGGATCTCCGTGCTGCGCCGGGCGTGGCCATGGAGTTGTTCGGGCACAACGGTCCTGTACTCGGGCTGGTAATGCTTAAGGTTGGCCGCAATGGTCCGGTTCCAGTCAATATCCCTGTGCCGTGGACGCCTGATCCGGGCGGACCGGTTCAGCGCCCCGGAGACAGCCTGGATGGTCTTGGCGCGCAAACGGTCCTCAAGATCCTTCGTCACCTGGCGAACCACAGACCTTGCTGTCTCGCGCGACTGCTCGGGGATGACCCTGCCCAGGCCCACCAGCGTGCTGACCAGGCCGATATCCGCTTGGACGGTGCGCAACATTTCGGGTTCAAGGAGCAATTGCCTCAGCCCCAGCCGGTCCATGGCGTCAGCCTGCATCACCTGGACCACGGAAGAGGGAAAGTATCCGCGGATATCTCCAAGCCACCGTGCCACGCGTGGACTCGACGCCCCGAGCCCACCGCGGCGAGCAGATCCCTCTCCATATAGCTCCTCAAGAGCCTGGTCGCGCCGTGCATCATCGGCCGAGAGCTGGACGCGCTCGCCGTCAGCTTTTGACATGCCGTCTGCCTCGTTGCCGCCCAGCACCAGACGCCAGCGGCCCAACCGGTCGCGTCCCCGGCCCTCCTCGGAGTTGGCGTCTGTCATGCGTTCTCCTCCCATCCGAGGATTCTGGCCATCGTTCTGACGGCCGGACCTGCAACAGCCAAGTCAACTCTTGTACCTGCTGTGGTGTCCCGCGCGGCCGCACGGCTCAGCTGCTCACCGATCTCGCGCCGCTCGGGGCGGCTGAAGGCCGAGAACGTCCTGCGCAGGAGCGGCAGCACGTCCTCGAAAACCTCATCCTGGACGCCATCCACCCACTCATCCACAATCTGAAGGAGGCGGCGATCATGGACCAGGAGTGTGGCATCGCCGGACAGAAGTCCATCCAGCCACGCAGCGGCCTCGGGAGCCGGGGCGGCGACAGACAAACGGCGGCTTAGCTTGGCCGCAACGTCGTCTGCGTCCACAAGGCCGGCGTCCAGCAGGAGCCGAAGAGCGCGGCCGGCCACGGAGCCGTGGATCCGGTCCGAGTGTGCTGCTGCAGCCAGCGCCGCATGCCAATCGTCCAATGGCAAGTCCGGTAGCAAGGACAGCCCGTCCTGGGCTGAATTGATCGCCTGGCGCATGAGGGTGGCAGCGTCGTCGTCCAAACCTGCGCATGCTGTGGGCAGACCCACGCAGGCGCGCACAACAGTGGCTTCCAGGATCTTTCGGACATCGCTCACGTCCACTCCGCGCACGTTTCCGTACCGGCATGTGCGGGCAAGAGGGGCTATGGTTTCCAGGAGTGGCGGAACGTCCTGCTGCAGCGCGGTTCGCTCGGCAAGGGCAGCCACGACGCCGGCAATACCGTCCGGGAGGTCCGCGAGCAGACAGTTTGCCAGCAGTTCGCTGAGGACAGGAAGGCTATCGGCGGCCTGGGCTTCTTCCGTCACAAACGCCGCCGCGGCGGAGGCAACTGTTGTGCCGTAGCGGCTGGCTTCCACCAAGGATAAGGCGAGCTCAGGCTTCCAGAGAAGGGTCCACGCTTCCTTGAACGTGCCTGTGGTCCGGCCACTGTCAGCGGGCACGCCCCAGTCAACTCCCAGCAGTGCCAGGCGATGGAGCAGTACGGACCGCGCCAGCTGGTTGGGTTTGCGCAGGTCCAGGACCATAACCTCTTCCATGGCGCTGGCCCTCATCCTCAAGGTGCGTTGGGTAGCGGCGAGGTCGGCCGCCAGTGGAAGCGTGGGCACGGAGTCGGGCACGCTGCCCAAATCCCGCCCAACAGTCAGTTCGCGATGAATCAAGGCCAACGGCAGGGGAGAGCCATCGCAAAGTACGGACTGGGCAGCGTCATCCAATTCGGGCAATCCGGGGCTTGGCCTCCCGCGGATGGCGGCGAGGGCATTTGCCATCCGGCTCGCTTCCACCACTGAAGCGGTCGAGGCGTCCAGGTTTTCCTTGCGCAAAGCCCGGGCAACCCGAACCAGCCACGTAGTAGACACATCAATGCCCGGATCCTGGGCCATCCAGTGCGCGAACAAATGCTGATACCAGCCCGGTGCCGTAACACCGGCACCGTATCCGCTGCGCAGGCTGAGCCGGTCCGAGGTCCATGGAACCCACGTGGCGGCCACCTTGGCCTTGGGCAAGCCAGCGAGTACTTTGTTATCCGCAGAAACGGAGGGAAAGCCAGCGGGCACCAGTGCTGGTGCATGGTAGGCACCGCAAACCACAGCGATACTCTCATGTCCTTCACGAGTGGCCGCCCTCAGGATGCGCCGCATTGCCGCTTCCCGGCGGTGGTTCTCCACGACGTCCGGATGATCGGGGGATCGGTCGTCCAGTGCCCGGATTTCGGCAATGGCATCGATCAAGGCCTCGAAGCGCTCCACGGGGCTTGAGCTCCGGTGCTCCACGGCGTCCTCCCACCAGCGTTCGGCATCGCTGTACCCGGCAGCTTCTGCCAGGATACCGATTGCGTCCGGGCGGTACGGCTGATCAGACGGGGTGGAAATCGATTCAGCGGCTTCGGCAGCTACCTTGATTCCGAACGTGTTTGCCGCTGGCAGATCGATGGCCTGCACGGGGGTCCCCGTGGACAGCGCCCAGCGGATGGCTACCCATTCAGGAGAGAAGCTGGCCATGGGATAAAAAGAAGCCAGACGCGGCTCGTCCACTGCGTAGATCAGGCCAGCAACGGGAGGAACCATCCCTGGATCGGTGATGAGCGCAATGACCTGATCGAGCTCAGGCGGGCCCTCAACGAGCACCAGATCGGGGCGCAGGGTAGCCAAAGCCTCGGCCACCGAGTGCGCCGAGCCGGGTCCGTGGTGCCGGATCCCCAGGATGTGAACGTCAGTCATCGCCTAGTTCGTCGACTCAAGGTCACGGCAAGCCCGGTAGAGGTCCTTCCACTCCGGTCGATTACGCACCACTGTCTCCAGGTACTCCTGCCAAATCACCCGGTCCTGCACGGGGTCCTTAATCACCGCACCCACCAAGCTCGCCGCGACGTCGTCGGCCCGGACGGTTCCGTCGCCGAAGTGGGCTGCGAGGGACAGCCCATTGGTCATCACGGAAATGGCCTCGGCTGTGGAAAGAGTGGCTGACGGGGATTTGATGGTGGTGCGCTGATCCTGGGTAACCCCCGCGCGCAGTTCCCGCATGATGGTGACCACCCTGCGGATTTCGGAGAGGGCCGCCAAGTCCGCCGGAAGCTCCAGCGCCTCGCCCAGGCTTCGCACACGTGTTGTCACGATCTCCACCTCCTGATCGATGGTGTCCGGAAGCGGCAAGACCACCGTATTGAATCGGCGGCGGAGTGCAGAGGAGAGTTCGTTGACGCCTTTGTCGCGGTTGTTCGCAGTAGCGATCACGTTGAATCCTTTGCGGGCCTGCACTTCCTCGTTGAGTTCCGGAATGGGCAGGGTTTTCTCGCTGAGGATCGTGATGAGGGAATCCTGGACATCGGAAGGGATGCGCGTTAATTCTTCCACCCGCACCAGGCTTCCGGCCTCCATTGCACGCATCACGGGTCCCGGAACCATGGCCGCCCGTGAGGGACCTTCGGCGAGCAGCCGTGCGTAGTTCCACCCGTACCGCAATGCTTCTTCAGGTGTTCCCGCCGTGCCCTGGACCACCAGCGTGGATGCGCCCGAAATAGCCGCGGCCAAGTGCTCGCCAAGCCATGTCTTCGCAGTTCCCGGCACACCCAACAGCAGCAGGGCCCGATCCGTAGCAAGGGAAGCTACAGCGATTTCCACCAAGCGCTCCTGGCCCAGGTATTTCGGCGTGATCACGGCGCCATTGGGTAGGGTGCCGCCCAGGATGTAGGTGGTGACCGCCCATGGAGAGAGCCTCCAACTGGGTGGCCGGGGCCGGTCGTCAACCGCCGCCAACACACTGAGTTCATCGGCGTAGGCATTTTCGGCGTGGGCACGGAGAACATCGGTTCCGTTTGGGGCAGCTGTCATTGGAAGGCCTCCGTGAGGGATTGTCGGAATGCTTGGTATTGAACAGCGTCGCGGAGCACCCGACGCCGGGCAGCGTCCTCGTCTGAACGCTCCAGAAGGCGTCTGCACTGTTCGGCGGCCTCCGGCGGCAGCGCGGTTGGCAGTACCTGCGCCAGCATGGCTGACAAGGGGCCACCGTTCTTCCCGGCAATCAGCCCGAGCAGCGCATCAGCCAACCCCAACCCCCACGGCTGGGGCAGATCCCGCAACAGCGGAACCAGGGTCAGGGGCTGGCCAATGCCATCGCGGATGTACCGTTCAAGCCACCGCTCACGCTCACCGGGGGACAGGCAACCCAGCAGCCGCACGTCGGTCCGGACGGTCAGGAGCGCGCGGATCCACTCAAGGTCTTTCCGGCTCACCGCAGCTGTGATCAGGCCCTCGAGGGCCCGGGGCTCGGGTTCCAGGACTTCCACAGTCGCGGCCGGGCTGCGGCCGGACACAGACGTCCACACCTCCAGCGGTGCACCCCTGATGATGGTGTCCAATCGCGCCAGTCTGTCGGGTTCACCACCGCGTTGGTTGGACGGGATCCCGTCGCGTAAAGCTTGCTCATCCGGATCCGGGGGAAGGTCGATATCGATCCGCTTGTTCAACAGCCCCTTCAAGTGCAGCAGGGGAAGCAGCCGGGCAGCCATGCGCCCGGCACGGAGACTGCCAGGGAGTCGGTCCAACAATCCGATTGCTACCTCGCGCACACTCTTCGCTTTGTCGTCCAAGGCGCGTTCCAACAGCTCTTCGTCGTCGCTGCCCAGGTTCGTGGCCAACAGGGACAGATGATGTGCGCGTTCCCGAGCGCTGAGGGCATCCCACTGTGTCGCCAGCCTCTCGCGTGCAGCCGCAGGGTCACTCTTTCGGAGACGTTCGAGTTCCGCCGCAGCGAGTTCGCTTCTGAGCTCTGAGGACGCATCGGCCGGCTGCGGAACCGATGTTTTTGAGAGACTTAGAAGCCAGCGGCCGCGGGTTCCGATGGCTGGCTCCAAGCGCCTGAAGACAGCTGCTTTAGTCTCGGCCAACGCGAACAGCGCCGGAAGCAGGCGGTGCGGGACCCGGCGTCGTGATTCTTCTGCCAACAGCAGCCAGTCCACTACCAGTTGGTTCCTCAACTCCAGTCCGACGGGCGGTTGGGTGAGGAGGAGTTCCAGCAGCCGGGCAGCTTCACCGGCGGCCTGCGGCTCTGGATCAAGCGGCGCCGGCAGCGGCCGAGTAGCGGCAGGCGCCTGGGCGGGCGTGCGGGACGCGCGGATGACGACATCCGCCATGGCAGCCTGGTCCAGCACCTCTTCCTCACGGGACAAGCCTTCAGGAGGGGGCACGCCCAGATCAACCGGCGGAGACGGCGCGGCATGCCGCCCTGTGCCTACCAGCGCAGCAGTTCGTAGCTCGTCCAACCACGTCATGGAGTCACCACCGCATCATCGACGACGACGGTCAGCGGCCGCACGCGGCCATCCTCGAGTTCGCCGAAAACATCTACCGGACAGCCGCCTGTGAGGGCCAGCAGCGAATCGAGGGGAGCATCCATCAAGGGAAGTGCATTGCCGTTCTCCTCCACAAGCCAACCGTAGTCTTCAGACAGGATGGTGACACGGGCCAACAGCACAGGCTGCCGGTCGCGCCACGGTGAGCGGGCAACAGCGGCTGACTGCTGCCCGAGGGCCTGGGCGATGGTGCAGCCAGGACCGAGGCTGGTGGCCAGTCCCTGGGATTCAACGGGACTGGTGAACATGGCACGCTGCGGCGCCGATCCGGGGTAGCGGGCAACCGTGACCCCCAACAGGGCGCCAGCGAGTTGAGGCGTCGCGAGCCCTTGGCCCTGCCCGGCAAAATCCAGGATGACCACCACCGTGCCATCGGGACCCCGGAGCCAGGTCCGCTGCTGTTGGAGCCGACCGTCGTCGCTTCGATGGGCTCCCAGTACCAGCCATGGGCCCGGCAATGCCTCGGTATCCTTGACCTCGGCTGATGCGGTGGCCCAACCGACGGCCGCTTTGACATCTGCAAATTCCTCGGCGGACAACGTGTCCCGTGCGGCCCAGGCTTTGGTCAGCGCCCACCAGCGGCCTGCATGGAGCAACAGATGGTCCGCCCAGTCGGTCCTGCCGTGGACCTCCGAAGCCATGGTCCGCACTTGTTCGGCAAGGCCTGGCAACTGGGAATCGACCAATCGGGCCGCCACACCGTCCCACCAGGGGTAGGGCTGGTTGCGGGCGGCGGCAAGCCCGGTCCGGATCAAGTCGGTCAGCCAGCGGGCGAAGTCTGCGATTCCCGCATCCATGAGTGCTTGGCGCTCAGCGAGCCGCTTGGCCTGCGCTTCGGGATCCGATGCCGCCCCTGACTGCCGACGATCCTTGGCGGTGGCACGTTCTGCGCGCTGCCCTGCCCATTCCTGCGCGAAGTCCGCCGTCTCGGTCGAAGCCTCGGCTGCCTCGCCCCGGGCCCAGAGAAGAAGCAGTGCAAGGGCGTGTTTGCAGGGAAATTTTCGGCTGGGACATGAGCATCGGTAGGCAGGGGCGACGATGTCCACGCTTACTTGATAGGGCGTTTTTCCGCTGCCTTGGCATTTGCCCCAAACCAGGACGTCGTTGCTCCCCGCGTCCGACCACGGGCCGGGATGTGCCAGTTTCCGCGCCGCTGCCAAAGACGATGCGTCGGGGGCGGCGTTGATGACTCTCTCTTCGCTCCAACGCCCCATGAGGGATATTCTGCCTGACACCTGCGACGCTTTGGGAGAGCGTCGTGGCGGCGGGGCGAACTTGCTGCCGGGAGCCTGGTTCCGCTCCCGGCAGCTGCATCTACCCTTACGCCTGGTGGATGACCAGATCGGCGTCTGTGGTGATCGACTTTTCCCGCTGCCCGGAATGCACTGTGGCGAAGAACTCACCGAGTTCGGCGGTCGCGGTCAGGGCCAGGACGTTGGCCACGTACTGGTCCGGGCGGACGATCACCACTACGCCGTTCCGGCTGAGGCCGCGCAGTTCGAAGATGTCCGCGTTGGGGTCGGTGCCGAAGACCTTCTCGAGGTAGGTCAGCTTGAACGGTCCAACGGTGGGTTTGAACGCCGAAGGGACGGCGTTGATGTCGACGTTGGTGTGGTCCTGCTGGTAGATCACTTTCACGTCGAACCAGGCGTCGCGGTCAGCGTCCGACGGCGTCGCGGCCAGCGGCGAGTCAGGCGAGGTCGCGATCCACTCGGCCAAGTCCGCTACCGGGCCTTCGGCGCCTGCCGGTGCGGCGTCGGCGAAGACGTAGATCCGCCAGCGCCCGTCGGCCTTGGCGTGGTGGCCCAGGTGCATGGGGTTGGTGTCGCAGACCCGTTGGACGGGCGCGGATTTGAAGCGCTTGCCGATCGGGAAACCCGTGGCGAGTTCCTGGTGCTGCGCTTCGGCGACGAGCATGGACGGGGCGTACTGGGTCATGAAGCCTGCTGGGAACTCGGCGGTGCTGGTGTAGAAAGTCTCCAATTCTGCCGGGTCTTCGAACTCTTCGGGCTTCTTGGCCATCAGGGTGGACCATTGCTTGTCGAAGTCGATCAGGTTCTTCGCCACCACCTGCCGCTCGGCGGAGTAGGTGTCCAGCAGGGACTCGGGGCTGCGGCCTTCCAGGACGTGTCCGAGTTTCCAGCCGATGTTGAAACCGTCCTGCATGGAAACGTTCATGCCCTGACCGGCCTTCGCGCTGTGCGTGTGGCAGGCATCGCCGGTGATGAACACCCGTGGGCTGCGTGTGCCGCGTTCCTCCGGCAGGACGTCGTCAAACCTGTCCGTGAGCCGGTGGCCTACCTCGTAAACGCTGTGCCAGGCGACGTTGCGGACATCCAGCGTGAAGGGGTGGAGGATGTCGTTGGCTTTGCCGATGATCTGCTCGATGGTCGTTTTCCGCACGGCACCGTGATCCTCGGGCTTAACCTCACCCAGGTCCACATACATGCGGAACAGGTGCCCGCCCTCGCGGGGGATCAGCAGGATACTGCCGCCGGCACCGGACTGGATGGCGCATTTGGTGCGGATGTCCGGGAAGTCCGTGACGGCCAGGACGTCCATGACACCCCAGGCATGGTTGGCCTGATCCCCTGCGAGGTGGCACCCGATGGACTCGCGGACCTTGCTGCGCGCGCCATCGGCGCCGACGACGTATTTGGCACGAATGACCCTCTCCTGGCCTTCGTTGGGTCCGGAGGTGTGGGCAAGGGTGACAGTGACCGGGTAGTCACCAACACCAGTGACCTGGAGACTGCGGAATTCGTAGCCATAGTCCGGCGTCATGCGCGTCGGTGAGTTGGCCATGAATTCCGCGAAGTAGTCCAGCACGCGTGCCTGGTTCACGATCAAGTGCGGGAATTCGCTGATGCCCGTGGGGTCATCCACCGCCCGGGCCGCGCGCACGATGCGCGTGTGGTCAGCGGGGTCCGGCTTCCAGAACGCCATTTCGGTGATGCGGTAGGCCTCCGCGGTGATGCGTTCGGCGAACCCGAAAGCCTGGAAAGTCTCAACGCTGCGGGCCTGGATGCCATCGGCCTGACCGATCGCCAGACGCCCGGGGCGACGCTCAATAATACGCGTCGTGATATCCGGGAACTGGGACAGCTGCGCCGCCGTCAGCATCCCCGCAGGGCCGGTGCCCACGATCAGAACGTCAACTTCGTCGGGAAGCTCGGCCGGGCGGTTGATTCCGACGCCGGCGGCCGGCTCGACTCGAGGGTCACCGGATACGTAACCGTGGTGGTGGAACTGCACGGGCTTTCCTCACTTCTTTGTGGGTCTAAATTTTGTGATGTTCTATAGTTGAACACCTTGTTCTATTATCGCTCACATTATCGTAATGCGGCTCACAGTGCGGATCAAGTCTTTGCCCAGCCCGCCGACGAGGTTTGGCCCAAGTTCACGGTGATTCCGGGCAGGACGTGTCAGGATCAGATATGCCTCGACTCATGCTCCTGGACACTGCATCCTTGTATTTCCGCGCCTTCTACGGTGTTCCGGACTCCATCCGCCGCGCCGATGGCACACCCGTCAACGCCGTCCGTGGCCTGATGGACATGATTGCCCGGCTCACCACGGAGTATGAAGCGACCCACGTGGTCGCTTGCTGGGACAATGACTGGCGCCCGAAATGGCGGGTTGAGCTGATCCCCAGCTACAAGGCCCACAGGGTGGCCGAAATCGTGCCGGTGGGCCCCGACGTCGAAATCGTTCCCGATCCTCTCGAAGTGCAGATCCCGCTGATCCGCCACGTGCTGGACCTTGCAGGCATTGCTGTGGTGGGCGTCGATGAGCATGAAGCTGACGATGTTGTGGGCACGTATGCCAGCCAGGCGCAGCTGCCCACTGATGTGGTCACGGGTGACCGGGACCTTTTCCAACTCGTAGATGATGATCGGGACGTCCGCGTCATCTACACCGCCCGTGGCATGAAGAATCTCGAAATGGTCACCGACGTCGTCGTCGTTGGAAAGTACCGCGTGCTGCCGCAACAGTACGCCGACTATGCCACGCTGCGCGGCGATTCATCCGACGGCCTGCCGGGCGTTGCCGGCATCGGCGAGAAAACGGCCGCGTCTCTGCTCGCGGAATACGGCTCCCTTGAAGGCCTCCTGGAGGCAGCAGAGGATGCCGACGGCGGACTGTCCAGTTCCGTACGCGCCAAACTTTCCGCAGCGGCCGGCTACCTCAAGGTGGCGCCCGCCGTCGTCAATGTGGTTCGCGACTTGAAGGTGCCCACCCTTGAGGAGGCAGGCGCCCAGCTGCGCCCCGTGACAGGCGAGGCGCGCGCTGAGCTTGAGCGCTTGGCTAGTGAGTGGAACCTGGGCGGTTCAGTCAAGCGATTGCTTGCGGCCTTGGACACCCAACCGCACCTTCACAGCTGATTGACAGCTTCAGAACAGCGTGGGCTTGGGTGATCGACTCATTGTAGTAACAAGACGGTGTTACAGATCGTCTGGAAGTTACCAGCCGTTCGGACGGCTCAGCAGCCGTTACGGCGGCGGCAGATTGAGGAGAGGCACCATGTCAAAGACCAAGAGAATCACGCTGGGCATTACAGCCGGAGCGTTGGCGCTAGGCGCGGGGCTGGGTGTTACCAGCGTTGCTTCAGCCACCACGACGCCGACGCCGACGCCGAGCGCAACGTCGTCAGCCGATGCCACCACGCCCCCGCAGGGCCACGGAAGGCCTGGAGGCCACGGCCCCGATCGTGGTCAGCTCGCAGCGGACCTTGCCGCCAAGTTGGGAGTGGACGAAACCAAGGTCACCGACGCATTGAAGGCCTTCAGAGAAGCGAATAAGCCCACCACTCCACCAACTCAAGGCACCGAAGGAACCAAGCCGGACCGGACAGCGCAGGAAGCAGCCTTGGCCAAGTCCCTGGCCGCAGCACTGGGCATCGATGAATCCAAGGTCACTGCCGCCTTGGAAGAAATCCGCACTGCCGCCCAGGAGGAGCGAGCCGCTGCCCTTAAGACCAGGCTGGACAAGGCCGTGGCGGACGGCAAGCTCACACAAGCCGAAGCTGACGCCGTCACCAAAGCGGTTGAGGCCGGAGTCATCGGAGGAGGCGGCCGCTAAGGCCCTGCAACCGCAGAGAAGAAACCACGACGCCGATACTTGGCAGCGAAGGATCCCCCGGACAGTTCCGGGGGATCCTTCGTGTGGCCGCCCTTGTCACCAGTGGCGACCCTATCCGGGCCTGAACCTGTCCACGACAGGACACTCAAAGGGTTCGCCAGCGAAGAGTCCCACGTCGTTCAAATACCTGACGACAATTGCATAGGAGGCTGCCAGTGAGGTCTCTGTGTAAGGGATGTCCAGTTCCCGGCAACATTCTTTAACGATTCCGGAGGCACGTTGCAGGTATGGCCTGGGCATGTCCGGGAAGAGGTGGTGTTCTATCTGCCGGTTCAGTCCGCCCATAAGTGCGTCAAGGAATCGTCCCCCGGAGATGTTCCGGGCGGTGAGGACCTGACGCTTAAGGAAGTCCGTCCTGCTGGACGCCGGCAGGATGGGCATGCCTTTGTGGTTGGGAGCGAATGCAGCGCCCATATAAAAGCCGAAGACGCCCAATTGAACGCCGAGGAAGGCGAAGGCCATGCCCAGCGGCAGAAAGGAGAACACCAATACCGGCACCACGAGCAGACGCAGCAATATCACAGGGATTTCCACCCAGCGGTGATCCGCCTTTCGCTGGCGTAGCAAGTACTTCAACGAATCAACGTGCAGGCTCGCACCGAGGAAGAACAACAGGGGGAACAGCAGCCATCCCTGCTTCCGCGTAACACGCACCATTACTCCGCGCCGCGACGCCGCAGCCTCGGGATGGAACGCGATGGCGCCCGTGTGGATATCAGGGTCCTTATCGATGACATTGGGGAAGTTGTGGTGGCGAGTATGCTTTTGGGCCCACATCGCATAACTGATTCCCACCAAGCCTGTGCCAATGAGGCGTGCGGACCATTCATTCATGCTCTTGGATTTGAACACCTGGCGGTGGGCAGCCTCGTGTGCGAGAAACGCGAATTGAGTGAGGACAACGCCCATGCCGGCCGCGATCAGGAGCTGGAACCATGTGTCCCGCAAGAGAAGAAAGCCACTCCATGTTCCGGCCCACGCGAGCATCAGAATCACGAAAACTGTGATGTAGAAACCCCGGCGCCGCTTCAGCAAGCCCGCACTTCGGACGGATTTCAGGAGGGCTGCATAAGAATTGACCATCCGGGCGGCGGCACCGCGTTCCGGAAAAAAGTCATCGGAAGAGCGTGATGATGCCATGATGCCTCGAACCAGTTCCGGTGGGAAAACACATCGCTTTCCCACTGTCCCCTCAGGATACGCCCGGGGTCTCTGGAAGGCCCTGGAAAATTCTTTTGAATGGTTGTCGATTTCGCCTCGCACTGTTCGACCCATGGATGAGAAGGTCGAAGGGCGACCTTCCACAACACAGGAGATTGAGTGCAATGGCCAAGTACATGCTGATCATGCGGGCAACCGACGAATCGTTCGCCAAGTTCGAGAACATCGACTTCAACGAAATCCTCGAAGCGATGGGCAAGTTCAACGACGAACTGATCCGCGCTGGAGTGCTGCTGGCTGCTGAAGGACTGGACGATGCAAAGGAAAGCGTCGTGGTCGACTTCACCGGTGACACCCCGGTGGTCACTGATGGCCCGTACGGTGAAACGAAGGAACTGTTTGCCGGTTACTACATCCTGGATGTTGCATCCAAGCAGGAAGCAATCGAGTGGGCCAAGCGTGCTCCGATGACCGAGGGCACCAAGACCGAGATCCGACGGGTGACCAGCATCGACGAATTCCCCCAAGACAACGAATGGATCCAGAAGGAGCGGGCTTGGCGCGAGCAGACCGGACAGCTCTAGACCGGGCGCCACTGCTTTGGGGAGCACCTGCAGTGAGCAGCACCTGACGTGAGCAGCACCTGACGTGAGCAGCAACGAGGCAAGGGCCGCCGTCGAAGCGGTGTGGCGCAGCGAATCCGCCCGCATCGTCGGCGCCCTTGCCCGCTATACAGGAGACTTTCCACTGGCAGAGGACCTGGCACAGGAAGCACTCGCAGAGGCCCTCGTGTCGTGGTCCGTCAATGGCGCACCTGCCGAGCCCGTGGGATGGCTCCTCACAGCGGGTCGTCGTCGTGCCATCGATGCTTTCCGGCGGCGGGCAGCCTTGGACGACAAATACGCGCTTCTGGCACGTGATCTCACAGAGGAAGAAGCCGGTGTGGATGCGCTGTTCAGCCCCCAGGCCATAGATGACGACGTCCTCGCCCTGATGTTCATTTCCTGCCACCCAGTGGTGTCCAAGGAGGCTCGGATTGCCATGACACTGCGCGTTGTGGGCGGCATGACCACGGATGAGATCGCGAAGGCATTCCTGGTCCCGGTGCCAACCATCCAGGCCCGCATCACCAGGGCCAAGAAGACTCTCGCCGCTGCCCGCATCCCGTTCGCAGTGCCCGAGGCCGATCAGGTTCCTGAGCGGCTTGGTTCGGTGCTGAATGTCCTCTACCTGATCTTCACCGAGGGGGCCTACGCTTCCGGAGGAGAAAACTGGATGCGCACCGAGCTGGCCAGTGAAGCACGACGACTTGCCCGGGTGCTGGTCCGCGTCGCGCCCGAACCCGAAGCATTCGGGCTGCTGGCACTGATGGAACTCACAGCCGCGCGATTCCCGGCGAGGCTCGACGCAGATGGCCAGCCGGTCCTGTTGGAAGACCAGGATCGACGTCGATGGGATCAGTCAGCAATCCGGCGCGGACGCGCAGCACTTTCGACGGCGGTGGGTTCCGGCCGTGGGCTCGGCGCCTACGGTCTCCAGGCTTCCATAGCCGAATGCCACGCTGTGGCGCACTCGGTGGAGGACACAGGCTGGGATCGAATCGTGGTTCTGTACGAGGCGCTCGGGCGACTCACGCCGTCGCCCATCATTGATCTGAACCGTGCCGTCGCCGTGTCCATGGCCTCTGGCCCTGCCGCCGGACTGGACCTCGTTGACGAATTGGGTGCCCGTGGTGAACTCAGGGGCTCGCATCTCTTGCCGGCGGTCAAGGGCGAGCTGCTGTCGCGGCTTGCCCGCCATGAAGAAGCGAGCGAGGCATTTCACCAGGCTCTTGAACTGTGCTCAAACGGCGCGGAACGTTTGGCCCTTGAGCGAAAAATCAAGGACTTGCAACCCAGACAACGCCAGTAAGCGCGCAAACGCGGGCCTCAGCTGTACTGGCCCTCAATCTGCACCGGGGCACTCTTATGTTCGGAGGGGTGTGTGGTGGTGGTTGCGTCGTGGTGTTTGGTGGGGGTCGATGTGTGGTGGTGGGGTGAACCAGGGCACGCCGGTGGTCATGTCGTTCCGCCATTGTTCTTTGTGGATGAGGTGGTGGTGGTGGCTGCAGAGCAGGGTGCCGTTGTCGGTGGAGGTGGTGCCGCCGTGTGACCAGTAGGTGATGTGGTGGGCTTCGCACCAGGGGGCGGGCATGGTGCAGTCGGGGAAGGCGCAGCCGCCGTCGCGGGCGGTGATGGCTTTGCGGATGTGGGGTGGGAAGATCCGGGTGGTGCGGCCGATGTCCAGGACGCGGGAGTCGCTGCCGAGCAGGACGGGGAGGATGTCCGCGTCGCAGGCGATTTTGCGGATGGTGTTGGGGTGCATTGGCCCGACAAAGGTCGCGGTACCGGAACTGAGCCGGGGGTGGTGCGGGTCAGGCCCGGTGGTGGGGGTGGTTACTTCGCTTGACTGGGACTGGGACTGGTGCGGGTCAGGCCCGGTGGTGGGGGTGGTTACTTCGCTTGACTGGGACTGGGACTGGTGCGGGTCAGGCCCGGTGGTGAGGGTGGTGTCTCCGCCGGGGGTGGTGGCTGTGTCGCGTGCGGTGGTGGGTGTGCGGGTGTGTTGTTGGTAGAGGTCGCGTTCGTTGATGGTGACGGTGACTTGGGGGCGGAGTCCGCCGTTGGCTGGCAGTTTCCCGGTGGTCATGGCGACTGCGCAGGCTCCGACGAGTCCGTCGAGGAGTTTCATGGCCCGGGAACGCCGGTCCAGGTCCACGCCTGCTGGTTTGTTCCCGCCGCCGCTCCCGTCAACGCTCTCGTTCCCGCCACCGTTCCCGCCACCGTTCCCGTCGCCTTCGCCGGTGGCTTCGCTTGTCCCGGCGGCTGTGTTGTCCCCGGTGCCAATGCCGTGTCCGGGGGTGAGTCGGGGGTTGGTGGCGGTGTTCATGGCGGTGGTGAGTGTTTCGTATTGTTCGGTGGTGGCGAAGATTTCCAGGTGGTGCAGTCCGTGGCGGGGTTTGCGGATGAAGGTGCCTTGGAGCTGGCGGAGGATTTCTTCGCTGGGTTCGGGTCCGTCCTGGTCGATGAGGTCGTTCCAGCGTTTGGTCATTTTCAGGACGAAGTCGGGGTCGGACCCGGCGGCGGTGCGGGTGAGGGCGTGTTCCATCCGGGTGAGGGTGTCGTCGTCGGTGAGGTGCCGTACTTTGTCCAGGGCTGCGCTGATGATGCTCGCCGAGCGGGTGGGTATCTGGGTGGTTTCGAGGGCTTGGGCGAGGATTTCACGGCGGGCCGGGATGTGTTGCCCGGCGATTCCGGTCCGGGGGAGGACCTCGGAGGCCAGGGCGAGCCGGCGCCGGGCTTCGACGATGCCGATCCGCAGGCGGGCGCGCAGGAACTGCGCGGCGTCCCGGTAGCCATCGTCCGCCACCGCAGCGGCGTCTGCCGCAGTGACAGCACTAGCGGATCCACCGGCAGCATCGGACCCAGCAACCGTGGCCGTCGCGGGGTTTGGACCTCCTGCTGCTGCCGGGACCGGGACCGCAGGGTCGGTGGTTGCGGGGTCCGTGGTTGCGGGGTCGGTCCAGCCTGTCTGCCATCCTGTGCCCGCCGCTGATGAGGGCCGTGCGTGCTGGGCTTGCGTGCGGGTCCGCTCCACGGCGTGAGCCGCGATGACCTGCAGGTACTCCACGGTGCGGGAGATCTCCTCCACCCGACCGGCGAACCGCGCGGCTTCGGCAAAGCCGAACGTCAGGGCACCTGCCACGGTGACGGAACGCAAAGATTCCAACGCCTGGGCGCTGTCAGCCAGCGCCCCCTCAAGTCCCAACGCACCGTCAAGCCCGTGGGAAACGCTAAGCCCCTTGGAACCATCAAGCACAGGGGAAAGGCGCAGCCCCGGGGAAACAGGAACGACGTCAGGGCCAACTTTAGGCTCGACGTCGGCAGGGTCAGAGAAGGGCCGTGGCTCAATGCCGCGAAGCAGCGCCATGGCCCTGGCGTTCTCCGAATCGGTGACTGCCGCCGTCGGGCTTTCACGGCCGGCTTGGCCGTGGGCAGACATGGTGTGGCTTCCGAGGGGAAGGTGTCGGGGGCGCGCTCCGGCGCCAGACAGTGCTGCCCGTCGCGCCAGAATGTCCCCAATGCTTCCCATGAATAAACAGTCTCACCAGGGGCTGACATTTTTAGGCTCCAGTGCCGCTGCCCTGGATGCCGCAAGCTTCCCAACCGTTTCCAGGGATCAACCATGTGTGCGGAATCGGCGATTGATGGCCCACGGATTGGCGTGCGGCCCGGTTTCAGATTGCCAGGAGATGTCAATAGACTGACCCGGCCCGGACATGTGCAGTTCAGCACCGATCCGGGCGTTTTCTGAAGCCGAATTGGGGACCCACATTTTGACCACTACAGCGCCAAAAATCACCGTTGTCGTACCTACTTACAATGAACGGGAGAATCTTCCGCTGCTGACGTCGCAGCTTGATTCACTGGGCATTCCGAATCTGCACGTGCTCATTGTCGATGACAGTTCCCCGGATGGGACAGGGGAGGTCGCAGACAGGTTGGCAAAGAAATCGAATGGCGCCGTTTCCGTGCTGCATCGGGACGAGAAGGATGGCTTGGGCCGAGCATATGTGGCTGGGATGACCCGGGCGATGGCACAAGATGCAGAAATTGTCATCCAAATGGACGCTGATTTATCCCATCCGGTGGCAGCAATCCCCACAATGATCGACAAGATTCTGAACGAGAATGCCGATGTTGTTATCGGCTCGCGTTATGTTGCCGGCGGCTCCACGGCGTCGGAATGGCCATGGCATCGAAAGGCCCTCTCCGCTTGGGCCAACTTCTATGTGAGTGTGATCCTCGGGTTGAAAGTGAAGGACTGCACGGCCGGGTTTAAGGCTTGGAGTACTTTAGCCCTCGGCCTTATTGACGTCTCAACGATCAAGAGTGATGGCTATTCCTTCCAAGTCGAGATGAACTACAGGGCCGCTCAGCGGGGCCTCGAGATCACCGAGGTACCCATTCATTTTGAAGAACGCGTGGAGGGGGCTTCCAAAATGAATCTCCGGGAGCAGCTTGAATCTGCGCTCACACCCTGGAAGCTTCGCCTGAAACGGGATAGTCCCGTGCTAGTTCCCAAGAGCTAGCCAGCCAGCCCCGCCCTACCGACCTCCGTACAGCGCCGCCTCAAGCAGCCGGTCAAAGCTGGCAGTTCCACTGCTCACCGGAGCAACGCTGATGACCGCGAGGAGTTTCTCGGAGCCGTCTTCCTTGGCACTTGCGACCCCTTTCACGTGCAGCCGCAAACCGGGAACACCGTTGATCAGCAGTGGGAGCTGCTCACCGCTCTTGATCAATTTCCGTAGCTGCTTTGTGGAGATCTTGTCGTCGGAGCTGCCTGTTAACTCCGTGAGGGTGTCGTTGATCCGTTTTGCCAAGCCGCGCAGCAGGCTCCTCTGGGCGGCGACCGTTGGAATGGTAAGGATCGCTGCGAACACGGCCGTGAATATCGAGGCTGGGCCAACGCTTCTCAGGGCAGGCATGAAGATCATCAGGATCAGCCACAGGATCACAGCAAGGATGGTGAAAGTGACGAATTTGATGATGGGTTTGTCGCCTGGTTTCCTCACCCAGCGCACGATTTCAACAGCGTCGGACGCGTTTTCCATGGTCAGGATCCCTTCACTTCGAGGAGTGCCTCGGCCAGAATTACTGCCTCGCGTGCTTCCCTAAGATCGTTCCGCAATCCCAGATCGGGGATCTTCGAGGCGCCACCGCCGGTACCAGCAAGCTCGTAGAGGGCTCTGCTCAGGTTTTCGCGGTCCTGTGACAACCTCCGGGACGTATCCAGTTTGGCTCTGCTGACTTCAAGCTCCAGGAGCGATCGGCCGATGGCGTCGCGTCGCCCCTGCATGATTGACAGTTTCTCCGTGAGCCGCAGGACCTGTGCCCTGTGCATAGACCCCATCTGAACGGCAGTTCGTTGGAGCTCATGGAGGGCCTCCGACGTCTGCGGCTCGCCGGAGTGCCGGGCCAGTTCCTCATTGACGCGGACCAGTCTCCGTTCCCAGCCCCGAAGGGCCCGTTGATACCGTCCCAAGAGCAGCGAGATCGCCGACAGCGCCTTGTCAAGGGCCCTCGCCCGGGTGCTCAGGCTTGTGGTTGCCGCGTCCAACCTTGCGAGGAATGCGGCGTAATTGTCCGGGGAAGGAGCCTTGTTGCGGGGATCCATGCGTCACCTGCGCCCGATGCTGCTGCAACCAGGTTTGGTGCGGCACAACGCTCCCCAAACGCCCATGTCAAGAGAATAGAGGGTCCCCGCCCGTTGGCATAGGGCCCGTAGTCGCAGCCTGCGGTCAGTACTGGCCCTTGATCACGAAGTACGACCCCCGGATTACCCCTGCCAGCTTGGACTTCTGACGGGCGAACTTGAAGCGCGATTCCAGTTCTGCTGGAACGTCCATGCCCTCAGTGAGCTTAAAACCGACCGCCCGCTTGCCGCCGTCCTCGATGCTGTACATGACGTTGATGGAAAGCCCGGACTCGTAGAACACGTAATCCATCCGCAAACCGTCCACTTCGAAGGCCGTCGCCTCCAAGGGGCGGGAATCGATGACGATGTCGCGCTCTTCCTTCAGGATCCGGCTCACCCGATCCACGACTTCCGGCACCTCACTGGCGGGACTCACGGTGAAGTCATGGTCGTATTTGTTCTTGTAATAACGGGCCTCGTTGGCGCGCAACCCTGCGAGGGCCTCGGCAACCGGAGAGGACTCCAGACCCTCGGTAGAAACATTCTTGAAGTCAACGATGTACGGCAATTGCTCTCCTCGTCAGATGTCTTGGGACCAACCCTAACGTTCCACACCGACACCGCGGTGTTGAGGCGAGGAATTGGGTGAGGAAAACGCACGACGGCGGGAGGTCGCCGTCGTGCGTTAAGCGAAGCAGGTATCAGGAGGGACTCCCTCCTGATACCTGCTTCGCCTAGCGTGGAGCAATGGATAATCGAGCGGAGGTCCGCGAATTCCTGATCTCACGGCGTGCCCATGTTGCCCCTGAGCAGGTTGGACTGCCCACTGGGACCAATCGCCGGGTGAAAGGCTTGCGGCGTAGTGAAGTGGCTACGCTTGCCGGGTTGAGCGTGGAGTATTACACGCGCCTTGAGCGTGGCGCGATCAGCGGAGCTTCCCCGCAGGTTCTTGAGAGCATCGCCAGGGCGTTGTGCCTGTATGACGCCGAGCGGGCCCACTTATTCGACCTCGCCCATGCGGCCAGTCCCGTGGCCCGCCCGCCACGGCGGCGCAACTCCAAGTCCTACGTTCCGCATCAGAGCCTGCAATGGGCGCTGGATGCTGTGACCGCCGGTCCGGCGTTCGTTCGTAACGGCCGGATGGATCTGCTGGCGGTTAATCCCTTGGCGCGGGCGTTCTACAAGGACTGTTACGACATGCCTGGCGAACCGCCGAACATCGCGCGCTTCACGTTCTTGGATGAACGCGCCCACGTTTTTTATCCGGATTGGGATGCGTTCGCCGAGGTGACTGTGTCCATCCTGCGGACCGAAGCCGGTCGCGACCCGCACAACAAAGAACTTCATGACCTCATCGGTGAGTTGGGTACCCGCAGCGATGAATTCCGGAAACGCTGGGGCGCGCACAACGTACGCCACCATGGGACTGGTTTCAAGACGTTCAATCACCCGGTTGTGGGCGAGCTGACGCTCGCTTATGAAGGGTTGGAAATGGCTGCTGAGCCTGGCCTGACCCTGACGATCTACAGTGCGGAACCGGGGTCGCCTTCGGCGGAGCGCCTGCAGTTGCTCGCTTCGTGGGCTGCCAGCGAGTATGGCACCGCAGCTCAGGCTGAGCCCGAGAGGGCTGCCTCGGACGGCTGAGGTGACCGTTCTTTCCGCAACAGGATGGTGAGCGGGAGAAAATACAGTGCCGCTATGCACGTACCCACCAGCACCGGGCCCGTGGCACCGAGCGCGGACTCGAGTGCAAAGCCTGCGATCCACGAGCCCACTGCGGTGCCGAGGTTGAACGAGGATGTGCTGAGGGCGGAGGCGAGCGTGGGTGCGTGGCGGGCATACCCGACTGCTTTGCCTATGAGGATGGGGTTGGTTGCCATGCCGAACAGGCCCAGCAAGAAGATGAGGATCACCGTCAGCACGGGGTTGCCTGAGAGCAGGCAGAGAGCCCCGAGCACTGGAAACGTCATTGCTGCCGAGACGAACAGCGCCACAAATGGGCGGTGCGCGCCAAAATGGCCCCCGAGGTTGGAACCGATGAACGCTCCGACGCCATAGACCACGAGAACCAGCGGAACTGCTGCTGCTCCCATGCCCGTGTTCTGTGTCAGGAGCGGAGAGATGAAACTGTAGGCCGCAAGGGATGATCCACACACTATTGCGCAGCCTGCAAGAACAAGCCAAACCCTGGCGTCACGCATGCTCGCGATCTCGGCCCGAACTGAGGGGATGGGGCCAGAGGAAGGGTCGACGCCGACCAAACGGTAAACAACCAACGCCGCCACGAGTGCCAGGATTGTGAGGATCCAGAAAGGGCCTCGCCAACCGATCGACTGGCCGGCAAACGCTCCCAACGGAACACCGATCACGTTGGCGAGCATGCCACCACCCAGGACTACCCCCAACGCGCGGGAGGCGGAAGCGGCACCAGCCGCCTTCGCACCCACGACGGCGGCGACGGCCCAGAAGGCTCCGGTGGCCAGGGCCGTAAGGAACCGGGCCCCGAGTATCACTGCGAAGTCGGTGGTAAGGGCAACGATGACGTGTCCAACGGCGAAAACCACCAACGCGAGGCCAAGCGTGACGCGTCGCGGCATCTTGAGGGTGAGGATCGACATGGTGGGCGTTCCAACGATCATGCCAACCGCGAAGACGGTAATCATCAACCCGGCATTTCCTACCGTGATACCCAGGTCCTGGGCGATCTCTGGAAGGATCCCGGCCACCACGAATTCTGTGGTGCCCATGAGGAACACACCCGCGGCAAGCACGTAGGTAACAAGCGGCAGGCGACGGGTTGTTGGTGGGCGCCAAGTATCAGTGGTCATGGTTCCAGACCATCACAGGCATTCAGCCTGAGGGAGTCCCGGTTGATGGAGGTTCTCCGAGGGACTCTTTTCGGTCCGCTAAACATGCAGATGATGGCGTCCGAACTGCAGGACGCCGTTCGGATCGTCGGAGCGGATCAGGACATCTTACTGCGCAGGCGAATCTTCGATTGGGTCTTGCCAAAGAAATAGTAAGCATGCTTATGTATTGCTGTTCCGCCAAGTCAGCGGGTTGAATCCATTCCCCGTCATGATCCCGGAACCCACGCCCGGTGATGCAGGCCGCTGGGCACCAACTGCAACACAATCAGATTCCAAGGAGACATCATGCTCGCCAGGGAGAACATTGACCGTCTGATGGGCCTCAACGGAAACGTTCGGACCACGGAGGGGGACAAGGTTGGGTCAATCGGCACGTTCTACACCGATGACGACACGGGGGAGCCAACATGGGTAACAGTCAAAACCGGTCTTTTCGGCACTTCTGAATCGTTCATTCCCTTGGAGGGAGCCACTGTTGAGGGCGACGACGTCCTGGTTCCCTACAGCAAGGACCACATCAAGGACGCTCCCCGCGTGGCCGAAGATGGTCACCTCGACCCGGACGAGGAGGAACGGCTTTACAAGCACTACAGCATCCAGGACCGGGGCGCCTTCCAGGGTCAGCATGACTACGGGAACCGAAGCACCGGAGTGGACACAAGCGCCGGAGTGGGCACGAGGGCCGGAGTGGACAGCGTCGGCGGCATGGACGTTGACACCGCCGGAACGGCGCGCGCGGGCGGCGATGCCATGACCCGTTCTGAGGAGCGGCTCAACGTCGGGACGGAAAGGACTGCGGCCGGACGGGCGCGTCTTCGCAAGTACATCACCACCGAAAATGTGACTACCACCGTGCCTGTCGAGCGCGAGGAAGTCCGCCTTGAGCGTGAGCCGATCACGGATGCCAATAAGGGAGACGCCATGTCCGGCCCTGACCTCACAGAAAGCGAGCATGAGGTCACGCTTCACGAAGAGCGGCCGGTAGTGGATAAGGAAACCGTCCCTGTGGAGCGCGTGCGCTTGGAAAAGGACACCGTCACGGATGAAGTCCCCGTCAATGAGGAAGTCCGTAAGGAAAACATTGAAACTGAAGGCACGCGCGATACCCGCCGCTGAAGCGTGCGGCAGCTGCCGCACCACTGAGGGGTGAAACGCCCGACGGCGGGAGGCCGCCGTCGGGCCTTTATCCAGCCAGCTGGTCCTACCGCAGAAGCCCAGGCGATGGGACGATTTCCTTATGGGCGATGAAGAGAAGAAGGGCCCTGGCGTGCCCTCGGGCGCAGGGTCAGAGGAACGCGATCAGTGGCAGGATACCGATGCTGGATCTCCGACCACACAGCAGATGAGGACCATCGGCCAGCGTCGGCGGGAGGCCGAGCGCAAGCTCGATCAACACCTGGAGGAAGCCAAGCACAAGGCTGAAGCCGCGGATCCGGACGATCAAAAAACGGAATCGTGACTGCGCCGCTTTTCAGCGGCTGGTTTCGGGGTGCTTTCTGGGCGCCGGATGATCCGTCCCCGGGCCGCTTTCAGAGATGGCCTGTTGGGGGAGCTGGTCAGTACCTTGCTCCGGGTGTTTCGGTCTGCGCAGCGGCGTGTCACTGCCATGGGCTTCGCCGTGATGGAGCTGCAGGGCGCAGTGGATCAGGGGAAAGTGGCTGAACGCTTGCGGAGTGTTGCCGAGTTGTCGCTGGGTTCCGGGATCCCATTCCTCGCTGAGCAGCCCAACATCGTTTCGGAGCGTCAATAGCCGCTCGAACAGTGCGGTTGCCTGGCCGGCGTGGCCAATGCCCAGCAGCGCATCCACCAGCCAGAACGAGCACGCAAGGAAGACTCCCTCATCGCCAGGCAGGCCGTCATGGCCGGACTCGGTTCGATAGCGCAGCACCAGACCATCATCGGTCAGCCCTTCCTGGATGGCTTTCACAGTGCCCGCAACTCGTGGATGGCGGTGCCCCAAAAAGCCAACCCGGGGGATGAGGAGCAGGCTGGCGTCCAGTTCCTTACTGCCGTAGGACTGGACAAAGCTGTTGAGCTCTTCATCGAACCCCTGCGTCATGACCTCTGAGTGGATTTGCCTGCGAAGCGCCGCCCAGCGGTCCGCGGGGCCGGGCAATCCCGAAGTTCTTACGGCTTTGACCATGCGATCCGCAGCTACCCATGCCATGACTTTGGAATGCGTGAAATGCCGGCGGGGGCCGCGCATCTCCCACAGCCCGTTATCCGGTTGGTCCCAAGCCCCTTCCAGGTACTCCATCAACGCCACTTGAATGTCCCAGGACGTGTCCACGGTGCCCGGCGGGGAAGCTGCCCTTGTCAGCGAGAGTCCGTCCAACACTTCGCCCCAAACGTCTAATTGCAACTGGGGGGCTGCGGCGTTCCCGGTGCGGACTGGCCGGGAATTTTCGTAGCCCGAAAGCCACGGGATCTCTGCCTCCGGCAATCTTCGGGCGCCGTCCAGGCCGTAAACGATCTGCAGCTCGGAAGGATCGCCCGCCACAGCACGCAGCAGCCATTCCCGCCAGGCTGCTGCTTCTTCCGTGTATCCGGCGGCAAGCAACGACTGCAGGGTCAGTGTTGCATCGCGCAGCCAGCAATAGCGGTAGTCCCAATTGCGGGAACCGCCCAGTTGCTCGGGAAGGGACGTTGTCGCAGCCGCAACGATGCCGCCCGTGGGGGCGTAGGTCAGCGCCTTGAGGGTAATCAGGGATCGCTCCACCGGGTCCTTGTACTTGCCCTCCATTTCGCTTTGGTCAATCCACTCGCGCCAGAAGGATTCCGTGGCGTGAAATGCTTTGGCTGCATCGATACGCCGGGGCTCCGGCTCATGGCTTGGTGCCCAGCGAAGCACGAAGGGGATGCGTTCCCCGGCGCGGACGCTGAACTCACTAACCGTGCGCATGTCCTGGCCCTTTAGAGGAGCGGGCGTCGTGAGATAGGCGGAATCGGGCCCCGCCACGGCGCTGATTCCGTGCTTGGTGTGACGCACCCACGGCACCACGCGACCGTAGTCGAAACGGAGAATCAACTCGCCGCGCATGGCCACCTCGCCGGACAGGCCTTCCACGATCCGCACGAGGTCCACGGCGTCATCGCGGACGGGCATGAAGTCGGTGACACGTACCGCGCCGCCGTCCACTTCCCATTCCGTTTCCAGGATCAGGGTGTCTGGACGATAACGGCGCCGAGTGCAGTTTCCGCCGTTTCGGCCCGCTGCATCTGCGGGCGCCAGGAGCCATCGGCCAGCTTCAGGGTTATGCAATAAGGCGGCGAAGCACGCGGGAGAGTCGAAACGGGGCAGGCACATCCAATCGATGGATCCGTCGCGCGCCACCAGGGCGGCCGTGTTCAAGTCCCCGATGATCGCATAGTCCTCAATTCTGGCCATGGCATCAGATCCTTAAAATCAGGCGGCGTCGAGTATGCCCTGACCGTACCCTTTTGCCTCACGCACCTCAACGGATGCGGCGGTTATTCGGCTGGTGCACCGCCATCACCCATCAATCGGCTGAGGCCGTCAAGAATCAGGTTCAGTCCAAAGTCGAATTCGTCGCCGAAGTCGTAGCCGGGTTTGAGGACATGCTCGACGGCGATCTCCACCATGCGCGGGTATTCCCCGGTTGAGAATCGCTCCATGATGGGGGTGGTGATTTCGGCTGCTGTATCCCGGCCTTCAAACGGCAGGGCTGCTTCCTGGAGGGCGAAGCCGTAGATGTAGCTGTCCAGCGCTGCGTACGCGTGGGCGGTCAGTTGGATCGAAAATCCTGCTTCCCGCAAGGTGGCCAGCATCGCCTCGTGGTGTCGGAGTGTTGCGGGGCCAGGGGAGGAACGGCTTTCCAGCAGCCCCACCGCCCACGGATGCCGGGTGAGGGCTGCGCGCATGGCGTGTGCCCGACTGTGCATTTCGTCCCGCCAGTTCCCGGAAGGCGAGGGCAACTGAACTTCGCTGAACACCATGTCCACGATGCCGTCCAGGATCTCGTCCTTGTTGGCCACGTAGTAGTACAAGGACATGGGCTTGGTGCCCATGCTTTGCGCGAGGGAGCGGATGGTCAGCGCGGATATCCCCGATTCGTCTGCGAGTTCCACAGCGCATGTGAGAACCCTTTCGCGGCTAAGAGGAAGGCGCTCCGGGTTGACGGCTGACACTGGATCTCCTTTGGGTGTTCCGTTTTGGTACATTGTACGGTCGCGTCTTTAGTACAGCGTACGAAAAGTAGCTGAACTCCTGAAAGGAACGGCCATGACCACTGGTCAGCAAGCCAAGGAAACGTCTGCATCCAACGTGGCACCCACATCGGAAGACACCATGCGGGCCGTCGTGCAGGATGCCTACGGCTCCGCCGACGTCTTTCGTCTGGCGCGCATCCCCAGGCCCGAGGTGGCGGGCAACGAGGTGCTGGTCCGCGTCCACGCTGCAGGGCTGGACCGTGGGACCTGGCACATCATGGCCGGGAAGCCTTACGCCCTGCGTTTGGCCTTTGGGTTCCGGGGCCCCAAGAATCCAGTACCTGGGCTCGACGTCGCCGGGACCGTCGAAGCGGTTGGGCCGGAAGTAACCCGCTTCGCGGACGGTGACCACGTTTTCGGCGTGGGAAAGGGTTCCTTCGCCGAGTATGCACTAGCCGGGGAAGACCACCTCGCCCTCAAACCTGCAAGCATCAGCTTCGAGCAAGCCGGAGTGGTTCCCGTTTCAGCCTGCACCGCCCTTCAGGCGCTCCGTGCAGGTGGGATAGAAGTCGGGACACCGGCAGGGCAAACCGCGAAAGGCCTCAAGGTGCTGATCACTGGCGCCTCCGGCGGGGTTGGCGGCTACGCAGTGCAATTCGCTAAGGCCGCAGGAGCTGAAGTTACCGGGGCTTGCAGCAGCGGCAAAGTGGACCATGTGAAGTCCCTCGGCGCCGACCACGTGATCGATTACGCCAAGCAGGACTTCGCGGACGGGTCTGAGCACTATGACGTGATCATCGATCTCGCGGGAAACCCCAGCCTGAAGCGCCTTCGCCGGGCGCTCACCCACAGCGGAACGGCAGTCCTTACGGGCGGGGAAGAGGGCGGACCGCTAACTGGTGGCATGGACAGGCAGTTCCGGGCACTGGCACTGTCCCCGTTCATTAGTCAAAAGCTGACCATGATTGTTGGCACGGAGCGTGCGGAGGACCTCGAGTACCTCGCCGGGCTCCTCCAAGCCGGAAGCATCGTCCCGGCTATCGACCGAAGCTACCCCCTTGACCGCGTTCCAGAAGCCATGCGTTACTTCGACGCCGGCAAAACACGCGGGAAGATCGCCATCACCATCTGACCGGGTGGTCACCAAGGGGCATGGTCGGTGAGGGGTCAACGCACGACGGCGGCAGGTCGCCGTCGTGCGTTTGCGTGAAGTCTAGAATCAACGCAGCGGGGCATGCTACGACTGTTCTTGGGAGCGAACCCGGCGAGTCCAAGGAGCAAATCATGGCTGAAGAGAAGCCCGTCCTCGTGGTCGGTGGCACCGGCTACCTTGGCAGTCAGGTGGTTGATGCACTTCTCAAGCGTGGCAAGAGCGTCAGGGCGCTTGTCCGGGCAAAATCCAACGCGGGCAAACTCGAAGCCAAAGGTGTCGAGATTGTTCGAGGCGACATGCTTGATGTGGCGTCCTTGATCCATGCGATGACAGGCGTAGCAGGGGTAATTTCGACTGCGGCCGGATACACGCGGAACGACAAGAACGCCAACGCTATCGACACGTTTGGCAACAGCAACCTGGCCGTCGCCGCCAAACAAACAGGCGTTCCCAGGTTTGTTCTCATCAGCATCCTCACATGTGATCTGACACCCCAAGTTCCGCACTTTTGGCACAAGAAGCAGGCCGAGGATACGTTCGAGCAGCTGGGCGTCCCTTTCGTTGCGCTTCGTCCGGGTGCGTTCTTTGACCAGACTGCTGGGATGGGTGGCGATCCTTTGGCGAAGGGGCGCGTCATGTGGATCGGCTCCAAGGACACCCCGCTGACTTTCGTCCTCACCAGCGACCTCGCGGGTTATCTTGCGGATGCCGTGGAGGCGGACGTTGTTGATGGCGAACGAATCGACATCGGCTGGACCCGACCCGTCAGCATGTCAGAAGCGGCGGGCCTCCTGTCCAAACATGGCGAGGCGGACGGCAAGGACATCAAGATCATGGCCGTTCCAACGCCGGTACTCAAGGGTTTGGGCAAAGTCACCTCGCGCTTCGTCCCACTGGTAAGTGACATGGCAAGCATGTCGGCTTGGTTCGAGACGGGTCGATACGTTGCCAACACGAGCCGGCAAGCTGAAGTTTTTGGTCCGCCACCCACTCCCGAGGAGGCCATCGCGCGGTTCGCGACGAGTTTCGGGCACTGATCGGTGGCCAGTCCGGCCCGCATGGTAAGCAAACAATGACGGGCACAATCTTTCGTGTGTCGCGAATTGAGAAGTATGCTTACGATATCGACGCAGTTCCGTGATCACCCGTTCGCGGGCCGGTCGGAAGTGAGAGGAGCACGACATGAGAATAGGTTCTTCCATAGCACTGATCGCCATTGGAGCGATTCTGGCCTTTGCGCTTGCCCCCGGACTCATCCCCTTCGTGGACCAAGTCCTGATCGGCTACATCCTGATGGCTGTAGGCGTATTGGGCCTGATCATTTCCATCATCATGGCAAGCCGCACCCGCCGTACGGACCATGTCGTGGAGCGGCGTGATGCTCCAGAGACCATCATCGACCGGCGTCCGCGTCCCGAGGTTTAGCTCTCTCTGAAGCAAGGCAAAAACGCACGACGGCGGAGGTCGCCGTCGTGCGTTTTCTTGCGTGCGGTCCGGGCGCAAAAGCTCTGACGGAAGGTCGCCGTCGTGAGTTTCAGCCCAGCGGTGCTTCCCAGGCGAATCCGTCAGGGTCGGTGAAGGTGCCTGCATCGCCGCTGATGAGGAGCCGGTGCGACCCGGTTCCCTCGGGTGATACGCCGGCGGTCTTGGCCAGCGCGCCACGTTTGTTGAGCGTCAGCTTGATGGGGCCGGTATCAAACTCGACGTACCGGCTTCCGAAACTCTTGGCCAAGATGAGGCCTCGGTCGAGATAGAACTGCTTGCTGGCAGCCACATTCGCGACTCCCAGTTGGAGCACCATCGCATCAATCTGCGGATCGGCCGGGCCGCTGTCCTTCTTGGACGAGGAGGCGACTGTCCAGATGGTGCCGTCTGGAGCCTGGAGGACTCCGCCGTACCCCCACAGGGATTTGGCGGCCTGCTTGATGACTGTCGCGCCGGCGTCGCGGGCGTTATCCATAAGGCTGTTTACGGTGGCTGGCTGGGAGACGACAAGCGACATCGCAAATCCGCGAAAGCCGGTGGCCGGCGCCTCGGATGAACGTACCTGAACCCTGCCGCCCATGCTGAAAACGTCAGTGTAGAAGGCCTCCGCCACCTGAGTAGTGGGAGGGACCTCGAGAATTACAGATTCGATGGCTGCCATGTCAGTCATCCTAGTGAAGAACCAGTGGTCACGGCTGAACACCACGTAGGCTGCTGGCATGGAGAAGTCATTCGATGTAGAACTCGTAAACCAGGATGAGTACTTGGTCCGCTGGGCATCCGAAGGGCAGACCGGGGAATCCGTCTTTCGGATCACTCCGGAATTCCTGACTGATGCCAGGCTGGACGGCCAGGATGGGCAGCTTATTACTGAAGAAGCGGCCAACTTTCTTGCCGAGCACCAACCCGTGATCGACTTCCCTCAGACGGTTGATCTGGAAGAGATTGCGGCAGCTTACCCCGACTTCGCACAGCAACTGCGGAGCCGGATCGAGGCCCGCTGACCCAACCCACCGACCTAACCCACCGACTCGTCCACGGGGAGGTCGTACTGCAGGTGCCCCCGGTGCGCCCTCACTCCGGCCGTAGGGACGTGGGGGACCAGCTTGGCTCCTGGCATGAGATGACTGACGGGCTGTAAGTCCAGCAGGACGCAATGATCTGCGATGAGACGGCGATGGCAACGCCACCAGAGCGTTTCGCTGCACATGATCGCGGTCTTTTCGGCAGCCGCATCCGCCAAAAGCTGACTCAGGGCCGCGGTGAACTCAACTGTACGCATGTACGCCGCGTAGGCCCTGAATGAGTCGTTGCGCAGGGATGTATCGGGGGAGCTGGGTGGAAGCTTCCGGAACCCACCCAGTCGCTGTTCCCAGCGATAAGCAATTCCGGCAGCGGGCAGCCATTCCTCCATGTGGTTTCTTCCGAAGTGAGGGTATTTCCGGCTTCCCGGGCCAATCCGAACGTCCACCAACGACTCCACGCCGGCGGCGTGCAAAAGGTCCTCAAAGTCGGCCTGGGGTGTGGCGCCATGCCCAACAGTCAGCAGTTTCTGCTCGTTCGGCATCGGCTTGCTCAGCATTGGAACTGGACGTCAAACTCTTCCTGCTTCCGTCCGCTCGAGGTGGTTGCGGCGTCGAGCACGGCCTGTGCCGCCTCTTCCAGCCGGGAAACGTGGAGCACCAGCCCTGGTATTTGAATGACGCGAAGTTCAAACCAGCCGTCGGTGGCCAGCGTTACTCTCGCAGTCAGTGTAATTGCGTTGACCCGGCAGGCTTCGGTGGTCACGAGTCTGGAGCCAACAAGTGTGAGAGCCAAGCTGACCTCCAGGGCAGCGGAGCGAAAGGCGCCTGCTGCTTGACTCACTTGAGCATACAGAAACTTGCATGCACGATGTCAATAAGATTCGCTGAGTTTCGCGGTTGTGTCAGCTGTCCACGTTGGCTGTCAGAAGCTCACCGTTGAAGTACTCCAGCTTCCAGCCGTCGGAGGCGTGGTGATGGGCGAGGTTCAGCACGGCATTGTGGACGCTGTCCAGCGTGCGTCCAATCGCGCGGCTCAGCGACAGCCGGATCAACGTACCGTGGGTTACCACCAGGACGTGCTGTCCCGAAAATTCCTGTGCCAACTGTTCCAGGGCATTCATGCCGCGGCTGGCTGCGCCATCATCGCTCTCGCCGCCGCGGAAACCGCCCGGAATGCGAAGTGCTTCGAGTTCCGGGCCGGCTTGCAGGCCTTCTGCAGGTCCGAAGCTTCGCTCGATAAGCTCGGGAACCCGCCGGGCCACCGTGAGGCCCAGGCCTTCTGCGATCAAGTCCGCGGTTTCTGCCGCACGACTCAACGGCGAGGAAACAATGGCGTCCCACTGGTAATTGGCCAAAGTGCCAACGGCTTCACGCGCCTGTTCGCGGCCGACGTCGTTCAGCGGAATGTCAGTGGCACCCTGCAACCGGCGCTCCGCGTTCCAGTCGGTCTGGCCATGGCGGACGAGGGCGAAGGTAGTAAGGGTCATGCCTTCCATTGTGCCTTCCGGCCGTCCGGGCCGCAGTTCCGTGCGTCACGTAAGGAAAACGTCCGACGGCGGGAGGTCGCCGTCGGACGCTTGGTGCGGTTGGTGTCAGGCGGCGTCGTGGATGGTGATCCGGTAGCCGTCCGGATCTGCGAAGGTGAACGTGCGCCCGAAGGGCCCGTCGATGGGTGCTGCCGTGATCTGCGTGCCGTGGGCGGAGAGCGTGTCATGGAGTTCCTGGGCGTCGGTGGCCCGCAGCCACAAGGCAATTCCTTCGCCGGGTTGCGGGAGCGAATCCAGCTCGGTTTCCGGCAGTCGCTCCCGCACCGCAAAGGCCACCGGTTTGGTGTCAAAAACGACGGCGTGCGGCGGACCGGCCACCGAGCGCGTCAGCCCGAGTTGCTGCTCGTAGAACAGTGCCGAACGTTCAAGATCGCGGACCTGCAGGGAAATGAAATCTGGACCGATTGTAGCCATGCTTGCTCTCCTCGTTATGTCAGTATGTTGACATCGACAAGCTATGTCAGAATGTTGACATGAGTCAAGGCGGCAGTGGCGTGGATCTGGACACCTCCCTGGGTTATCTCCTGAAGCAAGTGCACAGTGCTTTGCGGAGCGCAATGGACGCCGCCCTCCGACCCCTCGGAATGACGGTGTCGCAGTACGCGTGCCTTGAGCTCCTGGCGCAACGTCCCGGCCTTTCCAATTCCGAGCTTGCCCGTGGAGCCTTCGTGTCCCGGCAGTCAATGAACGTGCTTTTGCAGGCCCTGGAACGGGACGGGCTGGTTTCCAGGCCGGAGCAGCCTGTAACCGGGCGGGCGCTCCCCGTGAAGCTGACTCCACTCGGTAGTAAGAGATTGAAGGCAGCGAGTGAGGCTGCCAACGAGGTGGAAGGCCGGTTGCGACAGGGGTTGACTGCCAGCGAGCGGCAGCATTTGCAAGCCCTGCTCGTGTCGCGACTTACGGCGCTCGCGGAGGACTGATCGGCCTCCTCATTGATGACGCGTTTCCCTTCCGGGCCAATACTAAGTATCCTGATGACTTGTCTGGTGAATCCGGATGATGCTGTTTGACGCAGGACTGCTCAAGCCGTAGCGGTTTCGCCGAACAGGGCGGCCGCGCGGCTCTCGTGAAAGTTTGATCGGCGGCGTTGCCTGGTAGCAGCGGACCCTGTCGGGGTCCGAGGCACGCAGGTGGGCCTGAAGGGCGTGACAATTCGTGGGCAACAATGACGAGGCCGTGGAGTTCCACGTGACCGATGCCAGTGTGGCTGCCACCATCGATGGCCGCTATCAGCTGGGACCCGTTTTGGGCCGAGGAGCTATGTCCACGGTGTACCGGGCTACGGACTTGCTCCTTGGCCGGGACGTAGCCATCAAGATCTTTCTGCCTGGCTCTGGCGACGACTCGTTCAGGGCCCGCCAGGAAACCGAGATGAGGTTGCTCGCCGCCTTTGACCATCCAGGCCTGGTGGCGGCCTTCGATGCGGGCGTGGATACCCGCAATGGCGAAGAACGGGCCTACCTCGTCATGGAACTCGCAGAGGGTCGTGACCTGAAGGCCGTACTATCCGACGGGCCACTGACGCATCCCGAAACCACCCGCATCGGCGTGCGACTCGCTGGCGCCCTTGCCCAGGTGCATGCCCAGGGCGTCATTCACCGCGACATCAAGCCGGCGAATATCCTGGTTTCCGAGGGGGCAGATGGCACCGAATCTGTGAAACTGGCGGACTTCGGAGTCGCCCTGGTCATGGACGATAGCCGCCTCACCGCAACGGGCTTCACCGTCGGCACAGCCCAGTACCTCAGCCCGGAGCAGGCACAAGGGCTGCACCTGACGCCTGCCAGCGACATCTACTCTTTGGGTTTGGTGCTCCTGGAGTGCCTCACCGGCAAGCCCGAATACCCAGGAACCCCGGTAGAGACGGCCTCGGCACGACTTCATCGGGCACCCGAGATCCCGGAAGAACTCCCCAACGGGCTGCGCGGACTCCTCCAAGCGATGACGGACATGGATCCGGAACGACGTCCTACGGCGGGCGACGTTGAAGAAGTCCTGGCAGGCCGACGTCGGAAGCTGCCGCCTATGGCAACGGAAATCCTGCCGGTAGTTTCAGCGGCGCCCGCAGTCCCATCGAAGCCGGCTTTGCCGTCGCGGCCGCCGCATGTGGTGACCTCAAGCCCAAGGCCGGCTGCTTCAGCGGCGGGAAGGCGCGCTTCCGCTACGGGTCCAAGGGCTTTTGCGAAGAAGCCCAAGGTGCTCGCCGGGCTGGTTGCGGCTGCCCTTGCTGTCCCGGTCGGGCTGGCGTTGCTCACTAATGGCGTCTTTTCCGCGGAAACCTCCGCCGAACCTACGCGGCAGGTGGATCCCGGTGTCTCCGTCATTGAGTCCCAACCCAGCGGGCCGACAGCTCCCGTGGGGACGGCGCCGCCAGCGGTGGCGCCAGCGGTCGAAGTTGTGGATGTGCAAGATCAGCAGCCCGTTCCGGCGCCAGCCGTTCAAGCCACCTTGCCTGCCCAAGATGGTGCAGGCACGGATCCCCAAGATCTCGCGGATGCCAAGAGCGGGGGCAAGAGCGAGACTAAGCCTGAAAAAGGCAAGGGGAATGGCCGCGGGTAACGCCTGAGGCGGCCAACGCTCGACGGCGGAGGTCGCCGTCGTGCGTTTTCTTGCCTAGCGTGCTGCCCCGGACGTCGAGCCCTGGTCCTCACGGTGTATCTGCAGGACAAAGTACACGGAAGGGGCCGTATTCGCGCACGCGACACCTCTGGATCTGCCGTCCATATTCGAGTTAATATGGTTAACATGAATGTGGGCGGGAGTACAACCCGACGCTATGACAACCGGAAACGGGCATCCACGGCCGCTGATACGGGGCGCCGGATCCTTGAGGTGACACGAGACCTCTTCACGGAAAGACCGCTCTCGGAGATCACCCTGATCGCGGTGGCTGACCGCGCCGGAGTTACGGTGCAGACCGTCATCCGTCGCTTCGGCGACCGCAGTGGGCTTATCGATGCGACGGTCGAACACACCGCTGCGCAGGTGATGGCCCATCGCGATGCCGCGCCTGCCGGCAACGTCCCCGCCGCCATCGACAACCTGCTCGAACACTATGAGACCACCGGCGCTCTTGCCTTGAAGATGCTGGCCGAGGAGGAAACCTCACCGGCCGTAGCGGAAATGGCTGAAGCGGGCAGACGCCTGCACCGCCGGTGGTGCGAGCGGGTTTTCGCCCCGTTCCTTGAGTGTGAATTCTTGCCGGACGGGGCGGACCGGGGCCGCCGTCTTGCCCAGTTCGTCGCTCTTTGTGACGTCTACACCTGGAAACTGCTCCGCCTGGACGCGGGCCTTAACCGTGACCAGGTGGCACTTTCCTTAACCGAAATGCTTGAGCCCTTCACCCGGAGGCCGTAATGTCCACCGTTCTCGCCTACACCTCGCCCGCCATCGGCCATCTCTTTCCCATGGTCCCGCTGTTACTGGAACTGAAGGTGCGGGGACATGAGGTCCACGTGCGGACAATTCCCCAACAGCTCCCGGCCCTGCGCAGCGCCGGCCTCCAGGCCGAATCCGTCGACCCGCGCCTCCTGGAGATCAGGCACCGGGACTATCTGGCCAAATCGATCAAGGACGGGCTGGCCGCGAGCACTGAGACCTTCACGGCGCGTGCCCGCTTCGACGCCCCCGACCTTCGCCGGGCCATCGGTGAGACCAGCCCGGACCTCCTGCTCGTGGACATTAATGCGTGGGGCGCCCGTATCGTGGCTGAGGATATCGGGCTCCCGTGGGCCAGCTTCTGCCCCTACACGCCGCCACTGACGTCCCGGGGAACCCCGCCGTTCGGACCCGGGCTGGATCCGATGCCAGGTCCCCTGGGAAGGCTCCGGGACGCGCTCATCCGCCCCCTGGTGACTGGCGCCGTCGAAAAGCTGATGATGCCCGGGATCAACAGGGCCCGGGCCGAAATCTCCGGCGGTAAACTTCCGCCGTCCCGGAACGTGGATGACTTCTTCCTCACCGCGCCGCTCCTCCTCGTCAGCAGCGCCGAGCCGTTTGAATACCCGCACCCGGACTGGGGACCAGACGTCCGGATGATCGGGGCGCTGTCATGGGACCCGCCGTTCCCGCCGCCGGCTTGGCTTGGGAGCGTCCAGGATCCGGTCGTACTTGTGACCACGTCTTCTGAATACCAGGCTGACGAGGATTTGGTACGCGCAGCGCTCCAGGGCCTGGCCAACGAACCCTTCACTGTCGTCGCCACGCTGCCAGCAGTGGTGACCGGATCGGAACAGGACCAGCGGCCCGCCGCCGGACCGGTGGATTTTGGGCCCCTTCCCGCCAATGCCCGGCTGGAACGCTTCGTGCCCCACGGAGACGTGCTGGGGCGCGCCGCGGTTGCCATCACCCATGGCGGTATGGGAGCCACCCAAAAGGCACTGTCCAAGGGTGTGCCGGTGGTGGTGGTTCCCTTCGGCCGTGACCAGCATGAAGTTGCGGCGCGGGTGGTGGCCGCAGACGCGGGTGTGCGGCTCAGCCGGAAAAAGCTCACCCCGGAGAAGCTTCGCGCCGCAGTTCACGACGCCCTCACAAAGAAGGAAGGAGCCCGGCGGGTCGCTGCCGGCTACGCCGCCGCCGGGGGTGCGGCGGCGGGCGCTGATGCCCTCGAAGAGCTGCTCCGGATTGCCCACGCCTAAGGCCGGCGGCAGGGGTGAAACGTTTGAACCGCTAGGGCTCGGACGGGAAGCTCACCGCCACCGTGGTTCCGCCGCCGGCAGTTTCCGAGAGGGTGAGTTCCCCGCCGTGGGCCTTGGCGATGCTGCTGCAGGTGGCGAGTCCCAGGCCGGAGCCCGGTCCGTCGCCTTGGCGGCGCAGGCGCACCAACGGTTCCAGGACCTTGGCCCGGTCCTCCGGGTTGATGCCTTTGCCGTTATCAGCCACGAAGATGGTGGCGCCATGGTAATTGGAGACGCCGCTGATCCGGACATGCAGATCCCTTTCGGGGCTGCGGTAGTTCATGGCGTTGGACAGCAGGTTCTGTAGCAACGTGCGCAGTTGGCCCTTGTCTGCCTGGAGGTTCAGGTCCTGCACTTCAAGGATGTCGTCCTCGATGCCGAGGTCCCGGGCCACCTCGCCCGCCGCCTCTTTAAGTGAGACCTGCTGTGGCTGGATGCCGCCGCCCACCCTCGAGTAGCTCAGGACATCTTCCAGCATTCCCAGCATTCGGCGGCCACTCGCCCCGATGCGGCTCAGGTATTTGGCTGCCGTGCTGTCTGTCTGGACGTCTGGATCGTCCTCCACCAACTCCACATAACCCAGGATGGTGGTGAGCGGAATCCGGAGATCGTGGCTGACGCGGCCCGCGAAACCAGCCAACTTGGCGTTGCTCTCCCGCAGCTCTGCATAGGTGCGGTCCAGTTGGATGGTGCGGTGCTGCAGCTCCAACAGCTCCACCACCTGCTTGGCCAGGACTTCCAGCATGCTGACTTGCTCGGGCCGTATCTCTTTGGGTTTGTCAGAGAAAACGCACAAAGTGCCGGGAACGAATCCTGATTCTGTTTGCAGTGGAACCGAAGCGTAGAACCGGACCCGGCCCAATTCACCGGTGACGAACGGGTTGTCAGCGGACCGCGGATCCAGCGAAGCGTCGGGGATAACGGTGATCTCGCGGGAGAGGAACACCTTGGCACACATGGAATCTTCGCGCGAGCACATCCCCGGTTCCACACCCCAGGCGCCAATTTGGTATTGGTATTCGGCGCTGATGATGTTGACTACCCCGAAAGGGGCGCCGCAAAGCTCAGTGGCAAGGCGAACGAGGTTCTGCAGCGCGCTCATGACGGAGGCGTTGGGAAGGAGGGTGGAATCCTCGCCGGGGTCCAGGCCGTACTCCCGCAACTCCAGATCCCGGCTAAGGTCGCCGGTGAAGGCCAGTTGGCCTTTTGCACCTTTCATCAAGAATTTCCCCCAGGCTTCTTTAGGATTCCCTGCCGATCCTACCGGGAGGTTGGTGCGGTTGGATTGTCACACGGTTTGGGTTGGAGCTGGCCCTTATCTGAGGCAATTGGCGTCAGTACACTGGAACGCATGACCGAGCAGGAACCGGCTGGGGATACTGAAGTTATCGACCTCTCCCTGCGCACTCCGGCAGAGCGATCCCGTACCTTCATGGGGATCCTGGTGAATACCGCCCTGGCAAATATCACCACAAGCTATCTCTGGTTCGCCCTGACGTTCTGGGTTTATCTGGAAACGCGCAACGTTATTGCCACGGGCGTGGTGGGGGGTGCCTACATGCTCCTGATTGCACTCTCCAGCATCAGCTTCGGCACGTTCGTGGACAGGTATCGCAAGCTTGCCATTATGCGCTTCGCCGCTGGGTTCACCCTGGTGATGTTCGTGCTGTCAGGAGTGCTGTTTCTCCTCACCCCTACAAGCCTTCTGCTGGATCTGACACAGCCATGGTTCTGGATTTTCACCCTGATCATCCTCGTGGGTGCGGTGGTGGAGAATTTGCGCAACATTGCCCTCTCCACCACCGTCACCATCCTCATTGAGCCTGATCGCCGGGCCAATGCCAACGGAATGGTGGGGATGGTGCAGGGACTCATGTTCATTGTTACTTCGGTTCTGTCCGGACTGTCAGTGGGCCTGCTGGGCATGGGCTGGACCATTGTGGCTTCACTGGTTTTCACCGCGCTGGCGTTCGCACACCTACTCACCTTGCGAATGCCCGAAGAGGTGCAAGCGGCAGCCACTGACGCAAAGGGCGGTTTCGACTTCCGTGGTTCCCTTGCTGCTGTGCTGGCCATCTCCGGGCTGTTTGCATTGATCATATTTTCCACGTTCAACAACTTCGTGGGCGGTGTGTACATGGCTTTGATGGATCCCTACGGATTGGAAATGTTCTCCGTTGAGATGTGGGGAATGGTCTTCGCCGTGGGCTCCACCGGATTCCTGGTAGGCGGTGCACTGGTAGGAAAGTTTGGGCTCGGCTCCAATCCCTTGCGGACCATGCTGATCGTTGTCGCCGTCATGGGGTTCCTGGGTGCAGTGTTCACCCTGCGTGAATGGGCATGGCTGTACGTAGCTGGCATCTGGCTGTATCTGACCTTGGTTCCCATTGTGGAAGCTGCCGAGCAGACGGTCATCCAACAGGTGGTTCCCCTGAACCGGCAGGGCAGGGTGTTCGGATTCGCCATGGCCTTCGAGTCCGCCGCAGCGCCCATCACCGCGTTCCTCATCGCCCCGCTCGCCCAGTTCTGGATCATCCCGTACGCCCGGTCCACCGAGGGCGCCGCCCAACTGGAGCCGCTGTTGGGTCACGGCACGTCCCGCGGGATCGCCCTCGTGTTCCTGATTGCCGGCATCATTCTCATTGTCGCGGCACTGATCGCGTTCCTGACTCCTGTTTACCGCAGGGTCTCGGCGTCGTACATGAAGAGGGCAGCGACCGGAGGCGCTGATGCGAGTGTGGGCGCTGGCGGGAGCGTTGCTACCGGGGGTGCTGACGCAGCGTCTTCCGGGTAAGTGACGTGGTCATCTGTCGGCAGACTCGGGAACAGCATCCCAGTCGATGTGATGGCCGTAGAGCCAGTCGAAGTTGTCCGCCGCCTTCCGGGCAAGTCCCCGGAAAATGGCACGCATAGCCAGGTCCTGGAGCACGCGGGTGAACTGGTTCCTGACCTTGGGTTGAGAGTTCCGACGGCCCCAGGCGACCACCGTCTCTGCACGGGGGCGGCGCTCCGCTTCGTAGGCCGAAAACCGGGTGGTGAGGCTTCGTGGTTCCATGTCGTCGCTCGTGGCTCCCCGAAGGGCGCGGCCCAGCGTGACGGCGTCCTCGATTGCCATCGACGCGCCCTGCCCGGAGGACGGGGAGGCGGCATGGGCGGCATCGCCCACCAGGACCATCCTGCCTCGGTGCCAGCGGGGGACGCTGGGGAAATCGAACGTGGAATACGGCTTGATGATGTCTTCCGTGGCGCGAATCAGGGCCGCCATCGGTGTCCGGTCTCCCTTTACCAAGCTTGTTAACCAAGCCCGGAGTTCCTCCTGTCCCAGCAAAGACGGATCAGCACTGGAGCGCTGCAAGGGATTTGCGAACCACCAAATCCTGCCGTCGGGGCCGGGCATGTAGCAGTAGAAGCAGCGCTTGCCGAACACCATCTTCATGCGCCCCGGGGACACTCCCAGATCCACATCCTGGAGCGCCAAGGCGGCGGTGTTGGCAGGAATGATGCCGCCCGTGTTGAGCAGCGGGATGGTGCGCGGTGCGGGCGAGGCGGGGTCGATCAGCGGCCGCACCGCCGAGCGCAGCCCGTCGGCGCCCACCAGCAGGTCGCCGCGGGTGGAGGTGCCGTCGTCGAAAACTGCTGTGACGCCGTCGGGCAGTTCCTCCACCGCTGTCAGTCGCTTGCCGTGCTCGATCCGGATCCCACGGCGGAGTGCCTCCTCCCGCAAGTGGGCGTAAAGCTCCGAGCGGGTCATGGTCCGGGCAGTGGTGCCATCCGGGAGCGTGCCGCCGAAATCGAAATCGATCAGGTGTCGACCCGTGCTGCCCAAGTACATGGACATGAGCGGGGTGCTGAAGCCCAGTTGCGCGGCTTGCTCCTTGAGGCCCAGCGTGTCCAGGGCGTCGAAACCGTTGACGGCGAGGGTGAGGAAGGCGCCGACTCCGTCAGAAGGTCCATTGTGCGCCTCAAAAACGGTGGCGGAGTGGCCGGCTTTCTGGAGTGAGAGGGCCGTGGACAGGCCGGCTACGCCGGATCCGATAACAAGACAGTTCAGCACGGGAGCTCCTTTTGTGGATTTATTTCGTTCGGTTAAAAGAAATATAATCCTGAGCACTGCGCCGGTCAATCGTTTCGGTCAAGCGAAAGACTTTGCTAGCCTCGGAGCATGACGAATCAGGGGCAACGCGAAGCTCTGCTGGAAGCTGTTTATGCGTCGGGCCGGGAACTGTCCACTGCGGCGATCATGTTTCACACCGCACTGTCTGAACTGCGGGGCTTGTCGGCGACGGAGGGTAAGGCCATCGATATCCTGCTCCGCCACGGCCCCATGACGGCGGGCGAATTCGGTGAACACTCCGGGCTGGCCCCCGCATCGGTCACCGGGCTCATGCAGCGACTCGAAAGCAAAGGCGTGGCCCGGCGGGTCAAGCACGACGAGGACAAGCGGAAGGTCCTGATCGAGCTCGTGGGTGACCAGGTTGCCGCAGCGGCGCCCTATTTCACCGATTTCATGGCCGGGATGGCCGGGCTGCTGGAGGGTTATAGCGACGACGAGCTCCGGATCATCGCCGACTACTCAAGCAAGGCTGCGCGCGTCCAGCAGGAGGCGGCCGCTCGGCTGAGTCGGTGAGTTGGCTGATGGTGGCTGCGTGGAGGGCTGGCAACGTTCGATGGCGGGTACGTTCGCAGTCGGGCGACTTTTTGCTGGATCATCGGTGAGGCCAAGGGTTTGCTGTCTGCACCTACATGGGCCTCAGCGAGTGGAGCCCGCGAATGATCCAGCAAAATCGTGTCGCTCGGGTTCGGTCAGGAAACTTTCCGCCGCCAGTTCCATCCGACAGCCGCCAAGACCGCTACTCGTCCCGCCATGTGAGCCGGAGGATTTCGAAGGCTTCCTGGATGGCCGCAGAACTCCGGATGGAAGCCAATGCGCCACACTGTTCCTGCTGCAGAGACCAGGGTCAGTTCGTCCTAGGTCACCCGTCAGCCCGCTGTCGCGAATGCCCGGGCAGCGGCAAGGACCGCTTGTGCAGCCTCGTCCACGTGGCCTTCACGAAGCAGCCGTGCAGGAGGAACGTCATCGAGTTTGGGGGTTCATGCCTTGGAACCAGGCCTGCACCACAGCCCTGGAATCCCGTTCGGTCAACAGTGCCGCCACATGGTAGGCATGCCGCAGCCGGGTCATGACCTCGGCGGATGGCTTCCGGTCGCCGTCGGCCCACTGGCGCACGGCGCGGGTTTCCTTCACTGATCCCATGTAGGCAACGAGTTTTGCGCCGAGGATGTCCCTGAGGTCACGGACCAGCTCGGCCTCGGGCAGCCTGATGGAATCTTGATGCGCTTTCAGCCCTCCACGGGCTCCTGCGACTCCTGTCACGGACCCGGACTTTCATGGATCGCAGACCTGATCAACGGGTGAATCACACCCGGGATCACATGTGCTCACGCTGTCTTGGCGGACGCTCAAGCCTTAGCCGGCCCCTACCCCCGCCAAGGCGTCAGCCGCGGCCACCACCCCGGAACGTTATCCCGGTACTCGAGGTACTGCTCGCCGTACGTGTCGGTGAGGGTGGGTTCCTCGTACGCCTTCACGAAAGTGACGACGGCGATGAGGGCTACCCCGGCGTAGATGACGAGCCACCAACTGCCGAAGAGCAGCGCTTGGCCGAGGATAATCGTGAGCACAGCAAGGTACATGGGATTGCGCACGAATCGATAAACCCCGGTGACAACCAGCGTCTGGGTCGGCGCAACCGGCGCAGGCGTTCCCCGGTGAAGGGCGAACAGCGCGAAGGCGTGAAGCAGGAAAGCTACCCCTAGGGTGATCGCGATCCAGGCGACGGGCGCCACCAGCCACGCCGCGCCGTCCCAGTCGTAAAGCCGCCATCCCGAGATGAGCCACGGGATGAGACCTGCCACGATGCCGGGCGCGAGGAAGAGGAAGACAATGGTCCCGATCCACGCGCGCGCTGACTGAGTCATGTCGGTCAGGTTAGTCCTCGGCTTGAGGGCCGGCGCAACTCACCCCGCCGGCGCAACTCACGCCGCCAGCCCAGCCCCCGCCATTTTCGATCCTGCCAGGGCCGGCAGGGAAGGCAGGGACACCAGATCCGGATCCGCTGGGCCGGGATCAACCCGAACCGGCAACTCGTGGAGCATCGCGTAGCCCTGCAGTTGTTCAAGCGCATCCGGCTCGATCAAGGCACCCGTAAGGTCCATCTCGACGTCCCTGCCGTCGGCCAGGCTGTTGGTGCGTTGGACGATTGGATACAGCGCGTGGAGATTGGAGGTGGTCACGTGACCGGTTGCTGCGATCTGGATCTGTGCTCCGTCAAGGTCGACTCGAACAACTACAGAGAGCTTCTCGCTGGTCAATATGCTGCCTTTCATCCGTTCGCTGCCACGCTGCAGCCACCCCAGCGTAGGCAGCAAATGTGATCTGCGCAACATTACTTCGGTGCGGCGCGGCACCACGACAGCCCAGCGAGAATGCGCTACGCCATGAACGCCAGGTCTTCCGCCGCCACTGGAAATTGCAGTGCTTTCCCCCTGGACAGCCGCAAAGCTTCGCCCACCGCGCTTGCAGCCATCCGCTCCAGCTCGTTGCCCAGTGACCCCGCAACGTGGGGTGTCAGAAGGATGTTGGGATGGGTGTAGAACCGGGAATCGGAAGGCAGCACCCACGGCGTCGTCACATCCAACACAGCGTATAAATCGCCGCGCTCAAGCCGGGCCAACAGGGCGTCCTGGTCCACCAACTCGCCGCGCGAGGTGTTGATAAACGTAGCCCCGGGCAGCATCCGTTCGATACGACCGGCGTCGATGAGGTTCTTTGTGGACGGTAACGACGGCGCGTGGAGGCTGACGATGTCGCAGCCCGCCACCAGTTCGTCCAGAGTTAATAGCTCGACGCCGAGAGCGCTCGCCTCAGCTGCCGACAGGTACGGGTCGGCCACCACGATGTCCAGCTCGTAAGCGGCAAGCAGCCGGATGACGTGACGGCCGATCTTTGACGCCCCGATAATCCCGACACGCTTGCGGTAGTTGCCCATGTCAGGAAACAGCTGTTCCGGCAGGACCTCCATCCGGGTGCTGTGCAGGGCGCGGGCTATCTGCAGGATCCGTTTGTTGGCCAGGACGATCATGGCCACGGTGTATTCGGCCACGGGAATGGCGTTGGCGTCCGCAGCGGAACTCACTAACAGGCCCCGCTCCCAGCACGCGTCACTGATGTGGTGTTTGACGCTTCCAGCGGCGTGCAGGACGTAGCGTAACCGTGGGGCAGCATCCAGGACGTCGTCGTCGATCATTGGACAACCCCAACCAGTGATGAGGATGTCCGCTTCCGCCAAGAGCGCACGGCTGGATGTTGAAGCAAAGTCCTCGATCGGCTCCCGGCTGAGCAGGTTCAAAGCAGGCTCCAGCGGATCGAGGCTTCGGGGCGGGAACACGGCACGTGCAGTGTGGACAGGCATGGCCAAGGCAACGTTCAGGCTCATTTCACGCTCCCTGCCGTCAGGCCGGATTTCCAGAAGCGCTGGAGCATGATGAACGCGAGCAGCAACGGAATGATGGACAAAAGTGATCCGGTGATAACCATCGGGGTGAACTCAGGCTGGGGCAGTGAGTATCCCTGCCAGATCGAAATTCCGACGCTGACAGGCAGCAGTTGCTGGTCCTGGAGCATTACCAACGGGAGCATGAAGTTGTTCCATACGCCAACAAACTGGAACAGCGCAATGGTGATGTACCCCGGCATCATCATGGGCAGCCCCAGGGAAAAGAAGGAGCGGATCGGTCCGGCTCCGTCCACGCGAGCTGCCTCCAAGGTTTCGGCCGGAACGTATGCCGCCGAGTACACCCGCGCCAAATACACGCCGAACGGGTTGCAGAGGACGGGGATGAGGATGGCCCAGATCGTGTTGGTGATGCCAAACACGGAGGCCAATAAATACATCGGAAGGACCGTGGCTGTGTTGGGAATCAGCACGCCCACAAGGACCAGGCCGAAGAATGAGTCCTTGCCGCGGAACTGGAATTTATCGAACGCGTAGCCGGCCATGACAGAGATCAGTCCACCAAAGATGGCCCCAAACCCCGCATAGAACATGGAGTTGGCCATCCAGCGGAAGAACACGCCACCATCCTGGCCAAGAACTGCGCCAACGTTCTCCACAAAGGAAGGCTGCCCGAAAGCATACGCACCAGTGGAATAGAGGTCGGCGGCGTTCTTGGTGGAGGCAAAGAACAACCACAGGACAGGCAGCACCATGTAGGCACAACCCAGTATCAGCAGTGCGTTCACTGTGAACGCACTCGCGAAGCCGCCCCGGGAGCCGCGATTCCGGCCCCGCTTCCCAGATGCCGCAACCGGACTGGTAACCCCCGGGCGGGACAATGTTGACGTGCTCATGCTTTGTTCATCCTTGAGCTGAAGCGGGTGACGGCCCAGGACAGCACCGCTGCCATGAGCGCGATGATGATGGAGGCAGCCGCGGCCTGGTTGAGGTTGTGCCGGTTGAAGGCGGCATCGTAGGCCCACATGTTGGGAACCCAGGTGCTGGTAACGGATGCCGTGGCTTTGGAAATGATGGACGGCTCGGTGAACAACTGCAGGGTTCCGATCACGGTGAACAGCATGATGACGCTGAGTGCCGGCAGGATCAGGGGCAGCTTGATGCTGATGGCGGCACGGATTTCGCCGGCGCCGTCCACGCGGGCGGCTTCCAGGGTTTCCCGCGGAACCGCCTGAAGCGCGGTGAACAGCACAATGACGTTGTACCCCGTCCACTCCCACACCGCGATGTTCACAATGGACGGCAGGATCATGTGGTTGTCCAGGAAATTCAGTGAAATCCCGCCGGTTTCCAGGACCGACACGATCGGGCTGACACCGGGTGTGTAGAGATAGGCCCAGATCAGTGCGGCGATGACCCCAGGCACCGCGTGGGGGAGGAAGACGAGGAGCTGGAACAGCTTCCGGGCACGCGCTGCGGCAGCATCGAGCAGAAGTGCGAATGCCAAGGCGCCGCCCACCATGCACGGGATGTACAGCAGGCAGTACATGATGAGGCGGCCGATGCCGCCCACAAAACTCTCCGATTGCAGGACCTGCAGGTAGTTCTCAAGTCCAACGAACGAGGTCTTGGCTTGGCCGAAGCCGAGTCCCGACTTCTGCTGGGCGAAGAAGCTGAGCACGATCGAGTAGATGACGGGTGCCACCATCGCCAGGGTAAACACCGCGAAGAACGGGGTCAGGAAGAGCGCCGCTGTGCGGCCGCCGGTTCCGGACATCGTTCGCGGTTTGCTCCGGGAGGTGGCAGGTGCCTGGTTGGCCATGATGATTCTCCTCGCTGGTGGGGCGCCCCTGTGAAGGGACCACCCCACCCTGCGGGCCCTACTCCTTGACGGAGAGGCCGTTCTGCTTGAGTCCGGCTACGGTTGCCTTCTGGGCCGTTTCAACGGCTTCCAGGACCTTGCCGCCGGTGGTCAACTTTCCGTAGGCGTCCTTGAGGGCGCTGTTGGTGACGTCCCAGTTGGGACCCCATTGCCAGCCCGGGGTGATGCTGGAGTAGGACTTGTCGAAGACCTCGTAGATGTCGTTGCCGAAGTAGCTGGCGTCGAATGCCTGCTGTGCAACGGGTGTCAGTCCCGGGAAAGCGAGGAAAGCCGAACCGGTGTTGCCGCGGGCCTTGATGGCGTCCGGGTTGGTTGCGAGGAACTCGATGAACTTGGCCGCAGCGGCCGGATTCTTGCTGCTCTTGGTGATGTTGAAGCTGGAGCCGCCATAGAACGCATCTGCCGGAGTTCCCCAGTTGGGCACCTCCGCAGCGATCCACTGTCCCTTCTGCCCGCTGGCTTCCGTACGCTTCTGGATGCCGGTGGCACTCCAGTTGGCGCCCAGAACACCGACGACGGCGCCACTCGCCAAATCTGCCGACCATTCGTCGCTGAAGGACTGCTGGACCTTGACGATCTTTTGGTCGATCAGCTTCTGCCAAAAAGCAGCGACTTTTTGGGTGGGCTCATCGTTCACGCCAACCTTCCAGCTGTCGCCCTCGGTGCCGAACCATTTGGCTCCGGCCTGCCAGGACAGGGCGGCAGTGAGTGCAGCTTCGTTGGGGTTGAAGCTGGCCAGGTGTGCTTCCGGGGCTACTGCCTTCAGCTTCCTGCCGGCCTCTTCGAAATCGTCCCAGGTTTTGGGGACGCCGACGCCGGCCTTGTCCAGCATGTCCTTCCGGTACCACATGATCATCGGCGCGGCATCGTAGGGGAGGGCGTACGTCTCCTCGCCGAATTGAACCAGGGCTTTGGTCTCGTCCGTGAGTTTGTCCACTGTTTCGGCCTTGTTGATCAGCCCGTCCAGAGGTTGGAGCTGACCGTTGCTGACGAACTGGGGAAGCTGTGGGTACTCGATCGTGGCGACGTCCGGGCCGTTGCCTGCGGTGATCGCTGTGGAGAGCTTGGCGTAGCCGCCGCTCGCTCCGTTGGGGACGGTTTCGAAGTTGACCTTGATTTTGCCCTGGCTCGCGTTGAAGGCCGCGGCCACCTTGTCCATCCCCGCCATCGACGACCAGAACGTGATGGTCCCTGAGGGGTCTTCAGCGGGCGTTGGCGTGGCTGCCGGGGTGCTGCCACAGCCGGTGATGAGGGCAGCACTTGCCATGATGCTGGCTGCTCCTAGCAGAAGCTGGCGACGCTTCATTCTGTTCTCCTTTGAAGTTCACGATGCGAAGTCGTGGTGTGCACTGACGGCACCTTGGACTAGGCACAATGAAAGCCACAAAAGTGAACATGAGCAACGAAGTGAACAGAAGTAAACAAGCGATGTAGCGGGCTCTACACCTGTGTTGAGTCCCGAACCACCAACTCCGGCGAGAGGTTCACGCGCTGCAGGGCTGACGGGCTTCCACGTCGTGCGCCGATCCGGTTCAGGCACATCACCAGGGCTTGGTGCCCGACGTCGTACTTCGGAGGCGCCACCGCGGTCAGGGGAACGGCCCCCAGGGCTGCGATTTCGTCGTCGTACGCAATGATCGCAAAGTCCTCCGGGACGCGAAGCTGCCGTTCCTGGCAGGCGCTGGCGAACTGGAGTGCGTCCTCATCGGTGTGGATAATCGCCGCCGTGACATCGGTTTTGGCACACCAATCGAGGATGCCGTCCACCACCAGGCGATGGGCCTCGGGATCGTTCCGGGCCCGGGACATCGAACGAACCATCGAGTCCTCGTGGGGATGCCCGGCACGCTGCATGGCCAGATGGTAGCCATCGATCAGCTGCGGCGCCGTCGGACTGTTCTCGCGAAGGCACATGGCGATCTTGCGGTGGCCGAGGCCCAGGAGATGGTTGACGGCGATCTCCGCGCCCCGCACGTGATCACTTCGCACGGCTTCGAGCCGGCCATGGCCCAGCGCGTTGTCAATGGAACGCTCGACGACGACTACCGGCACCTCCGCTTCGGCCAACAGGTCCAGCGTCTCTGTACCAGCCAAGGATTGCTCGCTCGGCGTGATCAGTATCCCGTCCACCCCGTGTTCATAAAGGCGGCGGAGTTGTCGGCGTTCCTCCTCGCTTGAGTAGTTGGTCACGCCCAGTACCAACCGCACACCCGCTTCGTGGGCGGCGGCTTCGGCGCCGCGGATGACTCCAGGGAAGTAGTACGACGCCGAGGGAACGATCATCCCGATCGTCGCCAAGGGTCGCCTCCCGCCCGGCCGCCAGGACGTTGATTGCTGTGCTGTTGCGCTACTTCCGGCAGTGCGGCCGCCAAGGGGTACAGCTCCGCCATGGACCCGTTCGAGCAAGCCCTGCTCAGCAAGTACCGCGAGGTCCCGCCGAACGGTCATGCCGGACGTTCCCAGCTTGGCTGCGAACTCGGCAGCGTTCAGGGATCCGTGGAGGGCCAATTCCCTCAGGATGAGCTGTTGACGATCCTCGGACAGCATGCAGGTTTCCGCCTTCACGTTCACTTGTGTTCAGTTTGTTCATTATGAACTACTGCGCACTCTGTCCGAGACGCCAGGGGCACGTTCAATTTTGTTCAACTCGCGCCATCTCGCCGCTGGGGAGCCTACGGTTAGGGCTCACCGTGTCAGCACGCCCCGCAGGAGACCCATGGCCACCGGCTTCATCATGCCCGCCCCGGATTACGAGCTCAGTCCCATCACCGGATGGACGCGGGAGCACTGGGTCGCGTTCGCGGATCAGCAGCTGCTCGCGGTGCGCCCCTGCTTCTCCGCGCAGAAGGCGCTGATCCGGCTGAGCGGCCGCCCGTCGTCGTCGGGTGTTTTGTCTGACGGCATGGAGGGGTTCGCGCGCACCTTTATGCTGGCCGCCTTCCGGGTGGCTGGGGAGCAGGGCGACGACCCGCACGGCCACCTTGACCTGTACAAGATGGGCCTCCTTGAGGGTACGCGGCCGGGTAGTCATGAAGCGTGGCTGCCCATTTGTGACCGCTCGCAGCCGATGGTGGAAGCCGCGTCCATTGTGCTGGGCCTGCAACTGACCAAACCATGGCTTTGGGACACACTGTCCGGGGGCGAGCAAGCCCAGGTGGCCGAGTGGCTGCAGGGTTCCTCGCGAAGCACCTGCGTGGACAACAATTGGGTGCTCTTCCAAGTCCTGATCGCCGAGTTCCTGGCTGGCACCGGGTTTGAGCACAACGCGACGCAGATCGAACATGGGCTGAAGCGGCTTGAGGACTGGTACGTCGGCGATGGCTGGTATCGGGACGGGGATAACGACGGCACGGGCGACTTCTTCGACTATTACTGCGGCTGGGCCCTCCATCTTTATCCGGTGTTGTGGTCTGGGTTTGCGGCAACCCGGCATCCGGAAGCCCAAGCCAGGTCCGAGGTCTACCGCGCCCGTCTCGCCGAGTTCCTGGCCGATCATGTGAGCTTCTTTGGCGGGAACGGCGCCCCGGTTTTCCAGGGTCGTTCACTGATTTACCGCTACGCCGCTGTGGCTCCGGTGTTCCTCGGGGAGGCCATCGGCGCGACGCCCCTCAACCCCGGACAGAGCCGCCGCATCGCCAGCGGCGCCGCAAAGTTCTTCCTCGACGGCGGCGCTTACGACGACGGATTGCCGTCACTCGGGTGGCTCGGCGCCTTTGAGCCGATGACCCAGGAATATTCCGGACCGGCCTCGCCGTACTGGACCTCCAAGGCGTTCGTGGGACTTCTCCTCCCCGACGACCACCCGGTGTGGACCGCCGTCGAAGAGCCCTCGCCACTGGAGTCCATGGACGCCGTGAGGCATGCAGAAGGCCCCAATTACCTGCTCCACTCCACGGCTGTGGACGGTATCGCCCGCGTGCTCAACCACGGCAGCGACAAGTACTACGCGCCCGGACCGGACGACCCCCACTACCGCCGCCTGGCCTATTCGAGCCACACCGCCCCGCTCTTCACCGAGGACCCCGTGGACAACCACTTCGCCGTCCTGGATGCCAATGGAACACCCAGCCGCCGCGCCCGGATCCACCGGCTCAAAGCGGGGAATCTCAAAACCGTGTATCTCAAAGCCGGGCAAGCCCAGGCCGCAAGCTGGCATGCGCCAGTCTGGAACGACGTGGAGGATCCCGCCAATTCCCGCTGGCGGGTGGCAACAGCGACAGCTGCTGCCAGCGGATATGAGCTCCGGGTCCATGTGGTTGAGGCGCCTAACGTGGGCGCGGCCAACCCAGGGCTGGCGCCGTCCAGGCTGCGCGTCCGCGACGGCGGATATGCGCTCGCAGCCACCCGGCCGCCTGAGCTGCGTGACCACGTTCTTGGAGTCGACGGACTTCACGCAGGCATATGGCCGCTGTACGGATACTTCGACAACGGCGCCTTCCGCGCCGAGGGCATGTCGCCCTTGGGTGTGCACGCCGCGTGTGGATACCTGGAAGGCCGTTTGGCAGGAGGGCGCAGCATCTTCGCATCACTGGTGTACCTGGGAGGCGAGGCACCTGCAGCGGTTCCTGCCGCCGTCGTGATTGACGACGACGGAGCGCGCGTAAGGGGGCATGTTACCCTGTCGACGGGGCAGCAACTGGAGGTCCTTTTCGCCTTCTGAACCTGCCTTCCCAGCAAGCTTTTCCAGCCGCGCGGATTCTTGAGTGAATCTTGAGATGACCCGGCGTCCTTCTTGAGGGCCCCGTCCCATGGTTGAACTATCAGCCAATGGAGTTGATGGGAACTCTCAGGAAGGACCACCGAAATGCCTGACCAGATCGCAGCCACGTCCCTGAATACCGGAGCTGCCCACGTAAAGTCTGACTCCCTCGCGGGTACCGCGGAGGACGGCGGTCATGGAGGCGAACTCCCTGGCCAGGCCCGTGCGGTGACCTCCGTCCGCGAGCAGTTCAACCCTTTGGGTGTGGGGCTTCGGAGCATCTGGCCGCAGTCGGTGTGTGGCTTCTAGCAAGCCACCTGCGCCCCGTGGTCTTGTACTCGTTCGAGTGGCACCATGGTGACAAGTCACAAAATAATAAGGAGGCTTGTCATCAAAAAGGAGATGAAGAAGGCCGCTGATGTGGCCGAGGAAGCCTCAAACTCACGCGCCCTGACTATTTTTGCGAGGGCCGGATACGCCGTCAGCGGACTCCTGCACTTACTCATCGGGGCTATTGCGTTTCAGCTCGCCTTTGGGCGCGGCGGTGAAGCCGACGTCAGTGGCGCTGTTGCCCAACTGGCCGCACAACCGGTGGGCCCCATCCTGCTGTGGGCGTGCTTCGGTGCCTGCGCTGCCTTGGCTCTGTGGCAATTGGGCAACGCAACCCTCGGCTACCGCAAGGCGTCAGACAACAAGCCATCCAAACGGCTTTCCGCTGTGGCCCAGGCAATCGTGTTTGCCGGGCTGGCGGCAACCATCCTGTCCTTCACCATGGGCAGGGGAAAAAACAGCCGGGAGTCTGCCAGCGACGTGACTGTGACGCTCATGAAAGCGCCATTCGGGATAGTCCTGCTCGTCGCAATTGGCGCCGGCATCATGATCACCGGCGTCGTCTTCGCGGTGCGCGGCTTTATGAGGACCTTCGAAAAGGACCTCGCGCTGTCCGTCAATGAGCCGGCCCGCAAGTTCCAATCGGGTGTTGGCGTCGTGGGCTACATCGCCAAAGGCATAGCCCTGTTGCTCGTAGGCCTGCTGGTGGTCATTGCCGCGGTTCGCGTTCAGCCCGAGCAATCCACAGGACTTGATGGAAGCCTGCGGGCTTTGAGGGAGCAACCCTATGGACCGTACCTTTTGGCAGCCGTTGCCGTGGGCCTGATCGCCTACGGACTGTTCCTCATGGTGAAGGCCAAAACGCTCCGGACCTAGCCCTTGGTGTGCGTTTAGAGTCCAATGTGCCTGGGTACAGCCAACGGTAGCGTCGCAAGCCGGGAATCAGACATCTGAGAAAGGCCAGAACCATGACTCAAGCCGACCCAAACCACAGCGGACAGCAAGCAAGCGGGGATCACCGCCTCACCTCGGCACCCAAGGATCCACGCAGCGGATATCACTCCGACGAATTTCCCCAGCAGGAACAAGAACAGCCTGGCCTGACCAAGCCCTTGAACCCCCAGCCCGATCATGGCGAGTCCAGCTATGTTGGGCACGGCCGCCTGCAGGGCAAGAAGGCCCTGATCACCGGCGGTGACTCGGGCATCGGTGCAGCCGTAGCGATCGCCTATGCGCGCGAAGGTGCCGACGTCGCCATCAGCTACCTTCCAGAGGAAGAAGAAGACGCGAAGTCGACGGCGGAATGGATCCGTGAGTGCGGGGCGCAGGCACTGTTGCTGCCCGGCGACGCGCGCGACGAAAAGTTTGCGGCTGAGATTGTGGAGCGAACGGTGCAGGAGCTCGGCGGCCTCAACGTTGTGGTCCTGAACGCCGCGTACCAAAAGAACCGCGAGGGTTTGGAGACCATTCCTACCGAGGAATTCGACCGGGTGTTCAAAACCAACCTGTACTCCTTGATCTGGACAGCACAGGCTGCGATTCCGCACCTTCGCCCAGGGGCGTCCATCATCGTCACGGCGTCTATCCAGGCTTTTAATCCTTCCGCCCAGCTGGTGGACTACGCCATGACCAAGGCCGCCCAAGTGGCATTCACTAAAGCCATGGCAGAGGAACTCGGGCCCAAGGGAATCCGTGTCAACGCCGTGGCCCCGGGCCCGATCTGGACGCCGTTGATCCCCGCCACCGAGTGGCCGGACAAGCTTCCCACATTCGGCCAGGACACGCCGCTGGGCCGTGCCGGGCAACCTGCTGAGCTGGCACCTGCCTATGTGCTCCTCGCATCTGACGAAGGCTCCTATATTTCAGGCGCTGTGCTTCCGGTGACCGGCGGCAAGGGTCTCTGACCCAGGACAGGGAAGGATATGCGCGCATGATTGCTGTGCTGGTAATCGACATGCAGAACGCCTTTTTTGAGGAACCGGCCCTGAAGCGGCGTCAGGAAGAAGTTGTTGCTGCTTGCAACTCGTTGACCAGCGCAGCGCGCGAGGCAGGGGCAAACGTACTCCTGGTTGGTACCCAGCACGAGCGGGACAAATCCACGTGGAGCCTGAACATGCTGGACGATGACCAAGGCTTCATCTTCAGGGGAAGCGAGCAGGCCAGTTTCGTTCCTGGCCTGGTGACGGCCGATTTCCCGCAGATGGTCAAAACGCGCGACAGCTCGTTCGTTGGTACCGACTTGGGGATGCGCCTCAGGAACTGGGGTGTGGAAACCGTGATCCTGGCCGGAGTCTCGGCCCACAACTGCATTGCCCAGACTGCTGCTGATGCTTTCGCCCATAACATCCGGGTGATTTATGCGGCTGAGGCCGTGGCAACAGAGAACCCGGAGGCTGCGGAGGCAGTCCTCCGGGTTCTTACCCGTGAATATCGTCAGAGGGTCTTGCCGCTTGACGAGGTGCTGAAACTCTTGAAGGGCTCCTGACTGGACTCAATGGGAATCCACAGTTGCCCGCTCCCGCGGGTTGCATCGGCGTCCGGGCTGACGCTGAGCAGTTCGGGGCCGCGTGCCCAAAAGTACGGGTTGGCCGGGAACCATTCAGTAGCAGCGTCCGCCCACATGCGCTGCAGGGCTTCGGGGAATTTTCCTTCGGTTTCGAACACCACCCATTGGCCGGCGGGGATGTCCAGGCTCTCGAAACCTTCGGGAGCCGGCTGGGTAGAAGCCACCGGAGGTGGAACCTCAACTGAGGCTGGGAATGGAGGACTGCGCCAGGTTGCCGCGCTTCTGAGGAAGTCAGCCCATGCATCGCCTTAAAAGCACGCGCGAATGCCTCGGGCGATCCATATCCGTAGCGGAGGGCAACATCCAGCACCGTTCCGCCGGCGATGACGCCCGGGTCCATTGCTGCACTGCCCCTCCATTCCTGCACTGTCCCTCCATTCCTGGCCATCACGCTACGGTGCCGGCTCAGCCGCCGCCCCGACTATCCATGCCCGAAAATATCAGGCCCGCGAATCAGCCCCGAGGCGATGCGTTTCGCAGTGCCAGAACACGGGCAAAGCAAGAACCCGGAGGCTGCAACTGCAGTCTCCGGGTTCTTGTGGTTTTCAGGACCCTTGCGGATGCCTGAGGGTTAAGGGTGTCCCGCGCCGGAAGCTTCGTCATCCGGCTCGGACGAGAACGGCCTGTCCGCGGGCGTGTCCTCCGTATTACGCTCGTCGAGCTCCGCGTCCGCAGACGGGACGGTCTTCTCGGCGTAGTCGCCTGCGGTATAGTCCCCGCCAGCGTCTTCTTTCAGGGCCTCAGGAGATGCTCCGGCAGCGCCGTAATCACCTTCTGCGTACTGACCCTCAAGGTCGTCCTGGTTGGTGTTGGGCGTGGTTTCGTCAGCCATGGTGGGCCCGGCGTCCTCCTGTGGCCAGGCCGTAAATCAGCAGAACGATAATGGATCCGCCAATGGCCAGGAGCCACGTCCGAATGGCGAAGAATTCTGTCAAGCCTTCGCCGAAGATCAGGCCACCGATCCAGCCGCCCAACAGGGCGCCAACGACGCCCAGCAGCAAGGTGACCAACCAGCCGCCTCCTTGGCGTCCCGGAAGAATAAGCTTTGCGATAGCCCCAGCCAAAAGGCCGAGCAAAAGAAAACCAAAGAAACCCATTTTTGCTCCTACTTTCTTGTTGATGGAAATTCCATGAACTCGGTGAAGCGGTTCCGTTCATCGCTTGTCAGTTCCAGCGGCTAAGCGCTGTAACAGGGCCACATGAGACCCGTGGAATATGGGGCAGGACGTTATTTTGCAAACGTCGATGAGTTATTAAATGCAGCCAAAAGCACTCCTGTCCAAGGGGCCGGACCGTAGTACTACAACAGCAACGCTAGCTGGTCCCGGGAACAACAGCAAGTAACCTTGCTATTTTGCCGGTTAGGGTCCGTGCCCCTCGAACGGGGGTCGTATGGCCTTGAAATCCGGCTACTTGTCGCCGAAGGCGTCCTTCGCGGCGTCCTTGACGTGCTCGCCAGCCTGCTTCACATTGGCAGACGCTTGCTCGCCCGCGCCCTCGGCCTGGAGGTCCCGGTCGCCTGTGGCTTCGCCGGTCTTTTCCTTGAGCTTGCCCGTTGCTTCTTCCGTGGCATTCTTGATCTTGTCATCCAGTCCCATGGTTTTCACTCCTCGGGTTGCCATGTGGTTGTGGCCTGCGGGTTTTCCGCTGGTTGGCATTAAAGTTTAGTCCTCTTTCTCAATTCAGCAAATGACCATTAACCGTCCAGCCTTGAAAGCACACGTGACAGTGGGTGAAGGCCGGACTAGTGTCGTAGGAATAGCACCTCGAAAGGAGTTGGTCCTGTGAAAGGGAAAGCATTGTTCGCCGCCGGCATCGCTGTTGGCTATGTGTGGGGGTCCAAGTCTTGGCCGGAGGTGTATCGGCGCGTTCGCGGAGGCGCCCAAAAGGTCTGGAAGAACCCGGAGGTTCAAGAGAACGTCCATCAGGCCACTGAAACCGTCCAGGAATCAGTCCCGGACATCCTGGACAATCTGTACGCCGCGGGCAAGAAGCTCCTGGAGAAGGCAGAGACGATGTTTCCGGGCATCCTGGAGGCAAAGTCCGGGCACCAAGGCAACTCCAGCACCGGTTCCTCTGCTTCTGCTTCCGCTCCGGCTTCTACCTCAACGCCTCCAGTCAGATCGGACGTAGTATCCGATCCCGCACTCGATGATCAGACGGGAAGCGATTGGACGGACGAAGGCGGTGCAGCGCCGGAAGGGCCCGCGACCAACACGCCCGCCAAGCCCTGACCCTTTACGGGCAAGCCTCAAAATTCCCGCGTTCCCGGGGGTTCCCCTTGCCCGAAAGGCCCGTCCCGCCGTCGAGCGTTACTTGGTGCGCGTCGAGCGTTACTTGGTGTGCTCGACGGCCGACAGGATGGCTTCGCCCAGTTCACGTGGCTTGGTGAACTGTGGCCAGTGTCCGGTGGGCAGGTCGATGTAGTCGACGTCCCGGATCCGCGCGAGTTCCGCTGTGAACGGGTGCCCGGCGTCCATCCATTCCTGAAGCAGTGATGATGGGAACTGGCAGGCGATGATGGTGGCGGGGACGTCATAGCGCCGGACGTCGTGGAGGTGTTGTTGGTCGAAGGCGACGCCCTTCGGTTCCGGGATGGCCCGTGCGCGGAAAGCTTCCTTGAGGTCATCGGTCAGGTCGATGAGGTCCGCGTCTTCAAAGCCTTCCCAGGGTGGGAGCGGAATTTCGTCGCCGTCCTCGGGCAGTTCGTCATTGATCACGCCGCTCTCGCCCAGTGGCCCGCTGTCCACATAGATGGCCCGGTCCACGCGATCCGGACGGGCGTCAACAACGCCGTGGATGATGGCGCCGCCGCCTGAATGGCCCACCAGCACCACATTGCCGCCAAGGGAATCCACCTTGTCCACCACGGCGTCGATGTGTGTGCGAAGGCCAATCCCGGCGCGTGGGGCGTCAACGGACTCCAGCCCGGGAAGTGTGAGGGGGTGAACCGAGTGCCCAGCTGCCACAAGCGGCGGCGTCACCTCCGCCCATGATGACGCGTCCAACCAGAAACCGGGTACCAGGATGATGTCCATGCGGGTACCCTACGGGAGTCCAGGCGGAGGATGCACTCATTTTTTGCTGGATCATTCGGCAGACCACCTCGTCATGTCCGCGCCGGGCCGGTCCTGGGGCCACTGATGGGCCTGATGATCCAGCAGAAATTACGCCTTCCCCGTCAGCTTCCCGAGGGAACGTGTCATCGCCCTGGCGCGCGAGTCCGGAGTGCGGGCCTTGAGCAACTGCAGGATGATGAGGTACCGCTCGGTCTTCCCGAGACGCTCGAAGGCTTCGCCAGCCGCTGGATTGCTGGCCAAAGCTGCTGCCAGGTCTTCCGGGACCTCCGCGTTGGCCTGCGAAACGTAGGCGGCTTCCCAGCGGCCATCATTCTTTGCGGTGTCGATCTCAGCCAACCCCGCGGGATGCATGCGCCCCGATTCGATCAACGCCTCCGCCTTGCCAACGTTCACCTGAGACCAAGAGCTCCGCGGCCGGCGTCGGGAGTAGCGCTGCAGGAAGGTCGCTTCGTCATTGCCTTTGCGCTGCCCGTCGATCCAGCCGAAACACAGGGCGCCGTCCAGGGCCTCCCCAATGCTGAGTAGTTGGGCACCGGCGTTCTTCTTGCCGATCACGAGCCAGGCTTCGGCGCTCTCTTCGTGGTTCGCGGCGAGCCATGACTCCCATTCGGAACCGTTGGCAAACCGCAGCAGCTGGAGCTCATTCTTTTCCGGCACGTACTTCCTTCCACTGCTTTGGAGCTCAGAACAACCACTATGGCCGGACGAATGTGTTTGGGAAAGGGGGTTGACGACATGCGCTTCAGGGGCAATAGTTATCGTATACGATTTCGTACTCGATAGATGTTCGATCAGGAGGAGGCGCCGTGACATTGGAGTTCCGGACCGAGGAAGTCAGCCAAGACATGCTGGCCCGTACGCGCAAAGTCATTGCCGTCCATATCAATTACCCTAGCCGTGCGGCCCAGCGAGGACGCACCCCAGGGCAACCGTCCTACTTCTTGAAGCCGCCGTCTTCCCTGGCGCTCGGTTCCGCCGACGCTCCTGGCATCGTTGAGCGCCCTGCCGGCTGCGAACTGCTCGGCTATGAAGGCGAAATTGCCCTCGTCATCGGGAAGTCGGGCCGCCGCGTTGGCCTCGAGGATGCCTGGAGCCACGTCGAGTGGGTGACCGCTTCCAACGATCTGGGCGTGTACGATCTGCGCTACGCAGACAAGGGCTCCAACGTCCGGTCCAAGGGGGGCGACGGGTTCACGCCGGTGGGTCCCTCGTTGATACCAGCCGACGCCGTTGATCCAGCCCAGTTACGGATCCGTACCTGGCATAACGGCGACCTCGTCCAGGACGACACCACAGAGGACCTGCTCTTCCCGTTCACGCAACTCGTCGCGGACCTCTCACAGCTGCTCACGCTCGAAGAGGGCGACATTATCCTGACCGGCACCCCAGCCGGTGCATCGGTCGCCAAACCGGGTGACGTCGTCGAGGTTGAGGTCAGTGGCGGTAGCTTCAGCAGCGGCCGCCTGACCACCAAAGTAGCGGAAGGTACGACGCCGTTCGCGGACTTTGGTGCCAAGCCCAAGACTGATGACACCCAGCGGGAAGAGGCATACGGATCGCGTGAAGCGGCGGGCCTGCCTGCTGTTGTCTCTGTCCTGACGCCCGAGCTGAAGGCGAAGCTGGAAAGCGTCGCAACGGCCACGCTTTCTTCGCAGCTCCGCAAGCGCGGACTGAACAACGTAAGCATCGACGGCCTGCAGGCCACGCGCCCCGACCGCAAGGTAGTTGGCCTTGCCCGGACCCTGCGCTATGTGCCCAACCGCGAGGATCTGTTCAAGACCCACGGCGGGGGATTCAATGCACAGAAGCGCGCGATCGATTCCGTGAATGAAGGCGAAATCCTCGTGATGGAAGCCCGCGGTGAGAAGGGCACCGGCACTGTTGGAGACATTCTTGCCCTGCGCGCCCAGGTCCGTGGAGCTGCTGCGATCATCACCGACGGTGGCGTCCGTGACTACTCCGCCGTGGCTGATCTCGAAATGCCAACCTACTTCGCGAATCCGCACCCGGCAGTCCTTGGTCGCCGGCACATTCCGTGGGATACGGACATCACCATCGCGTGCGGTGGTGCAACAATTCAGCCGGGAGACATCATCGTGGCCGATTCGGACGGCATCCTGGTGATCCCGCCAGCCATCGCCGAGGAACTTGTGGATGACAGCATCCAGCAGGAAAAAGAAGAGGCGTTCATCTTCCAGATGGTCAAGGAAGGCAACAGCGTGGATGGGCTTTACCCGATGAACAAGGAATGGCAGACGCGGTACGCAGAGTGGGTCACAGCTGACTGGCAGAGCCGGCAAGGGAGCCAACAGTGACTGGAACCGCCGTCGAAAGCGCCGCTGCACAAAGCAAGTCCCAACAGGCGTATACCGCCGTCAAGGCCAGGATCGTGGAAGGCATCTACACGCCGGGTTACCGGCTGGTGCTCGCAAAGATTGCCGAGGACCTGGGATTCAGCGTGGTCCCCGTCCGGGAAGCAATCCGCCGCTTGGAAGCCGAAGGTCTGGTGAAGTTCGAGCGGAACGTTGGTGCCACGGTCTCCGGGATTGATCCCACGGAGTACCTGTACACAATGCAGACTTTGAGCATCGTGGAGGGGGCGGCCACCGCGTTGTCCGCACCGTTGATCGACTCCGTTGCGATTGCAAGGGCCCGCGCAGTGAACGAGGAAATGCGGGAATGCCTGGAGCACTTCGACCCGGTTCGTTTCACCGCGCTGAACCAGGACTTCCACAGTGTCTTGTTTGAGCACTGCCCCAATCCGCACATTCTTGACCTGGTACATCGTGGATGGAACCGGCTGGCATCGCTCCGCTCGTCTACGTTCCGCTTCGTTCCCGGCCGCGCGCAGGAATCGGTGCAAGAACACGAGGCGCTGCTGCAGCTCATCGAGTCTGGAGCAGACGCCGACACGATCGAACACGCCGCCCGCCGGCACCGCGCCGCGACCCTGGACGCGTACCTCGCCACCACCAACTAAAGCAACCCGGGGTCACTTATGGCCCCCAAACGCACCCCACATGGGCCATAAGTGACCCCGCGTTGGATGAAAAAGGAAGACAACGATGACGACCCCTGTAGAAACATCAGCAAAGCATCATGTGCCCGAGAACCTGCCGACTCACATCCAGCACTTCATCAACGGTGAGTTCGTAGACTCCATTTCCGGGAAGACTTTTGACGTCCTGGATCCGGTATCCAACGGAAATTACGCCACGGCAGCGGCCGGCCAGAAGGAAGACATCGACCTCGCTGTGGCCGCCGCCCGTGAAGCGTTCGTCAATGGTCCGTGGCCGAAGATGAAGCCGCGCGAACGTGCCCGTGTGCTGAACAGGATCGCCGACGCCGTGGAGGCCCAGGAAGAGCGCCTGGCCGAGCTGGAGACCTTTGATACCGGCTTGCCGATCACCCAGTCCAAGGGCCAGGCGTTGCGCTCAGCCGAGAACTTCCGCTTCTTCGCGGACCTGATCGTGGCACAGTTCGATGACGCCATGAAGGTCCCCGGCTCACAGATCAACTACGTGAACCGCAAGCCAATCGGCGTCGCGGGCTTGATCACGCCGTGGAACACTCCGTTCATGCTTGAGTCCTGGAAGCTCGCTCCGGCGCTGGCTACCGGCAACACCGTGGTCCTCAAGCCTGCCGAGTTCACACCCTTGTCCGCGTCACTGTGGGCGCAGATCTTCAAGGATGCTGGCCTTCCCGACGGCGTGTTCAACCTGGTAAACGGCCTGGGCGAAGAAGCCGGCGACGCACTGGTGAAGCACCCGGACGTGCCGCTGATCTCCTTCACCGGTGAGACCACCACGGGCCAGACGATTTTCCGCAACGCTGCAGCCAACCTCAAGGGCCTGTCCATGGAGCTCGGCGGGAAGTCCCCGTGCGTCGTGTTCGCTGATGCCGACCTCGATGCCGCAATCGACTCCGCCTTGTTCGGTGTCTTCTCCCTCAATGGCGAACGGTGCACCGCCGGCTCCCGCATCCTGGTGGAGCGGGCCATCTACGACGAATTCTGCGAAAAGTACGCCGCCCGCGCCAAGAACATCGTGGTGGGCGATCCCCATGATCCCAAGACCCAGGTGGGTGCGCTGGTCCACCCGGAGCACTACGAGAAAGTGGCGTCCTACGTGGAGATCGGCAAGTCCGAGGGCCGGCTGCTTGCCGGTGGCGGCCGACCCGCCCACCTGCCCGAAGGCAACTACATCGCACCTACGGTGTTTGCCGACGTCGCACCTGACGCGCGGATCTTCCAGGAGGAAATCTTCGGGCCGGTTGTGGCCATCACGCCGTTCGAGAACGACGACGAAGCCCTCGCCTTGGCGAACAACACCAAGTACGGCCTGGCGGCCTACATCTGGACGCAGAACCTGACCCGGGCCCACAACTTCTCCCAGAATGTGGAAGCCGGAATGGTGTGGCTCAACAGCCACAACGTCCGCGACCTCCGCACCCCGTTTGGTGGCGTCAAAGCTTCCGGTCTGGGCCACGAGGGCGGCTACCGTTCCATCGATTTCTACACAGACCAGCAGGCCGTGCACATCACCCTCGGCTCCGTGCACACACCCAAGTTCGGCAGCATTGACGACTCCGCTTCTGCGGGCGACAGCTAACAACTCCCCTTTCAACGAAGAGAGAATCCCATGAGCAACCCCTTTACCGGCCCCATCCCCACACCCACGGTGCCCGCGCCGGACATCGTCCGCTGCGCCTACCTGGAACTCGTGGTCACGGACCTCGCGAAGTCCCGCGCGTTCTACGTTGACCTGCTCGGCCTGCACGTCACCGAGGAGGACGAGAACACCATCTACCTGCGCTCCTTCGAGGAGTTCATCCACCACAACCTGGTCCTGCGCAAGGGACCGGTCGCCGCCGCCGCTGCCTTCGCGTACCGGGTGAAGTCCCCGGCCGAGGTGGACGCAGCCGAGGCCTACTACCGCGAACTGGGCTGCCGGGTGGAGCGCCGCAAGGAAGGCTTCACCAAGGGCGTGGGCGACTCCGTCCGCGTGGAAGACCCGCTGGGCTTCCCGTATGAATTCTTCTACGACGTGGAGCACGTCGAACGCCTCACCCAACGCTACGACCTCTACTCCGCCGGCGAACTGGTCCGCCTGGACCACTTCAACCAGGTCACCCCGGACGTGCCCCGCGGCCGCAAATACCTCGAGGACTTGGGTTTCCGCGTCTCCGAGGACATCAAGGACTCCGACGGCGTCACCTACGCCGCGTGGATGCACCGCAAGCAAACCGTGCACGATACCGCGTTGACGGGCGGCAACGGACCGCGCCTGCACCACATCGCGTTCTCCACCCACGAGAAGCACAACATCATCCAGATCTGCGACAAGATGGGCGCCCTGCGCATCTCCGACCGGATCGAACGCGGCCCCGGACGCCACGGCGTGTCCAACGCGTTCTACCTCTACATCCTTGACCCGGACGGCCACCGCGTAGAGATCTACACCCAGGACTACTACACCGGCGACCCGGACAACCCCACCGTCACCTGGGACGTCCACGACAACCAGCGCCGCGACTGGTGGGGCAACCCCGTCGTCCCGTCCTGGTACACCGAAGCCTCCCTGGTCCTGGACCTCGACGGCAACCCCCAGCCCGTCATCGAGCGCACGGACGCTTCAGAAATGGCCGTCACCGTCGGCGCCGACGGCTTCTCCTACACCCGTCCCTCAGGCGCCTCAGATGACGCCGCCGAGGGCTTCAAGCTGGGGGCGCAGGTCTAAACCATGATGGATGCGAAGACGATCGAAGCAATTGCCGACGAACTGCTCGAAGCCGGCCGGAACCGCAAGCCAGTCCCGCGCCTCACCGCCCGCTACCCTGACATGACGGTGGAGGATTCCTATGCCGTCCAGCAGTTGTGGCGGCGACGGAACGAGGAAGCCGGGCGCACGTTGGTGGGGCGGAAGATCGGCCTCACGTCCAAGGCCATGCAGGCCGCAACCGGCATCACCGAACCGGACTACGGGGCGATCTTCGATGACATGGTCCTGGAAACCGGCTGCTCCGTGCAATGGGACCAGTACACGCACCCGCGTGTTGAAGTGGAGCTCGCGTTCGTGCTGAAGTCCGGCCTCAAAGGCCCCGGCTGCACCATCTTCGATGTCCTCAACGCCACCGACTACGTGGTTCCGGCCCTTGAAATCCTGGACTCCAGGATCGAAATGGAGGGCCGGACCATCGTGGACACCATCTCCGACAACGCCGCGATGGGGGCCATGGTGATAGGCGGCCGACCAGTGCGTCCCGACGCGGTCGACCTCCGCTGGGTCTCCGCGATTTTGTACAAAAACCAGACCGTGGAAGAGACCGGAGTGGCGGCCGGAGTGCTTGATCACCCGGCGAACGGCGTGCACTGGCTGGCCAATAAAATCGCGGCGCACGGGGACTCAATGAAGGCCGGAGATATTATCCTTGCGGGCTCGTTTACCCGGCCCTTGTGGGTGTACAAAGGTGATACCGTACACGCGGACTACGGACCTTTGGGAGTCGTGACATGCAATTTCGACTGAACCCCACCTTCTATTCGGCCCTCTCAGAGGCTGGCCGTCCGTTGGCTGGCATGTGGGTTTGTTCCGGTAGCCCGTTGGTGGCTGAGGTCTGTGCGGGATCCGGGCTGGACTGGCTGTTGATCGACGCGGAGCACAGTCCCAATGGCCTCGAATCGATCCTTGCGCAACTCCATGCCGTGAGTGGTTACCCCGTTCAGGCCGTGGTCCGCCCGCCGGTCAACGACACCGTGGTCATCAAGCAATACCTTGACCTCGGAGTGCAGAACCTCCTGATTCCCATGGTGAATTCTGCGTTCGAAGCAGCGTCTGCGGTGGCCGCCGTCCGGTATCCGCCGCTGGGTGTTCGCGGTGTGGGTTCTGCTTTGGCCAGGGCGTCACGCTGGAACCGCGTTCCTGACTACCTTGCTGCTGCTTCAGAATCGATCAGCCTCACCGTCCAGATTGAATCCGAAGCAGCGGCTTCGGCTGTGGAGGAAATCCTGGCCGTCGATGGCGTGGACGGCATTTTCCTTGGCCCTTCGGACCTCGCAGCTTCCATGGGTTTGCTGGGACAGCAGGAAAATCCCTTGGTGAGGGCCGTCGTCGAGCATTGCCTTGAAGCTGCCAAAGCGGCCGGCAAGCCAGCCGGCGTGAATGCCTTCAATGAGTCCACCGCCCGCGCGTATCTCGACGCCGGTGCCTCCTTTGTCCTGGTGGGCGCCGATGTTGCTGTCCTGGCGCGGGCCTCGGAAGGGTTTGCCTCGACGTTCATTCCCGTGTCCGAAACGGCGGAGCGCGACAGCTACTGACGTACCCGGATGGGTTAGGCTCGACGAACCAGAGCCTGAGGGGGCAGCGCTATGACTCGTCGTGCGATAGCTTTGTTTTCCGTAGTCGCCGCGCTGGGGCTTACTGGCTGCTCGGCTCCAGCCGGGTTGAAAGCCCTGGAGCGGGAAGCGTCGGCGGAGGACAAGCTTCCGGAGTCCGTGAGCCTTACCGGCGTGGATCTGAACGTCGAGGCCGGGACAGCCCGGTTGCTGGCAACCTACGACGACGTGAAGTACTTCGGCGCTAAAAGTTCCACTTCCGGGGCCGCCTGCCTGATTACGGTACCTGTGGGACTTCCTGAGCGGTGGAGGGCGGGTTGCGCAGCCGTCGCGACAAGCGAGCAGATCGTCACCATCACTGGCGGGGACGGCACAGAGGCGAAGCTCATCAACGACGGCGTCGACGCCAACCGACCGGAATATCAGGGCTGGACCCTGATCCACGAGAATGTCCTGATCAGCAAGCCATCCCGAAACTGACCCAAGTATCAGGTGAGCGGCGCTGCCGCACCTGACCCGCCCTACTTTCGTATTAGTTGGGTTCGGCGGGGGTGTCTTTCCGCGCCATGTACCACTCGGTGAATTCGCGCGCACGGCCGTCCTCGGCGAAGCGGATGACCCAAAGGTTGTCGTAGGTGGGCTCACCGTTGAGGTATGTGGTCACGGCCTGGACGAAAGCCGTGTCACCATCCTGGCCCAGGAGCGTCCACTCGAAGGTCCAATCATCGGGCTTGTCGCCAGCGTCCGACCATGCTTTCACGATTTCTTCATGCCCGTTCCACGGTGATTCAGTGTTCGGCCTGTCGCAGTAGATGGCGTTTTCAGTGAACAATGCCCGGATGTCATCGGGCTCGTTCGAGGTCCACGCGCGTATGTATTGGCTCATCCAGGAGTTCACGTCGGTCATGCCTCCGTTCTACCCTCCGGGACCCGCGGGTTCAACGGTGTTAGCGCCCGACGGCGCCCGGTTCAGTCCTCGTGCAGGGTTTCTGTCAGGTGATGGGTGGGGATGCGGTCCCGGTCATACGTGATTTCCGTATAGCCGTGGGGCTGCGGGCGGCCATCAGCGCCCATGTTTACGAACACGATTTCCTCGATGGTCAGGATGCTCTGCCGGGTGATCATGTTCCTGACCTCGGCGCGCATGGTCAAGGACGTGCGGCCGAAGCGTTTGGCCGTCAAACCCATCTCGATGAGGTCGCCCTGAACGGCTGAGCTCACGAAGTTGATCTCGGAGATGTACTTGGTGACCGCACGGCCATTGCCCAACTGGAGGATGGCGTAGATCGCTGCCTCTTCATCGATCCACTTCAGCAGGCTTCCACCGAAGAGTGTGCCGTTGGCATTGAGGTCCTCGGGCCGCACCCATTTGCGCGTGCGGAAGGTGATGTCTGCTTTTTCCATTTTCCGAGATTATCTGACTACCGCAGCGTGTGCTTGATGTTGCGCGACGCTTGGTTGCTGCTGAGTCTCAGGCGTTTACGCCATCGCCGTGTGGGACGCGCTATGGGAGTCGATCCGCTTGGAGTAGCAGTAAGACCCATTTACGCCGATGTACGGTCCAAAATTGGGAACTTCGGCGAATCCAGCACTTACGTAGAAGCTCCGTCCGTCAGACTGCGCTGATCCTGCCTCAGCTGCGATGACGCTGAAGCCGTGGGAGTGGGCCTGGGCTTCGAGTGCAGCCAGGATGGAGCTCGCGACTCCTGATCCCCGCGCGTAGGGAACCACGTACAGTCGCTTGATCTCAGCTGTGTTCTCGTCCAACATCCTCAGGCCGCCGCATCCGAGCGGTTGTCCGGAGGATTTCTCGTAAGCCACAACGAAAACCGCAGTGTCAGCTTCGGTGGGCGGGGGACCGGGCTCGTGATCCGTGGTTCCGAACCGGGCGTCCAGTTCAGCCTGTTGCGCGGCGCGGAGGTCAGCGCCTACCGGGTTCGCCCAGGTGACCTGCCGGATGTTGAGCCGGGGGTTGGTCTGCATCGATGCCTCATTTCGCTTTGGTTTCGCTGAGGTGTTTATGCGTCTTAAGCCTAGGAAGCTGTGGTTACCGCCGTGTTTCCTGCGCGTAAGCTTCGGGAGAATTGCTGAATTTCCTGCGTTGCGGGGTCTGCTCGGCGCCTTGTCGCGGGAATTTGGCGCGCAGAGCAGGCCTCACAACGCTTCGCCTGTAGGGTCCTCGGCCGTCTGGTCTGCCAAGGCGAGCCCACCCACGGGAATCTGGTCCCAGTGGAGCACGCGCCATCCTGATTCGGGATCACCTTCGAGCGCCACGATTCCGGTATTGGGCAATTGATGGGTCTCAGCGAAGAGCGTGTCGATATCCTCTGCCCTGCGGCCTGCCCAGCAGCGGATTGCGGCACCGTGGCTGACGATGGCCGCCGTCGAATGTCCTGCCGCCGCAACCTTTTCCACAGAGGCATCGAAGCGGGCAAAGAAGTCATGGCCGTTGAAGGCGCCCGGCATGCGAACGTCGAGGTCGCCGTCAGACCAAGCGAACACCGTGCTCATGTACCGCATGTGCGACTCGTGATCCGTCTTCTTCTCCAACGCACCCGCCTCGATCTCGTGGACGCCGTCCAGGATTTCCGGTTCCAGTCCCGTGGCGGCGGCGAGCGGTATCACCGTCCGCTGAGTGCGGAGAAGCGTGGATGTGTAGAGCGCCTGAATGGACTCGTCTGCAAGAGCCTCTGGCAGGGCAGCTGCTTGCCGTTCGCCGAGTTCCGTTAACCCCGGGCCAGGAAAGGCAGTATCCAGTTGGCCCGCCACGTTGCCGGGGGTCTGTCCGTGCCTGATCAGTAGGAGCTTCATGGGTGCTCCGCTCCTCACGTTGTAGCTGTTCTGATTCCGCTGGGTCGGTCTCATCAGCTTAAAGGCCGTGTTGACTACCTGTGCCGATTTAGTCGACGTCGGCGGGTTAGGACGGCCGCGGGGTGAATGACGGCGGTGGGTTGAATGACGGCGGCGGTTTAATCGGCGACAGCCCGTTAAACGCCGACGGCGGGCCGAGGCACCAAGCCCCGGCCCGCCGTCGTCCGCGTTTGTTGCTACTTCAGGTGGTCCACCAATTTGTCGGCGATACCGGTGTACTTGCCCGGGGTGAGGGCGAGCAGGCGGGCTTCGGCGTCGGCGGAGAGGCCGAGCCCCTGCACGAACTCCTGCATCCGGGCACCATCGACGCGCTGGCCCCGGGTGAGGTCCTTCAGCCGCTCGTAGGGGTTTTCCATGCCTTCCACGCCGGCAATGGCTTCAGCTCGCATGACCATCTGGATGGCTTCGCCCAGGACTTCCCAGTTGGTGTCGAGGTCGCCAGCAAGGACTTCCTCGGCGACGTCGAGGGCCTTAAGGCCCTTGGCGACATTGGAGATTGCCAGCAGGGAGTGACCAAAGGCGACGCCGATGTTGCGCTGTGAGGAGGAGTCCGTGAGGTCGCGCTGCCAGCGGGAAGTAACCAGCGTTGCGCCCAGGGTGTCCAGCAGGCCGTTGGAGATTTCCAGGTTGGCCTCGGCGTTTTCGAAGCGGATCGGGTTGACCTTGTGGGGCATGGTGGAGGACCCGGTGGCACCAGCAACGGGAATCTGGCGGAAGTAGCCGATGGAGATGTAGCTCCAGATGTCCGTGCAGACGTTGTGCAGGATGCGGTTGAAGCGGGCAATATCGGCGTAGAGCTCCGCCTGCCAATCATGGCTTTCGATCTGCGTGGTGAGCGGGTTCCAGGTGAGGCCCAGTCCTTCGACGAAGGTCTTGGCAACAGCTTCCCAGTCGGCACTCGGGACGGAAGCAACGTGTGCCGCGTATGTGCCCGTGGCGCCGTTGATCTTGCCGAGGTATTCAGTCTTGGCGATCCGTGCCAGCTGGCGGTTCAGGCGGTGCGCGATGACCGCCAGCTCCTTGCCGAGTGTGGTGGGCGTGGCGGGCTGGCCATGTGTCCGGGACAGCATGGGCACGGAGCGGTTGGCTTCGGCCATGGCCTCGATCTGCTGGACCAGTGCGGTGGCGTTGGGGAGCCACACATCCTCTACGGCGCCCTTGATACCAACGGCGTAGGAGAGGTTGTTGATGTCCTCTGACGTGCAGCCGAAGTGGACCATGGCTGTCAGGTTTTCGATGCCAATCGCGGGAAGGCGGCGGCCGATGTAGTACTCCACCGCCTTGACGTCGTGGACGGTGACGGCCTCGATCTCCGCGAGTTCGTTGACCGATGCGGCATTGAATTCGGTGACGATGGCACGGAGCTGCGAAATCTGCTCGTCCGTCAGGGGACCCGCTCCAGGCAGCACCGACTGGCTGGTCAGGTGGATCAGCCACTCAACCTCAACGTGAACGCGATCGCGGTTCAATGCGGCCTCGGACAAGTAATCAACGAGGGGCGCGACGGCGGCACGGTACCGGCCATCGAGGGCGCCAAGGGCGAGGGGTTCGGAAGCGAGGGACACGCGAGGGGATTCAGCCATGGTGCCTATTCTTTCATGTTCCGCGGAGGCGCCCGAGTTGGTGACTTGGCTATGTGGACAGCCGCCCGCGTTATCCACATAGCCGACGGCGGCGCTTCCGCCCGGTTCCCCGGGTCCGTAGCGTCATGCCTACCGATCAGCAGAACAATCAATGGAGTACACGGACATGAGCGTCGGCTTGATGCCTGCAGCCAACCCACCCACCTTCGATCCACTGGAATGTGCCTCGCGCAGCCACGAAGTCCAGAGGCTCGCTTGGCGAATTAAGGCCTCCGTGGATCAGACGGATGCTGTGCTGGCATCCTTGCGGCGGACCCAGTTGGAAGAGTGGCAGTCTCCGGCCGGAAGTGCTTACAGGACAACTATTGCTCTTCACGCCTCAGCACTCATGCGGGCACGGGAATCACTGGAAGATGCAGCCGCCTCGGTTCTCCGTCATTCACAGAACGTCGCCGTCTCCGATGGGAGGGCGCACTGATGGCTGATGTTGCTCCTGTGGGTGCGGGTTCAGCCCCTCAACCTCTGGCCCCAGCCCCGGATGGGATCCTCAGCATCCGTGGGGGAGTGGGCGGAATGTCCTGCCAGTTGGAAGAGCTCCTGCGTGGAGCCGCACTCCTTGATGACTTGGTCCAGCAGCTGATTGGTGTGGAAGAAGAAACCCGTCGGGTGCAGGCTGAATTGGGGCCCTACCTCTTCGACTCGTACGCCTCGGGGTGCGCCGCGATCGACGCCGTGGCTGAAAGCGGTCAGGAGGTAGGCAGGGTGCGTCAGGAATTGGTTGGTGTCAGTGCGAGTGTACGTTCAAGTCATCACGATTACGTCCAAACAGAGATCAAGAACCTGTTCCCGCGGATGTTGAGGCTTGATGAGATGAAGATGTCAGGTGCACCCTGGGTACCCGGCCGCGACATCACGCACAACGTGGTCACAAGCATCATTCCACCAGGGATGGGGGCGCGGGGCATCATGCGTGGACTTCTGCAGTCACCCCTCGTTCCCGGACTGAGGCCCCGCCCGGTGAACATCGAGAAAATAGACGAGTCGATCGAGCAAGTGGATCCATCCATGGCGCAAAGCATCCGGCGACTCGAGCAACTCCATGCCCGGGGCGATGGAGAAATTGAGATCATCCAGCTGGACCGCGGTGGTTCGTCCTCCTGGATGGTGTTGATTCCGGGAACACAACCCCAAGCGCCGGATACCAATCCCCTCGACATACCGGGTGTAGGTGAAGCACTCGGATACGACTCTGAAGAAGTGGTTCCGGCTATTGGTCAGGCGTTGAGGGAAGCGGGCGCTGAAGCCGGAGACCAGATTGTGGCAGTCGGGCACAGCCAGGGAGGCGCACATGCCATGAACCTCGGCCAGGACAAGGCATTCCTGAGCGAATTCGACCTCAAATATGTACTGACGGCCGGAGCCCCTGCTGGCGGTATTAGCGCGGAACCCGGAATTGCTTCATTGCACCTGGAGCACGTCCAGGACTGGGTGCCTGGTTCGGACGGCCGGGTGAACCCTGATACCAAGGACAGGGTGACGGTAACGCTGAACAATGAAGTCAAAACGCCAGAGGGGGAAGACCATGGCCTGGGGCCCGGTCACCGCCTGGAGAACTACGCAGCAGGCGCCGAATTGGTCACGGCGAGTCAGGACGCCTCGCTTGCAGCTTCTACCGCGGCGTTCGCGGGTGTTGTTGGCGTGGGAGGCGTGGCAAAGGTGACGCACTTCAAGCTGGAACGGTCACCCTTGCCGGACAAAAGGCCGAGCCTGCGGAACCCCAATCTTCCAGAGACGCGATCCGGGGCCGGAGCGCGGTAAGTACAGCGCAATGGTGACTGCAGCGCCAATGGTTAGTGCAGCGCAAACGGTGCCTGCGGCGCCAACAGTGAGAACAGCTCTGGCGGCGGGAACTGCATCTAGCGTTTGCGGGCCCCTGGGATGAGGCCGGCAACCAGGCTGATGATGCTGATGATGATCGAGGCGAGGATCGCTGTCCAGAAGAACGAGTCAATGGTGAGGTGCACAGGCGTAAAGCTGCTCAGCCACGCTGTCAGGTACAGCATTGCCGCATTGATGATGATCGTAAACAGCCCCAGGGTCAGGATCGTCACGGGGAGGGACAGAATCTTCACCAGTGGGCGCACGAACGCGTTGACCACTCCAAAAATCAGGCCGATGAAGAGGTAGGCCAAGACGATGCCTGCTGCATCCGCGCCTTCAGTGATCCCTGCGTTGGCTGCCGCCTTTTCGGTGGCAGAGGAGGAGATCTCCAGTCCCTCCAACAGCCAGCTGGCGATCCACAGAGCTAGACCATTGATCAGGACGCGAACTATGAATGAACCCATGCGCCCATGCTTTCATACTCGTCTGTGGCTCGGCTGAGACATCACTATAGGAGGTAGCTTGATGAGGATGAACGTTGGCGGCCGAACACCCAAACGCCGCAGGGGTGCAAGTAGGCTTGAATCCATGACTACTACTGACAACGCACCGGAGGGCGTACTCCCTCGACCGGTCGTGGACAGGCTCCCCAAGTACGCGGCTGGTAAACCCCCCGCTGCGATCAAGGGCCTCACCAGCTACAAATTGTCGTCCAATGAAAACCCGCTGCCTCCGATCCCTGCAGTGTTGCAGGCCATCGCAGACCAGACTGACATCAACCGCTACCCAGACCCCCTGGCAACCAAATTGCGCAATGCTTTGGCTGACTTCCTGGATGTTCCTGCTGACGACGTCGTCACCGGTGCAGGAAGCCTCGGCGCACTCAACCAGATTCTTGCCACCTTTGCGGGCCAGAATGATGACGGCAAGTCGGATGAGGTGATCTACGCCTGGCGCTCCTTCGAGGCTTACCCCATTTGTGTGGGCCTCGCCGGGGCGGCCAGCGTGCAGATCCCGTTGCTTTCGGATGGCCGTCACGATCTCGAAACGATGGCCGCAGCGGTTACGGTGCGCACCAAGGTGATCTTGCTCTGCACCCCGAACAACCCCACCGGGCCCATCCTCACGGCTGAGGAAACGGAGCGCTTCATCAAGTCGGTGCCGCCCAACGTGGTGGTGGTCATTGATGAGGCCTACCAGGAATTCGTCCGCGACCAGGCTGCCGTAGACGGGATCAAGCTTTACCGGAAATACCCCAATGTTGTGGTGCTGAGGACTTTCTCCAAAGCCCACGGGTTGGCAGGACTGCGCGTTGGCTACAGTGTTTCCGGCCCGCAGCTCACCCAGCACCTTCGCGTCACGGCTACACCCTTCGCCGTTTCGCAAATTGCAGAACGCGCCGCGATTACATCCCTGGAGAATTTCGACCAGGTTGTCGAAAGGGTACAAAGCCTGGTGGATGAGAGAGACCGCGTCACTTCGGGTCTCCGCGATCTCGGATGGTTCGTGCCGGAGGCCCAGGGCAACTTCGTTTGGTTGAACCTGGGCGAGAACAGCGGCGAGTTTGCGGCGTTGGCAGCCGAGCAGGCCTTGTCTGTCCGGGCCTTCGGTAATGAGGGAGTCCGGGTCAGCATTGGCGAAGTGGAAGCCAATACGAGGTTCCTGAAACTCTGTGCAGGTTATACAAAGGCTCCGCACAGTTCCTAGCGGTTAACAAATGCGCCTACGCTACTTACTGCCGATAAAGTAAGGACGAAAGCCAAAATATATGCCCGTTCCGGAATGCATTCCGGAACAGGCATATATCCCAGCGACAGACATTGCCCGGCACTAGCTGCGGCAAGCAAGGAGACGGAATGGGCTCGACACAACTGCCCCCCGGGACCGATGAAACTCTGGCGGCAACCTCAGCGGCTGTAGCTGCCTCGGGTGAACCCGTAGAGATGGTCCAGTTGCTCGGCCCTGACGGAAAGCTAGGCACCGATCCCGTCTTCTCTGACTATGCCAAGCGGATAGACCCCGAAAAGCTCCGCGTCTTTTATGCCGACATGGCCAGGATCCGCCGTTTTGACCAGGAAGCCACCGCGCTGCAGCGGCAAGGCGAGCTCGCTTTGTGGGTGCCGCTGACTGGTCAAGAGGCCGCCCAGATCGGCTCGGCCCACGCCAGCCAGCCCCAGGACTACATTTTCCCCACTTACCGTGAACACGGTGTCGCACTGGTGCGCAACGTGGACCTTGCTGAACTGTTGAAGCAGTTCCGCGGTGTCTCCAACGGAGGCTGGGACCCGCGCGGGAACAACTTCCACCTCTACACCTTGGTCCTCGCCGCGCAGACGCTTCACGCCGTGGGCTATGCCATGGGCATCCAGCGGGACCAGAAGCTCGCGGTTGCCGGTGATTCCAATGATCCCAAAGCTGCGGTGATTGCCTACTTCGGTGACGGCGCCAGCTCTGAAGGCGACGTCCACGAATCAATGGTTTTCGCTGCCTCGTACGATGCCCCGGTTGTCTTCTTCTGCCAGAACAATCACTGGGCCATCTCCGTGCCTACCGAAGTCCAGACCAAGGTTCCGTTGGCCAACCGCGCCAAGGGCTACGGTTTCCCGGGAATCCGCGTGGATGGTAACGACGTCATTGCCGTACACGCTGTCACTGAATGGGCCCTGGAGCATGCCCGTGAAGGCCGGGGCCCTGTGCTCATCGAGGCTTACACCTACCGAGTTGGTGCGCACACCACAGCTGACGACCCCACCAAGTACCGCGAATTGGCCGAAGAGGCTGCGTGGCGTGAGAAGGATCCGCTGGATCGTTTGGAGAAATACCTGCGGACTGAAGGGCTCGCCGATGAAGCCTTCTTCGAGCAGGTGCAGGCCGACGGCGATGAGCTGGCCAAGTATGTCCGCAGCACCACGCATGGCCTTGAGGTGCCGGACATCCGCGATTCCTTCGCCAACGTCTACGCCGAAGCGCACCCGCTGATTGCAGAGGAACAGGCGTGGTTCGAGGAATACTCGGCAGGCTTCGAAACCGACCAGGAGGCAGCTAACTGATGGCAACCATGACCATTGCAAAGGCCATCAACGAAGGTCTCCGCGCATCGCTGAAGAGCAACCCCAAGTCCCTCTTGATGGGCGAGGATATCGGGCACCTAGGTGGCGTTTACCGGGTGACGGATGGCCTGATCAAGGAATTCGGGGCGGACCGCGTAGTCGATAGCCCTCTGGCAGAGTCCGGCATTGTTGGTACCGCGATTGGGCTCGCTTTGCGTGGCTACTTGCCGGTGTGCGAAATCCAGTTCGATGGCTTCGTCTATCCGGCCTTCAACCAGATCACCACGCAGTTGGCCAAGATCCATGCCCGCAGCCATGGCCGCCTGACTGTTCCTGTTGTTATTCGGATCCCTTACGGCGGCGGCATTGGTTCCATCGAGCACCACTCCGAATCCCCGGAAGCGTTGTTCGCCCACACCGCCGGCCTCCGTATCATTTCGCCGTCCAACGCCCACGACGCTTACTGGATGATCCAGAAGGCCGTTGAGTGCCAGGACCCTGTGATCTTCTTCGAGCCCAAGCGCCGTTACTGGCTCAAGGGCGAGGTGGATGTTGAGAATGCCGGTCTGTCAGAAGACCCGTTCAAAGCACACGTGGTCCGTGAAGGTACGGACGCCACGATTGTGGCTTACGGGCCGTTGGTTCCGGTTGCCCTCGCTGCAGCAAACGCTGCCATTGAGGATGGACGCAGCATTGAGGTCATCGACCTCCGCTCCATCTCGCCTGTGGACTTCGACACCGTTGAGGCGTCGGTCAAGAAGACCGGCCGGCTGATCGTCGCCCACGAAGCCCCCACGTTCGGTGGCATCGGCGGAGAAATTGCCGCCCGCATCAGCGAAAGGGCGTTCCTGCACCTTGAAGCCCCTGTGATCCGCGTTGGCGGTTTCCACATGCCGTATCCCGTGGCCAAGGTTGAAGAGGACTACTTGCCGGACATCGACAAAATCCTCGAAGCGCTCGACCGCTCCCTGGCTTACTAAACCGCCCTGATCCAGTCCGGCTTCACAGCCGGGCAGACGGAAATCGAGGACCACCGTGACTGTAAAGAAATTCAACCTGCCGGACGTCGGCGAAGGCCTGACCGAGGCTGAGGTAGTGGCTTGGAAAGTTAAGCCCGGCGACACCGTTGCCATCAACGATGTCCTGTGCGAGATCGAGACAGCGAAGTCGCTCGTTGAGCTCCCTTCGCCTTTCGCCGGAACGGTCACCGAGTTGTTGGTCGAAGAAGGCATAACGGTGGAGGTCGGCACGGCAATCATCGCGGTTTCGGACAACCAGCCCGGGGATGCGCCGCCGGTGACCCAGGCTCCGGCGGCGGCTCCCGCCGTCGATGCCCCTCTCTACGGCAAGCTTCCCGCTGATACCGACAATGGCGAAAACGGCCCGGCAGGCGGACCGCTGGTGGGTTCCGGCCCCAAGGCCGACTCCGTGAAGCGCCGTGCGCGCAAGCGTCCAGCGGGTACTGGCGAAGCAACTACGGTCGCCGAAAATGCCGAAGGTACAGTCCAGGACCACCAAGCGGTTCTGGCTGCCCAAGCAGCCCGGACGCCGGTGCCTCAACGCCCGACGTCGGCACGCGCCGCCGTCGCGCCTGTCACCCAATCGCCCGTTACCCAGACGCCCGTTACCCAGACGCCGGAAGGCACAGCGCCGGAAATCCCAGGCTTGGGAGTTTCAACGCCCCAGACCGCCGCGTCACGCGGCGCCGCCATCAGCGGTACCATCAGCGGGCTCGTCAACAAGGTCCTGGCAAAGCCGCCGGTGCGCAAGTTCGCCCGCGATCTCGGCATTGATCTTGCAGACGTCGTGGCCACGGGACAGCGCGGAGAGGTGACCCGCGAGGACTTGGTCAGCTATCAGGCGCAGCGCGATGCTGAGCTTGATCAAGCAGAGTCGTTCTGGGGTGCGTCAAAGAAGCCCCAGGACCAGAGAATCGAGCGCGTTCCCGTGAAGGGTGTGCGTAAGGCAACTGCCAAGGCCATGGTGGAGTCCGCGTTCACGGCACCGCACGTGAGTATCTTTGTTGACGTCGACGCGAGCCGGACCATGGAGTTCGTCAAGCGGCTCAAGGTTTCACGGGACTTCGAGGGCATCAAGGTATCCCCGCTGCTTATTTTGGCCAAGGCCGTCATTTGGGCCGCCGCGCGGAACCCCAGTGTCAACGCCACGTGGGTAGATAACGCTGATGGCAACGGCGGTGCGGAGATCCAGGTCAAGCACTTCATGAACTTGGGTATCGCAGCTGCGACACCGCGTGGCTTGATGGTGCCGAATATCAAGGACGCCCAGGATCTCTCCCTTAAGGAGTTGGCCCTCGCCCTCAACGATCTCGCTACGAAGGCCCGGGCAGGCAAGACGCAGCCCGCCGAGATGCAGGGCGGCAGCCTGACCATCACTAACATCGGCGCGCTTGGCATCGATACGGGAACGCCCATCATCAACCCGGGCGAGGTTGCCATCATTGCGTTTGGAACCATCAAGCAGAAGCCGTGGGTCCTGGACGGGGAAGTGATTCCGCGGTGGATCACCACGCTGGGTGGGTCCTTTGACCACCGGGTGGTGGACGGCGACCTCTCGGCCCGCTTCATGGCCGATGTAGCTGCCATTCTTGAAGAACCGGCATTGTTGCTTGACTGATCGCCCGGCCGCCACCAACGCGGCTGCAGGGCCGAACACCGCCGTGGCCGCTGGCAAGCCTGGTTATGTGCCTGCCCAGTTGCTGTCAGGACCCTGGCGCACAGTCGCCCGGGTTCTGACGGAAGTCTTCCAGCCGCCCATTGTAGTGACGGCACTACTGTTGATCAGTCCGGCTATCGAACCCGGGTTTCCCGGGACCATGGGTCTTGGGCTGCTCGGGGCCCTGTTCGTCTGTATCCTGCCGCTGGCGTACGTGCTGGTGCTGATCAAGCTGGGCAGGGTCACGGACCATCATGTCAGCGACCGTCGGCAACGGCCCGCATTGCTGCTGCTTGCCTTGATCTCCGTGCTTGCGGGCCTTGTGGTGCTGCAGGTGATTAAGGGTCCGGTGAGTGTTTCACTGATGATCATCGCCCTGATCGGAGGCATCGCCGTTCTGGCGGTGGTGAGCGCTTTTTGGAAAATGAGCGGACACGCTTCGGCCATCGCCGCCGCTGCCGTCATTGTGGTTTTGATGTTTGGGCCCGCCTGGCTGCCCCTGCTGGTCATTGTGCCGGCCGTGGGGTGGTCGCGGGTGGTGCTGCGCGCCCATACGCTCGCTCAAGTCGTTGCCGGTTCTTTGTTCGGCGGTACCGTCATCGCAGGTTTGTGGTGGCTGCTGCGGGAGTGGATGCTCTGAGGGCAGGCCGCGCGCGGGGCAGGCCTCCGGAGACCTGCTGTAAGGGCGGCCCCGCTTTAGAACGCGGGGTAGTTGACCAGCAACGCTTGAAGTTCCGTGGTGGACATGTGGTTTGCCATCTCCACGCTGATGCCCATGGCCATGGCTGCGACGGTGATCATTGCGACGCAGGCAAGGGAGAGGAACCGCCAGTCCTTGCGCATGATGCTGCCGAAAGTTTCCGGCATGTTCAGGCTGGGGGAAATCATGTTGGGGGCGCTGTCCCAGGAGCCGTCGTCGAGCATCGCGATGATGCGGTCATTCGCGCGGTCAAAACGCATCGTGCTGATGCTGTTGCCGTGGCGGGCAAGCAGGATGTCGTGTCCAACGCGCTGGCGCGGCTGCAAAGTAAGCAAGTGAAGTCCCCTGAAGTCAGATGATGGAGGATGGCTCACGCCATTGGGGGCATCTCAATTTTATAACGATGACTTCTGGGGGCCGGCCAAAATCACGCCAAAAGCCGGGTGAGGCTCCCCACCCGGCGGCGTGATTCAGGTCGCTTACGGTTGGTCGGTCTTGGCGATGTAGACATCGCAAGGAGCATTGTGGGCCACGGTGTTGGCTACGCTGCCAAGGACACGACCAAGGCCTTGCATGCGGCGGTTGCCCACCACGATCAACCGCGCTTCGAGCATTTCTGCTTCTTTGACCAAGGCTTCACCGGGCTTGCCGCGGGCTGCCGAGTACGTGACCTCAAGGCGGTCGTCAGACAGGCGCTCCGCCACGGTGCGGGCGACGGCTTCGGCTTCGGCAGCGTCTGACACGATCCATTTGTCGGTCCCGATCTCAACTACCTCGGTCTTGTTGCTGTCAAAAGCGCTCACCACGCGAAGACTGGCGCCAATCCCGATGGCCAGTTGCTGGGCAGCCTTGGCCGCCCTCATCGCCGTCTCGCTACCGTCTACTCCTACAATGACAACCCCGGTCATAGTCCTGCTCCTTCAGTGGTGGCTTTGATGGCCTCTGCGAGAACAGGGGCCAGACGACGTACGCCTTCGGCAATCGTATCCGGCGGTACAGCGCTGAACGCCAGGCGGAGCTTGTTGGAGGGGCCATCTGCCGGCGAGAAAGCTGCGCCGGGAATGAAGACAACCCCCGCATCGATGGCCTTCTTCAACAAAGGGTAGGTGTCCACGCCTTGAGGCAACGTAACCCAGACGAAGAATCCACCGTCGGGGCGTGTCCACGAGAGTCCGGCCGGCATGTATTCGTCCAGGGCGCTAAGAAGGGCTTTGCAGCGTTCCGCGTACAGGCCGCGGTAGGTTTCGATTTGCCCCCACCAGTCGTAATCACGCAAATATGCGGATACAAGCATTTGGTTCAGGGGCGGCGGGCAAAGCGTGACTGCTTCGGAGGCCAGGTAGAAGCGACGCTGCAGGTGGGCGGGCACCAAGGCCCAGCCAATGCGAAGACCCGGAGCGAAGATCTTGGAGAAGGACCCCAAGTAGATGACGTCGTCTGGATTTGCAGCCCGCATCGGTGCGATCGGGTGACCGTCAAACCGGAGCAGGCCGTAGGGGTTGTCCTCCAGAACGATGATATTCGCCTTGCGGCATATATCTACGATCCGCTGCCTGCGCGCCTCCGCCAAGGTGATGCCCGAGGGATTGTTGAAGTTGGGGATTGTATAGAGGAACTTGATGCTCTTGCCCTCTGACTGGAGCGCGGCGATCCTGGCCTCAAGCAGTTCAGGTACCAACCCGTCGTCGTCCATTTCGATTGGCTCCACCTGCACTTGGTAAGCCTCGAAAGTATTCAGGGCCCCAACGTAAGTGGGGTTTTCGACGAGGACCACGTCGGCGGGGTTGCAGAAGACCTTGGTGGCCACATCCTGCGCTGACTGGGAACCTGCAGTAATCACGATGTTCTCAGGCTGTGCGTCCATGATGCCTTCTGCGGCCATGATCGCGCAGACTTGTTGGCGCAGTTCCGCGGTTCCTTGGCCTCCGCCGTATTGCAGGGCGGTCATCCCGTCTTCGGCAATGATCCTGGCGGCGGTCTGGCCAAGCTTTTCCAGCGGCAGCGACTGCAGGTATGGGTTGCCGCCTGCGAGCGAGACAAGGCCGGGCCGCATGGAGATATCGAAGACGTCGCGGACAGCGGACTGCTTGATGTTGGCGGCCCGCGCGGAGAACAGTTCCTCGTGCGGGTGGGCGGCGGCCGTAGCGGCCCGCTCAATGGCGTCGATGGCTTCAGCGGGCAGCTTGGTGCCGGCATCCAATGTTTCGTGGGTCACAGACACAGGATACTCCTGAAGGTTGCTAATTAGGCAACATATGTTTTCAAGAACGCGCTGGTTTGCGGCGTTTCCTTTACGCCGGGAACGGTAGGGGCTGGAATGTAGCTATGACACTGCACCGGGGATCCGTGACCAAAGCCGAACTCTTCCACAAGCTTCACGACGCCGGGCCCACGCCATTGGTCCTGGTGAATGTTTGGGATGCGGCTTCCGCCCGCGTGGTGCAGGAGGCCGGCGCGACGGCGATAGCCACCTCAAGTTCGGCGGTTTCCTGGAGCCTGGGCTTCCGGGACGGCGACCACGTGCCGTGGGGGCTGGCGATGGCGGCGCTGGGGCGGGTGGTAGGGGCAACCAAACTGCCGGTTACTGCCGACATCGAAACTGGATACGGGCGCACAGACGACGAACTGCGGGCCACCGTGCACGGAGTGCTGGATGCGGGCGCCGTGGGCATCAACATTGAGGACTCGGCTGCGGAGCCACTGACGGACATCAACGAACAATCGCGGCGTATCGCTTTGATCCGTGCCGTAGCGGACGAGCGCGGAGTCCCGTTGTTCATCAATGCCCGAACGGACACATACCTCTCGGGACAGTATCCGGACAACGCTTACGACGAGACCTTGCGCCGCGCTGAGTCCTACCTTACGGCTGGCGCGGACGGCATCTTCGTTCCCGGAGTCGTGGACCTTCACGTCCTGCACGAACTCTCCAGCAAGATCCCCGCACCCCTCAATGCACTTGCGGGAGTAGGCGCGCCATCGCCGCTGGAACTTCACGATGCCGGCATACGGCGGGTCAGCATCGGCGGAAATACAGCTAAAGCTGCCTACGCAAAAGTCGCACGGGTGGCGAAGGAAATTCTGGGCGACGGTAACTGGGCAGGGTTGGCAGGCACCCGCAGCCACGACGAAATGGATGCGCTCTTCGCCCAGGGGCCCAAGTACAGGCCATAAGTAGCGTACAGGCCGAAAGTGGGGCGGTTTGCGGCAGAGGAAAGCGCACGACGGCGGAACCTGGCTTTAATGTCGGACCCCGCCATTAGCTTGGAATCAGCAGCAAAGACCGCAGGCAGGGGAGGGCGGATGGCAAGACGCAGTGTGCAGTTCTGGCGCATTGACCAACTGAATGGCGATGATCTGCGCGCACCGTTTCCGGCACGCCGCGTGGCCGAGGCACTGAAGAAGGCTCAAGACGCTGGTACCAACCGGCATTTCATCGGCATGGACGGCACGGTGTTGGTCGCTCAAACGGCATCCTTCTCACCACATCCGGTGATACTCCTGGATCGGGTCCGCGAGACCAACCTGCCCAGCGTGGGGGATGCACTTGGACGCCGCAAGCCCCTCCCCTTGGCGCCGGGCGACCATCTCCTGGAAACCACTTACTTTGCCTTCCTGAAGCGGAACGTCATGGCCGTGTTGACCAGCGGCAATGGCCCGAGGGCTTCCAGGATGGGTGAGTACCTCGAAGGCATGTTGGGGCTTGAGCCCGGGTTGGTTCCGGTGGTCCGCGAGGATATCGAGGAGATCCTCACCAGGCTCGAGGTGAGTCGCTTCGAGTTCGCACTTCCTGCTGAACGCCTCTCCGGAAAACTGATGGAGGGTGAATGGGCTGACGTTCTGGACAGTGCCTCGCGCCTGATGACTGAAGGAACCTTCCGCATTTCACTGAGCGTGGGCCGTTCGGGAAGGGCTGAGGACAAGCAGCGGATCCGGGACCGCATCCAGCAACTGATTGATCTCTTCCGCAGGGCAGGATCGGTAGAGCACTTCGACTACGTCGTAGCCGAGGGCAAGGACTCCCTGACCGGCGACCGCGAGGTGGTCGATCTCCTGAAGGAGCGTTTCATCTCCCACATCGAAGTGGACCCCGATGTGTTCAATGATCCCCGAAAGTCCGCTGCTGAGGCAGTCGCAATTCTCAACAAACAGGCCAGGGATAACGAGGCTTTCTTCGCTCTCACACTGCCGGAAATCAGAGGCGCCGCAGATTCATTCCCTGTGCCGGACATCGTCGCCGGTGGAATGGCGGCAGTGCGGGAAGCTCTGGCTGCAGTCACAAAGGAGGAACCCTCCAAGGCGAAACCTGGGGACGGGAAACCGGCGGAGGGATCAGAAGGCAGCGCGGACCATGAGCTTGTACGAGGTTGACGTCGAGCACGCCGGGCGCCGCCGGACGGTCTGGAGGTGGTTCCTGCTACACCCGCCAGCAGACTATGGGTGGGCCGTTTTGACTGTGCTGATGTGGCTTGGCTTGGCGTGGCTCTTGAAGCAGCCGTTGATGCTGGAGGGCGTCGATTCGGGTGCCCGTCGAACCCTGTTCCAGACTCTCGCTACGTTGGCTGGCGCTACCGCTGGCCTCACGCTCACCAGTGTCTCCATGCTGATCAACGTGCTCGGCAAAAAGGCGGCGCCCGGGCAGCGCGAGCTTCCCTTGGAGAAGCTCAGCGCCGTGCATCGTCGCCAAATCGGAGAAGTGTTCCTGTTCGCCATCCCGGGGCTCGGCCTGCTGGTGGTGGCCGCCCTTGTTGCCGTGGTACTGGAGGGCGATGGTCCCAGGGGCCTCTGGATTCCGGAGGCAGTTGTCTTCGTTCTCACCTTCGCGTCCGTGTTGGCGCTGCTCCGTGTGGCGTGGGCACTGCGACGGGTGCTGGCCATCGCAACGGCTTGAGAAATTGCGGCTTGCGCGCTAACGCAGGCTCAGCGCCTCAGCCAAAGTCTTGCCATTGATGTAGATTTCGGCTCGGGATGCCCCGCTGGCGGAGACGATGGTGTGGGTCAACTGGGCTTCAATGCGCGGGATGTCGCAGACTCCACCGGGGAGCAGCGTTCCACTCAAATTCACCACAACTGTTGCTCCGCTGACGTAGCCGGACACGAAGTGCAACGAGGAATTGGCCAGCGAATCGTAGAGGCCCGCGCCGGTGTCCAAGGGCATGCCAGCTTCCAGCAGGCGGCTCAGCGCCAGCGTCAACGGGTCACCGGGCGCCAAGGCCCCGCGGACAGGCACCAGGCTGTCGTTGCATCCGAAGCGAACACCTCTGGCGCCCCCGTCGTCAACGGCAACGTAGTACACAGCCGGCCCCAAATTCAGGTCCTGGGGCACGGTGGCAGCCCGCGCAACGGGAGCAACAGCCGTCGGTGAAGAGCTTGGCGTAGCGACGGGTAAAGGCTCGGCGGCGGCACTCGGCCCAGGCGTTGGGGCCACTGCCGTGCCACCGTCACCAGAGCCAGAATCAGCCCCAGCACCACCGGAGCCCGGAATGGTTGAGGGAGTGGCGAACGCATCAGGACGATCCGCAGTGCCGCTTCCCGTTGCCGTGGATGTCGAAGACGGAGTGTTGGGAGCCCCATCCGACGCAACATCACGAACCGAACTGGACGGGCCCACCACAGGAGCAGATGAAGTATCCCCGGCGGAAGGCAGGGTCCCTGGGGCCGAAGTACAGCCAGCCAGCAGCAGACCCAGCATGAGGCAGGCAGCCGGGATCGCCGTCGTACTTGTTGGTCTCCGCCCGGCACGCATGACAGCCCCACGCTCCTGTCCGTCCACCTGTAGTTCAACGTTAGGCCCGTGTGGCTTGCAGCAAAATGCCGCTACGGTGACGGTTCGGACAAGAGTTGATCACGCTTCATCGGGAAGACGCCGGAAACGCAAATGCCCCCGCTCCGTCCTGTGGATTCGCAGGGACGGAGCGGGGGCGTTGAAAGCGAAAAGACTAGGCTGCGGCTTCTTCTTCCTGAACGGCAGTCAGGGGCTCGAAGATAGCCTTGATCTGCTCAACAACCTCGGCGTCGTCCTTCGGGTGGAGCTCAGCGAAGCGGACCATGGAACCCGGGACGGCCAGCTTGACCTCGTCAAGGACCTTGGCACCGGCGATGCCAACAGCCTTGCGGGCCTCGTCCTGTGCCCAGACTCCGCCGAACTGGCCGAAGGCGGTTCCGACGACGGCGGTCGGCTTGCCGCTAAGGGCGCCGGCGCCGTACGGGCGGGACAGCCAATCGATGGCGTTCTTCAGCGATGCGGGCATGGTGCCGTTGTGCTCGGGGGTGACGAGGAGAAGGGTGTCGGCGTTGGCTGCAGCAGCGCGCAGGGCTGCCGCTTCGGCGGGAACCTGGCCTTCAACGTCGATGTCCTCGTTGTAGAACGGAATGCTGCCCAGGGAATCGTGGATCTGGACGTCCACGTTCTCCGGTGCGTTCAGCTGGATGGCTTCGGCGAGCTTCTTGTTGTGGGAATCAGCGCGGAGGCTGCCGACGAGGGTAAGAACGGTGCTCTTTGACATGGTGTCTCCTTTTTAAGCGTTTGGACCTTCACTGATACTAAACGGACTGCGGTCCGGTTTCTATTCCCGGGTCTAGAATGTTTTTTGTGAGCTCGATCCCAATCCAGCCGGACGTGCCCTTCGGTCCGCCGCATGAGCGCAGCGATGCAGCCCGGAATCGCGAGCGGCTCCTGTGCGCTGCCCGCGAGTTGGTTGACGAGTTTGGCGTGGAAGCACTCACCATGGACGCGCTCGCCTGCAAGGCCCACGTTGGCAAGGGAACCGTGTTCCGTCGCTTCGGTAGCCGGGCCGGCCTGATGATGACCCTTCTGAGTGACTCTGAATCTGAATTCCAGCGCGGCTTCATGTTTGGTCCGCCACCCTTGGGCCCGGGCGCGACGCCCAGCGAACGGCTGATGGCCTACGGCGAGGGCCGCATCTACTTCGTCCTGGAAAACGGTGAGCTCCTGAAGGCGGCCGCAACCAATGCCCGCAATCGCTTTGACGTGCCGGCCACGGTACTTGCCCACCGGCATATAGAGGTCCTGCTGCGGGAGGCCGGCATCGCGGATCCGTGGGTCATGGCGATGTCGCTGCTTTCCGCGCTGGACCCCGAACGAATCGTCAATGACGTGCGAGTCCACGGCATCTCGCCGAAACGGCTCACGGACTCCTGGCGCGAACTCGTCACGCGCCTCATGGGATCTTCCTAGCTCAGGTTCGTCTTCGTAAGCGCTTTTGTTGGCGCCCGCTCAGGTTAAACGCGTTGTGAGGCCCGCTGTGCGCCCCAAAATACCAATCTAGGGCGAGAGCGGACCTCACAACGAGAGTCGGGCTGCAAGCGCCACAGTGCCGCCGCTGTCGAAATCGTGACGCGAATCCAGATAACAATCTGGCTGCAGGCAAGAAACCGGGCCTGATTGAGCGAAACGTGAAGCAGTTATTGTGGTAGTTTCCTCTTGAATGTGACCCATGCCATACAAGGGCGGTGTTCACGTGGAGGGGTCTGGGGGGCCATCACCCCTCATGCCAATTCGTAGCTGACGCCGGCCACAGCCGGGAACCGCGGAAGGACGAGCATTGAGCTTTGCCACGATCCAGGGCAGCCGCCCGACATGCTGAAATATCTGACGAAGCGGTCGGGCATCTACCTGATCATGATCTTCCTGACCACGAGCGCGGGCTATTTCCTGGCAGTATCAACGCTCAAACCGGCGGTCCTGGAACAGGAGAAGATCCCGCGGCCAACCCCGGAACAGGTAGCAGCCTCCTTCCGTGGACTCGGCCTGGACCCCGACGCCAACCCATGGGAACGCTATGTCGGCTGGCTCGGCGGCATCATCACCCGCTGGGACTGGGGCCGCAGCCCAAACGGGGCATTCGTCAACGCCGAATTCGCTGACCGGGTACTTGTTTCCACCCGCCTGTTTATCGCCTCCATCATCCTCACGCTGATCATCGGCGTCGCGCTCGGCGTTTATTCAGCAGCGCGGCAATACAAATACCAGGACCGCGTCATCACGTCCTACAGCTACCTGGTGCATATCCTTCCCGCGCCGATCGCCTACTTCCTGGTCCAGTTGGGCGCCATCAGCGTCAACGAGACCGTAGGCCAGCGCATCTTTTTCGTCACCGGCATCTCGACGCCGGGGATCGAGCCGGGTTGGCCGGCTTTCGTTGACCTTGTGGCCCACTACGCCGTGCCCACCTTCGCGATGACCATCTTCGGTTGGGCTGGTTACCAGATCGCCCAGCGGCAGTATCTCCTGGACAACGTGAATGCCGACTTCGTCCGCACCGCCAGGGCAAAAGGGCTTACCCGCAACCAAGCCATCCGCAGGCATGCCCTGCGGGTGTCCTTCATTCCCGTGGCGCAGAGCATTGCCTTCACCATCCCCGCGATCTTCACCGGCGGCTTCTTTGCCGAGGCGATCTTTGCCTGGCCCGGCATCGGCCTGTGGAGCATCCAGGCGATCGGGCTTCAGGACGTTAACGTCGCCACGGCTACGCTGGCGTACGGCTCGGTGATCTTCGCGATCGGCGCCATCCTTGCCGACTTCGCGACGACGCTGGTGGATCCACGAGTGAGGGTCCAGTAATGACGAACATCATTGATCCCATTGCGGAAATCGACGAGTCAAGGGTTGCCGACCAGGACGTCGTGATTGGGAAGTCCCGCATTATCTTCCGTCGCTTCATGCGGAACCGTACCGCCGTCGCCGGCTTGTTGATCTTCCTGGCGCTGTTCCTCTTCTCCCTGTTCGGTGGTTTCCTGACGCCGTGGGACAAAGACACGATTGATCCCCTCAACATCGGCATGGGACCATCACCGGATCACTTCCTGGGCACGTCGCAGGCCGGTATTGACCTCTTGGCGCTCATCGTTGAAGGCACGCGGATCTCGATCTTCATCGGCCTGATCGTGGGCGGCGTATCTGTCCTGATTTCCGCCGTCTACGGCTGCACCATGGCGTTCTTCGGGGGCAAAGTGGACGCCGTCATGTTGTTCATCCTTGAAGCCCTCATCATGATGCCGGCCATTCTGGTGGTCGCAGTGGCCACCAGTGGGGGCGGCGGACTCAAGGACCTCCCCAGCTGGCTCCTGCTGATCATCGTGCTGCTGTTCTTCAGCTGGATGGGCACCGCCCGCCTGGTGCGCTCATTGTCGATGTCCCTCATGCAGCGGGACTACGTCAAAGCCGCCAAGTACATGGGTGTTCCCTCCCGCAAGATCGTATGGCGTCACCTCGTGCCGAACATCGGCTCACTGTTGGTCCTCGATTTCACCCGCGGTATTACCGGTGCCGTCCTCGCCGAAGTGGCGTTCTCCTTCATCGGCATCGGCATCAAGCTCCCCGATGTCAGCCTGGGCGTCCTCATCGGCCAAGCCACCGGCCAGGTGTCCTCGTTCCCGTGGATGTTCTGGGTACCTCTGACCGTCATGTTCCTCCTGACCGGTTCGCTGGCCATGATGAACGACGGCCTCCGCGACGCCTTCGACCCCAGCTCCAGTTCCATCGGCCGCGCGAAGACCAAGACCGTAAAGAAGACCAGCAAATGAGCACCAACATCTCCCACACGCCCGCAGAGCGACTTCGGGACGCCGGGCTCTACGCCCCTGGCGATGCCGTCCTGAGCGTCCGGGACCTCAACGTCCGCTTCAATTCTGAAAACGGCGTTGTCCACGCCGTGCGCGGTGTGGACTTCGACCTCATGCCCGGAAAAACCCTGGGCATCGTGGGCGAATCGGGCTCCGGAAAATCCGTGACGTCCATGGCCATCATGGGACTCCTCCCCGAGACCGCGGACATCTCCGGTTCCGTGCGCTACAAGGGCAAGGAACTCCTCGGCCTGAGCGACAAAGCGATGTGCAAGCACCGCGGCAGCGATATCGCCATGGTGTTCCAGGACCCGCTTTCCTCGCTGACCCCCGTTTACACCGTGGGGAACCAGATCATCGAGGCCCTGACCGTCCACAACCCCACGATGAGCAAACAGGCTAAAGAAGCCCGCGCCGTCGAGCTTTTGCGGATGGTGGGCATCCCGAGCCCCAAGGACCGGCTGAAGGCATTCCCGCACGAATTTTCCGGCGGCATGCGCCAGCGCGTAATGATCGCCATCGCGATTGCCAACGATCCGCGGGTACTCATCGCGGATGAACCCACGACGGCGTTGGACGTCACCATCCAGGCGCAGGTGCTGGAAGTCCTGCACACAGCGCAAGAGGAGACCGGCGCCGCCGTCGTCATGATCACCCACGACCTCGGCGTCGTAGCGGGCATGGCCGACGACATCATGGTCATGTACGCAGGTAAGCCGGTGGAAACCGGGACTGTGGAGGATATCTACTACAACCCCCGCATGCCGTACACCATGGGTCTCCTCGGCGCCGTCCCCCGCGTTGACACCGCCAACAAGCAGTCGTTGGTTCCGATCGAAGGCACGCCGCCCAACCTGACACTGCCCGTAACCGGCTGCTCGTTCGCGCCGCGCTGCCCGCTCGCCAGCGATGCCTGCCTGCACGGCGAGCCCGAGCTCTTTTCGGTACCCGGTTCCGAAGGTCACAGGGCAGCCTGCATCAAGACGGACCAGCTATCCGGCGAGGCGGACGCCCACGAGATTTTCCAGGCGCCGCCCAAGCCCGTGTCAAAGTTCGACGGCGTTGCCCGCCTTGAGCGCGACAAGGTCCTTGAGCTCAAGGACGTGAAGAAACACTTCCCACTGCTCAAGGGTGCGCTGATCAAGCGCCGGATCGGCACGGTCAAGGCGGTCGACGGACTGAGCTTCGACATCCGCGAAGGCGAGTGCCTCTCAATCGTGGGCGAGTCCGGTTGCGGCAAAACCACCACGTTGCTGGAGATCATGGAGTTCCACCCGGACCAAGTGGGCGAAGTGGTCATCGGCGGCGTGAGCAACAAGGTTGCCACCGACTCCAAGACCAAGATGGCCATGCGCAAGGAAATGCAGATGGTGTTCCAGGACCCCACCGGGGCACTGGATCCGCGCTTCACGGTGTACGAAGTCCTGGCCGAACCGCTGGAGAACCTGGGCATGCCCAAGGCGGCCGTCCGGAAGCGGATCATGGAACTCATGCGGCTCGTGGGCCTGCAGGCGGACCACGTCAACCGTTTCCCCAACCAGTTCTCCGGAGGCCAGCGCCAGCGCATCGGCATCGCCCGGGCGCTGGCAGTGAATCCAAAGCTCGTGGTGCTGGATGAACCCGTCTCTGCCTTGGACGTCTCCGTCCAAGCCGGCGTTATCAACCTGCTGGACCAGCTACGCGCCGAACTGGGCTTGAGCTACCTGATGGTTGCCCACGATCTCTCCGTGGTCCGCCACATCTCGGATCGCGTGGCCGTGATGTACTTGGGCAAGATCGTGGAAACCGGCGATGTGGACGAAGTGTTCGACAATCCGCGGCATCCCTACACGAGGGCCCTGCTATCGGCGATCCCCGTACCCGATCCCCATCTGGAACGCACACGTGAACGCATCATCCTGCAGGGCGATCTACCCAGCCCGCTTGATGCGCCAAAGGGTTGCAATTTCGCAACGCGTTGCCCGGTATTCGCCGCACTACCTGCCGCCAAGCAGGAGAAGTGCCTTACTCTGGAGCCGCCACTTGCTTCAGAAGGTCAACAGGAGTTTGCATGCTTCTTCCCGGACGGGGAAATAGATGCCGACATGCTGGTGGTGCATGCCTGACGACAAATGACTCATTGATTGAACCCTGTATTCAATTCGTAAAGATTTCCAGTCGTAAACATGAAGGGCAAACCATGAAGAAGTACACGACGATCGGCGGCGTAGCAGTTGCAGCTGCACTGATGCTGACCGCTTGCGGCGGGGGAACGCCGTCGGGTCCGGCCTCCCAGAAGGCCGAAGAAGCTGGCGGCGACATCAGCAAGCTCATTAGCGTTAATGCCAAGGAAGCCAAAGACCTGGAGCAGGGCGGCACTGTCACCCTTGCTGTGGGCAGCATTGGCCCCGACTTTAACGGCTTCTCCAATGTGGGCAACAGCGCAGACAACTCGGCGCTGATGACCCCGGTAAACACGGCTTCCATCAACAGCGGCGGCATTGGCGGCTGCTGGAAGTTGGACTTCAACGGCAAAGCTGAGCCGAACAAGGACTTCTGCGAAGACGTCAAGAGCGAAGTCAAGGATGGCAAGCAGACCATCACCATCAAGGTCAACGACAAGGCGACCTGGAACGATGGAACGCCGATTGACGTCAAGACCTTCGAGAACACGTGGAAGATGCTGAAGGGCGAGGACAAGTCAATCGACATCGTTTCCGCCGGCGCCTACGCTTTCGTGGACTCGGTCAAGGCCGGCGCCAACGACAAAGAAGTCATTGTTACCACCACCCAGCCGGTCTTCCCGCTGGAGGGTCTCTTCTTCGGACTGATCCATCCCGCGATCAACACACCGGAAATCTTCAACACGGGCTTCGCCGGCAACATGCACCCCGAATGGATGGCTGGCCCGTTCAAGGTTGAAAACTACGACACCACCGCAAAAACGGTCACCATGGTTCCCAACGACAAGTGGTGGGGACAGAAGCCCGTCCTCGACAAGGTCGTCTGGCGCCAAATGGAGCCCAGCGCTACGATTGCCGCCTTCAAGAATGGTGAAATCGACGCCGCCAATGGCCGTACGCTCGGCCGTTACAAGCAGCTCGAAGGTACCAAGGACGCCGATATCCGTCGCGGCCAGCGCCTGTTCGCAGGTGGCCTCAACCTGAACGCCAAGCGCCCGGCCCTAACTGACGTTGCCGTACGCAAGGCGATCTTCACCGCAGTTGACCGCAAGGCCATCCGCGATGTCCGCTTCAACGGCTTGAACTGGTCCGAGGAAAGCTCGGGCTCCATGATGCTCATGCCGTTCTCCGAGTACTACCAGGACAACTACCCCGTGAAGGACACCGGCGCTGAGCAGGCCAAGAAGGTCCTCACCGACGCTGGTTATGCCCCGAACGACAAGGGCATCATGGCGAAGGACGGGGTCCCCGTGGCCTTCAAGATCACCAACTTCGGCGACGACCCCACCACGGCCGCAACCTCGCAGACGCTGCAGAATCAACTCAAGGCTGCCGGCATGGACGTTACCATCGACCAGCGCGGTGACGCCGACTTTGGCAAGGTCATCGGTGGCCGCGAGTTCGACGTCACCATCTCCGGTTACACCGTGGGTGCGGATGCCACCGACGCCGTGAAGCAGTTCTACGACTCCGAGACCAACGAGAACGGCCTGGGCGATGCCGAGCTTGACGCCGAAATCAAGCGCCTGGCAACCATCGCCGATGACACCGAGCGCAACAAGGCGGCCATGGACGTAGAAAAGAAGCACATGGAGAAGTACTTCTCCATGGGCACCGTCCTCAACGGCCCGGAGATCCAGTTTGTGCGCACGGGCCTGGCCAACTACGGCCCGTCCCTGTTCAAGAGCCTGTCCAACGTTCCGGACTGGACCACTCTCGGCTGGGAAAAGGGCGCCAAGAAGTAACGCTCTGCTCCGGGTCTAAAGAACATCCGCAGGGCTTGGACACAACGAGGCCGGGAGCTTCCCTGAACCTGTTCATCGGTTCGGGAAGGTCCCGGCCTTTCCCTTGCCATCCCTCTCTCACATCCTGCGGCCCTTTCGCCAAACGCTCTCTCACGTCCTGATCTTCACCAGCGCGCACCGGTGGGAGGTTTACTGAATTAGCCTTGGGGCATGACTTCCAGGCCGATTCGCACCGCCATCGCAGGTTTTGGGTTATCGGGCAGCGTGTTCCATGCGCCCTTCATTGCGAGCAACACTGCTTATGAGCTTGCCGTCATTGCCACATCGGACGCCCAAAGGCAGGCAAAAGCGGCTGAACGATACCCGCAGGCAAAGATAGTCAACACGCCGCAGGACATCCTGGCGCTAGCCGATGAACTGGATCTCGTCGTCCTTGGCACACCGCCCGCCACCCACTATCCGCTGGCGAAAGCCGCGCTGGAAGCCGGGCTCGACGTCGTCGTCGATAAGCCGTTTGTTGTCCACAGCGCGCAAGGCGAGGAACTGATCCAACTCGCCGCGCAAGCGGGCCGTGTCCTCACTGTTTACCAAAACCGCCGCTGGGACGGAGACGCGCTCACGCTCAAGAAACTGCTCGACGCCGGGACGCTGGGTACCGTGACCAGGTTTGAAGCGGGGATGGAGCGCTGGGCACCGGAGATTGCCAAGGCCTGGAAGGCAAGCGCTACTGCCGCGGACGGCGGTGGGGTCTTGTTCGACCTTGGTGCACACGTGCTGGACCTGGCTGTCCAGTTCTTCGGAGCAGCGTACGTCACGTATGCCGAGATCATTGCACGACGTCCGCAGGAGAGAGCCGACGACGACGTCTTCATCGCGCTCCAGCACCAATCCGGCATCGTCAGCCACGTGACCCTGAACCTCAACAGCCACCTTCACGGACCGCGTTTCCGCGTGCTGGGCACGAAGGGTGGTTTTGTAAAGTTCGGCACCGATCCGCAGGAGCCCTTTGTTCTGGGCGGTGGACTGCCGACGGATGCTGAGTACGGCGTCGAACCTGCCGAGAATTACGGGACTCTTGAGTCGGCCGGCCAGCGCCGAACCATCCCCACCGAGCGCGGAGCCTACCCTGAGTTCTATCGACTCCTGGCCGAAAAGATCGACGACGGCGGTGCGGCATCCGCGCGTCCTGTACCGGTGGATCCGGCTGACTCCGTGGCGGTGCTGAAGCTGATCGAACAGGCGCGTGCCCTGTGCTCCTAAGTGCGGATCTGTTTAGGCAGGTCCAGCACTGACGTCTGCACTCGCCACCACGGAATAGATCGCCTTCAGATCCTGGTTTCCCTCGAGCGGCTGGCAGCTACCGGTTAACTGCACGACGTCGGCAGCTACTTCGTGGTGGAACACCGTCACGGCCGTGAATTGGGCCAGCGAGCCCGCCTGAGGGTGTGTATACCGCGCCTCCCGCACATGCCATTGCCGGCCATTGATGACCACAGGCTCGGTGCCTAGAAGCACGGCGTCGGGCAGGTCAGCCAAGAAGGCGTCCACGGAAGCAGCGATGTCCTGCAGCTGATAGCCCGGCACGCGACGGGATACGGAAATGACCACATTCGGCCTGTAGCTGCCCTCGGAAGCGGGACCCATCAGTGCACCCACCGCGTCAGGGACCACCTGCTCCGTCCAACCTGCGGGCGGGTTGACGCTGATAGTGGGGTAGGCGGGGAACGCCTTTGACGGGAAGATTTGCTGTGAGGTCATCGTGAGAGCCCTTCCGGCGCTGTTTGAGGGAAGTTCAGGAAATGGGAATGCTTATTTGTTGAGGAAGTCGACAAAGCCGGTGACGGAATCCATAAATCCGGATGGGCTGAGCGTGACCTGCACGCCAGCGCCAAGTCCCAACTCTGCGGTGATCTTGGCACCAACGCCCAAGGTGAGTCCGTCCTCATCCAGGGACGCGTTGAAAAAGTGTCCCTCGCCCGCACCGGCGGCAACTGTCTCCGACGTCGAGAGTTTTTGGCCGAGGACCTCAACGTATTGGGATGCCGTCAGTTCGGCACCAACTCCTGCGCTGGCGGCTGCACCCGTCACATCACCGGTTTTATTGACGTTGATTTCGCCTTCTCCGGCGCTTGCCCATGCGCCGCCACGGATTTCCGTGCCCTGCCCAAATCCGAACAGGCCGCCCGCGATTTCTGTCTCGTTGCCGACGGTCATTTTCTGGCCTGCAAACGCTTCGCCGCCGGGGGAGAAGAGGAACGGGCTTTGTCCGGTGATGTGTGCGCTTGCTTCCGCACCAGTCATGACCCTGGCAGTGACGGTGTTGTTGATCCAGCCATCGAAGAAGTCGCTCTTCGTGGTGGTGGTGTTTTCCACGCCGACGAATGCTTCACCGTCTGCCTCAAGTTTTATCGGGCCGAAGCCAAAAGGAATTTTTCCGTCAAGCTTGCCGTCTGCCCGCCAACCAGCGAACGTCTCGTTGGTTACGGTGGTCTTGACGGGCCCCCGTTCCCCTTCGGCAGTGAACGTGACTTTAGCTCCGGACGATACCTCTCCCGAAGCGTCAACGCTGATTCCGCCGGGACCCACCGATGCATGGGCCTCTGCTGTGCCTTCAGTACCGACGGTGCCGCTGCCCTCGACAGTTATGGGCCCATAGGTTCTTGGGCTCATGGTGAAACCGGGTAAGCCAGAGGGGTCTTTGCCCTCTGAAACACCTGAAACGCCTGAAACACCGCCGCCCCCGGGGAGACCAAGGGACGCCTGTTCCTGCTGCTCCGCGTTGAGGCGAAGGGCGCGGGCGTTGGTCTTCAAGCACAGTGCTGCTGCTGCGAGCCGTCCATGGAGGTCGCTGTTCCATTGGCTACGGAACTGCTCAGCATCGTTTCCGCGCCAGTAGTGGCCGTTCTGAATCATCGTGCTGAGTTGCCGCTGAAGATTGGTGATCTTCTCTGCTTCGGAGTCCATTACGGCCGATAGCCGCCGGAGGTCCTCGACGTCGGCGCCGACCAGTCCCTGTCCCATAACGCTCCCCCTGTACGCCGTGGCGTGTCGATCGCCGACGGGCATGAAGTGCTGCGCCGGGCATCTCATGAGCATAATCGCCTGCCGATGAAGGTGCGATGGGGAGAACTATCGGCCGTGGAAACGTGCGGCCCGGAAAAAAGATTGAGGACGGCGTAACCTCAACCGTGCCCGGAACGATGTAGAGGGTGTGCGGGCCACGTCCGCACGCTGATCATCCGGCAGCGACCCAAACGCTGCCGGGGCAATCCCCACATCGTTTGTCGGAGGCTTTTATGTCCTTGTTCACTGTCCTTGCCACTAGCAAAGTCGCCGCCGGCGTCCTGGCTGCCGGAGCTGTAGCCGCCGGCGGAACCGGTGTCGCTGCCTTCAATGGCGCGCTTCCCACCGAAATCCAGCAGAGCGCCCACGACCTCGTCGGCGCACCCGCTCCCCTGGCCACGAAGGCAGCTGACGCGGCCGAAGCCGGCCAGGCCAAGGCGACTGACGCCGTCGAGACCGCACAGGCAAAGGCAACTGACGCTGCCAAGGCTGGCGAAGACAAGGCAGCGGACGCTGTTGACGCTGCGAAGTCCAAGGCTGAAGACACCCTCGCTGCAACGCCTGAAGCATTCGGTCTCTGCACCGCCTTCATCCATGGTGGACTCAAGGCTGACACCAAGGTGCCGGGTTTCCAGTCCATCGTGGTGGCCGCAGGCGGCGAAGCCAACGTTGAATCGCACTGCCAGGCCGTAGTCGACGCCGGCAAGGCTGCCGGTCTGAAGGCTGACGGTTCCGCAAACGCTGACGCTGACGCTTCCGTTGCAGCCAAGGTTCCGGCCGTTCCTGCTGTCCCGGCTGTTCCGGGAACGGAAAGTGCCCCGGCTGTCCCCGCTGTCCCTGCAACACCGGCCGCCCCCGCTCTGCCGACGCAGGTGCCCACCGATGTTCCTGCCGCTCCCGGTACAGGCCTCGATTCGGTCCGCTAAGCACCCAGCGGTTACGGTTTAAGGGTGGGGCTCCTTCGTTTAGAACGGGGAGCCCCACCACTTTACGGACGGTGGCGTACGTAACAGAAGGCAGTGGCAACGGAGGTCCTGAGCCCGGGAAACAACCGGGGAGGGCGCTCCAGAGAGGCCGCTGCGCTGCGCGGGATGGAGGCATCCACGGGTGCTAAACCCATTAGCTGATGAATATGTGCAGACGGACGAGGACGATCCCGCTCTGCTCTTCACCGATGCCTACAACCAGTTCTCCGGGCCGGTTTTCGGCTACCTCCGCGCCCGCGGTGTGGACGATCCCGAAGCCGTGACGCAGGACGTCTTCCTTGCGCTGTATCCGAAGTTGCCGGACCTGCAGGGTGGCCTTCAGGGCGCCAGGACCCTGCTGTTCTCGATCGCCCACGCGCGCATGGTGGACCATTATCGCAAGCGTGAACGGACCCCGGATTCAGCTCCGTACGAGGCTGAGTTGGACGCGCGGCGGGTGCCCTCGGCAGAGGACCAGGCCTTTGGCCGCGGCAGTCTGGGTGTCACGGAACTTCTGGAGGACCTCGCCACGGATTATCGCGAGGTCCTGGCATTGAGGGTGGTGGCTGACCTCTCCGTAGAAGAAACGGCGGCCATCATGGGCAAATCCCAAGGGGCAATAAAACAACTGCAGCGCAGGGCATTGAGTGCACTGAGGAAAAGTGCACTACGAAGGAATGGCACACCATGAGTGAAAGCATCACCCCGGCCGGACGGCGGAGCAGTCGCACTGACGGTTATACAGGCGAGCAGGCCGTTGACCGCCTGTTGGCCGATTCCGGACTCGACGACGCCCGCCACATCCGTGCCGAACTTCTTGAACTGCGCTCCCTCGCCAGCACCGCTCCGCCGCCCTCTGCGGCCGTCCGTGCGTTGATGATCAGTGACCGGGCTGCCGGCAGCAGAAGCACGACGGCGGGGGTCGCCTCCGCCATGGCAGGTGCACCGACGGCGGTACTCACGTCGGTCCAAGGATCCACTGACGCGGCCGCTGACCCAACCCCGGCTGACTCAACCCCTGCAGGCTCAACCTCTACTGACGAACTCGCGGCCCGCCGTCGTCGTAAGCGCCGCACTGCGATCGCCGGGCTCGCTGTGGCAGTGTCATTGGCAGGCGGTGCTACGGCCGCGGCTGCCTCCGAGGGTGGCATCCCGGGCGCTTTCCAACATCTGGGCTCCACAATCGGTTCAGTAGTTTCGCAGCTCACGCCGGGATCAGGCAATGGATCGCGGCAGAATCCTGGTTCCCCTTCCGAGCAGGAGCGCGGCCGCACTGTGACTCCGGCGACCCCATACCCGTCCGGCCGCAACCCGGCCGGCAGTGCCACCACGGGAAATGGCGCCAACCCAGGCCAGGAGCTTCAAGGAGGCACCAATGGCGCGTCAGGACATTCCAATTCGCCGAAGGCTCCCAATGGGGGAACGCCCGAAACACCCAGGATCCCCGGGAATGGTCAGCCTGGCAATATCAGCATCCCGACTCCCGCGGCACCCATCACGCCGCCGGGCATCGAGGCGCCCAACGTAACCCCGCCCACCCTTCGGCAATCGGATATGCCCGTGCCGGTTCCCACTCACGTTGTCCCTGAGGAACCGGCCGCCCCCGGCAACGGCTAGAGCACGGGCTTGACGCCCAGCACGTGCAAAGCCCGCTGTTCCGTTGCTGGGCAGCAACGGAACAGCGGGCCAGCGACTTGTCACCGCCGCAAGGGCAAAGCCTACGCGGTAACCAAGCTGTGCCAGTCGGCGACGAGGGGCAGGTTGTGCGCCTCCGAAACCGAGTGGTGTGCCACGTGGCCTGCAGCGATATTCAGGCCTGCGGCCAGGGCAGGGTCGCGGTCGAATGCGGCCTTGACGCCCAGGTTGGCCAATGCCACGGCGTAGCGCAGGGTGACGTTGGTCAGTGCGTACGTGGACGTGTTCGGAACAGCGCCAGGCATGTTGGCAACGCAGTAGAAGATCGAGTTGTGGACCTTGTACGTCGGTTCCTGATGGGTGGTGGGGTGCGTGTCCTCGAAGCAGCCGCCCTGGTCCACGGCGATGTCCACCAGGACAGAGCCTGGCTTCATCCGGGACACAAGTTCGTTGGTGACGAGCTTGGGCGCCTTGGCACCGGGGATCAGGACGGAGCCGATCACGAGATCTGCGTCGACAACTGACTTCTCGATCTCGTAGGCGTTGGACGCCACGGTCTTCAAGCGGCCCTGGTAGAGGGCGTCGAGTTCCCGCAGGCGGTTGATGTTGATGTCCATGATGGTGACATCAGCACCAAGGCCCAGTGCCATGGCGGCGGCGTTGGTTCCGGCAACACCGGCACCAAGGACAACGACTTTGGCGGGACGGACACCCGGTACACCGCCAAGGAGGATGCCCTTGCCGCCAGCCGGAGCCATCAGCGAGGAAGCGCCGACCACAACGGACAGGCGTCCTGCAACTTCGGACATCGGGGCGAGCAGCGGGAGCGTGCGTCCTTCCTGGACCGTTTCGTAGGCGATGGCCGTGACGCCGGAGTTGATGAGCTCGGCGGTGAGTTCGGGCTCGGCTGCCAGGTGCAGGTAGGTGAAGAGGATGAGGCCCTTGCGGAAGCGGTGGTACTCGGCTTTGATGGGTTCCTTGACCTTCATGACCATGTCGGCACGGCCCCAGACGTCATCGGCGTCGGCAACGATTTCGGCGCCTGCGATCGAGTATTCCTCGTCCGTGATGCCAGAACCCAGGCCCGCACCCCGCTCAACCAGAACGGTGTGTCCGTGAGTGCGGAACTCGTGGACACCGGCGGCCGTGATGGCTACGCGGAACTCGTTGTTCTTGATTTCTTTGGGGACGCCGATGATCATTTGCTGGCTCCATCGTTAGCGGCTTTTCGGCCGGATATTTGCTGCGGGCTGTGATTCCAGAATAAATCCGGCTGTGAGGCAGGCGACATGATCCTCCAGGCCTGCGGAAGCGAAAACCCCGTAAATTCAAGGATCTTCTTCAAGCGAGCTCGACATTTGTCGAGCGTCGGGGCGTCAGGTGTCGCCTGATGTTGGTACGCTTTCTGGATGCAGCAGGACGTCGAGGAGATCGTTGAACGCGTGGCGCTCAAGCTTGGCAGGGGGCTGTCCCTGGAAGACCTCGACGGCGTCCTCCTCGCCTACAGTTCCAACCAATCCCACGCCGACCGCGTCCGGGTGAACTTCCTCCTGAGCAAACGCGTGCCGAGCGATGTCAGTGCTTGGCAGCTCTCCCACGGAATCTCGACGGCAGTGCGCCCAGTTGTTGTTCCGGCGAACGACGAACTAGGAATGCTCGGCCGCGTTTGCGTCCCGCTGCTGGTGCGCGGATTCCGGGTGGGCTACTTGTGGGTGCAGCAGGATCTTGAGGAGCAAACCGCGACGGCGATACTCGCCGAATTGCCCGGCGTGCGTGACGAACTGGACCTGTTGGCTGGTTTGTTGCTCGATTCCAACACAGCCGAATCAGAGTTCCGAAGGAGACGGGAGCAGGAGTTCCTGGCCGCCTGTGGCGGCGAGTCCAACGCCGTGGCAGCGGTGGCCGGTTGGAAGGAGATCCAGGGCCGCGGTCCGTGGCAACTGGTGACCATCCTGGACGCCGACGGAGGCGGAACCGACGTCGACCCCATTGCCGCAACGTTAACCCACCGAACAGCAGCGCTGCAGTCCACCATTGGTGTCAACGCCGCGTTATTCAGCGCCGGTACGGAGACGCATTCCGTTGTCCTGTTCCGGGAATCCGGTGGCCGGGCGGACCACGCCCAAGTTCTGGTGCACTATCAATTGGAGCTCGCCAAGCGAGCGGGCCGCACGGTGGAGCGGGTGATCCTGGGCATTAGCGAGCCGTTCCAGGTCATACGGCAATTGGCGGGCGCCTACAGGCAATCGAAAGTGGCAGCACAGGCTGCAGCCGTGGATCCACCCCTCGGCGAGTTGGTAGATAGCCGGGCGGTGGGCGTTTATCAACTCTTCGATCGTCTTCAGGCGCCGGGCGGCTGGGATGATACGGGCTCCGTTCATTTCAGGACTTTGGAGGACCAGGATAAGAACGGCGAACTCCTGCCCGTGCTGGAACTGCTCTATGACAACGACAGCTCAGTGCAGGATGTGGCGGCGAAACTTCACCTGCACAGAAGCAGCATCTACAACCGACTCGCCCGGATCCGCCAACTCATCGGAGCTGATCCGTTGAGCGGTGGGATCCGGCTTGAGCTGCATGCTGCACTGAAGGCCCAGCGGTGGGCCTCGCGGCCCCGGATCTAGCGCGTGCCGTGCCGCTGACTCGCCTGGTGCCATGGAATGCGTGTTGTGGAACGCAGGTTGCGGAACGGCAGCGCTGAAGTGGACAGTCACTCAGGCGTCCCCTACGCTGAGAAAGCGGTTTCTCAACAATTCTTAGGAGCAAGGTGGGCGGCGTTGTCTCGGGAATCCTCATCGTCGCTTCGGTCATCGCGGTGGGTTATTTCGCCACCCGCTACAAAGTGCTGGCCCCTGATGTCCAAAGCGCGCTGACTCGGACGGCCTTCTACATCACCAATCCTGCGCTGCTGTTCACGGTGGTAGGTGAAAGCGATATCCGCGCAGCACTTGGGGTCGACGCCCCTCTTGCGCTCCTGTCAGCAGCCGTCATAGGCCTTCTCTATTGCTTGCTGAGCTTCGTGTTCTTCCGGCGGCCAGTCGCGGAAACGGCGGTTGGTGCCATGGCCAGCAGTTATGCCAACGCAAACAACATTGGCATTCCTGTCTCGTTGTATGCAGTGGGCACGGCGCAGCACGTTGCTCCAGTCCTGCTGGTTCAACTCCTGATCATGGCGCCCTTCTACCTCAGCGTCCTGGGCGTCGCAGGTGGCACAAAAATCTCGTGGAAACGGATGCTGTTGCAGCCCTTCTCCAATCCCATGATTATCGCCTCGGGGCTGGGGGCGGTGATGGCTCTGACGGCGTGGGATGCGCCGGAGCTCGTCCAGAAACCCATTGATATGCTGGCCGGCGCGGCCGTCCCCATGGTTCTGCTGGCTTTTGGCATGTCGCTGGCAGGCAAGGCCCCTCTTCAAAAGGGCGATGGCCGCGTGGAGACCGTGGTGGCAACCACTTTGAAGGTGGCGGGCATGCCCGCGGTGGTCTGGGTGCTGGGGCGCTTTGTGTTCGGGTTGGAGGGTCAACACCTCTTGGCCAGCGTCATCATGGCCGCACTTCCGACCGCCCAGAATGTCTTCCTTTTCGCTTCTCCCTACGGACGCGGAATGACAATGGCCAGGGACGTCATCCTCTGCACAACCGTGCTTTGCGTCGGGGCGTTGGTTATGGTGGCGTGGCTGCTTGGGTAGAACCGATCGATACCAGGAACAAGCGACACACGGAACAAAAGAGGCAGGCACCCGGGTAGGTGCCTGCCTCATCTCGTTGCAGTGATTTCTTGTTGCCGTGATTCCTTAGGCTCGACGCAACCGCTGGCAGCTCCAGCGGCCCATCCGATGACGGAAGGTGGCAGGGCGGCTGCTGCTGCAGTACCGGCCGTGCCATCCGACGTGCTTGCTGGTCCTGGGAAGTTGCGTGCTCACTTCAAGATCCCTGTCGCGCCGTCGAGTATGCCGTCCAGGTCCAGTGCTGAACCATTGGACGGCGTGGTGCTGGGGCTCCCGGTCGGCTTTGGCTTTGGCGCCGGAGTCTGTGTTGGACTAGGCGCCGGAGTGACGGTGGGCGTCGGCGTCGTCGTGGCAGGTGGGGTGGTAACCGTGTCCGACGGAACCGGGCTCGGGGCAGGCTGGGTCGGTACAGGAGTTGTCACGCCCGGCACAGGAACAACAGCCGACGGGACTGCTGAAGGGACCCAAACAGGATCCGCGAGTGAAACCTGCGGAGTAGGAATGGACGACGCCGATCCCTGAGCGGGTGCCTCTTCTGACGACTGCGTTGCAACAGTTGCCGGCCGTCCGGCCTCGCTGGTGGCCGACGAAGCAGAGGCAGTGGAGTAGGACGAGCTGGGCGCAGGAGCGGCCGAAGTTGACTGCCTGCTGTCGCCACCTGTCTTTGCGTCACTGGCTTCCTGGGTCGGTGTTTCCTTCCCGAAGAAGGGAAGCTCGAAGGCCTGGCTCATGGTGCCAACGGTCAATACCAAGCCCAATGCTCCAGCGACAACTGCCATGCGCTGGCTCATTGTTTTGACCGAGGCGGCCTTGGTGAGGACGGAGTGTGGTTCGTGGCTGAAGGACGACCCACCCAGTGACGACCCACCCAAGGATGAAGCTCCGAAGGTAGTGGCGCCGCTCGCTGAGGTTTCGGCAGCCGCCTTATCGGCTGTGCCGCTCTCGGATTCTTGGGCGCGAAGGGCTTTCCGGCTTGCGAGACCAGCGGCGGCGGTCGCGGCCGCTGCGAGCTGGGCATGGCTCTTCGCCTGAACGATCGGGATCGCAGCAGTGGCGGGTTCCGGTTCGTGCGCGGCGGGCGTGGGTGCCTGAACGATCGGCATAGCAGCGGTAGCGGGCTCTGGATTCGTAGCCGGTTCGGGAGCGACCGGTTCGCGCCCCGGAACAGTTGGAATCGCAGCAGTTGCCGGCTCCAGGGGAGCAGAATATACCGCAGCAGAATCCGCCGGAGCAGAGTCCGCCGGTTCTGTTTTTGCTGGAGCAGTTTCGGCGGGAGCTGTCTCAGCAGAAATAACTGCCTGGGCTGCCCGTTCACGCTCTGCCGCGCGAGCGGCTGCGCGCGTGGTGGGTGCCGCAGGGGCGGGAGCAGGAGCGGTGGTGGTTTCCGGCGTCGTGCCTGTTAAACCTGCTTCCGCTTCTGGCGTGCTGTTGGAGGATCCGCTGGGTTGGGCCCGACGGCGTCCGGTTGGCTGGGTACGCTCGCGCGCAATTTGGGCGCGGCGCGGCTGATCCATGGGTGGGGGTTCATGGTGGTTGCCTCTCAACGCCTGCGAGGTTAGCTGTCGGGTTCGGACGAGGCCGTCCGGCCGCACATGGCGGCTTCACCCCAAGGGCCTAAGAAAAATCAGGCCCGGGAACTCTGGGTCCCCCGTCTCTGCCGCGAGTCTGGCGGATCCCGGTTTGCGGCAGAGCTCGGCGTCAACCCGGAAGCGGCCCAGCGGAGATACGGGTCGCTCTTAGACCGTACATGAGCGCCATAGTAAAGTCACATTAATGTAACGGGCGGGACGCCTTCCAGCGCGAAGGTCCGTTAGGACTTAGGCTCCGGGGCCGGAGCCGGGGCTGGCAGCTCGTGCTGGATCCTTTGGACTTGGTGTGCGTAATGGGTCTCGGGTCGAAAAATTTCGTCCGCCACACCCAGCATCCCACCCGTGGCGCCGCGCCGGACTTTCCCCTTGCTGTTCTGGCGGGAGACCCAGAACCAAAGGGCAGCAATGAGGGCAGGTGCTGCCAGTACCGCCACCAGAACGGCCAAGATATCCATGGCCCAAGACTAGCTTCCGCCGCATGCGGCAGGTAGAACATAGTCGTATGGACCTCCCAGTGATGCCGCCCATTTCGCCCATGCTTGCCAAGTCCGTTCCTTCAATCCCTGATGTGGGCCACTTTGAGCCCAAGTGGGACGGGTTCAGGACCATCGTTTTCAAAGACGGGGATGAGATCATCCTGGGCAGCCGCAACGAACGTCCCATGACACGGTATTTCCCTGAACTGGTGGAAGCACTCCAGAAGAATCTTCCGGACAAATGCGTGATCGACGGCGAGATCGTCCTCATAGCTGACAACAGGCTCGACTTCGAGGGCCTTCAGCAGCGCATCCATCCTGCCGATAGCCGTGTGCGGATGCTTGCCGAGAGCACCCCGTCCTCCTTCATCGGATTCGACATCCTCGCGCTGGGAGACGAGAACCTCATGGACAAGCCGTTTTCCGAGCGTCGAGCCGCCTTGGAGAAGGCGCTGGCCAAGGCTGAGGCGCCCGTCTACGTAACGCCGGCGGTGACGGAACTCGATCAAGCACAGGAGTGGTTCGTGCAGCTGGAAGGTGCCGGGCTCGACGGCGTACTTTCCAAACCGCTCGGGGGGACGTACCAGCCGAATAAGCGGGTCATGTTCAAGACCAAGCATGAACGGACCGCGGACTGCGTGGTGGCTGGATTCCGCTGGCACAAAACGGGAAAGGTTGTCGGGTCGATGCTACTTGGGCTGTATAACGACGCCGGTCAGCTGCAGCACGTGGGGGTGGTGGCTTCATTTCCCATGGCCAAGCGCGAAAGCCTGGTGGCCGAACTTGAGCCGTACCAGACGGAATTCAGCGAACATCCTTGGGGCCAGTGGGCCGATCAAGGAGATGCGGCAGTTAGCGGTTCCCGAATGCCGGGCGCGCAGAGCAGGTGGAGCGCCGGCAAGGATTTCTCCTTTGTTCCCCTCCGGCCGGAGCTCGTCATCGAGGTTGCCTATGACTACATGGAAGGCGACCGGTTCCGGCACACCACCCAGTTTCGTCGGTGGCGGCCGGACCGGACTCCGGGGAGCTGCACCTACTCGCAACTGGAGGAGCCGGCTGATTACGACCTCGGGGAGATCCTGAAGCTGCCGTAGCCTTGGTTGCTCCTCACGTGTGGTTCTACGTTGTTGAGCCGCTGTTACGTTGTTGGACCGCTGTTACGTTGTTGCCCAACAACGTAACAGCGGCTTGGCGACGAGCTACTCTTCGTGCCCCTGGTCGCTGCTCATGCTGCCCTCCGCCGGTGGGGTTTCGCCTGGGGGTACGCCGCCCCCGGGTTCGAGTCCCGTGACGTTGCCGTCCAGGGGATCGGGGTTGGCGGACGCTGCAGGATCGTCGTCTTCGTCCTGGCGCATGTCCGGATCTGTGTGGATATCGTCCGGGTCGCCAGCGGTGTCGCCGGCCGTGTCGTCCCGCTCGGCTGCGCCAGAGGCGCCGAAGGTCCGGGGATCGTCCTCAGGGTCATAGCTGGTCATGGTCGCCCTTCCTAAGCAAACTTACTATTGTGCTTGCCCGGCCAGCCTAGTCTCCAGATCGTAAACCCAACAAGGGGCACCCACGCCGGGATCCGCCGTCGTGCGTTGGCGCCTGACTCTGTCGGGACGCTTAACTCTGGCGGGATGCTTAACTCTGCCGGGACGTCGCCGCGACAAAGCTCCTGATAGCGTCCGCCACGGCTTTGGGGCGCATGTGCTGTGCAACGTGGCCCACGCCCGGAATTTCCACCAGCCGCCCTTGCGGGATTGCCCGCGAGAGGCGAAGCGCCCATACCGGCCCGGCCACATGATCACGGCTCCCTCGGAGCACCAGCACGGGAGTCCGGACTTTGGCCAACTGCTTCTCGGTCGGGTACTTCATCATCACGGGCAGCTCCGTGAGATACCAGCGCGGCCCACATTGCAGGTAGTCAGTGAGCACAATCCAGTTGGACGATGGGCTTTCGCGGAGGAGACCATCCAGGAACAGGGCCAGCGACTGCCGCGCCACATTCTTGTGCCGGGAGTCCACCACAGGGCCCATGAGGACCAGGTGCATCGCGCGCTCAGGCTCGTGGAGCGCCGCTTCGATGGCGAATTGCACGCCCATCGAATGCCCCACCAGGATGTACGAATCAATGCCGCATGCCTTAAGTGCCTCGGCAATGAACGCGCCATACTCCTCCACGGAAAGTTGCCGGCCGGGTTTTGGCGTCCCGGCAAAACCCGGAAGGTCCAGTGAATAGGTGGGGGCGCTCGCGGCCAGGACGGCATGAAGCCTGGCGAGGTAGCGGTGCGAAACGCCAATACCGTGGATGAGGATGTAAGCGGGCTCCCTCTGATCCCCGGATTCGGCAGGCTCGGGGTTGGCATGGCTGCCCGGCCGCGGCGGTGCCGTTCCATCCGTCCAAAGAATCCGGCCGGTCAGCCCGCAGGCCTCGACGTCGGCAGATAGTAGCGTCGTCAGCTCCCTAACCTCCGGTTCTCAATTGTGCCTGAACTGGGGAAGCTAGTCCCGGGCGGCGTCGTCCGATTCGGCGGGGTCGCCGGCCACGCGCGAAGCGTCAGGGGCGGCGGCAGCATCGGCTGCGTCCCGGCGTCGGGCGATCTTGGATTCTGTCCACATGGCCACCGCGACGAACACGACGCACGCGAACATGAAGGTGGCTACGAAGTTCAAACCCATGGCCGATCCCAAGGGTGCGGCAAGGGCCATTGCGGCCACCCCGGCCACGATATGCCACCCTTTGAAATTGCCCACCAAACAAGCGTAACCCCGGGCTAATCAGGTGCTGGCCCGTTGGCTGGGATCGTTGCTTGATCCTTATCACTCCGACGCTTTTAGCCGTTGCTCGCGTCATTTCCGGCGTCATCCCGGCCATCATCTTCGCCTTTATCTCCCACGGAGGTCTCGGCCTGCTTGCGCTTCTGGGTTTCCAGCCACTCCATGATCGCCGCCTGGCGGATTCGCCGATGCGTGCCGCGGTATTCCACGGGGATTTCTCCTCGGTCGGTCATATTGCGCAGGTACGTGTGTGAGATGCCTGCGAGCTCCGCGGCCTGGGACGTCGTGAGCATTTCCTCCACGCTGCTGACCGTGACGGTTTCGCCGCGGCTCAACCTTTCGAGAAGATCGACGACGGCGTCCCTCGCCTGATCGGGGAGGCGGTGGACGGTGCCATCGACGAACACGGTGATGTCGTCGCTGTCCTGGAGGGAGCGTGCCAGATTCCGGGCGTCGTTGGCGGGGAGGCCGGCTGTAACGCGGGGAGCTATCAATGCCATGGCAGAAGCCTAGCGCGGTGCCGCTGTTGGCTGCGCTGGACAAGGGGAGATGGCCCGGTTCGATGGTTCGCTGCGCACAAAACGGTAGGAGTCATCTTGTGCGCAGCGCGTCGTCGAGTTGGGCGGGGTCGGCCGGGGCCGGGCGAAAACAAGACGTTGACAGGAATCAGGTAACGCGCGTAACCTAAATCACACGTTCCAAGTAACGCGCGTTACCAATCCAGTGTTACCAACCAGCATCACCAACCCGAACCAACACCCGGAGCATTCAATGGCGAAAAGCACCACCCCCAACAAAGCTGCGGCTGTGCGGCAGCGGGGAGTCACCATGAATGACGTCGCCAAGCACGCCGGCGTCTCCCGGACCGCAGTCTCGTTCGTGCTGAGCAACCGCGAAAATGCCAGCATCTCCGAGGAAACCCGCACCCGTATCAACGATGCCGTGCAGGCACTGGGCTACCGCCCGAACGCCGGAGCACGGGCCCTGGCATCCCAGCGCAGTGATTGGTACGGGCTTGTCACCGAGATCGTGACGGCACCGTTCGCCGTCGACATCATCAAAGGAGCCCAGGACCAAGCCTGGCTTGATCGTCGGTTCCTGCTCATCGCGCCCTCCGACCAGGCCGATGCCGTAGGACCCAACAAGGGCTTGGAAGATGCTGCCATCGAAAAGCTGCTGGAACAACGAGTGGAAGGACTTCTCTACGCAGCCACCTTTCACCGGGGCGTGCACGTTCCGCAGAGCGCCAACGAAGTACCAACCGTCTTGATCAACTGCTTCGACGCGGACGGAAAGCTGCCCTCGATCGTCCCTGACGAGCGTGCGGGTGGCAGGGTCGCCGTCGAGCGTTTGCTTCAAGCCGGCCACACCCGGATCGGAATCATCAACCTTGACCCGGTCATTCCTGCAGCAGTCGGACGGTTGGAGGGTGCCCGCGAAGCACTGGCCGTCGCAGGACTGGAGTTGGACCCGGAACTGGTGGTGTCCGGATACGCAACGGCCGACGGCGGCTACGAGGCCGCCTGCGAAATCCTGGACCGTTATCCGGAAAAGGACAGGCCAACCGCGCTGTTCTGCCTCAATGACCGCATGGCGATGGGCGCGTACGACGCCATCAAAGAACGGGGCCTGACCATCCCCGGAGACATCGCTGTGATCGGCTTCGACAACCAAGAGTTGATTGCGGCCTATCTGAGGCCAAAGCTGACCACCGTTGCCTTGCCGTTCCAAAAAATGGGAGCCCTGGGAGTCCAGACGCTCGCCGCTCTTACAGCAGGACAGCCGATCATTGCCGACCAGCAATTGGTCGACTGTCCGCTGCTAGAACGCTCTTCGGTCTGACCGCGAAATCAACCTCGAAGAGCAAACCCCTTACCCACCCCTTCACCTTGGACGATGAAGATAGGAAAGAGATAACCATCATGACACAACCCCGATTCCTGAGGTCTGCCCGCATCACGGCGGCCGGACTGGCGGTGGGCGCGATGCTGCTGACCGGCTGTGCCGCAACCGTCAACAAGACTTCCGGCTCCGACGCCGCGGCAAACGCGAGCGCATTCCTCACCATCCCGCGTGAGGACATGGGCACGTTCGTGCAGAACTTCAACCCGTTCGCGCCCACCGTCAACCCGATGGTTCAGCAGTCCATTTACGAGTCTTTGCTGATCTTCAACCCGGCAAAGGGAGACACGGTGCCGTGGCTGGCAACTGAGTGGAAGGCAGCCGACGACGGCAAATCGATCACTTTCACATTGCGTGACGGCGTGAAGTGGTCCGACGGCCAGCCCTTCGTGGCTGACGACGTGGCTTACACGTTCGAGCTTCAGAAGAAGATCAAGGGTGGCTATGAGTACCTGGACACCGTGACCGCCGAGGGAACCAACAAGGTCACGTTCAACTTCAACAAGCCATGGTCGCCGGCCCTTTACGACGTCGGACAGCTCAGCATCCTGCCCAAGCACATCTGGTCCGCGTTGGCGGACCCGGAGAAGGACGCCAACGCCAAGCCCGTGGGGACCGGCCCCTACACGGAAGTGGACAGCTTCCAGGCCCAGTCCTTCGTACTGAAGAAGAACCCCAACTACTGGCAGCCGGAAAAGCAGAAGATCGCCGGCATCAAGATGCTCGCTTTTGCAGGGAACGACGGCGCCAACCTCGCCGCTGCGAACGGGGACGTCGACTGGGCCCCGCAGTACATCCCGAACATCGAAAAGACGTTCGTTTCCAAGGACAAGGAGCACCGCCAGTACTGGTTCCCGGCAACGGGCGCCATGATCAACTGGCAGCTGAACACCGCCAAGGCTCCCTTCAACGATGTTGATGTCCGCAAGGCACTGAGCATGGCTGTTGACCGCGACCAAGTCACCAAGATCGGCATGAGCGGCTACGCCAAGCCCGCGGACTGCACTGGCCTTTCCGGGAACTACGAGAAGTGGAAGAACTCCGAGGTCAAGGACAACTGCACCTGGACCAGGCTGGATGTGCAGAAAGCCAACGAGCTGCTGGACAAGGCCGGCTACGCCAAGGGTGCTGATGGCAACCGCAAGCTGAAGGATGGCTCGCCGTTCGAGTTCAAGATCTCCGTGGGCGCATCGTCTTCCGACTGGCTTTCAGTAGCCAACGTGATTTCGCAGAACCTCGCCGAGGTTGGCGTGACGGCAAAGGTTGACTCGCCGGACTGGGCTGCCGTGGTTGCGGGTTACGAGACGGGCGATTTCGATTCCGGCATCGTGTGGAGCGCCAACGACCCCAGCCCGTACAAGTACTTCAACACCTCCATGGGCACGGCAACCGTGAAGCCGGTGGGAACCAAAACGTTCGATAACTACCACCGCTTCGGTGACACCAAGGCTGATGCCCTGCTGGCCGACTTTGCAGCAGAGTCCGACGAGTCCAAGCAGAAGGACATCGCCAACAAGCTCCAGGAAGAGTACAACGACGTCGCACCGCTGGTGCCGCTGTTCTCGGGCCCGGAATGGGGTGCCTTCAATGACACCCGCTTCACCGGCTGGCCCACCGAGGGCAACCCGTACGCAACCCTCTCGGTACGGTCACCCACCACAGTCCTGGTGCTGACCACGCTGGAACCGCGTAAGTAATCCCCACCGCCGCCCTAACCTCGCTGCGCTTCGGCCAGGGAACCCGGGCGGCGTGGGCCCATTCGCCTGAATGTAGGCCCCAACCGGCCTGACACTGCACGCCCGGCGGCGAGCCGCCACCTGGTAACCACCGCCGGGCGTGCCCCAAACTTTCCGTAATTCCCGAATGGAGGGAAACCGTGCGCTTTATCCTGCGCCGCCTGGGTTTCTACCTGATCGCCTTCTGGGCATCCATCACCCTGAATTTCCTGCTCCCGCGCTTCATGCCCGGCGACCCCGTCTCCCGCATGTTTGCCCGCTCCCAGGACAGAATGCAGCCCGAACAGATCGAGGCCCTGCGCAAGCTTCTTGGCGTGGACGATCGGCCCATTTGGGAGCAATACGTCGACTACATGCACAACATTTTCACGGGCCAGATGGGCGTCTCCATCTCCCGTTTTCCAACACCGGTCACGGAGGTTATCTCCTCCCAGATCGGGTGGACCCTCCTGCTGGGCGGGACCGCGCTGGTGATTGCCGCCGTCGTGGGTAACCTGCTGGGCATCCTGGCCGCTTGGCGGCGGGGCGGCGCAGTCGACTCGGCACTGCCGCCGGTGCTGGTGTTCATCGGCTCGTTCCCGTACTTCTGGCTCGCGATGGGTGCGCTGTACCTGTTTGGCGTGGTGCTGGGTTGGTTCCCGATCCGCCATGCGTTCACGGATGGTTTGGAACCCGGGTTTACGTGGGAGTTCATCGGCGACGTCGGTGCGCACCTCGTGCTGCCGGCGCTGACGATCGTGCTGGTTTCCATTGGTGGCTGGATGTTGGGCATGCGCAACACCATGATCGCCACGAACTCGGAGGACTACATCACCATGGCCGAGGCCAAGGGGCTCCGGCCGGGGCGCATCATGCTCCGGTACGCAGCCCGGAATGCGATGCTGCCGTCCGTCACGAGCTTCGGCATGGGACTGGGTTTCGTGGTGGGAGGTGCACTGCTCACCGAGGTGGTGTTCGCATATCCCGGTGTGGGCTACCAACTTCTCAACGCCGTCCAGGGTTTGGACTACCCCCTTATGCAGGGCCTGTTCCTGACCATCACCGCCGCCGTGCTGCTGGCGAACTTCCTGGTGGACATCCTCTACGTCCGCCTCGACCCGCGCGTGCGCAGCAACTAGAGGACTGATCATGACAACCGCACTTCTGAAGCAGCCAACTCCAACCCCGGCTGTCCGCAAGCCCAACCGCAGCTTCGTCCACGGACTCCTCACCAATAAGAAGGCCATGCTGGGCATGGCCGTGATGTTCGTGTTCATCGCACTTGCGTTGCTGGCGCCCGTGCTGTTCCCTGGCGACCCATCGCGCATCACCGGGATGGCCTCGCTGGAACCCTCCCCCGAGCATTGGCTGGGCACCACCGCCAAGGGACAGGACGTGCTCGCGCTGACCGTCCACGGCTCACGGAGTTCCCTCTTCGTCGGCCTGACCGTAGGCTTCGCGTCCACGTTCGTCGGCATCCTGGTGGGCCTGGCGTCGGCGTACTTCGGCAAGTTCATCGACGAAGCACTCTCCTTGGTCACCAACGTCTTCCTGCTCCTTCCCGGCCTGCCATTGCTGGTCATCCTCGCCGCATTCCTGCCACCGGGCCTTGGCACAGTGATCCTGGTACTCGTTGTCACGGGATGGGCCGGTTCGGCACGTGTGCTGCGCTCGCAGGCACTGTCCATCCGTTCCAAGGACTTCGTGGCCGCATCTGTGGTGTCCGGTGAGCGGGCGGGCCGGATCATGTTCCGCGAGATCCTGCCGAACATGGCCTCGATCGTCATGGGCACGCTGCTGGCTTGCGTCATTTACGGCATCGGTGCACAGGCCGGTCTGGAGTTCCTGGGCCTGGGCGACGTCAGCACGGTCTCGTGGGGCAACAACCTCTTCTGGGCCGGCAATGAGGGCGCCCTGCTGACCGGTAGCTGGTGGGTCTTTGTTCCCTCCGGTGTCTGCATCGCTTTGGTCGCCTTCGCGCTGGCACTTATCAACTACGCCGTGGACGAAGTTACCAATCCGCGGCTGCGGAAGATCAAAATCCCGAAAACTACCCCAAGGAGCGCCGCCAAGTGACCGTCTCCCAAGTCTCCTTCGGCTCCCACGAGCCCGTCCTGGATGTCAAGGACCTCACCGTAAAGTACGTGGGCGATACCCGCTCAACCACCGCCGTCGATCGCGTTTCCTTCAGCATCGGCACTGGTGAGGTGTTCGGGCTGGCTGGTGAATCGGGTTGTGGGAAGTCGACCATCGCCAACTCGATCATGCGGCTCCTGAAGGATCCCGCCAAGATCGCCGGGGGCAGCATCTCCTTTGGCGGCAAGGACGTCCTGGCCATGAGCCCGGAGGAACTGCGGCGCTTCCGGTGGCAGGACGTGGCGATGGTGTTCCAGTCGGCCATGAATTCGCTCAACCCGGTGCTGACCATCGGCGAACAGATCGTGGACATCTTCACCACCCACGCCGGCTACTCGCGCAAGGAATCCCTCCGCCGGGCGGGCGATCTGCTGGAGCTCGTGAGGATCGACCCCGCGCGCCTCAAGTCCTACCCGCACCAGCTCTCGGGCGGCATGCGGCAGCGCGCAGTGATTGCCATGGCCGTTGCCCTCAAGCCGTCGCTGCTGATCCTGGACGAACCAACTACTGCACTGGACGTTGTGGTGCAGCAGGAGATCATGGCCCAAATCAAGGAACTCCAGCGCGAACTCGGGTTCTCCGTCCTCTTCATTACGCACGACATGTCCCTCATGGTGGAGCTCTCGCACCGCATGGCCGTCATGTACGGCGGCCGGATTGTGGAGACGGCCAAGGCGCAGGACGTCTACGCCAACCCGCGCCACCCCTATACACAGGCGCTCATGGGTGCGTTCCCGCCTCTCACAGGTCCTCGCGTTCCGCTCACAGGACTGCCCGACGGCGTGAAATTCCGGAACATCCCGGACCTCACCGAGGTGGCGCCCGGCCATCTGGTGGCACCTTTTGATGCTTCGGTCGCTGCTTTAGCGGTGCCCGGCGCTTCAACGGTTGATCCCGCAATCCTGGAAGGAGTCGCACGATGAGCCACTCTGCACTGTCCCCTACGTCACTGTCCGCTGCGATCGAAGGTTCGGCCCGCCAAGCCGCTGCTTCCGAAACACCCGCCCTCGAAGTCCGCGGTCTGGGCAAATCGTTCCCCATCGGCGGCCTGTTCTCCCGGCAATCCGTGCGGGCCTTGCACGGCGTGGACCTCACCATTGGCCGCGGTGAAATCGTGGCACTCGTGGGGGAGTCCGGTTCCGGCAAGAGCACCCTGGCCCGCTGTGTTGCCCGGCTCGAAAAGCCGAGCTCCGGCGCGATCCTGGTTGACGGCGTCGACGTCCTCAAGCGCGACCGGTTCCAAGCGTCCCGTGCCTTCCGGTCACAGCTGCAGATGGTCTTCCAAGACCCGTTCGGTTCGCTGAATCCGGCCCACAGGATCGAGCACTTCCTGCGGAGGTCGTTGGCCATCCACGGGAAGGGCGGTTCGGAGTCCGAGACCCAGCGCCGTCTTGAGGAACTCATGACCACCGTTGGCCTGCAGGCCGACATGCTGAACTCCTATCCGCACGAGCTCTCAGGCGGGCAGCGGCAGCGCGTCGCGATCGCCCGTGCGCTCGCTGTGGAGCCGCAGGTCATCCTGGCTGACGAGCCCACCTCCATGTTGGACGTGTCCGTACGGATCGGTGTGCTGAATTTGATGCGCAAACTCCGCGACGAACAGGGCATCTCCATGCTCTACATCACCCACGACCTCGCCTCGGCACGCTACCTGGCCGACCGGACCGCCGTGATGTTTGCCGGCGAGCTCGTGGAGGAGGGGGAGTCCCTGGACCTGTTGGCCAACCCGGCCCACCCCTACACTCAGCTCTTGGTGTCGGCCGTTCCGGACCCGGCGCGCGCAGGTTCCTACGATCCTGTCCGCCGCGCTGAACTGCGGCAGGCCGTCATGGCTTCCACGGGTTGCGCTTTCGACGGCGATCCCCACCAGGCCTGCTCCGCTTCCGAACCTGTACGCCATCAGGTGGGCGATACCGCAAACCGCCACTGGGTGCGCTGCCACCTCTACCGGCCGCGGGCTGGAGCGGGCGGACATGCGCTGGCTACCGAACCGGCTGAGGCTGTAACGGCTGCGACGACTGAACACCTGGCGACCGAAACGACTGACAAGAAGGCTTCCGCATGACTGAACTGACCCACCCGCTCGCCACAGTTCCGCGTGACGAGCTGGTTGCCCGCGCCGAAGCCGATCCTCTCCGACCGCGATTCCACTTTGTTTCCCCGGCTGGCTGGCTCAACGATCCCAATGGCGTGAGCCAGTGGAACGGCGTGTACCACCTCTTCTACCAGTACAACCCCGAGGGTGCTTTCCACCACCGCATCCAGTGGGGCCACGCCACCAGCACCGACCTCGTCACCTGGACTGACCAGCCAATTGCCCTGGAACCGTCGTCGGGTCCGGATGCGGACGGTTGCTGGTCCGGTGTGTTGGTGAACGACGGCGGTACGCCAACCTTGGTGTACTCCGGACGAGCTGACGAGCGTGAGCTGCCCTGCGTGGCCGTGGGCTCTGCTGACCTCACCACCTGGACCAAAGTGCCCGAAAACCCGGTGATCGCGGCCCCTCCGGCCGGCGTCGACATCACCGCCTACAGGGACCACTGCGTGTGGCGCGAGGGCACCACATGGCGGCAGTTGGTTGGCTCAGGCATTCGAGGGCGCGGTGGGACGGCGTTCTTGTATGAGTCCTCGGATCTTCGTTCGTGGACCTATGTGGGTCCTTTGTTCATTGGCGACGCATCCCAGGGCGATCCTGCAGATACCGACTGGACCGGAACCATGTGGGAATGCGTGGACCTGTTCAGGACGGGTGAGGGTGCTTTGGGCTCTGTTGTCAGTCCTGGCGCGATCGCGTCCGTGCAGGCGGGCGAGGATCCTGATGTGCTGGTTTTCTCTGCCTGGGACGACGGCGAGACCCGCCACCCGTTGTACTGGACTGGGCGCTACTCAGGGGACACCTTCGAACCTTCCGCTCTGCACAGGCTCGACTATGGTGGGCGGTTCTTTTACGCCCCTCAATCGTTCGAGGATGAATCGGGTCGGCGCATCATGTTCGGTTGGATGCAGGAAGGCCGCAGCGATGCCGCCATGGTGGAGGCGGGATGGTCGGGTGTCATGAGCCTGCCGCGCGTCGCCACTTTGGCCGATGACGGAACCCTGGACTTTGCGCCGGTTCCTGAGATCGAGAAGCTCCGGCGGAACCACGTGAGCGTACCAAGCGAGGTGCTCGTCGGGGGCGGTACGCCTGTGGATACCGGTGTGTCCGGGAATCAGCTGGACCTTGAACTGGACGTGCAGCTCGCGCCGGGTGCTGTGCTGCGACTGGGCATTCTGGGGTCGGAAGATGTTGCTGAGGAGACGGTTATCGAACTCAGCTGCTCTCCTGAGGGCGAAAACGGCACCCTCCGACTCGACCGCACCAGAAGCAGCCTGGCTCCAGCCGGTGCTGACGGCCCTGACGTGGATGTGGAGGACAAGTCCGGCCCCGTCCCGATGCCCGACGGACGCGTGCGCCTGCGCGTCCTGGTGGACCGGTCCGCCATCGAGATTTTCGCGAATGGCAAGCCGCTCACGGCCCGGGTTTACCCAACTCTGGGCGGCGAGCGCGTAACCCTGACAGCCGCAGAGGGCACCGTCAGCTTGGCGAGCTTCAACGCCTGGACCATGGCCGACTCCTGGGGAGGCCCGCGCCCGCTCTTCCCGTAACACCGCCGCCCAACCATCCTTCTCTCACATCCCGAGCGTTTTCCGCCGATCTTCTCTCACATCATGGGAGGTTTTGGCGAACGCTCTCTCACCCCTGAGATCAAAGGCGATCTGAATGCATAAGAGAATAGTTGCCGGCCTCACGGCCGCGGTCCTTGGTGTTGGCTTGGCCGGGACGGGGGTCACTGCTCCGGCAGTGGCCCTCGACCCCGCGCCCGTCACCCTCAACAGCACCACGAGCCCCATTCCAGACGTCGTCGGAGTCAGCGGTTCGTGGACCCGGACAGCGCAGGGCGGGTACACCGCCGTCGCGCCTTCCGGCCGGAATGCGGCGGCCACCAGCGAGCAAATGGTTGCAGGAACCGCCCGATACACCGCCTCGGTGAAGGTCGACGCCGGGAGTCCCTACGGTGTGGGGGCGCTCGTCTTCCGCGCAACTCGCGACGCCGGTGCGGGTTACGCCGCGACGATCGACCCCAACCTGGACCGCGTGAGGTTGTTCGACCTCGCAACCGGACAGGACGTGGTTGCGCCGGTGTCCCTGCCACTGAATTCAGGGCAGTCCTACACCGTGGATGTTCACGTGGACGGCCCGCGGATCCATGTGGCCGTCGATGGCATCAGCAGGATTGACGCCACGGACTACCGCTACGAGTCGGGTCGAGTGGGCCTGCACGCGTTCAACGGAACCGTGTCTTTCGGCGCTCCCGGCGTGCGGACCATTGATGCGAACGTCAGCGGCTGGGCTGTCACAGCGAACGGCTGGCAGGCCTCGGCCACCGGCTTCCGCGGAGTCGCGCCGTCGAACAGCAACATCCGGGCCATCGCGACCGGGCAGTCACCCACAGACGTTGACTTTTCCACAGACATCCAAGTCACCTCACAATATGGCGTGGGCACGGCACTGTTCCGCACCAACGCCTCGGGCACATCGGGTTACGCCGCGGAGGTGGACCCGAACGCGGGACGTTTGCGCCTCTACAGGATCTCGGACAACGCCACGCTGGGGACGTTCACCACTGCCATCACCGTCGGCCAGGTCTATCGCCTTCGGGTCACCGCGTTCGGTAATCAGTTGGCCGTCTACTGGCAGACCGACTTCCTGGACCCGAACGGCGCCAACCCGGCTATTACCGCCACGGATTCCGCCCACGCTTCCGGCTATGTCGGGCTGGGTTCCTTCAATGGCACCGCCGTGTTCCAGAGCATGACGCTTCGAGGCCTTGAGACTTCATTGCAGGGTTGGCGCGTTGGCTCCGGCTCGTGGGAGCCCGATGCCAAGGGACTCCGCGCTTTCGTGGCGAGTGGCACCGCGGCGCGGTTCATCCCGGCGGTGGCGTCCGACGTCGTTGCCTCCTTGGACCTGACTGTCACCCAACCGGCAACCGCCTCAGTGGTGGTCCGCAGCGGTGCCGACGGCACGGGCGGTCTTGAACTCCGGATCGATCCCGGGGCGGGCACCGCGAAGCTGTACAACCGGGCCACCTCGGCGTTGCTGCATTCTGGCAACCTTCCCTCCACAAGCTTCAAAACCGGCCAACTCAACCGCGTCCAGCTCACTGTCCAGGGCAGCGAAGCGTCGGTGCTGATTAATGGCACGCCCGTGCTAAATGGGGCGGTTCCGATTTCATCCGGAGAAGGTTTCGCCCTGCTGGCCACCGGATCGGTGTGGTTCCAGAACGTCCGTGCAGACGATGTGGACCAATATATGAACGGCCTCTACCAGCCTGGCTACCACTACAGCCAGAACTCCGGGAACAGCTCCGACCCCAACGGGCTGGTCTTTTTCGATGGCGAATATCATCTCTTCCATCAGGACCGAGGACGCTGGGCGCATGCCGTCAGCACAGATCTGATGCACTGGAAGCAACTGCCGATCGCCCTGCCGCACATGGCGGCGGGGGAGTCGTGGTCCGGTTCGGCGGTGGTGGATGCCTCCGATTCCAGCGGCCTCTTCAACGGAGGATCCGGGCTCATCGCCTACTACACCAGCTTCAACCACGATGCCTGGAACGGCAACCAGTCCATCCGCGCCGCCTACAGCAAGGACAAGGGGCGCACCTGGCAGACGGTCCAGGCAGCTCCGGTAGTGGAAAACCCAGGCGGCCCCGACGGCGGGTGGGACTTCCGCGACCCCAAGGTCACGTGGGATGCGGCTTCCAGTAAATGGGTGATGGTGGTGGCCGCCGGCGACCACGTCCGCTTCTACTCCTCCACAGATCTCATCCACTGGACGTTCTCCAGCACCTTCGGCTACGGCGAGTGGGTCCGCGGGGGCGTGTGGGAATGCCCGGACTTCTTCGAAATGCCTGTGGAGGGACAGCCCGGCGTCAAGCGCTGGGTGCTGTGGTGGAGTACTGGAGCGGTCCGCTCTACCAACGGCTCCGCAGCGCAATACGTGACGGGCACGTGGAACGGTACCGCATTTACGCCCGACACTCCCTCTTCGCAGGTCCTGCAGGCTGACCATGGCCGGGACTACTACGCGGCGATGAGCTTCTTCGGGGCGCCCGATGGCAGGCGCATCATGATCGGTTGGATGAGCAACTGGGACTACGCGTTCAGCCCGCCCACAGGACGCTGGAATGGGCAATTGTCCATCCCGCGCGAGCTCAAACTCGCTGACGTTCCCGGCTCCGGGCTCCGGCTGACGCAGACTCCCGTTGTGGAGGAAGAGTCACTGCGCACGTCAACCTGGCAGGCCTCCGATGTCACGGTGACGCCGAACTCCGCGAACGCACTCGCTGGTGCTTCGGGCCGCTCCTTCGAGCTCGAGGCGGAGGTCGGGATTCCTTCTTCCGGAGGTGCCACTTCCTTCGCGTTCGGGCTGCGGAAAGGGACCGGATCAACTGGCGCTCAGGAGGCAGCCGCCCAGGAGACAACAGTAAAGTTCGACGCCGGCGCTGCCGCACTCACCGTGGACCGCGGTACTGCCGGACGGGAGGACTTCACCCGGTACTTCGCGTCCTCGGCGACCGACAATTCGACAGCACCGTGGAGTTCCACCGTGGTGGGATCCGAGCGCCGCGTGAAGCTCCGGGTTCTGGTGGACGCATCCTCGGTGGAAGTCTTCGGTGGGGACGGTACAGCGGCCATCACTTCACTGATCTTCCCTGACCCTTCCTCCACAGGCTTGTCCTTCACAGCCATCGGAGGGAATGCACGGCTGGTGTCCGTCAAAGTACACCAGCTCAGCGACGCGGCCCGGCTGACTACCGCGCCGCCGTCGAACGTTTTTCCTGCTGCGGGCGGGACGGCGCGTCATAACCTCGGCGCATATTCAGTGGTCCCCGGCGGCAAATGGGAGAGCACAGGCGCAGGCCTGGCAGGTACGTTCGACAAGGACTCGACGGCCATGGGCGCAGCCTCGTTCACTAATGTGCGGGTGCAGGCAACGGTGCGGTTCGGCGGCGAAGCCTTTGCTGGCGAGACGCTGAACCGGGACCTTGCTCCGGAAAAGGGCTATGGCGGTGCCGGCTCGGTGTTGCTGAGATCCTCCGCCGATGGAGCCAGCGCCTATTACGTGAATCTGGACCCAAATCTCCGCGTGGCGCGGGTGTTCTCGCTGAACAACGGCGTGTTTACGGTTCTCGCGAGCGTTCCGGCGGCCTTGAGCCATGGAGTGAGCTACGCCGTGGACACGTCAGTTGTTGGCAACAGGATCGCGGTGTCCGTGGATGGGGCCCAGCTGATTGACGTCACGGACTCCGCGCTGGCCTCCGGGAAGGTCGGTGTCAACGTGTTCGATGGACGTGCGGCCTACCAGGATGTGGTGGTCACGGCGCTGCCATAGGCTTGGCGCTCAGGCCGGCGAGCCCGATTCGATGACTCGCTGCAGACCAGACGACTCCTACCGTCTAGTGCGCAGCGAACCGTCTAATCGGCGGGTTGCTGGATCCGGAGCTTCGTGGGAGCCCCGGGCGCGGAAGCCGGGGAACCCGCGATGTTCTTAGGTTGGAAGCCCTGCCAACCCGGCGTGATCGAACCAAGGATGCTGGCATGGCGTGCCCCCGTGCAGCTGGCCACCGTACCAGGGAAGTTGTTTGCCGTCAGGTAGCCCAGAATGGCGAAGGCCGCGCCCTCCTTGGCGGAGGAGGGCATGCCGAGCTCGTCGGACGTCAAAAGCTCGACGCCGGCTGTTCCAGCACGGCCGAGTTCCCCGCGAAGAGTACCCATGAGCGAGGGGTTCTGCGTTCCGCCGCCAGAGGCAATGACCGACGTTCCTCCTGCGGCGGTTACGGCGTCTGCGACAGTGCGGGCCGTGAGCGCCACCAGGGTTGCCACGACATCCTCGATGGGCAAGGTCCTGGTTCCGGTAGCGTCCATGGCCCTTTCCAGGTAGGGCAGGTGGAATAGTTCTTTTCCGGTCGATTTGGGGGCAGGCAGGCGGTAGTACGGTTCGGCAAGCAACTCGTCGAGCAAAGCGGAGCTGACGCTGCCGCGGGCGCCGAGTTCGCCGTCGTGGTCGTATTGCTGGTGTCCCGCGGTCATGGAGGTGACCGCGGCATCGATCAAGGCGTTGGCCGGACCCGTATCAAAGGCAGTTGGTTCGCCGGAGGCTACGGTGATGTTGGCGATGCCTCCCAGGTTCAGCGCGACCGGCGTTCCCGGCAGTCCTCTAAGCCACAGGGTGTCGAAGAGGCTGACCAAAGGTGCACCTTGGCCGCCGGCGGCTACGTCCCGCGTACGGAAGTTGGATACCACGGTGCAGCCCGTCGCTTCGGCGATCCAAGCCGGTTCGCCGAGCTGCAGTGTTCCCTTGACCCCACTGGACTCCACCCAGTGGAACATGGTTTGGCCGTGGGAGGCGATCAGCTCTGCCCGTCCCTCGCAGAGCTCGTGGTTGGCCCTGACGGCGAGCTTGGCGAAGGCCTGGCCAACGCGGGTATCGAGTTTGCAGACCTGTTCCATGGAGCTCGTTGCGGGCGGCAATTGTGCCGCCACTTCCGCCCGCAACTCGTCAGGGTAGGGCTCGCTGACAGCCCCCAGGAGGGTCAGCACCAAGGCATCGCCGTCCCTGTCGACGTCGACGGCTACAGCGTCGATCGCATCGTAGGACGTTCCGGACATCATGCCGATGATACGCATGGCACTGCTCCCTTATCTGATTCTCTGTGTGGTCGGCTGGCGGCTGCGGGCTTAGTCCCGCAGCGCCTTCTTGTGGGCGGAACCGCGCAGGGTGGCCAACGCGAAGGCGCTGACCACGCACGTGGCCATCACGTAGTAGGCCGGAATGTCCTTGTTTCCCGTGGAAGCGATGAGGCCGGTGATGATGAGCCCGGCGGATCCGGAGAACACGGCGTTGGACAGCGAGTATGCCAGCCCCAGACCGGTGTAACGGACTGTGGTGGGGAACATTTCGGAAAGCATGGCGGGTCCGGGACCGGCCAGCATGCCAACGATCGCTCCGGCAAGGAAGACTCCTGCACCCATGAGCCACGGCGAACTGGTGGGGTCCTGCAGGACCTTCAGGAGCGGCAGCGCCAGCACGGCAATGAGGACTGCACCGGCGAGCATCACCGGTCGGCGTCCCCAACGGTCGCTGAGCATGCCGCTGGGGATGATGGAGGCGGCGAAGCCGGCATTGGCCAGGACGGTGGCGATCAGTGCGGCTTGGAAGGTGGCGTTCAGGCTGGTCTGCAGGTAGGACGGAAGGACCACCAGGAAGGTGTAGCCGGCGGCCGACCAACCCATGAGACGCCCGATTCCGAGCAGGATTGCCTTGGCCGTTTCAGCTTTGCTGGGGTGCACGACAACGACGTCGGAACCCGGGCTCCGCTGGGCGGCAACGGTCCGCTGGAAGTTGGGGGTCTCTTCGAGTTTCAGCCGCAGGTACAGGGCCACGAGGCCGAGGGGTAGTGCCAGCAGGAAGGGGAGGCGCCAGCCCCAGTCGGAGAGCTCCTTTGCGCTGATCGCGGAGGACAGGAGGGCAGCAACACCAGCGCCGGCCAAGAGGCCCAATGCGACCGTGAATGACTGCCACGCTCCATAGATGCCGCGCTTGCCCGTGGGGGCGAACTCGGTCATGAGCGATACCGCCCCGCCGAACTCCCCGCCAGCCGAGAGCCCCTGGAGAATGCGCACCAAGGTCAGCAATATGGGCGCCATGATGCCCAACGTTGCGTAATTGGGGAGGACGCCGATGAGCGTCGTGGCTCCGGTCATGAGCAACAGGACGATGATCAGGGTGGGACGCCTGCCGATCCTGTCGCCAATCCGTCCGAAGATCCAGGCGCCCACGGGACGGAAGAAGAACGCAATGGCAAAGGACGCGTAGGTCTTGATGAGTGCCTCGAAGTCGGTGGCACCGGCCGTGGTGAAGAAGTTGGCGGAAATGATGGTGGCGAACGAGCCGTAGATGCCGAACTCGTACCATTCGATGAAGTTGCCCACCGAACCGGCCACCAGGGCGCGCCGGGCCTGCTTGGCAGGTGGTTGCTTGACGAGTGTGGGATTACTCATGATGGTCCTCTGTGGTGTGGTGGGGATGGTGGGAAGTTGTCGTGGGGGTTGTGGGGTCCTGGAGTGCTTCGTCCAGGAGTTCCAGGATGTGCCGGTATTGATGGCCGGTTGCTTGTGTCATGCCTAGCTCGCAGGTCCGGTTGGTTGAGGCGTATGCGGTGTGTGGGCGTTGGTTTACTTCTCCGGCCTGAACGTCTGTTGCGGATGCCGTGAGTTCCGGGTGCAGCAGTCCGCGGTCCCCGGCATAGGCGCAGCAGCCCCAGCTGGGAGGAATGAAGACGTCCTCCGCCAGCGCAGCGGCAACTGCGGTGAGGGAATCGTTGATGCCGAGTCGAGTGGACGAACATGTCGGGTGCAGCGCAAGGGAGTCCATGCGCGCTGGTGTCCCGAGGTGTGGCAGGAAGTGTTCCTGGGCGAACTCGACGGCGTCGATGAACTGCAGCCGCGAGTAGACCTCGGGTGAGTCGTGCGACGCAGCCGTATCCCGCAAGGTCTCCAGCCCTTCCGTGCAGGACGAGGCATCGCAGATGATCGGCAGTCGCCCGTGATTGCTCGCTTCCCACAGTGCAGGAAGGACCGCGTCCCGCATGGAGTCGTAACCGGAAGTGAACCCCTTGGACTTCCACGGCGTTCCGCAGCAGAAGTCGCCGATTCCGTCCGGAATGACCACCTCGACGCCGGCCCGTCCGGCGAGGTTCATGAAAGCCTTGGTTACGCCTTCCCCGGTGCCGCGTCCGCCGTCGTTGGCTGGACGGAACCCTGCCGGACCAAACATGGCTCCGATGCAGGCGGGGAAGTAGACCGCCTCCGCCGTTGTTTTTCCTTGCGCGGACGGCTCATGGCTGGTTCGTTTGTGTCCGCCTCTGGGCAGTGCGCCGCTGTACAGGGGCACGTTCTCCGCGCCCAAGACCAGGCGTCCCGCCTGGGTGACGGCTTTGACCAATCGTTCTGGGAGTACCTTGGCAGTGCTGAGGCCCAGCGAACCGGCGGCGGAAACGGCGCCCCAATGCTTCGCGGCTACGGCCCAACCCTTGTCTGCGAGCCTGTTGCTGTTTTCGGCCCGGAGACGCCGGACGAGGTCTCCGGTATTGATGAGCACAGGGCAGGCGCGTTGGCACATACCGTCTGCCGCGCAGGTCTGGACTCCGTCGTACTCGTAGTCCTTGGTGAGCTTGCCCGCGAGCTCGTGGTCGCCACGCGCTTCCGCCGCAGCGATTTCCCGCCTGATCACGATGCGTTGCCGTGGGGTCATGGTCAGGTCCTTGCTGGGACAAACCGGCTCACAATAGCCGCACTCGACACATCGGTCCACCTCTTGTTCCACCACGGGCGCCGTCTTCAAATGGTCCAGGTAAGAGCGGTGGTCCTCGGACAGGACCACGCCAGGATTCAGCAGGCCGACGGGATCGGCCAGGCGCTTGACAGACGCCATGACCTCATACAGTTCGCGGCCGTATTGCCGCTCGACGAAGGGCGCCATGATCCGGCCGGTCCCGTGCTCGGCCTTGAGTGTGCCCTGCCTGCGAAGGACCAGATCCACCATGTCTTCGGTGAAAGCTTCGTAGCGGGACAACTGGGACGAGTCGTCGAATCGCTCCGTGAGCATGAAGTGGATGTTGCCGTCCTTGGCATGGCCAAAGATCACACTGTCCGGATAGCCGTGGAGATCGAAAAGGCCAAGGAGTTCCTCGCAGGTATCGGCAAGTGCGGGGACGGGAACAGCGATGTCCTCCAGTAGCGCGTTCGTGCCGGCTGGGCGGCTGCCGGCGACGGCGGTATAGAGGCCCTTGCGGATATGCCAGAGGGCCGAGCGCTCGGCGGGATTGCTGGACAGGTTGAAGGGCATGGCCAGGTCCAGGGAGTCGAAGAGTCCTTGGCTTTCGGCGCTCTTGTGGCCGAGTTCCGCGGTTGATGCGGCTTGGTGCTCCACCAGCAGCGCCGCGTGGCGATCGACATTCATTGCTGCCAGGGACGTGGGCGTGCCGGCTTGGAGCTGGGCCACCCGCAACGACGCGGCGTCCAGCAACTCCACGGTGGAAAGTCCCGAGGCAACGAGCTCAGGCAGTGCGGAGGCGGCAGCGTTCAGAGAACGGAACATCATCAGGCCTGTGGCGGCGTGCTGCAGGGATGGGATGGTGCGGAACGTGGCTCGGGCGATGAAGCCGAGCGTCCCCTCGGAACCGATCATAAGGTGTTCCAGGATCTTCACAGGTTCCTCGAAGTCGAGGAAAGCATTGAGTCCGTAGCCCATAGTGTTCTTCATGGAGAATTGGTGCTCAATGGTGCGGATCGAATCCGGGTTGGCCAGGATGCGGCGCCGGAGACGTACGAGGCCTTCATGCAGCTCGGGTTCCTTGTCACTTAACATCGGGCCGGCTGCGGGGTCCGCGGTGTCGATGACTGTCCCCGAGGGCAGGACAAAGACCAGGGATTCCAGGGTCTGGTACGTGTTGAACTCTGTGCCGCAGGACATGCCAGAGGAGTTGTTGGCAACCACCCCGCCGATCGTGCAGGCGCTCTCGCTGGCCGGATCAGGGCCGAGCTTGCGGCCATAAGCGGCCAATCGCGCATTCACGCTCCGCACTGTGGCGCCGGGTCCGACGCGAACCCGGGCACCGTCGTCGAGCACTTCCACGTTACGGAAGTGCCTGCGCACGTCCATCAGAAGGCCGTCCGTGATGCCCTGTCCGCTCAGCGACGTCCCACCGGACCGGAAAACCATAGGCATCCCGGATGCAGCGGCCGCGGCCATGACCCGTCCCACCTCGGACGGATCCACGGGCGCCACAATGGCCTGTGGCTCCAACAGGTAGTGGGAAGCGTCATGCGCCAACGCCAGGCGATCCAACTCACGGGTGGAGTACCCATTGAATTCGCTCAAGGCCGGGTGCGTGCCCTGCCCAGGGTCCTTTGTCCGTAGTGACATTTTGCTCAACGCGCTCTCTTGATGAGGGCGGCGGTGGCGCTGCGGACATCGCCGGACGCAGCCTCCAAGGCATCGCGGGCTTGTGTTGTTGCCTCGCCGGAGAGCATGGCCGTGAGCGCAACTTTCAGCTCGCCGTCGGCAGATTGAAGTGCTTCGCGGCAGCGTTCTTCATTCTCGCCGGTGGCCTCCATCAGGATCCGTACCGTGCGGGAGCGCAACTTCTGGTTGGTGGCAACCACGGACACCATCAGGTTGGACCAAGTGCGGCCGAGCTTGATCATGAGTGCCGTGGAGAATCCATTGAGCATGAGCTTTTGGGCGGTTCCCGCTTTGAGGCGGGTGGAGCCGGCCAAAGCCTCAGGCCCAGTGTCAGCGGCCAGCACGAAGTCGGCAAGGGGCCCGAGTTGAGGATCCGTGGCACAGGCGATGAGGGCAGTCACTGCACCGCGCTCGCGGCCCGCCGTCAAGGCTCCGCCCACATAAGGCGTCCTTCCGGAGGCCGCGATGCCCACCACAATGTCTCCGCTTTGAACGTCCGCCGCGGCTTCGGCTCCGGCTTCCCAGGAGTCTTCAACATTCTCAACGGCGCGGACCAAGGCATCGGCGCCGCCTGCATGGTGGGCGATGACGATGTTGTCCGCCAGGTTGAACGTGGGTTTCAGTTCCGCTGCGTCCAGGACGCCCAGCCGCCCCGAAGTTCCCGCGCCGAAGTAGTGGACACGACCGCCGTTCTGCACGGAAGCCGCCGCGGCATCAACAAGCCCGGCCATGGCCTGCAGGATCCCGCGGACCGCCTCCGGCGCCAAGCGGTCTTCATCGTTGAGGGCTGTGAGAATCTCCAACGTGGTGCGCTTGTCCAGGTCAAGGGTTCGTTCATTTCGTGCCTCGGTGCTGATTTCCAGCCAGGCAGAGTTCTCCTTGTGGCCCAGTTCCGTGCCCATCGTTGTCCTAACTGTCGTTTGGTGTTGCTGACTGTTCTGACTACGACGGTAGGACCCGGGTCACATGTATGTCAATGATTTACACAAACTCCATAAATTAGGTAAGATTCATACATTCGGTGGTAACCCACCACCGGGTAGCGTGTTCCATGACGGTTCGCAGAGGCGGGGCGCCAGAAGGAGGTCGTGTGGAAGGGCTCATGAACGAGGAATCGTCGCGGACGGTCCTGGTCAGGATCCGTGCCATCTTGCCCGCGTTGCGGCCCTCCGAGCGTGCCATCGCTGAAGTGGTGCTCGCAGAGCCATCGAAGGTTGCCACTATGTCCATTGGGGACCTGGCAGAACAATGCGGGACATCAACCACATCCGTGGTGCGCTTCTACAAGAAGGTGGGCTATACCGGATACTCGGAATTCCGCCTTGATTTGGCGCGGGAAGCAACCCGCGAGAGCGTGGTCAACAATGTTCCCGCTGACGTCTACGAGGACATCGACAAGTCGGATTCTCTGCAGGATGTCGTGTCCAAGATCGCCTTCAATGAGAGCATGTCCATCGCGGACACCGCACAACTCCTTGATGTGGGGAAGTTGGACGAGGCGGTGGCCGCAATTTCCGCGGCGCGAAGGACCGAGGTCTTCGGTGTCGGCGCAGGGGCCCTTGTGGGTCAGGACCTACAGCAGAAACTGCACCGGATCGGCAAGGTAGCCTTCAGTTGGTCCGAAGCGCATGCGGCCTGGACATCGGCGTCACTGCTCGATTCCACGTGCGTGGTAGTGGCCATCTCGCATTCCGGAACCACCATGGACACAGTTGAATTTCTGCGGATCGCCAAAACGGCGGGCGCAACCGCAATCGTCATCACGAACCATGCTGACTCGCCGTTGGGGCGGGAAGCTGACATCCTGCTCAGCACTGCTGCGCGTGAGACGCCCTTCCGTCCCGGCGCACTGGGCAGCCGTATCGCGCAGATGATGGTGATCGACGTCCTCTTCGTTGGTGTAGCGCAGCGTTCCTACGACGCGTCAATCTCCGCACTTCGCAAGACACACGCCGCCATTCAGTCCCGACGGCTGCCCCAAACGCCACGGAAGTAGGGCTGAGTCGCCCGATTCGATGACTCGCTGCAGACCAGACGACTCCTACCGTCTAGTGCGCAGCGCATCATCGAATCGGGCAACCAAGGCAGGCAAGCCGCCAAGCCCGCCCGCCAGCAAGAACTACACCGCGTCCAGATCCGTCTCCAACAAAGCCACCAGCGCGTCCAGGGCAGCGTCGGCGCCGTCGCCCTCAGCCCGCAGCACAACGACGTCGCCCTTAGCGGCACCGAGCGTCATGAGCGAAAGGATGCTGGCGGCGTCGAGGGCTTCATCCGCGGGTTCGCCTTGCATGGCAATAGTGACCTCCACCGGCTGCTCACCTGCCGCTTCGGCGAACAGGGCGGCGGGCCGGGCGTGCAGGCCGGAGCGGCTGGCGATGGTGGCTGTGCGTTCGGGCATGGGTTTCTCCTAGCGGTATTACGTAACGGAACGGAACTTAGAGGCCGAGCTCTTCGAGCACGGGGAGCTTGGCCCTGACCCACTCGCGGGCCTCGGTAGCGCTGGGCGCCGTGAGGGCCAGCCGGGCGAGTTCCTGCGCCTGCTCCAGGGTGACGGTTTTCAGCACAGTCCCGACGGCGGCCAGCGAGCGCGCCGTCATGGACAGTGTGCTGACGCCGAGTCCGGTAAGTACGATGGCGAGGGCCGGGTCCGCGGCTGCCTCGCCGCAGACGCCCACGGGTTTGCTGTTACCCTCCCGGCCGGACGCTTCCTTCGCTGCACCTTCCACCGTGAGCTGCACCAGCCTTAGGACAGCGGGCTGCCATGGGGTGTTCAGTTCCGCGAGGGGTCCGAGTTGGCGGTCGGCGGCCATGGCGTACTGGGTGAGGTCGTTGGTGCCCAGTGAAGCGAAGCCAACTTCCCGGAGCACAGAGGCTGCGGTCAAAGCAGCCGAGGGAACTTCCACCATGACACCAGGGGTTTGGATGCCGGCAGCAGCACACAGTGAGGCGAACCGTCCGGCCTCGGCGGCCGTGGAGATCATGGGGGCCATGACCCAGACATCGGCCTCGGATTCAGAAGCTGCCCGGGCAATGGCTTCCAGTTGACGTTCCAGAACACCGGGCGTGGTGAAGTCTGTCCGGTAGCCGCGAACACCAAGGGCAGGGTTGGGTTCGGTGGCGTCGGTGAGGAAGGGGAGGGGCTTGTCCGCGCCGGCGTCGAGGGTCCGCAGCACAACTTTCTTGCCCGGGAACGCGTCAAACACGGCCTTGTACGCTGCGGCTTGTTCATCGACAGAGGGTTCGGTATCGCGCTCGAGGAAGCAGAACTCGGTACGGAACAGGCCAACACCCTGGGCGCCGAGGCCAGCTGCTGCCACTGCATCCTTTGCTCCACCCACGTTGGCGAGGAGCGGGACCAAGTGGCCGTCCGCCGTCGTGCCGTTTCCGTCGAAGGCGGCAAGCGTTGCGGACGTTTCCGCCCAGGCGGTTGCTGCAGCGCGCTGCTCCTCCGAGGGGGAGATAACCACGAGGCCAGCTGCCCCGTCTACGTAAACCTCGCTGCCATCCAGAACAGAATCAACGCCATGAGCCGCGACAACAGCAGGAAGGCCGAGCGAGCGGGCGATGATCGCCGTGTGCGACTGCGGCCCGCCGCCCGAGGTGACCAAGGCCAGCACCTTCTCGGGGTCAAGAGTTGCGGTATCCGCCGGGGCGAGGTCCTCCGCCAGCAAAATGAAAGGCGTCTCCGAAGAAGGGATGCCGGGCGCGGGGACGCCCCGCAGCTCAGCCACAATGCGGGCACGCACGTCCAGCACGTCCGTGGCGCGTTCGGCCATGTAGCCGCCCAGGTTGTGCAGCATTTCGGAAACGGAGGCGCCTGCTTCCCAGATGGCCCGTTCCGCGGATGAGCCCGCATTGATGAGCTTGGCCGCGGATTTCAAGAGCATGGTGTCTTTGGCCATGAGCGCGGTGGCCTCGAGGACGGCCTTGCCGTCGCCGGAGGCAGAGTCCGCGCGCCCCTTGAGCTCGTCGTGGACGGCTTGCGCTGCGGCTTTCAAGCCCGCTACGGCGTCCTCCGGACTGATGTCTGCGGCCAACCGCTCGCCCGACGGCGGTTCACTCACCGGTTTGGGCATCTGGCGGACGGAACCAATGATGCGGCCAGGGCTTACCCCTACTCCTTGGAAATTCTGCACTGAATCCTCTGTTCCTGCGTGTTGGTTCAGACCCACCGGCAACGGCACCACGAGCCTGCGAAATTAGCCTACAAAATTCTGTTGTGAGCCACTTCATATAGCAACGCTATAGGTGCTAGGGTAGCGGTTATGAGTTTCGATGACCAGCTTCCGCCAAAAGTTCGGTTGCTCCGTGCAGCTGCTGAATTGTTGGCAAATTCGGAAGGGTCAGCGGTCTCCACGCGCCAGATCACAGCGTTGGCCGGGGTTACGGCCCCAACGCTCTACCACCACTTTGGAGACAAAGAAGGACTGTTCGACGCCGTCGTTTCCGCCGGCTTTGAAGAGTACGTTGCAGGAGAGCGGGACTTTGCCCCGTCCGGGGAGCCCTTGGAAGACGTCCGGCGGATGTGGGACAACCACGTCCAGTTCGGGCTGAGCCAACCCCACCTGTATCTGGTGATGTTCGGCAATATCAGGCCGGAAAGCCGCCCAGCAATCGTGGCCGATGCTGAAGCGCTTCTGGAAGAAATGCTGAACAAGGCCGCCATCGCCGGTCAGATCAACGTGCCGCCCCGTGAAGCGGCGCGAAGCATCCTCGCGGCCAACGTGGGTGTAACGCTCATGCTCATCGCCGAACCGGTGGAAGAAAGGAACCTCGAGCTCTCAACGATGACCCGGGATTCCATGATTTTCGCCGTCTCCACGGATACCGCCCGTGGCGCCGCACAGGAGGACTCCGGTAAGTCCTCCGTGGTTGTTGCGGCAATCGCCCTGAATGCGGCACTGCAGGCCTCGCATTCGGACCAACTTTCCAGCTCTGAATTGAAGCTCTTCCTTGAGTGGCTTCACCGCATTTCCAGCAGCTCCTAAGGCTGTTCTCTCTCGATCTATATCGACTGACCCCGCGACGCCGCGGGACACACGTTAGGAATTCACATGGCAACAGAGACCGTTGCGAAGCCCCGCACCAGCCTGCGCGTTGGCGTCCAAAAGTTCGGAACATTCCTGTCCGGCATGATCATGCCCAACATTGGCGCCTTCATCGCCTGGGGCCTCATCACGGCCCTGTTCATCAAGGAAGGGTGGATTCCAGTCGCGGAACTTGGCGGTTTCGGGACCAACGCTGAGGGAGTAACCAACCCCGGCCTGGTTGGCCCCATGGTCAAGTACCTGTTGCCACTGCTGATTGCCTATACCGGCGGCCGGATGGTCTACGACGTCCGTGGCGGCGTGGTGGGTGCCATCGCCACCATGGGTGTCATCGCGGGTACAAGTTCTCCGATGTTCATCGGCGCCATGATCATGGGCCCGCTGGGCGGCTGGACCATCAAGCAGCTTGACCGCCTCTGGGATGGCAAGATCCGTCCCGGCTTCGAGATGCTGGTGAACAACTTTTCCGCCGGCATTTGGGGCGCGGTACTGGCCTTGGGCGGCTTCTACGGCCTCTCATATATCGTCAAGATCTTCACCGACGGCGCAGGAACGGTGGTCCAGTTCCTGGTCAACAATGGCCTGCTCCCACTGACCAGCATCTTCATTGAGCCGGCAAAGGTTCTCTTCCTCAACAACGCCATCAACCATGGCGTCCTGACCCCACTGGGTATCCAGCAGTCCCTGGACCAGGGCAAGTCCATCCTGTTCCTGCTTGAGGCCAACCCCGGCCCGGGCATGGGTATCCTGCTGGCCTACATGTTCTTCGGCCGGGGCGCAGCAAAAGCATCGGCACCGGGCGCAGCGATCATCCACTTCTTCGGTGGCATCCACGAGATCTACTTCCCTTACGTACTGATGAAGCCGATCCTGATCCTCGCTGCCATCGGTGGCGGCATGACGGGTATCGCAACCCTGGCCATCACCAACTCCGGCCTCGTAGCTCCCGCAGCGCCAGGTTCCATCATCGCCGTCATTGCCCAGACGTCGCGTGACAGCTACGTCGGCGTGATCCTTGCGGTAGTCCTCGCCACCACCGTTTCCTTCCTCATTGCTTCACTGATCCTGCGCACCTCCAAGAACAAGGGCGAGGACGATCTTTCCGAAGCCACGTCCCGCATGGAAGCCATGAAGGGCAAGAAGAGCTCCGTCTCATCGGCCCTGGTGGGCGACCGGGCAGGCGACCGCAGCGGCACCGTCCTTACCCGTCCCGTCCAGAACATCGTGTTCGCCTGCGACGCCGGCATGGGCTCCAGCGCCATGGGCGCATCCGTCCTGCGCAACAAGATCAAGGCTGCCGGCTTCCCTGAGGTCAAGGTCACCAACTCGGCAATCGCCAACCTGAGCGATTCCTACGACGTCGTCATCACCCACGAAGACCTCACCGAACGCGCCCAGCCGAGGACAGCCAGCGCCATGCACTTCTCGGTGGACAACTTCATGAACAGCCCGAAGTACGACGAAATCGTTGAACTGGTCAAGGCGAGCAACACCGACGAAGGCACCGCTTCCGGCGCAAGCACGACGGCGGAGCCCACCGCCGGTGCGCAGCCCGCCGCAGCTGCCGGAGCCGGAGCAGCCGCCACGCACGGTGCCCATGCCGCCGAGCCGGCCGCCGCCGTCGGGGGTAAAGGAGTCCTGCTCCCCGAGAGCGTTGTGCTGAACGGAATGGCACACGACCGCGATGCGGCGATCGACGAAGCCGGGCAGCTCCTGCTGGACCGCGGCGCCGTGGATGTCAGCTACGTGCACGCGATGCACGAACGCGAGGAATCCGTGTCCACGTACATGGGCAGCTTCCTGGCGATCCCGCACGGCACCAACGATGCCAAGGAACACATCCGGCACTCCGCAGTTTCCATCATTCGGTACCCCGAGGGCATCGACTGGGGCGGCAAGCAAGTGAAGTTCGTGGTCGGCGTCGCTGGCCTCAACAATGAGCACCTCCACATCCTGTCCTCGATCGCCAAAATCTTCACCAACAAAGCCCAAGTGGCCCAGCTGGAGGAAGCGACCACGGTTGAGGAAGTACTGGAGCTGTTCGGAAAGGTCAACGCATAGTGAAGGCAGTCCATTTTGGGGCAGGCAACATCGGACGCGGCTTCGTGGGGCTGTTGCTGCACGAAGCCGGCTACGAGGTGGTGTTCGCGGATGTTGCGGACGCGCTGATCAGCCAGCTCGCCTCCGCCAGCAGCTACGACGTCCATGAAGTTGGCGAGAACCCTGCGGTCAAAACCGTGGACGGGTTCCGCGCGCTGAACTCGAGCACGCAGGAAGCGGCCGTTGTTGAGGAAATCTCGACGGCGGATGTGGTCACCACCGCAGTGGGGCCACACATCCTGAAGTTCGTGGCACCGGTCATCGCGCGCGGGCTCGCGGCACGGGAGCCATCATTGCCGCCGCTGCAGGTGATGGCATGCGAGAACGCCATCAACGCAACGCACCTCCTGCAGGTGGAGGTCCGGGCAGCTTGGGACGACTCCGCCGCTGATTTGGACTCTGTGGCTGTCTTCGCCAACACGGCAGTGGACCGCATAGTCCCTAATCAGGAGCCGGGCCAGGGCCTGGATGTCACCGTGGAGACGTTCTACGAATGGGTCATCGACCGCACACCGTTTGGTGATCACGTCCCCGCCATTCCGGGAGCGACGTTCGTGGACGAGCTTGGCCCCTACATCGAGCGCAAGTTGTTCACCGTGAATACCGGGCATGCATCTGCTGCGTACTTCGGCTACGCGGCGGGCCTGGAGAAGATCTCCGATGCCATGGCCGATCCGTCCGTGGCGGCGAAGGTCAGGGCTGTTCTTGAAGAGACAAAGGAACTGCTGGTGGCCAAACACGGATTCGTGGAGGCGGAGCAGGAAGCGTATGTGCAGAAGATCCTGTCCCGCTTCAACAACCCGTACCTGCCGGATACCGTGGTCCGCGTCGGCCGGGCACCGCTGCGGAAGCTCGGCCGGCACGAGCGGTTTGTCGGCCCAGCGGCTGAGTTGGCGGAGCGAGGTGTAACTCCGGTCGCGTTGCTGGAGGCGATGTCGGCCGCCCTTCGTTTCGACGACGGATCCGACGACGAAGCTGTGGAACTCGCAAACATGCTCTCCGAGCTGGACGCGGCTGCCGCCGTCGAACGCATCACCGAACTTCCGCCGTCGCACCCGCTGTTCCCGGCCCTCCAGAAGCTCATAGAGGATCGAAAAGCCGAAGCCTGATTCCTCTCTCACGTCGTGAGGCCTTTTGGCGGACGTTCTCTCACATAAGAGCGCGACATCGGCACCCAGCCTTGGGTGCCGACGTCGAGGGTTTTCCTACCAATCCGTCCCAGCCGCGATGAACTCACCCGAACCACGTTGGATGTGAGAGAACGTCGCCCACAAACCCGTGGGATGTGAGAGAACATCGGGAGGGGGTTAGCGCGCTGCCGCCGTTTCGGCTTCCGCCATCGCCTTCCATTCCGCCACGCGCGCCTGGTGCAGCGGTGATTTGCGGACCACGGCGTAAGCGATGCCAAGAACCGCGAACCAAATGGGCGTCACCAGCAGGGCCGTGAGCGTGTCCGGCTGCGTGGTGAGCGCCCAGACCAGGAAGGCGAAGAAGGCGAAAACAACCCACACCATCGGAATGCCGCCGGGCATCTTGAACGGCGACGCCGCGTGCTGCTCGGGACGGCGCTTGCGGTACACGAGGTAGCTGGCAAGGATGATGGACCAGACGAACATGAAGCAGACCGCGGACACCGTGGTCACCATGTCGAACGCCGCGCCGACGTCCTTGCCCGCGTAGAGGAGCACGACGCCGGCCAGCAGCAGGACGCAGGACAGGAACAGTGCGTTCTGGGGTACTTTGCGGCTGGAGAGGCGGCCGAAGACCTTGGGTGCGTCGCCATCGTTGGCCAGGCCGAACACCATGCGCGACGTCGAGTAGATGCCCGAGTTGGCCGAAGACATGGCCGAGGTGAGCACCACGAGATTGACCACGGTTGCCGCCATGCCGAGGCCTGCCAGGGAGAACATGGCGATGAACGGGCTGTGTCCTGCCTTGAACTCGGTCCACGGGGTGACCGACATGAGGATGATGAGGGCGCCTACGTAGAAGAGCATGACGCGCAGCGGGATGGCATTGATGGCGCGGGGCAGGTTGTGCTCTGGGTTCTTGGTTTCGGCTGCGGCGGTGCCCACCAGTTCGATGCCCACGAACGCGAAGACAGCGATCTGGAAGCCGGCCACGAAGCCCATGAATTCCTTGGGGAAGAACCCGCCATGGCTCCAGAGGTTGGTGAAGCTGGCGGCGCCGGCGTTGGACTGGAAGCCGGTGAAGATCATGACCAGGCCAACGACGATCAGCGCGACGATTGCAACGATCTTGATGAGCGCGAACCAGAACTCGGTCTCGCCGAATGCCTTCACGGTGGGGAGGTTCAGGAGGAGCAGGATGATGATGGTCGCAATTCCCGGGACCCACAGCTGAACGCCTGGCCACAGCTCATTGGCATAGCCGGCAATGGCGATAACGTCCGCAACACCGGTGACCACCCAGCAGAACCAGTAGGTCCAGCCGGTGAAGAAGCCTGCCCACGGGCCAAGGAGATCGCCGGCGAAGTCGCTGAAGGACTTGTAGTTCAGGTTGGACAACAGGAGTTGGCCCATGGCTCGCATGACGAAGAAGAGCATGAAGCCGATGATCATGTACACGAAAATCACGGAGGGCCCGGCCACGGAGATGGTTTTGCCCGAGCCCATGAAGAGGCCGGTTCCGATGGCCCCGCCAATGGCCAGGAGCTGGATGTGGCGGTTGCTGAGCGAGCGTGACAGGTGGGGCTCGCTGTCCCTGCTGGAGACGCCGGTCTGCGCCTGTGTTGTCTGATCGGACATTAGTTCAAGAACCCTTCGAAGAGCCCACCAAAATGGTGACGGCCGTTACAAATCTGTTTCGATAAAGCTATAGCTAATGTCTGACCAATGGCTAATCGGCTCTCACGGCGAAAGCTCCCCTGTGGAAAACGGGGGAGCTTAGGCCTGGTTCAAACGCCAAGTCCTTAGGCGATCTGCCGCCGATACGCTGCCGCCGCGAAAGCGTAGGCGAGCACGAGGATCCCCAGGCACCAGGCCAGTGCAACCCAGATGTCGCCGCCAACGGGACGCTGTGCGAACAGGTCCTGGATGGTGTTCACGATGGACGTGACCGGCTGGTTCTCGGCAAACCATCGGACCGGGCCGGGCATGGTCTCCGTCGGGACGAAGGCGGAGCTGATGAACGGCAGGAAGATCAGCGGGTAGGAGAACCCGCCGGCGCCGTCCACGGACTTCGCCGAGAGGCCGGCGATGATGGCGATCCATGTGAGTGCCAAGGTGAAGAGGGCCAGGATCCCCGCAATGGCCAGCCAATCCAGCACGTTGGCCGAGGTGCGGAATCCCATGAGGAGCGCCACCAGGACGATGATTACCAGCGAGAGCCCGTTGGCTGCCAGTGACGTGAGAACGTGGGCCCACAGAACAGAAGAGCGTGCGATCGGCATGGACTGGAACCGCTCGAAGATACCGCTTTGCATGTCCGTGAACAACCGGACTGCCGTGTAGGCGATGCCGGAGGCGATGGCGATCAGCATGATGCCCGGCAACAGGTAATTCACGTAGTTGTCCGTATCAGTCCTGATGGCGCCGCCGAACACGTAGACAAACAACAGCATGAGGGCGATCGGGGTGATCGCGGTGGTGATGATGGTGTCCACGCTGCGGAAGACGTGCCGCATTGAGCGGCCCAGCAGCACGGACGTGTCGGCGAAGAAATGGGTGCTCATGACCTGTCCTTTACTGACTCGTTGTTGCCAGTGCCAACCAGTGCAAGGAAGATGTCCTCCAGGCTCGGCTGCTTCTCGACGTACTCGATCTTGGCCGGCGGCAGCAGTTGCTTGAGCTCGGCGAGGGTGCCGTTCGCAATAATGCGTCCTTCATGAAGGATCGCAATTCGATCCGCGAGTTGCTCAGCTTCATCCAGATACTGGGTGGTCAGCAGGACCGTGGTCCCTCGGTTTGCGAGGTTCTTGACGATGTGCCACACCTCGAGGCGGGCTTCGGGGTCCAGGCCGGTGGTCGGTTCGTCCAGGAAGATCACCTTCGGGTTGCCGATCAGGCTCATGGCAATATCCAGACGGCGACGCATGCCGCCGGAGTACGTCGCCACTTTGCGGGAGCCCGCATCGCTGAGGCTGAACTGCGCCAGCAACTCATCTGCGATCCGGCCCGGGTTTTTCAGGTGACGCAGTTTCGCCACCAGGATCAGGTTCTCCTTGCCGGACAGGACTTCATCCACTGCCGCGAACTGCCCCGTGAGGCTGATGGACTGCCTCACCTGGAGCGACTCGGTGGCAACATCAAAGCCCTCGACGACGGCAGCGCCGGCGTCCGCCTTGAGCAGGGTGGACAGGATCTTCACCATGGTGGTCTTCCCTGCTCCGTTGGAGCCGAGGAGGGCAAAAATGCTGCCGGACGCTACCTCAAAATCCACCCCGCGCAGAACATGCAGATCCTTGTACGACTTCTCGATGCCGTCTACCCGGATTGCGGTTGCGGTCATGATTCAGCCTCCCGTGCTTTATCAACGGCCTTCGTGAGGCGCTCGCGTTCCTTATCAATCCAGCGCTTTCCGCCGTAGGCCTGGGCAAAAGCCTCGGCGAACTCGATCGGATCTTCGCCGACGATCCCGCTCACGGGCGTTCCGTCGATGGCGGCGCGTTCCCACAGGTCCGCCAGATCCGTGAACATCTGCACCATGGTGTCCCCTTCGGTAACCCCGCCGTAGTACATGAGGTACCGGTTGAAGGCCGTGGCCACCGTGAGGTAGGGCTCGGGCAAGGCATCCAGCCGCGCCTTGGCCTGCTTGTACTGCTTCTTCTGTTCGAGCGAACCGGTCACCAGTTCGATCCATTTTGCTGCCATCTCAGTTTCCTTCCTTGCGGAGCTCTTCAAGCCGTTCGGACAAGAAGCTCCAGGTGTTCCAGAATTCGTCCAGTTCGTTTTTGCCCTGCGCGTTGAGCGTGTACACCTTGCGGGGTGGTCCCTTTTCGGACGGGCGCTTTTCGACGTCTACCAGCCCCTTTTGTTCGATCCTGACGAGCAGTGCGTACACAGTGCCCTCAGCGATCTCGGTGAAGCCCTGCTCCCGGAGCAGCGTGGTGATCTCGTATCCATACGCTGCCTTTCCGGTCAGGAGGGCCAGCACTATGCCCTCCAATGTGCCTTTGAGCATCTCCGTCATCTGCTTGCCCATCGGACACCTCCCTCGCTACTCAGTATTACTAGCTACCACTACATAGTAGAACTAAGTACCGGTACTTAGCAATACTAGGTTCCAAATCAAGTGGCATGCTGGGGTGGTGACTACGGACCCCGCCGCCATACCCGCTTTGATGACTGCCGCCGTCGACTCTGGAACCTTCAGTCTTCGGCGCGCTACCAAGGCTGATTTGCCGCGAATCCTTGCGTTGCTGGTGGATGACCAGCTGGGCGCTACCCGCGAAAATCTGGACGACCTCGCGCCGTACGAGCGCGCTTTTGAAATGATCGACGGCGACCCTGCCCACCTTTTGGTGGTGGGCGAACTCGGCGGTGAGGTTGTTGCCACTTTTCAGCTCAGCTATCTCCCGGGCCTGTCGCGCAGGGGATCGTTGCGCGCCCAGATCGAGGCCGTCCGTGTGGACGATGCGCTGCGCGGGCAGGGCGTGGGTGCGCTCATGATCCAGTGGGCCATCGGCCAGGCGCGTGCGCGGGGATGCTCCCTGGTCCAGTTGACGACCGACAAGTCCCGTGCGGCGGCGCATCGTTTCTATGAGCGTTTGGGTTTTGTCGCGAGCCATGAGGGCATGAAGCTGAAGCTCTGAGCCGCTTGAGCTTGACTCTTAGGCAGCCTAACTATTAGGCTGCCTAAATATGACGAGCACTTCGGCTTCCGACCCCCGGCTTCTCCATATCGCGCAGGAATTCCGCGAGTCACTGCGCCTGGGCGTGTACATGTTCCGCCGTCTGGATCCGGAAGGTGAACTCACCGCGGCGCAGCTCAGCCTGCTCTCCATGATTTCCGATGGCGGACTCCGCGTCGGTGACATCGCCAAGAATTTGGGGATCAAGGTCCCCAGCGCCACCGAGCAGATCATCAAGCTCGAACGCTCAGGCCTCGTCAGCCGGCAGCCTGACGTCAACGATTCCCGCGCAGTCCAGGTGGTCATCACCAAAGCCGGGACCGCCGCCGTCGAATCTGCCAACCAGCGCCGAAACGCGATGGTGGCCGGGTTGCTCCAAGAGCTGAGCAGCGATGAAATCGAGCAGCTCGCCGCAGCGCTCCCCATCATCAGCAAGCTCAACAGCTCATTCCAGAACTAACCAGAACCAAACGCACCGACAAGGAGCCCTTGAATGTCACGCCAACTGGCTGACGCTTCAGAAAGCGCCGAGACAACAACAGAAACCACCCTCGAAGCTGAAAAAGCTTCACTCCTCAAACAGCCGAAGGCCGTGTGGGCCACCGCGCTCGCAGCCGTATTCGCGTTCATGGGCATCGGACTCGTGGACCCGATCCTGCCGGCAATCGCCAAGAACCTGGACGCGTCCACCAGCGAAGTTTCCTTGCTCTTCACGAGTTACTTCCTTGTGACGGCGATCGCGATGTTGATCAGCGGCTTCGTGTCCTCGCGTATTGGCGGGAAGAAGACGCTGCTGATCGGGCTGGCCGTGATCGTGGTGTTCGCATCGTTGTCCGGCTTGTCCGGCAGTGTTGAGCAGTTGGTGGGTTTCCGTGCTGGTTGGGGATTGGGTAACGCCCTCTTTGTCGCGACCGCCCTGGCCGTGATCGTCGGTGTGGCCAGTGGTGGTACCGGAACGGCCATCATTCTTTACGAAGCGGCGCTCGGCCTGGGTATCTCGCTGGGCCCGCTTCTTGGGGCATTGCTGGGCGGCTGGCAGTGGCGGGCACCGTTCTTTGGAACCGCAGTCCTCATGGCTGCTGCATTCATCGCACTGCTGGCTTTGCTTCCCAGGACGCCCGCTCCCGCCAGGAAGTCACGTCTGCGGGATCCGCTCCTTGCGCTGGGGCACAAGGGCCTCAGCACCACGGCAGCAAGCGCCCTGTTCTACAACTACGGCTTCTTTACCATCCTCGCCTTCACGCCGTTCATCCTCGGAATGGACGCATACGGCATCGGCGGAGTGTTCTTCGGTTGGGGCGTTGCCGTTGCCGTGTTCTCGGTGTTCGTGGCTCCCGTGCTGCAGAAGCGTTTCGGCGCTGTAAAGGTCCTGACCGGCACCTTGGCCGCGCTAATGCTCGACCTCCTTGGACTGGGACTTGCTGCCGGGCACTCGGTGACTGCCGTCGTCGTGCTTGTCATCGCGGCCGGTGCCCTGTTGGGCATCAACAATACGATTTACACCGAACTGGCCATGGGCGTTTCCGATTCTCCGCGACCCATCGCATCCGCCGGCTACAACTTTGTGCGTTGGATGGGCGGTGCGCTGGCCCCGTTCGCCGCCGCCCAGCTGGGCGAGCACTTTGGGCCGCAGGTGCCCTTCTATGCCGGTGCCGTTGCCATGGTGATTGCGATTCTCATCGCCTTCGGAGGCCGCGGGTACCTGAGGTCGCACGAACCGCACCTGGTGTAGTCCCGCCCTTAACCACGAATAAAGCCCGACGGAATCCGTCGGGCTTTTTCGTGTTATTTCGGCTCGTTGGACGTGACCGGCAGCGGCGCTACCGGTGCGCCCTTGGGAACGAATAGCGTCTCGGCCTGCTCCAGCGACATCCCGTTCGTCTCGGGAACCTTGAACATCACAAAGAAGAACGACGCCGCAGCGAACGCCGCGTACAAGGCGTACGTCAGTGGCAACGAACCCGCCGCCATGATGGGGAAGCTGAGCGTGATGGCAAAGTTCGCGATCCACTGGGCGGCCGCCGCCAGTCCGAGCGCGCGGGCTCGGATTCGGGATGGGAAGATCTCGCCAAGCAGCACCCACACGAGCGGGCCCCAGGAAGCACCGAAACTGATGACGAAGACGTTCGCCGCCACGAGGGCAACCGGGCCCCAAGCGCCGGGGAGGCTGATCTCGGAGCCCTTGCCAACAGCGGAGGAAAAGGCCAACGCCATGACGCCGAGCGAGACAGCCATGCCGATGGAGCCGGTCAGCAGGATGGGGCGGCGGCCAATGCGGTCCACCAGCGCGATGGCTACCAGAGTCACCAAAATGTTGGTCACCGAGGTGGCAACAGAGATGGTGAGGGAGTCCTTCTCCTGGAATCCGACCGCTTTCCACAGCGTGGTGGAGTAATAGAAGATCACGTTGATGCCAACGAATTGCTGCAGTACGGAGAGGATGATGCCGATCCAAACCACTGCCTGCAGGCCGAATGTCTTGCCGCGCAGCGAGCCCTTCTTGGTGGACAGCTGGTCCTGCTGGATGGACTCGCGGATGTCGCGGATGTGCCGCTCGGTATCGTCGTTGGGGATGAGGGTATCGAAGATTGTTCGAGCTTGGTCTTCCTTGCCGTTGAGCACCAGGAAATGCGGCGACTCGGGCAAGCGGAACGCGATCCAGCCGTACACGGCGGCCGGCACGGCGCAGGCGATGAACATCCAGCGCCAGGCTTCCATCCCGAGCCAGAACGTGCTGCCGGCGCTGCCGGCAGAATTAGCCAGGACGGCGTCCGACAGCAGTGCCGCGAAGATGCCGGTAGTGATGGCGAGCTGCTGAAGCGACGCCAAACGGCCACGCACGTGCCGTGGGGAGATCTCGGAAATGTAGGCCGGGGCGATGACCGAAGCAAGGCCGATGCCCAAGCCTCCCACCAAGCGCCAGAAGATCAGGTCCCACACACCAAAAGCCAGTCCTGTACCCACGGAGCTCACCAGGAAAAGGAGGGCGCCGATCTTCATTGCCGGAATGCGGCCGTAGCGGTCGGCGACTTTGCCGGCCAGGTAGGCGCCCAGCGCGCACCCCAGCAAGGCGACTGCGACAGCAAACCCAGTGACGGCTTCGCTCATGAGGAATTCGTCCTTCATGGCATCCACGGCACCGTTAACCACGGAAGAATCGAAGCCGAACAGGAACCCGCCCACCGCTCCAGCGACGGCCAGGCCGATCACTTTCCTGGACACTGGGGGCACGCCTTCGGTGCTGGGATTGGACATGGGTCTCCCTTGGGAATGGTGGTGTGGGATTCACGGTGCGGGACGTCGTCGGCTGTTCCGACGGGGACGCCGGTGCACACGCGCTACACAGTGTGGCACGCCCCATCCGCCAAGTTCCAGTCAAGGCGCTTCAGATGACGTGCATTCACTAAATTAACGCACGGATCCTGATTGGTGGCTGGGAGTGCGCTGGAAGGTCCGAAGATGCCTTCCCGAGGCCTGGAAGGTTGCCTTTGGCGTCACTACTTGAACGCAAAGCACGACGGCGGCAGCTGCGTCGCGAGTGGAACGCACCGTGCCGCCGTAGTCCGCTTAGGGCGCGTCTCCTAAGCTGGTGGCCAGATACGATTGCTCTGAGGACTGCTCCGCCGCGGTAGGTGAGGGCGAGTTTGTCGTAGCGGGTTGTCAGGGCCCGCCACTGCTTGATGCCGCGGTCGCGAAGATGGGTCCTGATGGCTCTGGACGAGTATGCCTTGTCACCGCGAATACGGTTTGGGCGGGTGCGTGGCCTGCCCGAACCGACGCGGTTGATCTTCAATGGTCCATCAGGTGGGTGAACATGGGTGCATCTCCGCCTTGTCCGGGGGCAACGAGCTTCTGTTTGCTGAGCCGGACGATCACACAATTGGGCGCTCCCGCGGCGGACTAAGCACCAAAATTCACGCCTTGGTCGACGGTAAAGGTAGACCGCTGATGCTTTTCATGTAATTCGAGTGGGCCCCGTGTGGCGCGGGAAATGCTGGTGGGCGCGGTTCACCGTCGAGTCGACTGAGATCGACGAGTCCACTTCACCGCGGGTATCCGCAGTTGTCAGCAGCGCCGCCAGGATGGTGTCCCAGTACCGTCTCCGCTGTAGCGGCGGTGACGCTTCCAGATCGTCTGCCATGGACCAAACTCCACCGGGAGATCCCGCCAGGCGATCCCGCACCGGTACCGGTAGATGATGCCCTCGACCACCCGGCGGTCTTCCCGGAAGGGACGACCTCTGCGGCCAAGCGAGGACGGCAGCAACGGCTGAACCTAGGCTCGGCAGAAGCTGTTCGACCAAGTACGAAGCCAAGTGTCCAAAGAACTTTGGACACTTGAACCGGGGTTTCTGAAGTGTCGTCTCGACTCATCCGCCATCCGAAATCAGGGAAACAGTGCAGAGAAATCGCTTGCCTACATGTCTTGGTTGGCGGGGGTAATGACCCACAACACTACGGCAGACTGGCTTCCGTGATTCGCAAATCCGTGTCCGACCTGCGGATCGATCAGCAGGGCATCGCCGGATTCCAAGAAATACTCGCGGCTGCCTGTTCGTACTGTGAGTGTCCCTTCGAGGACGATAATGCATTCCTCATCGCCTTGGTGGGTATACAGTTCCGGCCCCGACGAGCGTCCGGGTACGACGATGGTCTGATGGATCTGCAGTTTCCGTGCGTCACGCGGAGTGAGCATGAACTCGGCGCTGCCATCGGGGCGCAGGATACGCCGCCGGTCCCCGACGCGGACCAGTGGACTGCCGTTTTCCGTGTCAGCGGGATCGGCAAACAGCGCCCCCATAGGCTCACCGAGGGCTTGACAGATCCGGCGTAGCGAGGCCACGGACGGGCTTGCCTTGCCGCGCTCGACTTGGGACAGAAATCCCTCGGATACGCCGGCCTCGGCCGAAACCTGTCGGAGCGAGAATCCCTTGCCGCGACGAATCCTGCGAAGGCGGCGGCCGAGATCCAAATCATGGGGCGATTCCTGGGCCTCCCGGGTTTGATTCTCAGGCGGTTGCATTGGACCGGTACGGGTGGGCATGCGTGGGCTCCTCAACTGTTGATGGCTGCACGGCGACATGTTGCTCGAGTTCACTTCATCGTCTTGACTGTAGTGGAACTTCAGAATTCTTACATCTGCTCCAAAGCCAGGGGTGCTTTACTACTGAACTTATCTTTAGTCTGACTGCGGGTGGGGGAGTTCGGGTTTTGGACGACCAACACTCCTCCCGCCTCGCATTTCCCCGACACTTCAGGGATTCCGGCGTGATGGCGAAATCACTGCCTTCGATGTCTACAACCTCCTCCAGTCAGCCTCTTGCCAGAAACTTAAGTATGAGTATAGTCTCTAAATAGAACTTATGTGTGACTTAAGTCTCAAAGATTCGAGAGTTGCGTTCCAAGCAGACGGAGGCGGGAGCAGCGGCGCGAGGGTGCGCCACATGCTGATGACCCAGCGAGGTCCTGCCCTCCTCCGGCTCACGATGAGCGTCATATGGATCATGTCCGCTCGTCACTGCTATTTGCCTTTAGTTCCATTTTTCGAGACAAGACAGGTTGAATAATGCCATTCAGCAACAACTCCTTATCGCTTTGGCGGCGCGTCGGCCTTGGGGCGGCTTTGGCCGGCCTGATGTTGAGCAGCGCGGCGTGCTCTTCGCCGGAAAACGCGACTCAACCCAAACCATCGCTCGTCATCGCGAGCTGGGGCAACCCGCTCTCTGGAGCGACAAAGACCTACCTCGTTGACCCGTTCGTCGCCGAAACCGGGATCGAAGTCAAGATCGTCGACGCCCCCGGAAAGTACGTCGCGAACCTCGAGTCCCAGAAACAGGCCAACAAGATCGAATGGGACCTGTTGGATTCGACCTCGGGCCCGGATGCCTACATCGCTTATGACAAGGGACTCATCGAGAAGATGCCCGAAGACGTCAAGGCCCGCATCCTTCAGTCGCTCCCGCAAAGCGCCGTCACCGAGTTCGGTATCAGCTGGTCAGCCCTCGGATACGTCTCTGCATGTTCCACCCGAGCCGTCGAGAAGTGCCCGGCAAACACGACGGAGTTTTTCGACACTGCATCGTTTCCGGGTACCCGCACCAGCATCGCCACTTCCCCCTTGGTCAACCTGAGTCTCGCAGAGGTTGCGGCTGGGGTTCCCGTCAAAGATCTGGCCACCCACGAGATCGACCTTGACCGGGCATTCGAGACTCTCAAGAAGTTGAAGCCGTCTATGGGCACCTGGTGGTCGTCCGGCGATCAGAACATGCAGGTATTCGCATCCGGCGAGGCGGACATGGGAATCAGCTACAGCGGCCGAGCCTATGCCGTGGACAAGCAGGGGACTCCAATGACGGTTAGCTGGGACCAGGGACTCTATAACCCCGGCTTCTGGAACGTCGTCGCCGGATCCCCGAACAGCGCAGCGTCCTGGCAGTTTATTGAGTGGATCGCCAAGCACCCTGAGGCGGAAGCCAAGTGGGCCGAGGCCCTTGGCTATTCGGTGCCCAACCCCAAGGCTTTCGACTTCCTGCCGGCCGACGTTGCCAGCAAGCTCGCGGACTTCCCCGCCAACCGCGAGGTCCTGGCTGCCCTGAATTACACGTGGTACGTCAAGAACTACAAGGAAGTCAACGATCGCTGGCAGGAGTTCCTGCGTGGCTAAGCATCTCGTTGGTCAGTCGATGATGTGGAAAAGGAGAGCAGGATGCCTGTAATCAGTCCGCAGCCACAAATTGACTCCGTGAAGAGAACCCGACAGTGGAGTGCAGTACTGCCCACAGTTCCCAGCCTCCTAATGATCGCTCCGCTGGTAGTGGTTGCTCTCCTCTTCATCGTTTACCCTCTAGTGAAACTCGGCATCGATTCCTTTACCGGGGGCTCCGGCGGTTTTTCGAACTACGCGGCAGCGTTCGGTTCACCTGCCATAAGGAACGCGCTGCTCAGCACCTTGGTCATGTCGCTGACCGTAACGGCTCTGTGCCTAGTGCTTGGCGGAAGCCTTGCCTGGCAATTGGCGAAAGCGCAAAAGCCTGTGGCCAAGGCGCTGCTGTGGACAGCTGTGCTCTTGCCCTTCTGGATGGGAGTGGTAGTCAAGTCCTACGCATGGGCGGTGCTGCTGTCCAAGAATGGGCTCGTCAACACACTCTTGCTTCAGTCCGGCCTCATCGAGGAACCTCTGCCCTTGTTGTACACGCCACTGGCAGTGGTGCTGGGCATGACCTACACCATGCTTCCCTACGCGGTCTTGGCTATGTATCCGACAATGGTGAACTTTGACAAGGAACTGCTCAACTCGGCGAGCGTGCTGGGATCGTCCCGTACCTGGGCCATGCTTTCAGTCTGGCTACCCCTGGTACGCTCCGGGGCCGTCGCGGCCGGTGCCATCGTTTTCGCGATCAGCATAGGTTTCTACATCACGCCGGTCCTGCTGGGCGGTGCGCAATCGCCCTTCATGGCCACCGTTATCGGCGACGACATCTTCTCCTACTTCAATTACCCGCGGGCAGCCGCATCATCGGTCATCCTCCTGCTGACTGCGCTGGTGGTTCTGCTGGTGACATTCAAATTCGTCGGGGCGAAGGCTCTTCGAGAGGGAATCGGAAAATGATGGACACAATTCCAAGGTTCCGGAACCGGGCGCTCGATAAGGCCGCGGGCATCATTGGCCGGGTGCTCGTTGCCTGCGCCGTGATCTTCTTGCTGGGTCCGGCGGTCTTCATCGCGATCCTCTCTTTCTCCAAAGACCAGAGGGTTTCATTTCCGCCCAAGGACTGGGGGTTGGACCGGTACGTCGATGTGTTCACGTCAGGCAAATGGGGGGCTCCGACCCTACTCTCATTGGAAATTGGAGCGTACGTTTCCATCGGCTCATTGCTCGTCGCCCTACCTCTGGTCTTCGCCCTGAAGCGCAGCGCGCTTAAAGGCCGGGGCATCCTGGAAGCAACAGCGATTGCCCCGCTGATCATCCCGGCATCGGCCTACGCGGTGGGAATGTACGCCGTCTTCGCTCAGCTCGATCTGTTGGGAACAAAGCCGGGCATCGTCCTCGCACACACAGTCCACGCGCTGCCTATGGTCGTGATCGTGCTCTCAACCTCGCTCGACCAGGTAAGGACCGATTTGGAGCTGGCAGCGATGACGATGGGGGCCAGTCGCCTAAAAGCGTGGACAAGCGTAACGATCCGTCTCCTTGCCCCGTCGATCGTGGCGGCCATGCTGTTCGGTTTCATCAGCAGCTTCGACGAGGCCGTGTTCATCACGTTCCTCGGCGGTGCCGGCCTGGTTACGTTGCCGAAGTACATCTTCGATTCCGTTCAGTACGCGGTGGACCCCGCCATCACGGCGATGGCCACACTCCTCATGATTACGACCGCGGCAATCATGCTCGTCGGTTCCGCCCTCAGGAAGGACATCAAGTGATCACCTCGCCGCAGGCACCCGCCGTGGACATGCACAGCAAACCCGAACAGGACAGTGCACTTCACATAAGAGCACTCACCAAGAGCTTCGGAAACATCGATGTCCTCCGGTCCATAGACCTGGACGTGCGGCCCGGAGAATTCCTGACGCTGTTGGGGCCCTCCGGATCAGGAAAGACGACACTGCTGCGAATCATCGCCGGCTTCGAAGCTGCCACATCCGGAGTGCTGAGGCTCGGCGGCGTGGACATTGGAAGCCTGGCTCCATCAGAGCGCAGACTTGGGATGGTTTTTCAGAACTACGCCCTCTTTCCGCACATGACCGTGGCGCAGAATGTGGCCTACGGGCTGAAGCTGCGCAAGTGGACTGGCGCCAAACTGGATTCGCGCGTCCACGAAATGCTCGAGATCGTCGGACTGGGTCAACACGCCGGGCGCAAGCCAGGTCAGCTCTCGGGCGGCCAGCAGCAGCGCGTCGCCTTGGCCCGGGCGCTGGCCTATGAGCCGGACATCTTGCTCATGGACGAACCCCTCGGCGCCTTGGACCGAAGCCTCCGTCTGCAGATGGAGGAAGAGATAAAACGTGTCCACCGGCAGATCGGAACCACAGTCATCTACGTCACCCATGATCAGGAAGAGGCGTTGGTCCTCTCCGACCGGGTGGCAATTATGAACGAGGGTCGTTTCGCCGGGCTAGACACCCCTATGGCGCTCTACCATCGACCACCTAATTCGTTCGTCGCACGGTTCTTCTCAGACTCCAACGTTCTCCGAGGCGAACTACGGGACGGAACGGTTCATGCCTATTCGCAGAATTTCGCCACTACGGCGGATTTCGCCGGCCCAGTTTGCCTTGCGGTACGCCCCAAAGCCTTCATCCTCGGGGCAGGACGTTTCCAGGCCCCAGGACTGCACTTCCGCGCACGGGTCGAAGAACGCCATCTCCTGGGAGAGCACGAGCAGATCCAAGTAGAAGTGCCGGAGATCGGCCGCATCATCGTACGCCGTGATATCGACGGCGTGAGCGCGGTCGACACCGGCGATGAGGTCGACCTCTTTGTTCCCGCCGACGCCATCAACGTAATGCGCGACTAGCGCTACCCATTCAGAAGAATCACTAAATCCAGCCAGGAGAAAAATGTCTCAGAGAGTTGTCATTGCAGGAGCCGGCATTGCCGGACTTGCTGCCGCTGCCTCCTTCAGGTCGTTCGGGTTCGAGGTCGACATCTATGAACAAGCCACAGAGCCGCGTGAGATCGGTGCTGGCATATACCTAAAGGAAAACAGCTTTGCTGTGCTCGACCGTCTTGGGCTGTCCGACCTGCTGACGAAGAAGGGAGTCAGAATCCAAGCCGCACGCATAGTTGACGAGGAAGGGCGCGTGGTCACGAACCGTGATTTGAGCCAGGAACGACTGGTCGTCACCCTGCGGTCTGAGCTGCACAACTCTTTGCAGGAGCGAGCTCTGGATCTAGGCGCGCGCCTGCATACCAGCCGCAGGGTTGTCGGGGCAACGCCTGACGGAACGCTCCGGTTTGCAGACGGGACCGAGGAGACGGCAGACCTGGTCATCGGTGCGGACGGCCTCCACTCCCGCGTCCGCGACTCGCTGGATCTGGCCCGCTACAAGATCGGGCTGGGAGACGGCGCCACGCGAGTGCTAGTGCCCCGTCAGGAAGATGAGGGCCCGTTCAGCACCGAACATTGGTCCGGGCAGCTGCGCGTCGGCATCGCACCCTGCTCCGAGGACTACACGTACATGTTCATCATCGGCCCCGAGCGGGAGAACCGGGCAACCCGCGTCCCCCTGGACAAGTCCTACTGGACACGCCATTTCCCCCACCTTGAGGAACACTTTGCCGCAGTAACGCCCGAACTTTCCATCCACCACAGGCACCACCTCGTGCACTGTGACACGTGGGTTAAGGGAAACGTGGCCATCATTGGCGACGCCGCCCACGCCCAGCCGCCGAACTTCGGCCAGGGGGCAGGAGTTACTATCGCCGCGGCCTGGGAACTCGCGGAATGCGCCGCTTACGCACCCGATATCCGCACGGCTTTGTCAGACTGGGAAATCTCATCCCGGCCGCGCATCAACATGGTCCAACGGCTCACGACCGCCTACGACATACTCAACTACAAGTGGCCCCGCCCACTGACACCACTGCGAAGCAAGCTCTTCTCTGCCATCTCCAAGTCCCCCGTCCTCGGATCGCGCTGGGAGTTCTATTGGCGCGGCGGCGCCGTCGCACCACGGCCTCTGGGTAACACCATCCCGGCCGAACAGTGACCAAGGGAAGAGACAGATGCACCAGCACCAATTCGCTTTAGTCAACGCCAATATCCTGACAATGGACAACGAGAGCCGCGTCGCGGACTCGATTGGTATCCAGGGGGACCGAATCATCGCCGTCGGAGACAAGGCGTCCGTCCTTGACAGCCTCAGCCCAGATGCGCCCATCTTCGACCTCGGCGGTGCCACCGTCCTTCCAGGGTTTATCGACGTCCACACACATGTCGAGCTAATCACCATGTCGCGACATTTCTGGCAGGATATTCGGGCCCTGGACCGGCCCCAAATCCTCGACGAGATCCGGTCGCGATGCAGCACAACAAAGCCAGGCACGTGGCTTGTTTTCCAAGGAACATTCAGCCAGGACCTACCGTCTCGCGATGAGCTGGATCGGGTGGCCCCAGACCATCCAGTAGCAATTCGTTGGACTCTGCATAAGTTCGTTTTGAACGCTGCGGCGCTGGAGGCAAGCTGCATCTCGGAGGATACCGTTGCCCCTATCGGCGTCCGTCTTCAGAAGAACCCGGATGGGACTCTGAACGGAGTCATCGAAGAGGGGTGGGATCTCGTTGCTGCTCCCGTCCCTGAAGCCGACGCTCTTACGGAGGCCTTGGAGGAGACCCTCCGATCACTATTCATGAGGAACGGCGTAACTACCGTCCACGAAATTGCCGCATCCACCAAGGGGATTTCGGCTTTGAGGACGCTGGCCGCCAGAGGAAGCATCCCCCGGATGGGGCTGCTGCTGACCGCCGGACCAGGACACCAACCCCTCGCGTCAGCATCCGATGCGGCGTTTCGGGGACTCGGTTCCGGATTCGGCAACGACGATATCTGGCTTCAGGGGCTCAAGATCTTCATGGACGGCGGCCGAGACGGAGCGTTCCGGTCGGATCTCGTGGGGAAGGACGCTGAAAAATGGGGACTACTGACAAGGCTGTATCCAACGCTGGTGCAGGAACTTGTTGAAGCTACGAGCCACGGAGTCCAAGTCTGTACGCATGCCATCGGAGACCTCGCCCAAGAGATTGCGGTTTCAGCGGTGGAACGCGTCCACGACCTGTATCCGGAGCTGGACCACCGCCTGAGAATCGAGCATTTCTTTAACGAGAGCTTCGGTACCGCTCAGCTGAAGCGCCTGGTAGCGGCCGGCGGCATTGCAGTACCGAACCCAGGATTCGTCTATGCCGAGCCAGACGAGCCGGAACGGCGTCAGCCGCAGGGAGCCTCCAAGTACGCGCTCAAGACGCTTCGATCGATCCAGGGGATTCTTCCCGGGAACTCGGATACCGCGGGGGCCCAGCCTTTTACGACAAATCCCTGGTTCACCATGAGATGCATGCTTGAGCTGCGAAACAAGAATGGCGTCTCGGTCAATGATGCCGAGCGCGTCGACGTGCACGCCGCCCTACGCGCTTTCACCACGGATGCCGCATACGCCACCAGGCAGGAGACTCAGAAGGGAAGCCTTGAGGTGGGAAAGCTGGCAGATGTGATCGTTATTGGCAGCGACCCGCACCAAACCGACCTGGCAGAGTTCGACAAAATCGATACCAAGGTTTCCATCATCGGCGGCCGCGAGGTCTTCGGCCAGCTCACAGATATCACCGTGAAGGCGGCCCTATGATGGGCGAACGCATTGTCAACCTCGGCGTTGCTTCAGGGTGTTCGGCCTGTCCCTGATCAGGATGACCGGCGCCCATGCCCTCTAGCCGCAAAGATGTGTTGACTCCACCCGAACTGGCGTCCGGGCTTCAACGAAAGAACCTGGGGCCACTTGGCGGTCCCAGGTTCTTTCGCATGCCTCCGCACGCGATAAATGCCAATGCTTACGGACGAACGGGCGGTTAAGCATGAACGCAGATTCGCTGTCCGCCGCCAGCATGGCCGAAAGTACACAATGCCAAAAGGCCGATTCCGCCGCGCGGAAGCCGCCAAGTCAGTCTTCCGTTATTGACGGCATGCACCACGGTACGGTCGATTGATCGACGGCTAAAGATATACATTCGTCGATTAATGAGCACCCATATAGACGGATGTCCTCCTGTGAGTCCCTGATTCCTTGGCTACGGTGGATCCAGATACTTCACCCATCGACCGTCGTCAGGAAAGAGAACGCAGTGTCTGAAATCAACGAACCTCAGGTAGTCCCGCACTGGATCGGAGGCGCTCAGTCGCCGTCGTCCGGCGACCGCACCGCCCCCGTGTTCGATCCCGCCTTGGGCAGGGAGACAAAGGTGGTCAACCTTGGCAATGCCGAGGACATTGAGTCGGCCATCTCCTCGGCGCACAAGGCGTTCCCTGCCTGGCGCGACCTGTCCATCACCAAGCGCCAGCAGATCCTGTTCCGCTTCCGGGAGCTGCTGAACGAGCGCAAGGGCGAGCTCGCAGAGATCATCACCTCCGAGCACGGCAAGGTGGTCTCCGACGCCCTCGGTGAAATCACCCGGGGCCAGGAGGTCGTGGAACTGGCCACCGGCTTCCCGCACCTCATCAAGGGTGAGCATTCAGAGAACGTCTCCACCGGCGTCGACGTCTATTCCACCAAGTCGCCGCTGGGCGTGGTGGGTATCATCAGCCCGTTCAACTTCCCGGCCATGGTGCCGCTGTGGTTCCTGCCGATCGCCATCGCCGCCGGTAACACAGTGGTGTTGAAACCGAGCGAAAAGGACCCGACGGCGGCCAACTGGCTCGCCGCCCTCTTCACCGAGGCGGGCCTTCCGGACGGCGTTTTCAACGTCCTGCACGGCGATAAGGAAGCCGTCGATGGGCTCCTCGAGCACCCGGACGTGAAGGCGATTTCCTTCGTTGGATCCACCCCGATTGCCCAGTACATCTACGAGACCGCTGCCCGCAACGGCAAGCGGGTCCAGGCACTCGGCGGCGCAAAGAACCACATGCTGGTCCTGCCCGACGCCGACCTCGAACTGACCGCCGACGCCGCCATCAACGCCGGCTTCGGTTCCGCCGGGGAACGCTGCATGGCCATCAGCGTGGTGGTCGCCGTCGAGCCTGTTGCCGACGCCTTGATCGACAAGATCACCGCCCGCATGTCTACCCTGCGGATTGGCGATGGCCGCCGCAACTGCGACATGGGCCCGCTGGTCACCCGCCAGCACCGCGACAAGGTTGCCTCGTACATCGACGTCGCCATCGAGGACGGTGCCAAGGTCGTGGTCGATGGCCGCGGCATTGACGTGGACGGCGACGAGAACGGCTTCTGGCTCGGCCCAACGCTGATCGACGACGTCCCGGTCACCTCCCGGGTGTACACCGAGGAAATCTTCGGCCCCGTCCTGGCAGTGGTTCGCGTCGAGAGCTACGAAGAGGGCCTCCACCTGATCAATTCCGGCGCTTTTGGCAACGGCACAGCCATCTTCACAAACGACGGCGGTGCGGCCCGCCGCTTCCAGAACGAGGTTGAAGTGGGCATGGTCGGCATCAACGTACCGATCCCCGTCCCGGTAGCCTATTACTCCTTCGGCGGTTTCAAGGACTCCATCTTTGGCAGCTCCAAGGCCTACGGCCTGCAGGGTTTCCAGTTCTACACCCGCGAAAAGGCCATCACCTCACGCTGGCTCGACCCTAGCCACGGAGGCATCAACCTCGGGTTCCCGCAAAACTAGTGCATCCCTAATAGACGTCAGGGTGCCCTGCAGAAGCCCTGACAAACAGTGTCTCCGGCCCGCCGGCGCCGGAGACACTGCTGTCCTGCGCGCCTCGGTCAACCAAGTGTCGAATTCTCCGGTCCCACGATTTCGACGGCGGCATACAGTTCCAGTCGGTCGCGCAGGCTGTCGAGATTGAGACCCATGACGGCCCCGGCAGCATCGATCCGGTTCCTCAACGTATGCCGGTGAATGCCCAACTCCCGCGCGGTGCGGTCCCAAACGCAGTTGTTCCGCAACCACGCAGACACGGTTGGGAGCAATTGGGTTTGCTCGGTTTCGTCGTGCTTGGACAGCGGTTCAATGAGCCGATGTGCCACAGACTCCGCTCCGCCCACACGCAACAAACCCAGCATGCCGCCTTGGGAAATTTCCGCGAAGGAGACCAGTGGGCGGGAAAGCTCAATGGCCCGTCGCAAGGACCGTTCTCCTTCCTTTAACGCCTTGACCAAGTCCACAAAGCCGGTCTCTCCGGACTCTCCTGCAGGGGCGTTGTATCTTTCCAGGAGGACCCGGACTTTCTCCTGGAGTGCCGATCCTGCCAGGACGACGATGTTCTCGTTACGCTGGGCATAGAAGACGGCCCCGCGGTGATCGTCCGACAACAGTTCAAGAGCTTCGAGCAGGTTCTGTCCTTCTCCCGGCTGGTGTGCCACGGTCACCACCAAGGGCTCTGCCGGCAGCCTTCCCCAGACCTGACGGGCCGTCCGCTCGGCAAGATCCGCGCTTCCTGCCAGCAACTGTTCGAAAACCCCCGCCCGGAGGTGGCGCCGTGCGGTATCCAGTGTGCGGGTTTGCTCCAGTGCCAGGCTGGCCAGCGCGATCACGCTGTTGATGATGTCTGTGCGAGCCGGATCCAGGGGTTCAACCGCGCCAACCACCAATACGCCGCGCAGGTAATGCCTGCGCCCCAGCGTCTGCAAGGTGACTTGTTCGCCGTCGACCGTCAGCTGCGATACCGACCGTGATCCTTGATCCAACGCCTTTGTTACCGCCTCTTTCAACCCCGGCATCAACGTCGACGGCACAGGACGATTATTGGGCATCAGGATGTGGTTCCCGGCAGCGTCGAACAACGCCACCCAGCATTGAAGTTGGCGTTCAAGTTCAGCCAGAATCGATCGGAGCCCGTCAGGCCGTAAGGCTGCCCTCGCGATGGCACGCTGAGCCTGGAGGGACCACTCGGACCGTGCGTGCTCTTCCCTGGCGAGCCAGTCGGCCACGAACCGGATGATCGCAATGAACGGAGTCCTGTCCGGCACTTCGAGCAGTGGCAGCCCTCGCTGGCGGCAAGCGTCCTCCAAGCCCTGGGGCAAGGCTCCGTGGATCACCTCGGTAGCGAATCCGAGTCCGCTGATCCCATGGTTGACCAGCCGTTCCACGTACTCGCTGTACAGCGGCCCGGACGCGTCGTCGAGCGGAAACTGGGTCCCGTCCGTCAGCAGCAATTGCCCGGCATCGAGGAAGGGAGTGGGATCGTCCAGGTCGGAACTATGCACCCACGAGATGGGTGCGTCCAAGCCATGTTCCGAGGCATCCGGCGACACCAGCCGCAAGTTCAACGTCTTGTTATGAAGGATGGTGTTGATGGTTGGCGGCACGCTCAAACCCTCTCTGGAAAAACGTAGTTCCACGCTCTGCTAACTATACAAATGTCGAGAGACTTCCTGACGCCCTGAAGCACATTATGAAGGGGAAGCCCCACCATCCCTTTCGAGAGGACCTTCCAATGTCTCCCACCCGGACCGCGCTGGCCGCCCCGCTCACCAACTCCGAGGTGACATCCTTGGATACGGCCAACGTCTTCCACTCATGGTCTGCGCAGAGCACTTTGAATCCCCTGGCCATTGCCGGAGGGTCGGGCAGCACCGTGTGGGACCACGAGGGCAGGACGTACCTGGATTTCTCCAGCCAACTGGTCAACACCAACATCGGCCACCAGCACCCCCGCCTCATCGAGGCCATCAAGCAGCAACTGGACACGCTCGCTACTGTTGCGCCCTCCCATGCCAACCACACCCGCGCCATCGCAGCCGAAAAGATCCTGGCCCATGCCCCGTCAAACATGGACAAGGTATTCTTCACCAACGGCGGCGCGGACGCCAACGAGAACGCCATCCGCATGGCCCGCCTGCACACCGGCCGGGACAAAGTCCTCTCCCGCTACCGCTCCTACCACGGCAACACCGGCGCGGCGATCGTGGCCACCGGTGACTGGCGCCGCATCCCCAACGAATACTCCCGTGGCCACGTCCACGTCTTCGGCCCCTACCTCTACCGCACCGAGTTCTGGGCCGAGACCCCGGAACAGGAGGCCGAGCGCGCCCTCCAGCATCTGCGCCGCACCATCGAGCTCGAAGGACCACAGTCCGTCGCCGCGATACTCCTCGAAACCGTTCCCGGCACCGCAGGGATCCTGCTCCCGCCGCCCGGCTACCTTGAAGGCGTCCGCGCCCTCTGCGACCAGCACGGAATCGTCCTGATCCTGGACGAGGTCATGGCAGGATTCGGCCGCACCGGCGACTGGTTCGCCTTGGACGCCTACAACGTCCGGCCGGACCTCATCACCTTCGCCAAGGGCGTCAACTCCGGCTACATCCCCGTAGGCGGGATCATCATTTCCAAGGAAATCTCCGCGACCTTCGACGACCGCGTCTTCCCCGGCGGCCTCACCTACTCCGGCCACCCCCTCGCCGCCGCATCAATCGTCGCCTCCATCGAAGCCTTCGAGGAAGACAACATCGTGGAGAACGCCGCACGCATCGGCACCGACCACCTGGAACCCGGCCTGAAAGCCCTCGCTGCCAAACACCATGTCATCGGTGAAGTCCGCGGCCGCGGCGTGTTCTGGGCCCTTGAACTCGTCGAGGACCGCGACACCCGCAAGCAAGTCAGCGCCGCCTTCATGGGCAAGCTGAAAGCGGAACTGCTGGGCCGCGGACTGTTGCCCTTCATCGCCGACAACCGCGTGCACGTGGTGCCACCCGCCGTCGTCACCGCCGACGAAGTACGTCAGGCATTGGCTATTTACGACGACGCCCTCACCGCCGTCAACGGGTGACCGGATTAACTGGAGGTAGAAGTGAGCATCGACCTAGATAACAATCAGTTGGTTCTCAAGGTAGGCGAGTAGACGCATCAGGTTAAGAGAGCTCCTTCAGTGCCGCCGTCAGAAGGCTGCCCGGGCTGCCGAGCTGTGTGTGGACGCCGTGCGAGGCCACCAGGTCTCCGGCGATGATGACCTCGGTGACGTCGCTGGCTGTTGCGCTGAATGCCATCTGCAAAGGTCGGGACCCGGCAGTGCGGGTGGATCCCGGATCAATAACCATGAGATCGCAGACGGCGCCCACCTCAAGAGCGGACGGGGCAATAGGCGTAGCCATGGACCGGGCAGCTCCCTCCGTTGCGGCCCGCAGGAGTTCCTGCGGTGAGAACCTGCCCCGTTGGCCTGTGCCCAACCTCTCGCCGTGTTCCAACGTGCGCATCTCGGTCCATGGATCGATCACTGCGTGCTGGTCCGTGCCCAGGGCAATGGCTGCTCCCGCGTCGGCAAGCTGCCGCGCGGGACCTATCCCGTCTGCGAGGTCAGCTTCTGTGCTGGGGCACATGACCACGGTGGCGCCGGCGGTTCCGAGCAGCGCGATATCTTCTTGCGTCATGTGCGTGGAATGGACGGCGGAGAGCCTGCCCGAAAGCAGTCCGTGGCGTTCCAAAAGGCCCGCTGGCGTGGTGCCGTACGCCTCCAGGCAGGCTTGGTTCTCGGCAGGTTGCTCACTGAGGTGGATGTGAAGGGGGATATCTTCGGGCAGCTGCCTGGCCACAACTTTCAGGTCCTCTTCGGGGACGGCCCGGACGGAGTGAAGTGCCGCTCCGACGCTGACAAGTTCCTGCGGAAATTGCTCGGCAACAACCGCCCGGAGGGAGCCTAAGCGATCGAGCCAGGCGTGCACGTCCGCATCCCCGAACCTTGCCTGTTCGGGGTTGAGGGGTGTCCCGATTCCTCCTGCCAGGTACAAGGTGTCCAGGAGAGTGAGGCGGATCCCGGCAGACATGGCTGCACGGGCGAGCGCCAGCTCCATGGCATGGGGTTCTGCGTAGGGCGCGCCGTCGGGTTGGTGGTGGACGTAGTGGAATTCGGCCACGCTGCTGAAGCCGGTCACCACCATTTCAGCAAAGACAGCAGTGGCGAGCTTCTCGTATTTCTCCGGAGTCAACTCGGACGCGCTCCGGTACATCTGCTCCCGCCAGACCCAGAAGTCTCCGCGGCCTTCATGGGTTCGTCCGCGCAGGACTCTGTGGAAGGCATGGGAGTGGGCGTTGGCAGCGGCCGGGAAGGTGATCCCGCTCAGTCTCATGTCATCAGGTTGTGGTTCAGCATCAGTGGTAATGCTGGAGATCCGGCCGTTGTGCGTTTCGACGCGCACTCCGGCGGCAGCCTCTAGCTCAGGACGGTCCGGACCGTCAGAGTTGATGATGGCCGTTTCGCACCAGAACGCGTTCACAGGAGTCCCTCCAGAACATCCGCGAGGGCAACGGTGCCTGCCGAAGCATCTTCGTCGGCCACATATTCTTCGGGTGAGTGTGAGATTCCGCTGGGATTGCGGACAAAGAGCATGGCCGAGGGGACATATCCGGCCAAAACGCCTGCATCGTGCCCCGCTCCGGTCGCCAGCACGGGGGCTCCGGGCAGGAGCCCGCCGATGCGTCGGCTCAGCGCCGGGTCAAAGTGCACGGTGTCGCTGTAGGACTCTTCCGTGAGGGTTGCCGTGCACCCTTCGGCTGCGGCGACTTCCTGCGCCGTGCTGTAGATGGCTTCGATAAGGTGAGCGGTCACGGCGTCGTCGGGGTGGCGGGCATCAAGCCATAGATCGACGCGCGAGGCGATCACATTGGTGCCGCCGGGGACGGGCGATAAACGGCCGACCGTTGCGCGGGCATCGGGTTGTTTGGCGGCGGTATCGCGGACAGCCAGGACGATTCGGGCGGCAGCAACCATCGGATCGGCCCGGTCAGCCATGAGGGTGGTGCCGGCATGGTTTCCTTGACCGCGGACGCTGATCTTCCAGCGCCCGTGACCCAGGATCGAACTTCCGACGGCGATGGCCGGCCCGTCCTGTCCCAGTCCCTTGCCTTGTTCCACATGCAATTCAACGAAATCGCCGATCCGCGCCAAGGCCTCAGAGTCGGGGCCAACGTGCCGGGGGTCCAGGCCATTGTCCCGAGCGACGTCGGCGAAGGTGTTTCCGGCGGTGTCGCGCAGGTTCAATGCTTTGTCGACGTCGATCGCGCCGGTGAGGAGCCGGGAACCCAAACAGGCCACGCCAAAGCGGGACCCTTCTTCTTCAGGGAAGACCGTGATGGCCAAAGAACGAGGCGGCTGAACCCCGCGGGACTTGAGGATGTCGACGGCGGCCAGGGCCGAAGCGACGCCGAGGGGTCCATCGAAGGCACCGCCACCGGGAACGGAATCGAGGTGGCTGCCGGTGACGAGGGCCCCATCCTGTGGTTCTCCCCACCAGGCCCAGATGATGCCGTTGCGATCTGTCTCAACGTCCAGGCCGCGTTGTTTGGCTTGCTCGATGAACCACTGCCTGAGATCAAGTTCGGGCGTTGAGTAGACGGCCCTGGAGTAGCCTCCGCGCACCGCATCGCGGCCCACATCCTGTATTGAGGCAAGGAGCTGATTGACGGTTTCCACGTGTTCCTCCGATTGATGAAGACTGCCACCAAGTAAAAACCAGATACCACCAGATGGCAAGGGTTCGCGCGACTATTAACAGGCTCGAAACCTGCGCGCGCCATAAAGGAGCAAGCCACGTCTCACATCCCGGAATGTCACGTAATCTGCAGCGAACCCTTGCCATTCGATGAAAATTGATTTTTACTTAGTGGCAAGACATGGTGATTTGGACCACTTGAAAGCAGGTCAGGCAGTGGCAGCAGATTCCTCCACCCGCACAGTCGAAAGGGCGTTGGCTCTCCTTAGCGCAGTCTGCACTGATGGCTCCATCAGCCTGAGTGACGCCGCGCGGGTGGTTGACCTTTCTGCCAGCACCGCGCTCCGCCTCCTTCGCACTCTGGAAGGCAGCGGCTTCGTGACGCGGGATCCGGGCGGTAATTTCCGTCCGGGAGCCAGCGTCATCCAGCTGGGAGCCCTCGCCTTGGGACAGGAATCCCTGGTGTCGCTCTGCACGCCGCACATGAAGCGGCTCGTCGCGGAAACCGGCGAGTCCTGCTATTTGAGTATTCCCGGTCCTGGGGAAACCGGGATCTACATCGCCATCGTCGAAGGTACGCGCTCTGTCCGGCACACCAGTTGGGTCGGAAGGAGCATCCCCTTGGAAGGGTCCGCCGCTGGCAAAGTCCTCACCGGCGGACAGAATGGCCGCGGTTACGCCATTGTGCGAAGCGGCGTTGAAGACGACATCACTGCGGTTGCCGCGCCCATCGTGATCGGGGGCCGAACCGTGGCAGCCCTCAGCATCGTCGTTCCCAGTTACCGCTTGGACGAGGCGAAGGCCCAGACATTTGGCGAGGAACTGGTGAAGGTAGCGAACAACATCCTCGTGGAACCCGACGGAAACCATGAAGTGCCCCAGGAAAGCATGGAAGAGAAATGATCAAATTTGAAAATGTCACCAAGGCGTACCCTGACGGTACTGTCGCCGTCGATGGCCTCAACCTGGAGGCCCCGACCGGAAAGCTGACCATTCTGGTGGGCCCGTCCGGCTGTGGCAAGACCACCTCGCTGAGGATGATCAACCGCCTCATCGAACCCACCAGCGGCACCATCTACCTTGATGACGAGCCCACCTCCGGCATGGATGCAGCGTTGCTCCGCCGCAGGATCGGATACGTCATCCAGCACGCAGGGCTTTTCCCGCACAAGACCATCGTGGACAACGTCTCCACCATGCCGGTCCTTCTGGGTGAGAGCCGCCAAAAGGCGCGCACCAAGGCCCTGGAACTCATGGAGCGCGTGGGTTTGCCCGCAAGCTTCGCCAAGCGTTATCCGTGGCAGCTTTCCGGTGGCCAGCAGCAGCGCGTGGGCGTGGCCCGAGCACTGGCAGCGGACCCGGCGTTCATGCTCATGGACGAGCCGTTCAGTGCCGTGGATCCTGTGGTGCGCGGGCAGCTGCAGGAGGAGTTTCTCCGGCTCCAGCGTGAGATCGGCAAGACCATCATCATGGTCACCCACGACATCGATGAAGCCCTCAAGCTCGGCGATCAGGTTGCCGTGATGCGGGTGGGCGGCAAGCTCGCACAGATGGCAACACCGTTAGAGCTTCTCACCTCGCCGGCGGATGAGTTCGTGGCTGACTTCGTGGGCCGCGACCGCGGATATCGTTCCCTCGGCTTCACGAAGACCGCAGGCAGTGTGGCTATCGGCGAGGAAGCGGTGGTCCAGCTCGGTGCTTCCGCGGATGAGGCCCGCGCCAAGGCGTCGGGTGCTTGGGTGTTGGTGGTCGACGGCGGCCGGAAGCCACTTGGGTGGGCCCAACCCGAGCTCCTCAACGGTGAGCTCAAGCGTGAAAACCTGAACCTCAGCGGTATCCCGGCAGCTGCCTCGGGAACGATGCGCCAACTGCTGGACGCCGCACTCTCCTCGCCCAGCCGCCGCGGTGTCGTTGTCAACGAGCACGGTGAGCTGATCGGAACCGTAACGGCCACCGACGTCGTCAAGGCCATCGAAGCTGAACCACACCTGGAGACGGCCCGATGAACTTTGAGTGGCTGGGCCGCCAGTTCGACAATATCGTTTTCCTTCTCGGCTGGCACGTCCTGTTGGCCGTCATCCCCTTGGTCCTTGGCCTGCTGATCGCCTTGCCTTTGGGTTGGTGGGCGCACCGGAGCCGTCGAATCTATCCCCTGCTGGTGGGCGTCGCGGGACTCCTCTACACCGTCCCGTCCCTGGCCCTCTTCGTGCTGCTGCCCCTTGTCCTTGGCACCAAGATCCTGGACCCGCTGAACATCGTGGCCGCGCTGACCATCTACACGGTGGCGCTGTTGGTGCGAGTCGTGGCAGATGCCCTGGATTCCGTCCCTGAAGACACCGTCCAAGCTGCCAAAGCCATGGGCTACCGCGGTTACCAGAGCCTGCTGAAGGTCGAGCTGCCCGTGGGCGTGCCCGTCATCTGTGCAGGCCTTCGCGTGGCCGCTGTATCCAACGTCAGCCTGGTCTCCGTTGCCGCGCTGTTGGGTATCCCGCAGCTCGGCTCCCTGTTCACGCAGGGTTTCCAGCTCCGCTTCTTCACGCCGATCATCGCGGGCATCGTGCTCTGCGTCATTCTGGCCATGATCCTGGACGGGCTGATCATCCTTCTCAACCGGTGGCTGACACCGTGGACCCCCAAGGTGGTGGCATCGTGAACTACTTGTTCGACCCCAAGCACTGGAGCGGCGCAGACGGTATCCCGACCTTGATCGGTGAGCACCTCCTGTATTCCCTGATCGCCCTGGCCATCGCTGCCATTATCGCCGTACCGCTGGGCATCTACATCGGGGTAACCGGCAAGGGCGTGTTCATGATCGCCGGACTGGCGAACGCCTTGCGCGCCCTGCCGAGCGTCGGCCTGTTGATCCTTTTGGTCTTGCTCATTTCGCCCGCGTTCCCATCGAGAATGGGCTACATCCTGCCAAGCCTTATCGTTCTGGTACTCCTTGCAGTGCCGCCTATCCTGACCAACACATATGCCGGCGTGCGCGCAGTGGATGCTGCCGCCGTCGACGCCGCCCGGGGCATGGGCTTCCGCACCATGAAGATCCTCACGGATGTCCAGCTGCCGTGCTCACTTCCGCTGGTTTTGTCTGGTGTCCGCAGCGCCCTGCTGCAGATTATCTCGACCGCGACTATCGCAGCGTACATTTCGCTCGGCGGCCTGGGCCGGCTCCTGATCGACGGCAAAGCTCAAAATGACTACAGCCAAATGGTCGCCGGCGCTGTCCTCGTTGCTTTGCTGGCCCTGTTCTTCGACCAGCTTCTCGCTTTCATCACCCGTCGCGTTGTCTCACCCGGACTGACACGGCGAACCATCAAGTCGGTTCCAGTAGCCGAACCCGTGAAGACCCCCGTCACGGTCTAACCAACACCCGGCGCTGGTTCCGGCGCACAAGTTTCACCTCCACCCCACCCCCACCTGGCTGCTGCATGCCTGTAAGCGCCATTTCAGGAGAGTTGACATGAAGAAGTACTTGACCGGTTTCACCCTTGCCGCCGTTGCGGCCATCACCTTGAGTGCCTGCGGCGGCGGTGACCCTATGAGCACGTCCAACACTGCGGCAGCAGGAGGATCCGGCGACAACATCATTGTCGGTTCGGCTGACTTCCCTGAGAGCCAGCTCGTCGCCAAGATTTACGCCGAGGCCCTCAAGGCCAAGGGCGTCAACGTCACGGAAAAGCCCAGCATTGGCAGCCGCGAGGTCACCATCCCCGCACTCAAGGACGGCTCCATCGACCTCATGCCGGAGTACGGCGGCGCGCTCCTCCAATACCTGGATTCCGCTACCAAGGCAGTCTCTTCCGAGGAAGTCACCAAAGAACTCGCCACCAAGATCCCCTCTGGCCTGACCGTTCTGACCGCTTCCGAAGCGCAGGACAAGGATGTCCTCACCGTGAAGAAGGACATCGCCGACCAGTACAAGCTGAAGACCATCGAGGACCTCCAGCCCGTCGCCAAGGAACTCGTCCTGGGCGGGCCGCCGGAGTGGAAGACCCGCCTCAACGGCGTTGCCGGACTGAAGTCCGTTTACAACCTTGAGTTCAAGGAATTTTCAGCGCTCGACGCCGGTGGGCCGCTGACGCTGAACGCCCTCCTTTCCGGCCAGATACAGGTCGCGGACCTCTTCAGCACCGATCCGGCTCTGGCCGAGAACAACCTGGTGGCGCTCGAGGACAACAAGAACCTCTTCCTCTCAGAGAACATCCTGCCGGTCATCAACCAGAAGAAGTCCACGGATACCGTGAAAGCAACACTGGATAAGGTCTCCGCTGCACTCACTACGGAGGACCTCATCAAGATGAACGGCCGCGTGGCGAAGTTCGAGGACATCGGCGAGATCGCCAAGGAATGGCTCAAGAACAAGAACCTGGGCTAAACAAACGTCCCTCGTGGTTCCGCTGTCTTGCAGGATTTATAGGAGTAAAGAATGACTGCCGATTTCACTACTGGTGCCCGTCCGGTTAAGGCCGCGCGGGGTACTGAGCTTACTGCCAAGTCGTGGCAGACCGAGGCGCCGTTGCGTATGTTGATGAACAATCTGGATCCCGAGGTCGCTGAGCGTCCTGATGATTTGGTGGTTTACGGCGGCACGGGCCGTGCTGTGCGGTCTTGGGCTGCGTTTGATGCGATCACCCGGACCTTGGAGTCCATGGAGAAGGACGAGACCCTGCTGGTCCAGTCCGGGAAGCCGGTGGGTGTGTTCCGCACCCATGAGTGGGCTCCGCGGGTGTTGTTGGCGAACTCGAACCTGGTGGGCGACTGGGCGACGTGGCCGGAGTTCCGCCGCCTGGAGGCTGAGGGCCTGATGATGTATGGGCAGATGACGGCCGGGTCCTGGATTTACATCGGCACGCAGGGCATCCTGCAGGGCACGTATGAGACGTTCGCCGCCGTCGGGAACAAGCTCGCTGCGGAGGGACGCCACCCGGCGCCGGCCGCGGCTGGTTCCACCGAAGGGCCCCTCGCCGGGACGCTGACCCTGACCGGTGGGTGTGGCGGGATGGGCGGTGCGCAGCCGCTCGCGGTGACGCTGAACGACGGTGCGTGCTTGATTGTGGACGTGGACGAGACCCGTTTGCGCCGTAGGGCGGGCAAGCGGTACCTGGATGAGGTCGAAACGGATCTTGATGCTGCGATCGCGAAGGTCCAGAAGGCCAAGGACGAGCGCCGTGGCTGGTCCGTGGGGTATGTGGGCAACGCCGCCGAGGTGTTCCCGGAGCTGCTCCGCCGGCACAGGGCCGGAGAAGTCACGTTTGATGTGGTCACGGACCAGACATCCGCGCACGACCCTCTGTCGTATTTGCCGGAGGGCATCACCGTGGCGGAGTGGCATACGGAGGCCGCGGCGGATCCGGAAGGGTTCACCAAGAAGGCCCAGGCGTCCATGGCCCGTCAGGTGCAGGCGATGGTGGAGTTCCAGGACGCCGGGGCTGAGGTGTTTGATTACGGCAACTCGATCCGTGATGAGGCACGCAAGGGCGGGTACACCCGGGCGTTTGAGTTCCCCGGGTTCGTTCCGGCGTATATCCGTCCGTTGTTCTGCGAGGGCCTGGGCCCGTTCCGCTGGGTCGCGCTGTCCGGGGACCCGGAAGACATCGCCGTGACCGATGCAGCGATCAAGGAGTTGTTCCCGGAGAACACGCATCTGCACAAGTGGCTGGACGCCGCGGCGGAGCGGGTGGAGTTCGAGGGCCTGCCGGCACGTATTTGCTGGCTCGGGTACGGTGAACGCGCCAAGGCCGGGCTGCTGTTCAACCAGTTGGTCAAGGAGGGCAAGGTCAAGGCTCCGATCGTGATCGGCCGTGACCACCTGGACTCCGGGTCTGTGGCGTCCCCGTACCGGGAGACCGAGGCCATGGCTGACGGGTCGGACGCGGTGGCTGACTGGCCGTTGCTGAATGCCCTGCTGAACACCTCTTCGGGTGCTACCTGGGTGTCGATCCATCACGGCGGTGGTGTCGGTATTGGCCGGTCCCTGCACGCCGGGCAGGTTTCCGTCGCTGACGGAACGGACCTGGCCGCGGAAAAGCTCGAACGGCTCCTGACCAACGACCCCGGCATGGGCGTCATCCGCCACGTCGACGCCGGCTACGACCGCGCCGTCGAAGTCGCCAACGAACGCGGCGTCCGCATCCCCATGAACGAATCCGCAGAGAGCAAGTAAACCCAACCAAACCCAACTAGGTAGCAGCACATGCCGTTTTGAGGGCTGAAAACGACATCAACTGCTACCTGGTTGGGGGAGGATAACCGAATTCACGAAGGGATCATTTTCATGGTCGAGATCGACGGACGCCGGCTTGAACTTGCCGAGATCGTGGCAATTGCAGTTGGTGGCGAGAAGGTGGTTCTGGCTCCGTCGGCGATCGAACGCATGGCCGCCTCGCAGCGCTCAGCCCGCGCAACGGCACAGGCGCGGCCGGTTTATGGGCGCTCCACTGGTGTGGGGGCTAACCGCTCCGTGACCTTGGATACATCGGATGCGTCCGCAGACCAGCACGGACTCAACTTGCTTCGGAGCCATGCAGTGGATGCCGGAGGAGCCCTTGACCGCGAAACGGTGAGGGCCATGCTCGTGGTCAGAGCGTCACAGCTGGCGGCCGGGGCTTCCGGGATTAACCCGGCCCTTGCCGAGGCCGTCGTGCAGATGCTGAACGCAGATACCCTGCCGGAAGTGCGGGAATTCGGCGGTATTGGCACAGCAGACCTTCCTGCTCTGGCCGGAACGGCGCTAACACTCCTGGGTGAGCGTCCCACGATGGATGGCACCCGGGTGCCAACGGCTCTGGATTCCTGGGCTACGGAAGACGCGCTTCCGTTCATCAGCTCCAGCGCGCTCACGATCGGGCAGTCCATTCTTGCGCACCAGAAGCTGGCCACGATGATGGAGAACCTGACCACCATCAGTGCTCTGTCGTTCACAGCCATGTCCGGGAATCCGGAAGCGTTCGGCCCCGAAGTTGCAAAGGCCACAGAGTCGGACGCCATGGCTGATGTCGCTGGGACCCTGCAGGAACTGGTGGCTGGATCCGGCAAGCCTGCAAGGATTCAAGACCCGTACTGTCTGCGCATGTTGCCGCACTCTCTGGGGGCGGTCATGGAGGAACTCGAATCGCTGAGGGTCACCCTGGAGCGTCTGGCCGTAGCGGGCCATGAGAACCCCATGGTTTTTGGCTCAGTGGAAGACGGTACCAACGGCGTGGCCCATCACGGCCTGTTCCATATGTCCACACTTGCCCGGCGCATCGATGCCCTGCAGGTGGCCGTTGGCGCCGCGTGTACTACGACACTGGGCCGGATTACCCGTCTCTGCGACCCCTCTTTCACCGGCCTCTACCGATTCCTGGCAGGCAACGATGCAGGCCAGTCCGGTGTCATGATGTTGGAGTACGTTGCCGCAGCAGCGGTAGGACGTATTCGCGCCAACGCACAGCCGGTAAGCCTGCAAACCGTAAACCTGTCCTTGGGTGCCGAGGAAGATGCAAGCTTCGCAACTCTGGGTGCTGCGCAGTTGGAGTCCACTGCGCACGCATTGGCAACGGTCGCCGGCGTCGAGCTTGTTTGTGCGTCACGAGCGCTCCGCGCGCAAGGCAGGCGTCCGGGCGAATTCAGTAGCCCCAGGCTGCGAGCCATGATGGAGGCAGGCTTCACCTTGCCGTCCGACGTTCAGGACCGCGACTTGCGGGATGACCTTGAGCAGGCCCAGCGCCTTGTCCAGGACTCCTATTGATCTCCAAGCCCTGAACGACACCGGCTTCGAATAACAATGGCTCCAAAAAATAACGGCAGGCGGTCCGAGGACTGCCTGCCGTTATTTTTGGGAGCGGTAACGCCTAGTGGGCGGGGACCGATTCCTTGGCTGCCGCCTTGGGGTCCATGAGCTTCTTGTTAGGCAACGCGAAGCTGATGAGGAACGCGATGAGCATCAGGCCAGCTGCCGTAAGCATGACCGCGTCAATTGCTTGAGCGAAGCCCTCGGTGATGGGCCTGGTGAGGGTGCTGTTGGCTGCGTGAAGCCAGCTGGTGTCGTTCAGGGAATCGTTGTTGGCGCCATTCTTGAAGAAATCGAAGAGCTTGGCATTCGCAGGATCCGCCGCCACGGCCGGATCCTTCATGACCGCTTGGTAGTCCGGGCTGGAAGCAGCGCTCTTCATGCCATCGGCGATCTTGTCCGCGGCCAGGCTGAACAGCATGGAGATGAACACGGCGGTGCCCACTGCTCCACCCATCGAACGGAAGAATGCTGCGGTGGAGGTTCCGACGCCCATGTCCTTCGGCGGCACCGATACCTGCATGGCAAGTGTCAGCGGCTGCATGCAGAAGCCCAAGCCGACGCCGAAGAACACAGCAATGAGTCCGGGAACCCACAGGCCGGTATCCACGCCGAGCACAAGCCCCATGACGAGTGCGGCGCCAGTCAGGATTGCGGTGCCCAGGATGGGGAAGATTCTGTAAACGCCCGACGACGAAATGGTGCGACCGGCGCTGATGGAACCGAACAGGATGCCCACGGTGAAGGTGATCATCATCAGACCGGCTTCGGTGGGAGTGAGGCCCTTTACCAGCTGCAAGTACATGGGCAGCATGGCGATGGCGCCGAACATGCCGATGCCGATGATGAAGTTCAGCAGGGATGACAAACCGAACGTTGCGTTCTTAAAGAGACGCAAGGGGATCAGCGCGTAGTCCCCGGCCCGCATCTCTGCGAACAGGAAGGCCACTATACCGATGACGCCAAGGCCGTAGCAGAGCCAGGATGCGCCCGATGCCCAGCCCCAGGACCGGCCCTGCTCGGCGACAAGAAGGAGCGGAACGATTGCCAGGGTGATGGCTGCCGCGCCCCAATAGTCGATCTTCTGCTTCACGTGCCGTGCAGGCAGGTGAAGGAACATAAAGACCACGGTGAGTGCCGCCAGGCCGATGGGAAGGTTGATGAAGAATACCCAGCGCCAGCCATCGAAGCCCAGGATGGTCGATGTTCCCGCGAAAGCGCCGCCGATGACGGGACCAAGGACGGAGGAGATACCGAATACGGACATGAAGTAGCCCTGGTACTTGGCCCGGTCCTTCAAAGCAACGATGTCGCCGATGATGGTCAGTGCCAGCGCCAAAAGGCCACCTGCGCCAAGGCCCTGCACGCCACGGGCGATCGCAAGCTCCGTCATGGAATGGACGGACCCGGCATAGAGGGATCCGGCGAGGAAGATCAGGATGGCTGCCAAGTACAGCGGACGGCGCCCGAAGATGTCACTGAGCTTGCCGTAGAGCGGCGTACTCACAGTAGATGTGATGAGGTACGCGGTAGTGGCCCATGCCTGGAGTGACAAGCCGTCGAGGTCATTGGCGATGGTGTAGATGGACGTCGACACAATGGTCTGGTCCAGTGAGGACAGGAACATGCCGAGCATGAGTCCCACCATGACGGTGAGCGTCTGACGATGCGTCAGGACCTCGCCGGCGGCCCGGACGGGCGCAGATTTGGACATATCTTCTCCAGAGGTGGCAGAAAAGTGGATTTTAAGCAGGATAGTTGCTTTCAGTAACTATCCTAATGCCTGTTTGATTCCCGGAAGAAGAATGTTTCTTGAACAACTTTCGTAAGTCGGCCAGTCCCCAGGGTCAGCGTTCCACGAGAATTCCATCCGGATCGCTGTAGATCATTACTCCGGGTTGGATCCTCACTCGATCAATCACCAGCTGGACATCAACTTCACCTACACCCGTCTTTGCGCTCTTCTTCGGGTTGCTGCCCAGCGCCTTGATGCCCAGCGGCAGTCGCGCAAGGGCTTCACGATCCCTGACGGCGCCATTGATAATCACGCCCGCCCAACCATTGGCCACCGCGCTTTCAGCGATCATGTCTCCCATGAGGGCAGTCCTAAGTGATCCCTGGCCATCAACTACCAGAACGGCTCCCTCGCCGGGCGTCCCCAGGACGGTCTTCACCAGCGCGTTGTCCTCGAAGCACCTGATGGTACGTACCTGTCCACTGAAGTGCGTGTGACCGCCCAAGTTCTGGAACTGGACTGCAACCGATTCCAATTCCTCGCCCCGATCGTCATAGAGATCAGCCGTATTAATCTGCTCGCTCATGTCAGTCTCCTCCAAACGTTTGAGGCCACACTAACCCGTGCGCCACCGGAGCTGCACGACACGTAGTGGGCTATGTGGATAACTGAGTGAACATAGGTTCCATGCCCCTCACCCGCGCTAATCTGAATCCAGACGTTGAAACTAGGGGGAACCTGCCATGAGCCTGTCCGACCTTCCCGGTCCTGTGCCGGATCCTGCCATAGTCCGGGGCGGCACGGCCACTGCTCTCGCCGAACCAGTGGACCGCGTCCGCGCGCTGTGGATCACTGGCGTGGTACTCATCAACGTGGGCATCAACGCGGCGTTCTTCGGCCCCATCCAGGTTCTCCTCGGGCAGCAGGCGGTCCACTTTGACGAGGGCCAGAAGGAAGCCATCCTGGCCCTGGTCACCGGTTGCGGGGCAGCTGTCTCTTTGGTGGCGAATCCTTTGTTCGGCGCATTCAGCGACCGGACCGTCTCCCGCTTCGGACGTCGCGTTCCGTGGGTCCTCGTGGGAGCGATCCTGGGGGCAGCGGCACTCGTAGGACTGGCGGGAGCGCCGAACGTCGCAGTCATGACGGTGCTGTGGTGCTTGGTCCAGGCCGGATGCAACGGCGCTTACGCTGCCATCACGGCTGCGATTCCAGACCGCGTCCCGGTGCCCCAACGCGGCACCGTCGGTGGTTTGGCAGCCATGGGACAAACAGTTGGCATCCTGGCTGGCGCGGTGATTGCCGCCGTCGTGGCTGGAAACTTTGCTGCCGGCTACCTGGTGTGTGCAGCGGCGCTGCTGGCCGGCGTCGTGCTTTATCTGTTCAAAAATGACGACCAGCCGCTTCCACTCCAGGCGCGCCCACCGTTCAGCCTTGCGCGTTTTTTCCAAGGCTTCTGGGTCTCCCCGAAACGCTACCCGGATTTCGCGTGGGCATGGCTCACGCGCTTGCTGGTGAATATTGGTAACCACATGGTCACGCTCTATCTGCTGTTCTTCCTCAGCGATGCCGTGCACGTGAAGGAAACCGAGGGCATCGAACCTGCGTTCGGAGTGCTTATCCTGACCGGTCTGTATGCGGTCATGGTGATTATCACCAGCGTGATCGGCGGAACATTGAGCGACCGGATGGGCAAGCGGAAGCCTTTGGTGATCGCGTCGTCCGTGATCATCGCTATAGCGTCATTGATCCTCGGGTTTGCGCCGACGTGGGCCGGCGCCATTACTGGCGCGCTCGTCCTGGGTATCGGCTTTGGAGCCTATCTGGCCGTGGACTTCGCGCTGATCACCCAGGTCCTGCCGACTGCGCTGGACCGTGGCAGGGACCTGGGCGTGATCAATGTGGCGAACTCGCTGCCGCAGGTGGTGGCCCCGCTGATTGCTTTCCCGTTCGTCACTTACTGGGGAGGCTACGTCTCGCTGTACGTAGCCGCCGCAGTCATCGGGCTGCTGGGAGCCGTGTTCGTGGTGAAGATTAAGAGCGTTGTCTAGAAGACGGCGGTGAAGCCGCCCCAGCCCCAGCCGACCGCTGATTGGCCCAGCCAGTAGCTACCAGGCAGTCCTTGGGCGAGATAATCCGCGCCATTGCCGTAGTACATGGTGAGCTGGCCGCTGCGGTCGATGCCAAACACGTCAATCTTGTCGTCACCGTTGAAGTCCCCTGCCGAGCCGATCGTGGTGAGGGCCTCCCAGCCGTAACCGACCGTTGATCCCGTGTAGCGCTCGAACGACCCATTGCGGCTGCTGGAAAAGACCATCAGGTTGCCGTATTGGCCCCTCGCGGCAACCTGCAAATCGCTTCTGCCTTCGAAGTGGCCAACGCTCATCAGGGAGTCATATCGGCCCCACCCCCAACCGATGGTGTACGAAGGCAGCCAACCGCCATGCCCGTTGCCGGGGTAGAGGACGAGATTGGTCGATGCGTCCCGTGCAATGAGATCGTTCGTACCGTCACCGTTGAAGTCGCCAGCACCAAAAATGGCTGTAAATCCGTTCCAGCCCTGGCCGACTTGGATTGCCTTCTTCCAACCGCCGGACCCGTTTCCTTGGTAAAGGTACAACCGACCCTGCGCATCGCGTCCCATAACGTCAACGGTGCCGTCGCCGTCGAAGTCACCCGGTGAGAACAAAAGGTTGAAGGCATTCCATCCGGTTCCGATGACTTGGGTGGGTTGCCAATGTCCCCGGCCGTCTGTCGGGTACAGCAAGAGACGGCCGGCCGCGTCGCGGGCGAAGATATCCATGGTGTTGTCCCCATTGAATCCACGAGCGCGGGGCTTGGCGGCGATCCGCAGCGATTCACGGGCCTGAAGGGTCAAAGTTGACTCGACATCGTAGGTGACCGTTACGAAAGCGGTCACAACACGACCGTAGTCAGCTGCTGTAGCCCTGTATGTCTGACCGGTGGCCCCGGGAATGACTTGGCCGTCCCGCGTCCAGTAGAACGAGAGCGAAGGGCTTCCGCCGTCTGGCACTACCATCGGTGTGGACCAGCTAAGGTCGGCCTTGAGAAGTCCGCCGACTGCAGGTTCCCCGGTGAGTTCCGGTGGCGCCATGTAGATCTGCCGCATCGGCGCGGCCAGAACCGGAACTGCAGCGTGAGCGGGCAGGCCCGGAGCGATGAGAGCACCGGCCAAGGCCGACGCAGCAAGCAAAGTAGTCAGCCGGCGCAGTCGGTTAGGCGCGCTGAAGCGCGGAGCATTGCGAGAGTTCAAGATTTCCTCATGAAGAAAGTTGGCCGATGCGGCCATGCGAAGGTGATCAGAGCAGAATGCAGCTGGTCGCGGTTGGGAGATAAGGGAGGCTGTGACATCAGAAATGAATCCTAGAAGACGGCGGTGAATCCTCCCCAGCCCCAGCCAACAGTGGATTGGCCATACCAGCGGATGTCTGGCCTGGCGCTGGTCAGGTAATCACCGCCGTTGCCGTAGTACATGGTTAGTTGGCCCGCGGTGTCGATGCTGTAAACGTCCACCTTGTTGTCTCCATTGAAGTCACCGGCCGAACCGACCGTGGTGAAGCCATTGAATCCCCAGCCGATGGCGTTTGCGTGACCATCGAACCATCCGTTACGGGTGGACTCGTGAAGGACCAGGGTTCCCTGGATATCGCGGGAGACGATTCCGAGCTTGTTCTGTCCACCGAAGTGGCCCACCGTGAAGACTGGGTTCTGGTTGATCCAATAAGTGTCAACACCATAGGGCGGAAGCCATCCGCCGCGTCCGTTCCCGGGATAGAGAATAGCTTGATGCCACTGGTCCACGGCAAGGAGGTCGTTGGTCCCGTCGCCATTGAAATCACCTGCAGCAGAGATTGTCTTGAAGCCCTGCCATCCTTGACCAATCTGCAAGGCCTTCTTCCAGCCCCCGGTGCCGTTGCCTTGGTAAAGGAAGAGCCGGCCTTGACCGTCGCGACCCACGACGTCCACAGTGCCATCGCCGTCGAAGTCGCCCGGCGACACCAGGACGTTGAAGATGTTCCAACCCGTGCCGAGCACCTGAGGGGACCGCCAATTGCCGCGGCCGTCCGTCGGGTACAACAACAGGCGTCCGGAGGCATCCCGGGCGAAAATGTCCATGGTGTCGTCACCGTTGAAACCCCGAGCCCGGGGCTTGGCGGCTATCCGCAATGGATAGTCTGCCTGCAGGGTCAATTTCGATTCGGCATCATAAGAAACAGTGACGAACGCGGCGACTACGCGTCCTTGGTCGGCTTGGATTGCACGGTAGGTCGAGCCGGTTGCCCCTGCGATGGTCTGACCGTCCCGCGTCCACCTGTAGGTGAAAGTCGGCGTGCCACCCTCGGGTATAACGAATGGGGCATATCCCGCCAGATCGGCCTTCAGTAGACCTCCAACCGTGGGTTCGCCGTTTAAATGCGGTTGGCCCATGTAAACCTCACGGGCAGCTGCTGCAACAACGGTAGCCACTCGGGACGGCGCGGCTTCCGCGGGTCCAGCCAAGGTGCAGGCTGCAGCCGCACAGGCAACGGCGGAGGCGGTCAGCAAAGTCAAGAATCGACGACGGCGACTGGGTGCGGTTGGATACGAAGCAAGAGCTGATTCCATGGATTCCCCTGACAAGAAGGACAATTCTGAGGGGACCCCGACCGATGCCTTCGAACGGGGGCCTGTTGATGATGACTACTTAGAAAACAGCGTTGAAGCCGCCCCAGCCCCAGCCAACTACAGCCGAGCCCTTCCAACCGCCTGAGCCGTTGCCGTAGTACATGCGCATCTGGCCCGAGGTGTCGATGCCCCAGACGTCGTTGGCGCCATCGCCGTCGAAGTCCCCAGCGCCGCCGAGCTTGGTGATGGCGTTCCAGCCCTGTCCGATCACACGGCTGGTGGTCCAGCCGCCATGACCATTGCCACCGTAGAAGACGAGGTTTCCGGCGCCATCGCGGGCCAGGACATCCGGCTTGTGGTCGCCGTCGAAATCACCCGGGGAGAACACCGAAGTCATGCCGCCCCACCCCCATCCGATGGTAGAAGCAGCCTGGAAGCCGCCTTGGCCATTGCCCGGGTACAGCATGAGCTCACCGGAGGACTTGCGGGCAAGGAGGTCGTTGTTGCCGTCTCCACTAAAGTCGCCCGCCGCGAAGATGGTGCTGAAGATTCCCCAGCCCCAACCGATCTGTTGTCTCGGGTACCAACCACCGTGCCAGCCAGCGGGATAGAGCAAGAGCGAGCCGGAGCTGTCACGGGCGATCACGTCATTCTCGCCGTCGTTGTTGAAGTCGCCGGCAGCGAACATCGTGTTGAAGATGTTCCATCCCGAGCCGACTTCATATGCCTGCCGCCAAGTGCCATTTCCACCGGTGGGGAACAGGCCGAGGCGGCCCCAGGAGTCCCGGACGTACAGGCTCATCGTGTACGAATCCCAATACTCGGCACGGTAGAAGCCGGACGTGTGGGGACGATCGATGTCCACGGGAGTCACGTAGTTGAAGTCCAGGGCGTCCAAGGCCACGGCCGCGGTTCCGGATGCGGGGAGGTTGCCGGGGTTGTGGATCAGGGAACCGTCGCGCCAGTAACCAACCTCCTGACCAGCTGCCGTTTGAATCTGCATGTACTGGGCAAGGTAGGTTCCCGGCGGGGTCCCTTGTGCAAAGAAGACGTCGAACGAGTACGTCGAATCAGCGGAGCTGTACGAGCCCTGCGTCATCGTCGTGTGGAGTTTGCCCGTTGCTGTATTCCGGAACAGGACGTACACGTCGGTAATCGGACCGGATGCCTGGAAGGTAACGCGTGATGTTGCCTGCCCTCCAGCGCTGATCGCGTCTGGCGTCGTGGAGACCGCCACAGGTACTGGTGCGAAGGCGTCATCGGCGTGGGCTGCGGGTGCCAAAGCCAGCCCGCCGACCAAAATAACGCTGCCCATAAATGCGGCCAGCCAGCTGCGCACGCGGCGCAGAGGAGTGCTCCCCATGGTTCCCCCAATTCAGGCCGGTCCCAGACGGCCGGCGGGTGTAAGTGACTTGAGAGTACATGGACGGACGGACAGTCTGGGAATTTGCTGGCAAAAATTCACACGAAAGACAAGTCAAACCCAAAACGCAACCAAAATCGGCTTAGAAAACGGCAGTCAGGTAGCCCCAGCCAGTGCCGATCTCATGCGATTGGCGGTAGTAGTACCCGTCGGGACTCATCTCCTCGCCGCGGAAAGCACCTTGGTCCGTCACGTTAAAGAAGTAGTTGTACTGCTCCCACAAATTGAAACCACCGAGGGGACCCATATAACGGCTTGACCCGTAATTTCCCAGCAATACCCGTGAGGAAGACCAGCCACCCTTGCCATCGGGATAGTAGGCATGCAGTCTCCCGTCCGTTCCTCTGGCAAGAATGTCGGAGACGCCGTCTCCGCTGAAGTCGCCGGGTGTGAACACTTTGTTGAAGACGTTCCACCCCTGCCCGACCTGTGATGCTGTGAGCCATCCGCCACGACCGTTGCCCGGGTAGAGGAACAGCCGGCCCTGCGCATCGCGGGCAAGGATGTCGCTTGTTCCGTCGCCGTTGAAGTCACTGGCGGGAATGATCTCGCTGAAACCACCCCACCCCGTACCAATGACCGAAGAACCCAGCCAGCTGCCGCGTCCGTTGCCCCGGTAAAGCCATAGCTGTCCGGATGTATCACGGGCCAGAACGTCCATGCCACCATCGCCGTCGAAGTCGCCCGGGGATGACAAGGACGTGAAGTTGGCCCAGCCCCAGCCGATGTCTTTGCTCCCGCCCTTGAACTCGCCGCTGGCGCCCCCGGAGAACAGGGTGAGTGTGCCGTTCGGTTTCCTGGTGATAACGTCAGGCCTGGTGTCCCCGTCGAAGTCACGCAGGAGCGAGTGCAACTTGACCCTTGGGTCGCTCGAGCTGCGGAAGATACCCACCACACGTCCGGCGTAGCTGACCACCGCTGCCACACCGAGCTCCCTTCCTGCCTCACCTGGCTTGGGGCTGTAGGTGGCGCCGGTTGCTCCGGCAATAGGCTCTGCGACGTCCACCAGCCATTGGTAGCTGACCGTCGGCTTGGCTCCTGCCGGGAGCCCTTTGATGGTTGAGGCGTCGAACCCGGCCTTGACGGGGGTCCGCACGGAGACATTGGCTGGCAGGTGCGGATCAGCCGCGTCCACCAGGTAGAAGGGAGCGGTTTCCACTGTTTCCGGCAGGCGGCCCGCCGCCATTGCGGTGAGTTTCAAGGTCAAGCCGGACCCCGTACCGGCGAGGTTGTCTGGAACGTGGAACCAGCTGGCGTCCGAAGACTGTCGGATTCCGTCCCGGAACCACTCGTAGGTGTACGCCGTAGGTGGAGCGGACCATGTGCCATGCTGGACGTCGAACGACAAGTAGGAGTACCCGGCCTCTTTTCTGATCCCAAGACTGGGCGGAACCAGATTGCTGTTGGGCGTAAGGACACTGCCGGGGTTGTTAACGGTGAAATCGAGGCTTTCCCACGGAACAGAAAAGCTGTACTGGCTGGGCGTGCCACGGAAGTACGTCAGGGTTTCCGAGCCGTAGTTGATAATCACGCTCTGCAGTTTGTGCGACCCTTGGAAGAACGCGTCCGCAGTGACGGAGGCTGATGCAGTTGCAGTCAGCGGGCCGGCGGCGGGCGTCCCCGACCATTCAATGCGGTGTTCCGTGACGAGTGATTCATCCGTGAAAGTGAAAACCACGCGATCCGCCCGCTGGGCGAGGGTGAAGCCTATCTGCACTGTGGAGCCAGGGGTGGTAGTGCCAGGCGAAAAGCGTTTCAGGGACGTCAGCTGGGGCACCGGTTGTTCCGCCGCCACGGCTGGCGCACTTGTCAACACAGTTCCTGGTCCCACCAGGACGGTGGACATCGTGAGCCCCATGAGGAGAGCCAGGAGCCGATGCACTGAGGTTTTGCGTCGGCGCGAGCCGGCCGTAGTTGTAGTCAATTGATCCCCCGGGGAAGTGAAGTAGATGCCAGCAGCATTAGGTGCGTTAGAAGACGGTATTGAAGGCGTTCCAGCCCCAACCGATAGTGGCTTGGCGTTTCAGGGCGACGTGGCCCAATCCATAGAACATGGTCAATCGCCCATCAGGGTAGATGCCGTACACTTCCGGGACGCCATCGCTGTCGAAATCTCCGGGTGCACCAACCCGGCTGAAGCCTCCCCAGCCGTAGCCGGCGTAAGAGCTGAAGGCGTTGGGGGTCCATGAATTCTCGTGGAAGTAGCCGTTCCCGTCACCATCATATTTTCGGAGATTGCCGTCGCTGTCGCGGGCGAAGACAATCCTCGACGACGGTGAGACGAACGTATCGAACTGGCTCCATCCACCGCTCAGGACGTGCGGGGTGAGGAAGCCGCCGCGGCCGTTGCCCGGGTAGAAGACCATGGTGTTGAAGGCATCCCTGGCTATGAGGTCTGCTGTGCCGTCGCTGTTAAAGTCGCCAGGTGCCACGATGTCCTTCATGGAACCCCAGCCCTGACCGATCTGGAACGATCGGAGCCAGCCACCCTGGCCGTTGCCTTGGTAGAGGAAGAGCCTGCCCGCACCGTCGCGGGCAATGACGTCCACGTTACCGTCGCCGTCGAAGTCGCCGGGCGAAAGGAGGGCGTTGAAGCCGTTCCACCCTTGGCCAATCTTCTGGGCTGCAAGCCAGCCGCCGTTTCCGTTGCTGGGGTAAAGCCAGAGGTTGCCGCCGGCATCCCGCGCGAAGATGTCGCCTGTGCCGTCTGCGTTGAAGCCCTTGCCACGGGTTTTGTCTGAGACGGGACCCCTGAGGTCCACTACTTCGGTGACCGCCGAGCCTGCGTCGAAGCGAGCCGTTACTCCCGCCGTGATGATTACACCCTTGTCGGCAAGCGTTGGCCGGTAGTCCCGGGACGTGGCACCTGGAATAGGAGTCCCGTTGCGCTTCCAAACATAGGTGTAGCTGGGCTGCCCGCCCACTGGATCGACGCCGGCAGCATCGTGTTCCAGCCTGAGCTGGCCTCCCACGGACGCGTCACCGGTGATGCGTAGATTTCCAACCCAGACGCGGCGTGGCATTGGCCCGAATGCCAAAGTGGACACGCTGGCGGGCAGATATCCGGCCGCCCGCGCAGTCATCTTGACCCAGATCATGTTGCCGGGGTCGAAGGACATGTTGGACTGGTATGTGTCATTGACGGCGTAGTCGATGGGTGCACCATTCCTGTACCACTGAAAATCTGACAACGAGGCTTCCACCGGCCACGTTCCGGGGTTGATGCCAAGTCTGGTGTTGTAGACCATGTCGCCGGTGATGCTCGGGTTGACAGTGGGAGTGAGTTTCGACAGCACCTTGGCGGGGTTGTTCACCGCAAAATCACCGGTAGCAAGTCCTGCCCGCACAGCGGTACCAAATGGAACAGGTGACGTCCGCTCCAGCGTGCCATCACGGAGGTAAGAGTCTTTAGCCAGTCCATCGAAGTACGAGATTTCGACACGTTCCAGGGTGTACGCACCGGCAGCTTGCGCGGCCGTGACTGCTCCCGTCGCCGTAACGGTTTGGGGCCCCGGCGCAGGGTTGCCTGCCCACGCCAGCTCGAAAGTGGTGACCTCGGAAACGTCACGGTAGATCAACCGGACTGACTGGGCAAGCTGGGAGAGCTTCACCTGGACCGCGGCGGTCTGCCCAGGAGCGAAGATCGCCTTGGCCGGCAGAAGGGACGTTGGAACAGGCGCAACAAAAGGCAGCAGCGGGTTCTTGATTTTGAAGTCCTGCCCCGCGGAATCACCAAAAGGCGAGGCGCCCGTACCGGGCGGGTAGACGCCGCCGCCACGGTAGTACAGCTGGGAGGCGCCGTCAGTGGTAATAGCCTGGACGTAGCTGACCTCGATCGTGCCGTTCGGCCACGAGGACGGGGAAGCAACGCCGGCCACAGTCCCGGCCTTGGCGCCGGCGGAGGTCCAAGCCAGTATGTGCGTTCCGGCAGCGCTCCGCAGCCCAACCTCAACCCGCTTGACCGCTACGGAGGTTGTGAAGTTGAACGTGACTGGAGCGCCGGCGTCGACCGTTAAGGGGGAGGTCCGCACAAAAGTGGTGAGGACCGGCGCAGCGGCCAAGGCCGGTGATAGGGGCGTCACAACCACGGCCGCCACAACAAAGGCAAGCGTCAGCAGGAGCGCGCGGACCAAGGTGGACGCAGCACTAAAGCGCAGAGCAGGATGAGACCCCAAGATTTCCCCCAAATGGTGCAGACCAGAGCGGCCTGTCGAGGCCAATTGAGATGAGAATACAGCCCGGCCTCCCCGGGCACAGCTATTGGGATTGGATTATCCCTATTCACCCCAATGTGTCGTGGGTCAAACCCAAAACGCAACCAAAATCGGCTTAGAAAACCGCCGTGAACCCGCCCCAGCCCCAGCCAACAACTCCGGCGCCTTTCCATCCTCCGATGCCGCTGCCGTAGTACATGTTCAGTTGACCGGCGGCGTCGATGGCCCAGACGTCGTTGAAGCCATCTCCATTGAAATCGCCGGCCCCACCAATGCGGGACATGACGTTCCAGCCTGTGCCGATGGACCGGGCGGTTGTCCATCCGCCGTTGCCGTTGCCGCCGTAGAGCCGCAGGTTTCCTGCGCTGTCGCGCCCCAGGACGTCAGGGTTGCCGTCGCCGTCGAAGTCGCCGGGGGAGAAGACCTGGCTGAGGGCGTCCCACCCTTGGCCTACGGCGCCGGGGGATTTGAATCCGCCTGTGCCGTTGCCTGGGTAGAGCACCAAGGCGCCTAATGGCGTGCGGGCGAGGACATCGTTGTTGCCGTCGCCGGAGAAGTCGCCTGCGGCGATGATCGAATCGAAGACGTCCCAGCCCCAGCCAATTTGCTTGCGGGGGAGCCACCCGCCAGTCCCGTTCCCCGGGTACATGAACAATGCCCCATCGTGGTCCCTGGCGATGACGTCATTGAAACCGTCTCCGTCGAAGTCGCCGGCGTTGAAGACGATATCGAACACGTCCCAACCAAAGCCGATCGTCCGGGGAGCTTGCCAGTGGCCTGCGCCATCAGTGGGGTACAGAAGCAGGTTCGCCGCAGCATTGCGCGCTAACAGGTCCATGGAGGCCCCGGCGTCGAAACCTGCTGTGTGCGGTTTGTTCCGAACCACGGTGCGGCCGAAGACCGTAAACGGACGCGTGGCCGTCACAGGGTTGCCCGCTTGGACTACTGCCCGGAAGCCAACGACGGCGCCACGATCCGCTGACTGAAGGGTGTAAGTCTTCGTCGTGGCACCGGCGATCACCGTACCGTTGCGCACCCATTCGTACCTGACGCTGACGGGCCCACCGACTGTCCCGCTGGAGACACTGCCCTCGTTGAAGACGCCGGTGAGCTTCTCTCCGACGATCAGCCTGCCTTGGAGCGTGGGAGCGGTAGCTGTGATGGGTGACGTGGGCGTCAGCGGGAGCGAGGATGCCGACACAGCCCGGTAGCCTGCCCTCGTGGCCGTGACCCGTACTGACAGGGTCTGGTCCAGGTCTGCTTCTGCGATGCGGTAATTGTTGAGCGTGGCTCCAGGGATCGGCTGGCCGTTGCGCAGCCACTGGTAGGCAAAGCCCGTGGGCGGCTGGGTCCAAGAGCCGTTGTCCGTGGTCAGCACTTGGTCGTAGCGTGCCACGCCTGTGATGGTTGGCGGCTTGATATTTGGATTGTCCACCAACGGGAAATTGGGATTGTTGACGGCGAAGTCGACGCCGTCCAAGGACCCCGGCCGCTGCGTTGGTGCTTCCAGCCCTTGCGAGAGGAAGATGATATTGCCGTCGCGGCCGTAGCGGACAACCCCCTGGCCCAAGGGGAGCATGATGTTGACGCTGAGGAGTTTGTAGCGCCCGGTTCGCTGGAAGGCGCTCCCGTCCACGGGCACTTTGGCTTGCGCGCTGTAGGGCCCGGATAGCTGGCTGGTAGGTCCGTAGAGGGTGGCCTGCTCCAAGGTGTCCTCATTGACGTAGGTGAAACCTACTTCCTTCGCAGGACCGCTCAGTGTGAAGGACAAGGAGATAACGCTCCCGGGACCCACCGTGGCTGGCGAAGTACGGGTGACTACCGTGGGAAGCGGCACGTTTGGTCCGGCAGCTGTAGCGCGGGGCGGCGGGACTGCAATTGCCAGCGCGGAGCACAGGAGGATGGCTAGAAGGATGTGAAAACCCGTCCGTACTGAATGCACAAAAGCTGAACGCATAAGAGCCGCTGGGCGCACGGAAGAAAAAGCCGTCATGGTATCCCCCAATCCCTAGAACAAGGCGTTAAAACCGCCCCAGCCCCAGCCGATGGTCTGGGCGCCGTTCCAGCCGCCGTCGCCGTCGCCGTAGTAGGCCAGCAGCTGGCCGGATCCGTCCACTGCATAGACGTCTACATTGCCGTTACCGTCGATGTCGCCGGCGGCGCCAATGGCCGCCATGCCGTTCCAACCTTGCCCGATCACGGCCATGCCTGCCCAGCCGCCAGCTCCATTGCCCTTGTACAGGCGCAGGGCGCCGGACGTGTCGCGGGCCAGGATGTCCACGTTGTGGTCTCCGTTGAAGTCGCCGGGTGTGATGATCTTGTTGACCACGTTCCAGCCGCTGCCGACGACGGACCGGGTGAGCCAGCCGCCGTCGCCGTTTCCGGGGTAGAGGTAGAGCAGGCCGCCGGAGTCGCGGGCGAGGATGTCGTTGTTGCCGTCCCCATTGAAGTCGCCAGGGGAGACTATCGAGTTAAAGGCGTTCCATCCCGAGCCGATTTGGCGGCCAGCGAGGAACCCGCCATCTCCGGTTCCTGCGTAGAGGAAGAGGTTCCCGGCCGGGTCCTTGGCGAGGATGTCGTTGTTCCCGTCCCCGTTGAAGTCGCCAGGGGAGAGGACGGTCCCGAAACCATTCCAGCCGGGGCCAACGGTCCGGGCGGATTCCCAGGCGCCGCCAACGCGCGGATACAGCATGAGGGTGCCATCTGTGCGGCGGGCAAGCATTTCGAAGGCGCCACGCCCGGTGAAGCCGTTGGCCCGGTTGGAGGCGGAGATCTCTACAGTCTCGGCGCTGCCAACTTCCATGGGGTCACAAGGATAATTTGAGGCTACGTAAGCGGCGATGGTCTTGCCGCGGTCCTCTTCGGTGAGCTTGTAGTTCCACCACTCCCAGTGGTCCTCGGCATGCTCGCCGTCACGGGTCCAGTAGATGTGGTAATCGGGGCCGGCGGCCGCGCCGCAGCCCCGGTAAGAAGCGGGATCGATCTCCACGGTGAGCGTGGAGCCAACAAACGGCGCACCGTGAACCACGGGATCTGCGGGGTCCATGGTTGCCATGGCAGGTGCCGGGGCGAAAGCGACGGCGGCAATAAGCGCGGCCGCAATCCCGGCTACCGCTCGGCGCACGCCTGATGCACGGCATGATAGAGCGTTCATTGTGTCCTCCCCAGACTTATGCGGCTAATCTTACCGCGGCTGGGACTCAGCTAGAAGATTGCTGTGAAGCCGCCCCAGCCGTTGCCCACCACCTGGGATGTGCGCCATCCTGTGCGGCCATCACTGTAATAGATGACCAGCCGGCCCTGTTGGTCCACGCCGTAAACGTCCGGAAAGCCATCATTGTCGAAATCACCGGCAGCACCAGTGGTTTTGAGGACATTCCAGCCGACGCCCACCAGCCACGACCGCGTCCAGCCACCGGCCCCATTGCCGCCATAGAAATACAGGTAGCCGCTGCGGTCACGTGCCAACACGTCCACCTTGCCATCGCCGTTGAAATCGCCAGGCGTCAGCAGGGTGTCCATTACCTGCCAGCCCTGCCCGATGGCGGTCCTCGCCAGCCAGCCTCCGGAACCATTGCCCGGGTACAAATAGAGGGCGCCACCGGGTTCCCTGGCCAGGATGTCGTTGTTGCCGTCCCCGTTGAAATCGCCCGGGCTGACGATTGAGTCGAAAATGTTCCAGCCCTTGCCGATGGTCTGGGCCGGCTTCCAACCCCCGGTTCCGTCGCCGGCGTAGAGATAAAGAGTGCCTGCAGAATCCCGCGCGATCACGTCGCCCTTGCCATCACCGTTGAAGTCGCCGGGGGAAAGGACAAGGTTGAAGACGTTCCACCCCCAGCCCACGGTGCGGGCCGCATCCCAAGCGGCGCCTGTCCGCCCGTACAGCATCAACGAGCCGTCACTTCCGCGTGCCAGGAGTTCGAAGCTGCGGCCCGTGAATCCGTTGGCCCGGTTGGGCGCAGCGACGGGTCCGGTCTCGTCGCTGTGGAGCGTTTCGCCTCCGCACGCGGTTTTGCTGGCGGTCAGGTGCGCGGCCATCCGTGCGCCCGTGTCGTCCTGCTGCAGGAGGTAGCTGCGCCCGGTTTCGCCTGCCACCAGGAAACCATCCCTTGTCCAGTAGACGGTGAAATCAGGGCCCTTTCCGCCGCCGCAGCCATAGAAGGTATACGGGCCGATTTCAGTTGTCAGCGTCTTGCCAACAAACGCGTCGCCGATGACTATGGGGTCCGGCCCGTTGCTGGACGCGCCCGACGCCGGCAGGGGGCTAAGTGCCACCGCCGCCACGGCGGCGGTCAGCAACGCTGCTGCCATCCGGCGTCGAAACTTCCCCATGTTGGTCTTCCTCCCGTACGCGCACACAAATCTTCCTGCAGTGTATGTGTGGCACCCGCCCTTTCCCGGGAACGGCATGGACGCGTTCCAAGAAGGACGCTCTCAGCAAACGGTCATTTTGCTCACGTATCATTGGTGCGATCGGCCTGCCGCGGGTCCTGTGACCTGAGCCGGCCGTTTCCTTGCCAGCCTGCCAAGAGATCGCCGGAAATGCCCGAACCGTTTTCCCTGGAACCGTACTCCCTTGATCTGACGACGGGGTTGCCCCGTATGGCTGCCGCACCGACCACGCCGCGGCAGCTGCTGCGCTATGCCCGCATCCTGAAGACAGCGGCAGGCTTTGCCCAACGTCAGTTCGACACGTTGAGTTTGTCGGACATTGCCGCCAAAGCGGACGTCCCGCTGGGCACCCTGTATCGCTACTTCCCCTCCACAGCGCACCTGATGTTGGCCGTGTACCGGCAGCAATTGCGCGAGCTTCGGGACGGCGTGCGCCAGAGGAAAGGCAAGGGCCATGCACTGTCAGGTTTGATGATGGAGATCTTCCACCTGAGGGTTATGCAGCCCGGGGTGGAGCACTGCCTCATCCGGCCTGCCGGCAAAGATAGCGATACCGCCCAGCTGCTGCGGGAGATTGACCTCTTGTCCGAAGAAGTTGTGGGTTCCTTGAGCAAGGAGCCCGGAAATGACGCCCCGAAGGCCAGGATTCTGTTGCATCTGGTCAGTGGTCTGGTCCAGGCCGTCCGGTGTCGTCGTTTGTCGCTCTTTGAAGCCGAAAAGGACCTCAAGAAGGCGTGCAGCCTCATGACCGGTGAATGACGCTATAGCTCTTCCGGTCTAGACCACCAGCCCCTGAGAATGCGGTTTTTTGCGTGAGCTGGATCACTTTTGGATTTGCCTAAACGTTTTACTCTCGAATCGTCTCTGTTGGTATTGAATCTTGTACCCTCCCCGCTTCCCTACGCTGGAAATACCGAAGCGGCTAGCAGCCCATACCTGCAGATGCACTTCCGGGCCAGCCACCCTTGGTCCGAACCAGCAGTTCTGTTCCTGCCCGAACCATGCCGTGGGTCCACGGCTAGCCTGAGGAGACAAAGACGTGTCCATTGAGACAATCGCTACTGACAACGACGCCTTGGTACTGAGCGAAGAAGAGATCTTCGCAGCACACGAGGGCGGCAAGCTGACGATTTCCAGCACCGTTCCCCTGAACAACAAGCGTGACCTTTCCATTGCGTACACCCCGGGCGTCGCCCAGGTAAGCCGCGCAATCCACGCCAACCCCGAGCTTGCCCGCACCCACACCTGGGCTGAGCGCCTGGTTGTTGTGGTCAGCGATGGCACCGCCGTTCTGGGCCTGGGCAACATCGGTCCCAGCGCTTCCCTCCCGGTCATGGAAGGAAAGTCTGCCCTCTTCAAGTCCTTCGGCGACCTCGACTCCATCCCGCTGGTTCTCAACACCACCAACGTGGACGAGATCATCGAGACCCTGGTCCGCCTCCGCCCGAGCTTCGGTGCAGTGAACCTTGAGGACATCTCCGCGCCGCGTTGCTTCGAACTCGAAGAGCGCCTCATCGAAGCACTCGACTGCCCCGTCATGCACGATGACCAGCACGGCACCGCCGTCGTGGTTCTCGCTGCCCTGACCAACGCTGCAAAGGTGACCAAGCGCGAACTGTCCGGTCTGAAGGTTGTTGTTTCCGGCGCAGGTGCCGCCGGCATTGCCATTGCCGAGATTCTTCTTGCTGTTGGCATCGAGGACGTCATCCTGCTCGACTCCAAGGGTGTAGTCAACGCTGAGCGTGCCGATCTCGTGGCCGATCCTGGCAGCGTCAAGGCCCGCATGGCCCAGCGCACCAACCCCCGCGGCGTCACAGGTGGTCCGGGCGAGGGCCTGACCGGCGCCGATGTGTTCGTAGGCGTCTCCTCCTCCAAGCTGGACGAAGAACACCTGAAGTTGATGAACGATCAGTCGATCGTGTTCGCCCTGTCCAACCCGGACCCGGAAGTTCTCCCCGAGGTTGCCCAGAAGTACGCAGCCGTAGTTGCCACGGGCCGCAGCGACTTCCCGAACCAGATCAACAACGTGCTGGCCTTCCCCGGCATCTTCCGTGGCGCACTCGACGCCAAGGCCCGCCGCATCACGCCCGCCATGAAGATCGCCGCTGCACGCGCCATCGCTGAGTTGGCAGAAGAGGATCTCTCCGCGGACTACATCGTGCCGAGCCCGCTGGACGCCCGTGTGGCGCCGGCTGTCACCGCTGCTGTTGCCGCAGCAGTGACTGAGTAGCGGTTCCCAACTAAAAACCGACGACGGCGACGCCTCCCATGCTGGGGAGCGTCGCCGTCGCTGTTTGATGAGTCGTTGCTTGTTAAGGAGCAACGCGGGGTCACGTACGCACCGAAGTGGGGTGCCAAAGGGGGCCATAGGTGACCCCGCGTTGCTGGCCCATAGACTGGGGCCCATGAATGCCGAACTCGTTGTGACCATCCTGTGCGGCCTGGCCATTGCGGTTGGGGTTGCCGGGACCATCATTCCTGTCCTTCCGGGAAGCATCCTCATTGGTGCGAGCCTGCTTGCGTGGGCCATCTGGGGTGGCGCGGGAACGCTCGGCTGGGTGATCTTCGCCATCGGCATGGTGTTCGTGGTGTCGGGGATGGCCGCCAGTGCAGTGCTCACAGGGCGAAAACTAAAACAACACGGTATTCCCAACAGGTCTGTTGTGATTGGGATAGTTCTTGGCGTGGTGGGAATGTTTGTGATTCCGGTGGTGGGGCTGGTAGTGGGATTCGCCGTCGGGCTCCTGCTGAGCGAGGTCCAGCGGACCCGTGACTTCCGTACAGCTGTCCGCTCAAGCGGCGCCGCGCTCAAGGCGACCGGCATCGGGATTCTCGTGGAGTTCGGTCTCGCATGTGCCGCTGCGAGCACCTGGATCATCGGAGTTTGGATCAATGCCGTAAACGGTTGAACGCACTTCTTAAAACATTCGCCGGGATGGCAGCAGACCCCCATGTGCAGCCAGAACATGGGGGTCTGCTGCCATCCCGGCGAAGAGCTACCGGAGGGTGGGTACCCGCACCTGGGCAGGGCGGAATGAAGCGCCGGCTCCTGGGAACAAGGGGACATCGATCCGGGCGTGAGTGTGGATTTCCTGAACCGTATCCTTCGTGTGCTGTGCGATCTCTGCAAGGGTGGTGACCCACATGCCCTCAAGATCCTTGACCCGTTCGATCAGCTGCTCCAATGCGACAGCCCTGGATGGCCGGCCGGAGATGAACGGGTGGTTGGTCAGGACGAAGCAGCTGCCCTGGGCATGGTGCGCCTGGGCCTCAAGAGTCCACATTTCCAAAGCCTTGGCCGGGCTTTCGATGACCCCGCTTCCCGTGATGCCGGGGTAGAACGCGTACTGCTCCCAGTCATCCAGCGCCCAATCAACGGGAATCTCCACGATGTCCCGGGGATCGTCCTCGGCCACTGACATGCGGTAGGGGGCATCGCCGTCGAGCAGGCTTGAGTCGTAAAGGAAGCCTCGGTCCGCGAGCAGCGCGGGCGACTGCCAGTTCAACTCCCACCACGGAGCCCGGTAGCCCACTGGCCGAACACCGGCAACGTTGGCAAGTGCCTCCAAGCCCCGGTCCAGGTAGCTGGCTTCGGTTGCGGCGTCGATGCCCTGCATGGGCTCGTGAAGGTAGCCATGGTGGGCGATTTCGTGCCCACCGTCAGCGATCCTGCGCACCACATCGGGGTAGCTCTCCGCAGTGAACCCAGGGATGAAGAACGTTCCCTTGATGTCCTGGCGATGCAGGATCTTCAGGAGCCGCGGGACGGCGATCTTGGGGCCATACGACTGGTGGCTCATGAGGGACATGCGCCGGGTGCTGGATGGATCGTGGGCGATGGTGCAAGACTCGGCGTCGACGTCGAAGGTGAAGGACGCTGCGGCTTTGAAGCCCTCTGGCCAGGTGATCGGGTGGAGGGAGTCCGCGAAGGCGGGCTGACTCATGCTGTGGTCCTTTCGGGTACTACGGGAACTGCGGGATCGCCCGGAGCAGCTTGGGTGACGGAGACGTGGTTCGAGTCGGCAAGGACAAACTTTCGGTGCACCCGGGGCCCGAGGATTGCGTAGGCCGCCGCGCTGGTCAGTCCGCCAGCCAGCCATGAAAGATCCCAGCCACCAAGTGCCACGGCGATGGGGCCTTGCATCACTGGTACCAGCCCGTACATGAACAGCCACGTGCAGAAGATGCCAACCAGCAGGGAGACTATGCCGGCCCAGTTGATCACCGGGAGACGCTTGGTCCCGACGCCGTCGAAGAGCCGTTCAACCTTTCCAGGCCAGCGCTTCTCCAGCCAGAAGTAGTGCACCAACATGACGCCGCCCCAGGCAGCGACCCAGGCCACCAGACCGATCAACCAGGCATCCAGTACCGAGGCGAAGTCCTCCTGGAAGATGAAGAACACGACGGCGAGGAGCGAGAAGACGCCGACGAACAGGTTGAGCTTGCGGCGATTGATCTTGATATCCAAGGCCTGTGTAGCCACCGAGAAGGTGTAGATGTTCAAGATGTTGGTGGCGATGGGGCCATGCAACACCATGAGGAGGACGGGAAGTGCAAGGACTCCGAAGTTCTGGACGATCAGCTTGCCGGGGTCGATCTCGCCGCTGTTTGTGGCCAGGCTCGCGCCGAGGACACCGAGCCAGACCACGGGAATGAACTGGCCAAGGACCGAGGCCAAGTAGACCTTGCGCTTGGGAACCGAGGTGCTGACGAAGCGTGAGTAGTCCGCGGCGTAGGTGAACCAGGTGATGCCCCAGCCGATGCCGATGGCGGTCATCACAGCACTCATCGCGGCTATCCGCTCGGATCCTTCAAGGATGTTGCCGGCCGGACCCGCATAACCCCAGTCGATCTTCATGCCGAACCACGCCACTGCGGACATGACGGTCAGGATGATGATGGTGGGCGGGACGGTCCACTTTTCGAAAGCGGCGATGGCCTTGTAGCCGAACCAGGCAATGGCAACCTGGGCGGCCATGATGACAGTGGCCACGCCGATCTTCCAGGCGTAGTTCTTTGCGGTGGGATCCACCCAGCCCAGCGTTCCGAAGAGCGCCATGACCAGGTCCAGGATGATCCATGTATTGACTGCGCACCACCCGATGACCAGGAGTGCCTGGATGGCGGCGGGGAGGTAGTTGCCACGGCGGCCGAAAGCGGCCCGTGCAAGGACCATGCCTGTGGCGCCGGTCTTTTGGCCAAGGAGGACGAAGCAGCCAAACAGCAACATGCCGATCAGGTTGCCCAGGACGAGGACAAAGACGGTGTCGGCGAAGCCGAGGCCGAGGTGGATTCCGAGTGCGCCCAGCACCCAGTTGATTGGAGCAAGGTTGGCGCCGGCCCAGATCCAGAACTGGCCTGAGACCTTGCGCGTGCGGTCTGACTCGGGAATGGGCTGCAGCCAGGCTTCGCTGTCATGGCCCGGCGCCGTTGCCGGACCTGACTGCGGTGAGCCCGGCTGCAGTGAGCCTGCAGCCGCTGAGCCTGGCTGCTGTGAGACAGGGGAGAGGTTGTCTTGCATGAGGGAGATCCTCCGTGTGTGAAAGGGACTCTTTCAGCGTATGTGCCACAGATCACAGCAACAAGATACGATGTGTCTAAAGAAACTCTCTTGCGCCGTACGGAGTGTCATGTCTATTCTTCTGGGCCAAGCTTTGGAGCGTGAAAGTCTCAAAGCCGCCGAACCGCGTCTCCTTAACTCAGTGGCCGACGCCCTGACCCGCCCCGTCCGTTGGGTGCACTCCAGCGAGGTTTTGGACATCGCTCCGCTCCTCAGCGGTGGCGAACTGCTCCTCAGCGGCGGCCAGGCGCTTGCCCTTGAGAGCTCCGAGCGGCAAGCCGAATACGTACGGGAACTAGCGGCCCGCGGCATAGCCGCACTGGCGCTGGAAACCGGACCGACACTGCCCGAAGTTCCTGGCCCCATGCTGGAAGCCGCCGAAGCCGCAGGCCTGCCCGTTATTGAATTGCGTCACGTTGTTCCGTTCGTCGCCGTCATGCAGGAAATCAACTCGATCCTGGTCAGCGAATCCGTCGAACAGCTTCAACGCGGCGACCAAACCAGCCACGCGATGGCTGCCGAACTCGCCCATGGCGGCGGGCTGGATCAACTCCTGGCTGTCTTGGCAGAAAGGACAGGTTCCAGCACGCGGTTGGTATCGCCGTCGGGCCTTACCCTTGGTTCGGCAGCAGGTTCCGCAACGGGATCCGCAGCAGGCTTAGCGCCGCCGGCGGAGGAACGCGCGCTCATCACGGTTGATGTGCCGGTCCGTGGCGTCCTCGCCGCCCGCTTGGAGCTGCGAGTGCCCGACGACGGCGATAGTGGCCTGGCGCGCGTGGCGGGAGAGCGGTCGGTGGACATCCTTGGCCTGGCCCTGTTGCAGCGGATGCCGCCAGGATTGAAGGAGCTGGCGGGCATTGAACTGATGCGTGCCATCAATTCCGGGAGCCAATCGTGGCAGCTCCAGCAGCTCGGGCCGGCGTCGGGCTTTCCCGCCAATGGCCGGGTTGCTGCGCTGGTGATTCGCTCCACGGGTGCAGGGCATCTCCGCTCGGCCTTGGATGCCTTGCTGCGTGCGAACGTGCCGCACAGTGCCAGCTATGCAGATAACGCGGAGCTGATCGCACTCGCTTCCGTTGGCGATCGCGCTGCTACCCGGGCGGCGCTGATGGATGCGCTCCGGGCATTGGAGACGCCAGCCGGATCCGCGATAGCGCTTGGCCCGGTGGGCAAGGGGATCGATGAGGCCCCGTGGTCACTGGCCGAGGCGCGCCGGACCCTGGACCTGGATCTGGTGGGAGGTGGCGTGGTGGATGCTGAAGCCTTCGCCGTGGAGCGCCTCGCCGAGGAACATCTGGACCCAGCCACTCGCGAAGGGTTCGTGCAGCGGCAGTTGGGTGCCGTCGTCGAGCATGACCAACTACGGCGATCCGAGCTTCTGCGGACGCTGACCGTCTGGTTGGACACAGGGTGCAACACAGCCCAGGCAGCACGCGAACTGCACTTGGAACGGCAGTCCATGCATCACCGGTTGCAGCGGATCTTCGAGCTGTGCGGTGGAGATCCCCGGGGAACGGGCAGGCTCGCGGCCCTGCACCTGGCGGTGCGGCTGGCGCGTTTGTAGGCGCCTTAAACGCCTTAAACGCCAAAACGACGGCCCGCTGCGCACTCGACGATTTAAGACGTCTACTGCGTAGCGGACCATCGAAATGGGGCGCGCAAGGCCTTACTTCAGCACAATCGTCCTGTTCCCATTCAGGATGATCCGCCCTTCGCAGTGCCAACGAACGGCGTTGCTGAGGGCCTTGCACTCCGTGTCCCGACCGGCGGCTACGAGATCGTCCGGTCCGAACGTGTGATCCACCTCAACCACCTGCTGGGAGATGATCGGGCCCTCGTCCAGCTCGCCGTTGACGTAGTGGGCGGTGGCACCCACGGTCTTCACTCCGCGGGCGTAAGCCTGGTGGTACGGCTTGGCACCCTTGAAGCTCGGCAGGAACGAGTGGTGGATATTGATGGCGCGCCCGTCGAGCTTGCGGGCGAGATCGTCGCTGAGCACCTGCATGTACCGGGCCAGGACAATGAGTTCCACGTCCAGTTCGTCGATGATGTCCAGCAAACGCGCTTCCGCCGCAGGTTTGGTAGCGGCGGTGACAGGGACGTGGAAGAAGGGAATCCCGTGCCACTCCGCCAAACCCTGATGGTCCGTGTGGTTGGACACGACGCCCACCACATCGATCGGCAGTTCACCGATCCGCGCACGGAACAGCAGGTCATTGAGGCAGTGCCCAAACTTCGAGACCATGATCAAAACGCGACGCTTGGACCCTTGGCGTTCCAGCTGCCAGTTCATGGAGTACTTCTCGCCCACCGGGGAAAACGCGGCACGCAGTGCATCCACAGTGGTCTCGTCACCGGAGGACGCGAAGTGAACCCGCATGAAGAAGTGGCCCTCAGCGCGGTCACCGTACTGCTTGTTGTCGATAATGTCGCAGCCGTGCTCCAGCAGGAAGCCGGACACAGCGTGCACGATTCCGGGACCTTCAGGGCAGTCCAAGGTAAGGACGTGCTCCACGGTGGTTCCGGCGGAGGAATCAGTAGAAGATTCGGTTTGGATGGCAGTCATGGCTAGCACTCCACTACGTTGACGGCGAGTCCTCCACGGGAGGTCTCCTTGTATTTGGATTTCATGTCGGCGCCTGTTTCGCGCATGGTCTTGATGGCTTTGTCCAGGGATACTTTGTGGCTGCCATCTCCGTGCAGGGCCAGGCGGGCAGCGTTGATCGCCTTGACGCTGGCGATGGCATTGCGTTCGATGCAGGGGATCTGCACCAGTCCGCCCACGGGATCGCAGGTGAGGCCCAGGTTGTGTTCGATGCCCACCTCGGCAGCATTTTCCACTTGCTCAGGCGTCCCGCCCAGGATCTCGCAAAGACCAGCAGCGGCCATGGAGCAGGCGGAACCCACCTCGCCTTGGCAGCCCACCTCGGCACCCGAAATGGAGGCGTTGATCTTGAAGAGAATTCCGACGGCGGCCGCCGCGAGCAGGAACCGCACGACGCCGTCGTCGTTGGCTCCGGGAACAAACTTTGTGTAATAGTGCAGCACCGCAGGAACAATCCCGGCAGCACCATTGGTCGGTGCAGTGACAATCCTGCCGCCGGCTGCGTTCTCCTCGTTGACCGCCAACGCGAACAGGTTCACCCATTCCATGGCGAGCAAGGGGTCCGCTGAGGATTCGCCCTTCAGGTCCGCGTCGGTTTCGGAAAGCTTCTTGAACAAGGACGGCGCCCGTCGCCTCACTTTCAAGCCTCCAGGGAGGATTCCCTCGGCGGAGCAGCCGTTGTCCACGCATTCACGCATAACAGCCCAGATACTGAGAAGACGCTCGCGGAGCTCCTCTTCGGACCGCCAGACGAGTTCGTTGGCCAACATGACATCGGAAATTGACATGCCCTCGCGTGAACAGATGGCAAGCAACTCGTCTGCAGTGGTGAACGGGTAGGGGAGGACCGTGTCATCGGCTACTACTTTGTCCGTGCCTGTGGCGTCCCCATCCACCACAAAGCCGCCGCCGATCGAGTAGTAGCTGCGCTCACGCAGTACTGCCCCGGTGTGGTCAAGCGCCCGGAACGTCATGCCGTTGGGGTGTGCCGGAAGGGACTTGCGGCGGTGGAGGACCACGTCCTCGTCCCAATTGAAGTCGACTCGGTGGTCGCCGCCCAAGCGCAGTTCGGCGTCGAGGGCTGCAGCTGCCACTTGGTCGTCAGCCGTTTTGGTGTCGACGGTTTCCGGTGAGTGGCCCTGCAGCCCCAGCACCACGGCTTTGTCGGAGCCGTGGCCCCGGCCGGTGGCGCCCAAGGAGCCGAAGAGCTCAGCCTGGACGCGCACCGTGGCCGGAAGCTGGCCGGACGATTCAAGACCGTCCGTGAACTGCTTTGCCGCCCGCATCGGGCCGACCGTGTGTGAAGACGACGGCCCGATGCCAACAGAAAACAGATCAAGCACACTCAGTGCCATTAGGGGACCTCGGGGGAGGCGTACTCCCGCATGGCGTCGAGGAGCCAGCGTCCCAGGAAATCGGCAAACGAGGCCCGGGGAAAGATCCGGTAGTTCTCGTCCGAGGTCTTCCACAGCATCACGGGGATGTGTGCGAGCTCCGTTGAGACGGCTGTGCCGGCCTTGAAGACGCGGGGGTGAAGGTCCAACGAGCACGTCTTTTCGAGCACAGCGCGGGCGTGGCTGCCGGAGAGCTCGAACGTGGTGCGGTTGGCGGACAGGTCCACCACCTGACCTTCATCGCTGCCCAGTGCCGTGATCAGGTCACTGACCAAGGAGCCGCCCAGCGAGTCGTGGGACTCCTCCGGAGCGACCACCAGGAACTCGGTAGGGCCAAGCCAGAGTGCGTTGACTGAGCCAGAGCCCGTCACTTCACCGCAAGCGGCCGGCAAGCCGCCGGTGATGGACGCAACGCGGGTTCCGGCGTCGGACGTTCGCTCAACCCGGATACCCACCATGGCCTGGTACGGGATTTCCTTGAGCGTCACCGTGCCCGGCACTGAGCCGGAGGTGAAGGCGTCAGCCAGGTGCTCGGCCGGGCTGCGGCGGGCACCCCGTACGCGGTCGACGTGTGCGGTTTCTGCTGGTGTTGCTGTTTCAGCCATCTTTGCGGGTCCCTTCAGCATCGAAAAGTACGGTTTCGCCGACAACCACGTCCACCAATTGGTCTCCCACCGAGGCCACGAGGGTCTCGCCGATGCGGTTGCGGCCGTTCTGGATCAGGGCCAGGCCGAAGGAACGGCCCAATGCGGCACTGTGGTAGCTCGAGGTCACGAAGCCTTCCATGGGGACGGGTCCGTACGCCGGGTTGACGGGGATGCCCTTCTCCACAAGCTGCGTGCCTTCCGGCAGCCTCAGCGAGTGATCCACGGGAAGGACGCTCACCAGGTGCTTGCGGTCCTCGCGGCTTGCGTCCTGGCGGAGGTAGGAGCGCTTGCCGATGAAGTCCTTGGCCTTGGAGACGATCCAGTCCATGCCGGCGTCCTGCGGGGTGACCGTGCCATCGGTGTCCTGCCCGACGATCGGGTAGCCCTTCTCGGCGCGGAGCACGTGCATGGTTTCCGTGCCGTAAGGGGTGATGTTGAACTCGGCACCTGCGGCAGCAACTGCTTCCCAGGTGTTGAGCCCGTACCAGGACGGGATGTTGATTTCGTAGGCCAGTTCACCGGAGAAGGAGATCCGGCAAACACGAGCCTGCACTCCTGAGGCCAGGGTGGTCTCGCGGAATGTCATGAACGGGAAGGCTTCTGCGTCCAGGCCACCGTTTTCGGCGAGCTGGGGAGCAACCTTCGCGATCACTGCACGGGACTTGGGACCGACGACGGCGATGGTGCTCCACTGCTCCGTGACGGATGTGAAGACCACGTCGAGTTCCGGCCACTCCGTCTGGTGCCACTCTTCCAACCAGTCCAGCACCTTGGCTGCGCCACCGGTGGTGGTGGTCATGAAGAAGCGGTCGTCGTCCAGGCGCAGGGTCACGCCGTCGTCGAAGATCATGCCGTCCGGGGTGCACATGACGCCGTAGCGGGCGGATCCCGGTGCGAGCTTCTTGAACGCGTTGGTGTACACACGGTTCAGGAATTCGCCGGCGTCCTTGCCACGGATCTCGATCTTGCCGAGCGTGGTTGCGTCCATGAAGCCCACGGAATCGCGGACTGCTGCGCACTCACGCAGGACTGCCGTATCCATGTCCTCACCGGACTGCGGGTAGTACCAAGGGCGCTTCCACTGTCCGACATCTTCGAACAGCGCACCCTGGGCTACGTGCCACGGGTGGATGGAGGTCACTCGGGCGGGATCGAACAGCTCACCGCGTTGGCGACCAGCCAAAGCGGCGAATGCGACCGGGGTGAACGGTGCGCGGTAGGCGGTGGTGCCGATCTCGCCGACGCCAGGAACGCTTTCCGCGCCGCCGAACTTCAACGCAGCAGCGATGACGCCGATTGCGTTGACGCCGGAGGTCTTTCCTTGATCGTTGGCGGTGCTGATGGAGGTGTACCGCTTCACGTGTTCCACGGAGCGCATACCGGCCCCGGTGGAGCGGAGGACATCGGCTACGGACTGGTCGCGCTGGAAGTCAACGAAGTGGTGGTGCCACTCGCCCGGCTCACCGGTCTGACCGGGAACAAGCCACAGCTGACGGGTCGGGGCGCTCGCGACGGGTGCCTGCAGGTCCACCGGGGTGGTTGCGGACTCAAAACCAGCAGCGATGGATGCTGCCGCTCCGGCCGAGATGCCCTCTGCCAGGCAGTCCTGGAGTTCGTAGCTGCCACGGCCTGCGCCAACAACCTGCTGGTCCCGAACCACCGTGGAAGGAACAAATGCGGCGAGTTCATCGTCCCAGCGCAGCTTGCCTTGGCGCTGGCTGTGGAGGTGCACCACGGGGCTCCAACCACCGGAAACAGCAAGCAGATCGGCCGCGATGTGCTCCACGCCCGAGGTGAGTTCGCCGTCGTCGTTAATGCTGCGGACGGTGACGCCATTCAGGCGACCCGCGTCATCGGCGCTCGTGTCAGCAACCGCGCTGCCAATGAGGACCCGGACACCGGACTCGACGGCGGCCGCGGCCTTCGCGCTGATCTGGGGACGGGCATCGACGACGGCGGCAATCGCCACGCCTGCTGCCTTCAGGTCCGCGGCGAGCAAGTAAGCGGAGTCGTTGGTGGTGCTGATAACGACGCGTGAACCGGCGGCGACTGCGTAGCGGTTGAGGTACGTGCGGACAGCCGAGGCGAGCATGATGCCCGGGCGGTCGTTGTTCTCAAAGACCAACGGACGCTCGTGGGCACCCGGTGCCAGGACAACCTGCTGTGCACGGATGTGCCAGATACGCTGACGCGAAACGCCCGGAGCGGCCGGAACGGTCAAGTGATCCGTACGGTTCTGGGCTGCGATGAAGTAGTTGGAATCGTAGGAACCGAAGGCGGTGGTGCGGTTCAGCACGGTGCATTCTTCGGCGGAGACCAACTCGGCTTCCACATCGGCAACCCATTCCAGGGCCGGCTTGCCCTCGATGGTTTCCTGCAGGCCTTCGGCCGTGGAACCGGAGAGGAGTGCACCGCCCAGTTCGGGCTGGTCGTCGATCAGGATGACGCGGGCGCCGGTGCGGACTGCTTCGCGGGCAGCTGCAAGGCCTGCAACACCGCCGCCGACCACCAGGACGTCCGTGTGGACGTACTTCTTGTCGTACTCAGCCTTGTCCTCGGCAGGGTCAAGCTTGCCCAAACCGGAGAGCAGCTCAACGTTCATGCCGTCCACGAGCGAGACTGCGGTGGCGGGGAGCATGGATTCCGCGACGTGGCCCGGGAAACGGGGAGCGATCTTGACCAAGGCGTTGGACTCTTCCACGCCGGCGGCCATGATGCCGCGGGGGCGGTCCTCGTAAAGGGAGTTGCCTGCGTTGATGTGGCCGTTGGCCAGCAGCGCCGAGGCGATGGTGTCGCCGGGGTGGCCGGTGAATTCCTGGCCGTCCACAGTGAAGCGCCAAGCGATGCTGCGGTCAATGCGTCCGCCGGTGGCGAGGCGTGCGTTCTTGCTGGTCACTTCTAGACTCCTTCCGAGGAGGTGGGGGCGGCAGTGGCCGTCGAGGTAGTGGGCGCGCCGGGAGCGATGCCTGTTTGCGTATCGGGGCGGGGCTGGCCCATCGCGTAGATGGAGTGGATGTCGTAGGTCACGGTGTCCCGCAGCATGTTGAACCACTGGCGGCAGCCCGTGCTGTGAACCCAGCGTTCAGCGAAAGAACCCTTGGTGTTCTCGCGGTAGAACAGGTATTCAGCCCACTCGCGGTCCGTGAGGTCGTTCGGGTTCTCCGGGTAGGCAACGTGTGCCTGGCCGCCGTAGTGGAATTCGGTTTCGTCGCGTGGCCCGCAGTTGGGGCATGAAATGAGAAGCATGTCTTTTCCCGTCCTTACTAGTGGGCCACGGCTGCGGCGCCGTGTTCATCGATCAGGGCGCCGGTCTCGAAGCGTTCCAGGGCGAAAGGCTTGTTGAGCTTGTGCGGGGCGCCGGTTGCGATGGTGTGCGCGAAGGTCAGGCCAGCCGCAGGAGTGCCCTTGAAGCCACCCGTTCCCCAACCGCAGTTGACGAACATGTTCTCCACGGGGGTGAGGCCAACAATCGGCGAGGCGTCCAGCGTGGTGTCCACGATGCCGCCCCAGGTCCGGAGCACGTGGGCCCGGGCGAAGATCGGGAAGAGCTCCACGGCGGCTGCCATCTGCTCCTCGATCACGTGGAACGATCCGCGCTGGCCGTAGCCGTTGTAGGAGTCCACGCCAGCGCCCATCACCAGTTCACCCTTGTGTGCCTGAGAGACATACACGTGGACGTGGTTGGACATGACCACCGTGGGGTGGACCGGCTCGTGCAGTTCAGACACGAGCGCCTGGAGCGGGTGGGACTGGATGGGGAGGCGGAAGCCGGCCATCTCTGCGAGGACCGAGCTGTGGCCGGCGGCGCAAAGGCCCACCTTTTCGGTGTTGATGTTGCCACGGCTGGTCTTGACGCCGGTGACCCGGTTTCCGTCCTTGATGAAGCCGGTGACTTCGCAGTTCTGGATGATATCCACGCCGAGTTCGTCGCACTTGCGGGCGAAAGCCCAGGCCACGTGGTCGTGCTTGGCGATGCCGGCACGCGGTTGGTAGGTAGCGCCCATGACGGGGTAACGGATGTTGTCGCTGGTGTTCAGGATGGGGCAGAGTTCCTTGACCTGGTCAGGCTCCAGCCACTCCGCGTCCACACCATTGAGGCGGTTGGCGCCTACGCGGCGCATGCTCTCACGGACGTCGCCCAGGGTGTGGGCGAGGTTCATCACGCCGCGCTGGCTGAACAGGAAGTCGTACTCCAGCTCTTCCGGCAGGATTTCCCACAGTTTGAGGGCGTGCTCGTAAATTGCAGCACTCTCGTCCCAGAGGTAGTTGGACCGGATGATGGTGGTGTTGCGGGCCATGTTGCCACCGGCCAGCCAGCCCTTTTCAAGGATGGCGATGTTGGTCATGCCATGGTTCTTGGCCAGGAAGTAGGCCGTTGCCAGGCCGTGCCCGCCGCCGCCGACAATAACGGCGTCGTAGCTCTTCTTTGGGTCCGGGTTGCGCCAGAGGAAGTCGGGGTGTTCGGGGAGGTGGTCCGCGCTCACTGGGCTGCTCCAATCATTTCTTCGAGTTCAGTTGCGGCGTCGTTGCCGTTACTGAGGTGTGGGTAAAGCGGGAATTTGTCGGCCAGGGCGGTTACGCGGCGGCGGAGTTCGACGGCGGTGGCTTCGTCCAAGGTGACGTCACCTTCGGTGCTGCTTGCTTGGGTGCCGCTGTTCGCTGCGGCGATCAACGCCGTCGCAATGATGTCCGAGACTTCGGTGAAGTCCTCAGCACCGAAGCCGCGGGCGGCGAGGGCGGGGGTACCGATGCGCAGGCCCGAGGAAACCATCGGCGGGCGGGGGTCGAAGGGGACGGCGTTGCGGTTGACCGTGATGCCGATGCGGTGCAGCGTGTCCTCGGCCTGCTGGCCGTTAAGGACGGAGTGGCGGAGATCGGCGAGCACCAGGTGGACGTCGGTCCCACCGCTGACCACGGAAATGCCGGCTGCGGCCACGTCGTCCTGGAGGAGGCGATCGGCCAGGATCTTGGAACCCTCAAGTACGCGGACCTGGCGTTCCTGGAATTCGGGCTCAGCGGCCATCTTGAAGGCCACAGCCTTGGCTGCGATGACGTGCTCCAGCGGGCCACCCTGCTGTCCGGGGAAGACGGCGGAGTTAACCTTCTTGGCGATGTCGGCGTCGTTGGTCAGGATCACGCCACCGCGGGGACCGCCAAGGGTCTTGTGCGTGGTGCTGGTGACAATGTGGGCGTGCGGGACCGGGCTCGGGTGCAGTCCAGCTGCAACCAGGCCGGCGAAGTGGGCCATGTCCACCATGAGGTAGGCGCCCACCAGGTCCGCGATGCGGCGGAATTCAGCGAAGTCCAACTGGCGGGAGTAAGCGGACCAGCCGGCGACGATCAGCTGCGGCTTGCTCTCGAGGGCGAGGCGCTCAACTTCAGCCATGTCTACGGTGTGGGTGTCCTCGCGGACGCCGTACGGAACAACCTTGTACAGCTTGCCGGAGAAGTTGATGCGCATGCCGTGGGTCAGGTGGCCGCCGTGGGCAAGGTTCAATCCCATGATGGTGTCGCCAGGGTTGATCAGTGCGTGCATGGCCGAGGCGTTTGCCTGGGCGCCGGAGTGGGGCTGGACGTTGGCGAATTCTGCGCCAAACAGGGACTTCAGGCGGTCGATGGCCAGCTGCTCGATCACATCAACGTGTTCGCAGCCGCCGTAGTAGCGCTTGCCCGGGTAACCCTCGGCGTACTTGTTGGTAAGGACCGAGCCCTGTGCTTCCATGACGGCCGTGGGGGCGAAGTTCTCAGAGGCGATCATTTCCAGCGTGGACTGCTGGCGGATGAGTTCCAGGGCGATCGCCTGATCGACCTCCGGGTCCGCCTGTGCGAGCGGGCGGATCAGCGGTTCAACCATGGTGTTCTCCTTCAAAAGCTTGTCTAGTGGCCGACTGTTAGGCAACTGATATATTAGAACTATTGCCATAGTATGTTGAAGATCACAAGGTCGTCAACAGGTCTGCGGTAACTCATCCAGCAGACTGAAGTACGACAACGGGAGAGAGCAATGAGCGCCGCATTGGAAGCACTGGAATCAGCTCCGCAGGGTTCGTCCCTGGCGGAGAACGCCTACCTGCTCCTGCGCGACAGGCTCATCATGCTGGACATCAAGCCCGGTGACCCTATCAACGATGGCCAGATTGCTGCAGAACTGGGCATTGGACGTACGCCCGTCCGCGAGGCCATCAAGCGTCTCGAAAGCGACCACTTGGTGGTCTCCTACCCACGGCGTGGGACGTTCGCCACCGGCGTGGACATCACCCAGCTCGCTGAGGTCTCCGAGATCCGCGAGCTGCTGGAACCGTTGGCGTCAAAGAAGGCTGCCCGCATGGCCAGCCCTGCCATGCGTTCAGAGCTCCGCGCTGTCGCTGGTGCAATTCGTGATCTTGAAGGCCAGGACAACTCCTCCCAGGAACTCATGCGCTACGACATCCAGGTTCACCGCCTGATCTACAAGGCCTCGGCGAACGCACACCTGGAAGACGTCCTGATCAGGTACGACAACCTCGCTACCCGCATCTGGTGCTACATGCTGGAGCGGATGCCCTCCGTCTCAGGCCACATCTCCGAGCACGCTGAACTGCTGACAGCCATAGCCGACGGCGACGAAGACCGCGCCGCCGAGCTCGCCCTGCACCACGTGGTCAGCTTCGAAGAGACAATCCGCAAGGTCCTCTAGGGTCTCATCTGCTCGGCCTCGCCGCCTGAGTCGCCTCCGTCCGCTGCCGCCTGCCTCCGGCGGCGGGGGCATTCTCTGCGCGCTCGCTCGTACCTCGCTTAGGCGCGCGCTCCCGGATAACCCCGCCCCTCCCGGTGCTCTCTCACATCCTGCGGTCTTTTGGCGGTCCTTCTCTCACGTCCAACGGCCTTCTGGCGGATCTTCTCTCATGTCCTGCGGTCTTTTGGCGGTCCTTCTCTCACGTCCAACGGCCGTCTGGTGGATGTTCTCTCATGTCCTGCGGTCTTTTGGTGGATGTTCTCTCATGTCCTGCGGTCTTTTGGTGGATGTTCTCTCATGTCCTGCGCCCTTCTGGTGGATGTTCTCTCACGTCCAACGGCCTTCTGGTGGATGTTCTCTCACGTCCTGCGCCGGCGGCTGAACAGCTGTCACTCGCCAAAGCCCGACGTCGGCACTCGCCGTGGGTGCCCGACGTCGGGCTTTCTTGATGAAAGTGAGAGAACGTTCCGAAATGGGCCGCGCGATGTGAGAGAACGTTCCGAAATGGGCCGCGCGATGTGAGAGAACATCCGGAGGGTTTGAGGCGGTTGCCGCAACTTAGTCGCTTTGAGTGCAACAACTGCCAGATCGGGTTCACTATCGTTGAACACACCTGGACCGCCCTGAACTGCCTAGAGTGACTTTTGAAAACACTCTTGACCGTGACGCGGCCCACACGTAGTCTGGTGCAACAGCGTTGCTTCTAATGCAACCCCAAATATTCTTGGTGGACACATGAGTAATGAACTTTCCTCTGTGGCAGCCGCGCCGGGAGATCGGTCCAATGACGGACACGGCACCTCTCCCGAGCCCGGCCCCAATCACACAGTCAGCAAAGACACGCGCCGACGCGTCGTCATTGCAAGCTTCATCGGCAACTTCGTGGAGTGGTTCGACTACGCCGTCTATGGTTACCTGGCCGGCATTATCTCGACCGTTTTCTTCCCGGAATCCGATCGTCAAACAGCACTGCTCGCCACGTTCGGTGTCTTTGCAGTCAGCTTCTTCGTAAGGCCGCTTGGCGGATTCATCTGGGGCCACATCGGAGACAGGCTGGGCCGGAAGCAAGCGTTGTCGCTCTCGATCGTCCTGATGTCGGTGGCCACGTTCTGCATCGCCCTGATCCCGGGGTACGCCACTATCGGCGTGATGGCCCCCATCCTGCTGCTGCTCGTAAGGGTGGTCCAGGGCTTCTCCGCTGCAGGGGAGTACGCTGGTGCGTCCGCCTTCCTGGTGGAGTATGCGCCGTCGAATCGTCGCGGACTCTATGCCGCCGTCGTGCCTGCCAGTACCGCAGCGGGTCTCCTGCTGGGCTCCTTGCTGGCCGCCCTGCTGAGTTCAGTCCTGACGCCAGAACAGCTGAACGAGTGGGGTTGGCGCCTGCCGTTCCTGTTGGCGGCGCCCATGGGCTTGATCGGCAGGTACATCCGCACCAAGCTTGAGGACACCCCTGCGTTCCGTGAGCTGTCCGAGAAGGAATCCGCAGTCAAGGCTCCGGCCCTGGCCATGTTCAAGACCTACCGTAAGCAACTCATCATCGCCACGGGCGCAGTGCTGTTGAACGCAGTGGGCTTCTACGTGATCCTCAGCTACATGCCCACATACCTTTCAGTGGAACTGGGCTTCGGAGCGGCGGAATCGTTCCTGGCTACAACGATCGCCCTGGCCAGTTACATCGGCTTCATCTTCCTGACCGGCATCGCGTCGGACAAGTTCGGCCGCAAGCGGATGCTCATCACCGCGTCCGTCCTGTTCGTGGTGCTGACCGTCCCGGCGTTCATGCTCCTGGACACGCGCAACTTCCTGGTGATCGTGCTGGTCCAGATCCTGCTGGGCGGAATGCTCACCCTCAACGACGGCACCCTGCCCAGCTTCCTGGCCGAACTCTTCCCGACGAAGGTCCGCTACACGGGCTTCGCGGTCAGCTTCAACCTCTCCAACGCGTTGTTCGGCGGCACCGCGCCGTTCATGGCAACGCTTCTCATCGGCATGACCCACAATCAGCTGGCGCCCGGCTGGTACCTCGTGGCTGCCGCCCTTGTTTCCCTCATCGCAGTCCTGTTCGCCGCCGAGACTTCCAAGAAGCCACTGCAGCAGGTCTGAAACCAACAACCCCTTGAAAGGAACAACCATGACCATCACCGAGAACGAGGCCGTCAACGATGTGGCCAAGCTCGATCGACTCAAGGTCCTCAACAACGGCGAGAAGGTCTCCCTGACTTTCTCCGATGCAGAGTTTGAGCGTCGCCTTGCCGGGCTTCGCAGCATCATGGCCGAGAAGGACCTCGACGCCGTCATCCTCACCAGCTACCACTCCATCAAGTACTACTCCGATTTCCTCTTCACCTATTTCGGCCGCTCCTACGGCATGGTGGTCACCAAGGATGACACCGTCACCATTACGGCAAATATCGACGCCGGTATGCCTTGGCGCCGCAGCTACGGCGACAACCTGGTGTACACGGACTGGCGACGGGACAACTACATCCACGCCATCCAGGAAGTCCTGCGCACCCGCGGCATCAACCCCCGCCGCATCGGCGTCGAAGACGACTCCCTGCCGCTGGACAACCGCAACAAGATCCAGGCCGCATTCTCCGGAGCAACGCTGGTGGATGTTGCCCAGGCAGCGATGCGCCAGCGCATGATCAAATCGGACGAGGAAATCGCCGTCATCAAGCATGGCGCCCGCATTGGCGATCTTGGCGGCGAGGCAATCCGCAGCGCCATCACCGCCGGCATCACTGAGTACGAGGTCGCCTTGATCGGCACCGAGGCCATGGTCCACGAGATCGCCCGCACCTTCCCGGACTCTGAAATCCGTGACACGTGGGTCTGGTTCCAGTCCGGCATCAACACCGACGGCGCGCACAACTGGGCAACCACTCGAAAGATCCAGGAACACGACATCCTGTCCCTGAACTGCTTCCCGATGACCAGCGGTTACTACACGGCTCTGGAACGCACCCTGTTCTACGGCGAACCGGACGCGCGCTCATTGGAGCTGTGGAACATCAATGTGGAGGTTCACAAGCGCGGCCTGGAACTCATCAGGCCCGGCGCAGTCTGCAAAGACATCGCGGCTGAGCTTAACGAGATCTACGTCGGTCACGGGCTCCTGGCAAACCGCACGTTCGGCTATGGCCACTCCTTCGGCGTCTTGAGCCACTACTACGGACGCGAAGCAGGCCTTGAACTGCGCGAAGACATCGATACCGTGCTGGAACCGGGGATGGTGGTTTCCATGGAACCGATGATCACAGTCCTGGACGGCCAACCGGGCGCCGGCGGCTACCGCGAGCACGACATCCTTGTGGTGGGTGAAGACGGTGCGGAGAACATCACCAAGTTCCCCTTTGGCCCTGAGTACAACATCGTCGGAGCCTAGGGGACCGGGGCGGTGGACGCAGTGCACGGCGTCCACCGGCCCAGCCCGGTCACTGTCCACCGACTTCAGCCAAATATAGTGAACCCATGACTCCCACGGAATCCAACGACGTTTCAGGCAACGGCGAAGCCAAAGGTACCTCGGTCATTGTCAATGCCATCGCGGTCCTGCGGAGTTTCAGTGCCGAAGAGCCGCTGTTGGGGGTCACTGAAATCGCAGGGCGCATTGGCCTGCACAAGAGCACAGTTTCCCGCATCCTGGCTACGCTGGAGCAGGAGCACTTGGTGGAGCGCGACGTCGATTCGCGCAGGTTCCGCTTGGGGCTGGGAATGATCGCCATGGCGGGCCCACTCCTGGCGGAACTCGAAGAGCGGCGCGTGGCGTATCCGGTACTACGCGAACTGACCGAGCGCACCGGGGAGACCAGCGCGCTCATGGTCTGGAACGGCACCGAATCCATGAGCGTTGAGCAGATCCCCAGCCGACACCAAGTCAAGCATCTAGCCCCGTTGGGAGTACGTTACAACGAGGCACTCAGCTCCTCTGTTCAGGTCTTCCTGGCCGCGGAGGACAAAGATCGCGTCCGTAATCTACTCCGGAGCGGTGCGGTCAGCCTTCCGGGCTTCGATGAGGAAGCAGTGGAGGCGTATCTGCAGCGGTTGGAGGACTCCACGAAGCGCGGCTGGGCTGTGAACTTTGGCGAGACGTCCATCGAGGAAGTGGGCGTGGCCTCGCCCGTCTATGACCACAGGGGAAACATTGTGGCGGCCGTGCTCATCCCCGCACCGAAGTTTCGGGTCTCGCAGGACACGCTTACGAGTCTCGGCGAAGCCTGTGCCGATGCCGCAGCCAAGGTCACCACACGGCTTGGTGGCCGCGCCCCGCACTGAGCTGCGGGACGCGCAGGCCACAGGACGCGCAAGCCACAGGACGCGCGAGCTGAAAGGCGCGCAGACCACACGAGGCGCGCAAGCTGAAAGGCGCGCAGGCCACACGAGGCGCGAGCTGAAAGGCGCGCAGGCCACAAGAAGCCGCTGGCCCAGAGGATGAATCTTCTGGCCCGCAGGTGGAGATCGGTTGCTGGATAGGTCATTTGGCCCAGAGTCGTGTTCCAGCGTGGATAGTCTGGCTGGCATGGAAAGAACACTGAGGGTATTCCGGCGTTGGGGCGCCCCTGCGGCTGCCGTGATCTTCTTCGTGCTGTGGTGCGTAGCTGAGGCTGGACGCATGGGTCCGTGGCCAGGCCTGCCCAATTGGCCGGGTACTGTCTCGCTGGTCTTGATGACCATAACTATCGCGCTTTCCGCGTGGAGGCCCTACTTTTCGCTGACCTCCACAGCCGCCCTGTTGCTTGGACAGCTGCTCTACGTGCTTCCGCCCGTGTTATCCAATCACTGGGCAATCTATTTGGGGTCGTTCATAGCACTGGGCTTCATTATGTGGAGGGGTTCCAAACTCCAACGAATCGCGGCTGCGAGCTCCAACCTCGTGTTTGCAGCCATCATGACTTACATGATGATCTCCTTGCGGTATGGACAGGGTGTTGGGTGGTTCAGGCCCCTGTTCATGGGAGACCGCATTGCCCTCAGTCAATATTGGTGGCAGTTGTTCCCTCTTCTACTGCTTGTAGCTGCTGCGTGCGGAACCGCAGGGATCCTCCTGGCGCTGTACGAAGATCGAGGGACGTTGTCCAAGGCCCAGGCAGTCACGCAAGCCAGCTTGAGGGAAACTGAAATCGAATTGGTAGTGGAGCAGGAGCGCACTCGCATAGCGCGGGACCTGCACGATGTGTTGGCTCATTCTTTGGCTGTCATCGCCGCACAAGCAGACGGCACACGGTACTTGAGTCAGGGCCAACCCAAACCTGTTCTGGAAGCGCTGGAGAACATAGCTACATCCGCCAGGCACGCCTTGGTTGATGCGCAACGAGTCATTGAAGGTGTTCGGGACGATGGGTTAGTCAGTCCCCAACCCCGGATCAGCGATGTAGAACCTCTGATGGAACGGATGCGTCACGGCAACCTCAATATTCAGCACAGCGAGAGCGGCGTACCCGTTGAACTCGGCGCAGGGCAACAGCTGGCAGTATTCAGGATCGTCCAGGAATGCCTCACTAACGCGTTGAAGCATGCAGGCCGGGGTACGGCAGTGCGCGTGCACTTCGACTGGAGTGGACCTGGCCTTACACTCCACGCTTCCTCAGAGCTTCCGGTGTCCGTTTCATTGGGGGAAACGGACGCCGGTCATACCGAAGACCGGGTGGGGCGGGGCATCCCGGGGATGCGTGAGCGCGCCCATCTGGCAGGAGGCTGGTTGACGGCTGGGCCTGACGGGGAGCAGTTCCGCGTCACCGCCTTCCTTCCCTACGGGGCACGGGCAGGGATGTCGCCTCTCCCACCGGAGCCCCCACTGGTGCTTGAGGAGTTGGCTGCTGTTCCGGAGGCCGCTGAGCGTGGCTGACTCGTCCGCACTTATTACCGTCGCCTTGGTGGACGACCAGCCCCTGTTTCGCGCTGGAATCCGGATGTTGGTGGAAAGCCAACCGGACATGGGGTTGGCTTGGGAAGCATCTGACGGCAAACAGGCCGTGGAATCCGCAGCCGAGCAGCCGCCCGACGTCATTCTCATGGACCTGCGGATGCCAGAGATGGACGGCGTCACGGCAACCCGCCTAATCATCGGGTTGGCGCAGATGGGCGGTTCCGACCAACCCAAGATCATTGCGTTGACGACCTTTAATCGTGATCACGCTGTGGTGGAGGCCGTTCAGGCCGGCGCCAGCGGGTATCTGCTTAAGAGTGCTGAGCCGGAGTTTCTGTTGGCCGCCATTCGCACGGTCCACTCCGGCTATTCCGTGATCGCGCCCGGTTCTGTGCACGATCTCTTCCAGCATGCGGCGCGAACAGTGCCGGTTGCTGGCCCCAATCTCTCTGTTTTGGAACCTCTATCGGCTCGGGAGAGGGACGTTTTCCTTCTCGCAGCAAAGGGTTTGGGCAATGGCGAGATGGCGGAGAGCCTGTTTGTGTCCGAAGCTACTGTGAAGAGCCATCTGCGAAGCGTGCTCACGAAGCTTGGCGTCCGGACACGTCTCCAACTCGTGGCATTCGCCTACGAAAACAGGTTGCTCGGCTAAACGCCGAGGCAAGAAACAGAGGCAAAAAATAACGGCGACCGTCCCCACTAGGGGGCCGACCGCCGTCGTTCGTTGAGCCGACGTCCGCGAGGTTACATCCTCCGCCGTGCCGTCGTTGTCTCGTCCATGGCATCCCTGCCCAGCCAAGCACCCAGACCGATCATGGCCACGCCAAGAACAAAGTGCAGCCAGTTGTCAGCGGTGTTGAACGGAACAAAGTTGGCGCCCGTTTCCTGGTTGATGATCAGGCCGTAGATCCAAAGAACGAGATATACGGCGCCGCCACCAATGAGGAAGAGGCGAGCCATACGTGCTGTCCTGGCCATGGCCAAACCGGCCACGCCAAACAGCAGATGGACGATGTTGTGGAGAATGGATACTTGGAATACTCCAAGCAGCATGGCGCCGGATTCATGTCCCGCGAAGGTCATGGCGCCGTAATTGGTGGTGATACCCGGGATAAAGCCCAGAACACCCACCAGCAGAAAAACAATGCCAACGCCCATGGCGGTGTTGTGAAGCGTCAACCCCATCGCATGATGGTGTTCGGTGGGGTGCGAAGCGGTGGTCATGAAGTCCTCCCTTTCACGCTGTTAAACGGCTCTTCTCATGGAGAGCCGTCCCGCGGCAAGGGTGTCGGAAAACCTTGCCGACGCCGCAATAATACTCCTGAAATGCCTCCAAATGCAGGGGAATGGCCACTGAGGTGCCAGTTAGCATGGGTTCATGAGCCAGGCTCCCAACGGCGATTTCCAATCGATCTTCCATGACACCCGGGATCTCACTCCCTTCCGCGAAGGATACGTGCGCACACCCGTCCGCGGATTGGCCGATGGCGTGGGTGAAGTGCTGTCCGGCGTCCTGACTGGCCGGGACCCCGCCCGCCTTTCTGTGCTGGGCGATGTTCCCCGGTTGAAGCGCCTGTCCACCAAGCAAGCCAAGGCAATGCATGAGGCCGTTTTCACCTCTACGGAGCCTGATCGGCTTATCTCCCTGGGTCGCCTCTACCCGGGGTGGGCGGGCTTGTGTTACGTGATGGCGGGACTGTTGGCGTACAAACACGGCGGCTATCTTCGGGCGTCGGAGTTGCTGCGGCGCGGCTTAACCACAAGGATCGACGACGACGCGAGCCAGTTCTCGGCTCTCTACCTTGGGCAGGTGGTCACCAGGGTTGAGGTGGCCGAACGCATTGAAGTCCCGGTTTTGTTCAGTGAGGAGTCCGTCTTCCTCGCACTGGCCCATTGCCTTCGGGAGATGGGAATGATCGAGGCGGCGTTGGAAGCGGTGGTGGGTTTGCCGCCGTCGTTGCCTTCAGCCCTGGCGCGCTGCACCGCAGCGTTTTCGCTGGACCGGCACAGGGACGTGGTGATGTGTACGGAGGGGTTGTTGAATACGGATGATCTCTCGGCAGCCTTGCTGCTGATCCGGGCCAGGTCGCAACGGGCTCGTGGCGATTTTGAATCGGCCCAGGCGGCGCTGAAAGAGGTCCTTCGCCGGAGGAAGACCAGCCTGGCATTGCGTAATGATGCCCTCACGGACCGCGCCCTTCTCGCGCTGGACCAAGGTCGGCGGACGTTGACTCCCCGTTCCAGGCGCCCTGCCCCGCCGGCAGAGCTGGAGGCCTTGGAAGTGATCCGGAAGGATGCAGAGATGCGTCGTTTGTGGGAGAACGACTTCAGGCAGCTCAGCGGGGAATAGGGGCATTGTGCAGGAGCTGATGCAAGCGTAACCTTGTAATCAACCAAGTGATTGATAAAGCATTTGGTTGACAAAGAAAGGTCGCGCAGGGTTATGGATCCAGACGCTCTGGACAAGGCGTTCATGGCCCTTGCTGACCCCGTCAGGCGGGGAATCGTCGCCCGGCTGTCCCGGGGAGACGCAACTGTCAATGAATTGGCGGAGCCCTTTGCGATCACCAAGCAGGCCGTTTCAAAGCACATCCAGGTCCTGGAGCATGCAGGCCTGGTGACCCGCTCCCGCGACGCCCAACGCAGGCCAGTGCACCTGGACGCAGCCGCCCTCGAAGAGCTGACGGCGTGGATAGATCAATATCGACTGATCGCCGAGCGTCGCTTCCGGCTGCTCGACGAACTCCTGGCCGAATCCGGCCCCGGGGTCCCTCAGGGGTCACAACAGAAAGAAGAAGAGGAATTGAAATGAGCAATCCAACGGCAATCACTGCTGATGACGGCGTTCCGTTCGTCGATACTGTCCGCGAATTCGATGCACCAGTCAGTGCCGTATTCAAGGCGCACGTGGACCCGGATCTCCTGGCCAAGTGGCTTGGTCCGCGGGACGCGAGGCTGAACGTCACCGAATACAACGCCACCACCGGCGGCAGCTGGCACTACGAAAGTGGCCACGACAATGCGATGTACGGATTCCGCGGTGTCTTCCACACCGTAGACACCGACGAGCTGATCATCATGACCTTCGAATTCGACGGCGCCCCGGGCCAGGTGGGGATCAGCACCACGCGGTTCGAGGAAATCGACGGTCGCACCAGGATCGTCGTCCGCGAGGTCTACCCATCGGTGGAAGCGCGTGACATGGCGCTGGCTACAGGCATGAACTACGGCGTGATCGAAGGGTACGAGCGGCTGGATGAGGTACTTGCCGCCTAGCCCCGCACCACGATGGGAAGGAGTTGCTCCGTCAACAGCACTGCTCCCAGCCCAATCATGATGACCCCGCTGGCCAGCGTCACCACGCGCGCGGCGCCGGGACGTGAAGCGAGCAGCTTCCGCGAGGTCAAGGCGACCCCGGTGTACACCAGACCGGCGAGGATCACGAAGGTCAGCCCTAGCAACCCGGACTGAACAGGAACAGGCAGTGCGGCTTCGGGGCTGACGAATTGCGGCACCAGCGCCACAAAGAACAACAGGCCTTTGGGGTTGATGCCGCTGGTGCCCATGCCTTGGAAGAACGTACGGAGCTGGTTTCCTGACTGCGCGACGGCGCCTTCCGCGCTGAAGCTCGCCCCTCGCCATGAGCGCACGGTGGTGAAGCCGAGCCACAACAGGTACGCGGCGCCGGCAATCGTGAGCCAGCCCAGGAGGCCCGGGACTCCCGCCAGCAGGGCCGCCAGTCCTGCCGCCATCAGGACTGTGTGAACCACATATCCGCTGCATAACCCGGCGACAGCAGGCACGAAGCTGCGCTGACGAAGTCCAGCCGAGATGGAGTAAGCCCAATCGACGCCGGGTGTGCAGGCCAACGAGACTGCGACGAGCATGAAGGCGAGGAACAGCTGTGGGTTCACGATCTCTCCAGGGATGTAGTGGGTAGGAAAACTCTAGGGAAAATCGCCCGATAAGTGTTCCCTGATTTATCCCTGAAACCGACTATTTGGGTAAGATCATTGCGTGATTGACCACATTGACAAAAATATTTTGCGCCACCTCCAGGAGGACGGTCGAATGACCGCCACCGCCTTGGCATCGAAGGTGGGATTGACGGTGGCTCCGTGCCATCGAAGACTCCGGGACCTGGAGTCTTCCGGTGTGATTCGGGGCTACCGCGCGGACATCGATCCAGCTGCAGTAGGGCTCGGATTCGAGGCAATCGTGTTCGTCACGCTCCGCCAGGTGGAACGCACCATCATGGCGGAGTTCGAGGAACGCGTGACTGCAAGCCCCAACATCGTTGAGGCGCAGCGGCTGTTCGGCTCTCCCGACTATTTGTTGAAGGTCATCGCGGCTGATCTTCCTGCCTACCAGCGCTTCTATGACGACGAACTGGCAGCCCTGCCGGCTGTTGAGCGTCTCACGTCCACGTTGGTGATGAAGAACCTGAAGACCAACATTGGGCCGCCGGTGTAGGCGTTATTCCTTCTCGGCGTTATTCCTTCTAGGCTATTCCTTCAGGAGCCCGGTAGTCCGGTAGGGAATCACTTCGCGTAGGAACATACTGGTGGACGTGCGCACAATTCCCGGGCACAACCTGATTTCCTCCGAGACGCGGTAGAGGTCGTCCGGGCTCTTGGCTACCACCCGGATGATGAGGTCGGTATCGCCGGCAGGAGCGTGGCATTCCAGTACCTCAGGGATCTCCCGGAGCGCTGCGATGGCTTCATTAAGGTGGCTTTGATCGAGTTCGGCGCTCACAGCAGCAGCCACACCCCGGCCAAGTGCCGAGGGCAGCACGCGGCTGCTGTTGGGCCGCAACGCTCCCGACGCCGTCATCCGCTCCAGGCGGGACTGGACCGTGCCACGCGCCAGGTGCAGTTTCTGGGCCAGGACCATGATGGGGACGCGGGGATCCTCATCAAGGGCGGCGATGATCCTGCGGTCCGTCGCGTCGAGTTCCTGCAAAATGACCACTTCCTGTCTACAATTTCAACTCTGATTAGTCAGATCGACCACTCAATGCCACGTCTATTGCACCAACTGTATGCGTACTGCTGAAATGGTGACAACGAAGCAGGGCGAGGCTACCGCCGGATCCCGCAGGCAGCAGGCACCTGGAACACCACCCGGATCCCTGTACAGGTTTCCCGCAAGGAAGCAGCCGCTGATTGACTCTTGTTCACAGCATTGTCATTCTGCACCCGCCCGTCCTGACGGGCAGCACAGCAAGAGCCCCTGAGCCACCGGATCGTTGCGGTAGCTGAGGGGCTCTTGTGTTGTGCGCGGACGCATAGGCTTGGATCATGACGTCTGCAGGCCGCTTCGCCCCGAGTCCTTCCGGGGCACTGCATGTAGGCAATCTCCGCACGGCGATCCTCTCCTGGCTCTTCGCTAAATCGACTGGCCGTGACTTCCTGCTGCGCGTTGAGGACCTGGACCGGGCCCGGTCCGGCGCGGAAGCTGAGCAGCTCCGCGACCTGAAGGCGGTCGGCGTCAGTTGGGACGCCGCCGTCGTACGTCAGACTGAGCGCGGACCGCTGTACGAGGAAGCGATTGAGCGCCTGACAGCCGAGGGCCGCACCTACGAGTGCTTCTGCACGCGCCGCGAAATCCAGGAAGCGCCGTCTGCGCCGCACTCTCCACAAGGCGCGTATCCGGGTACGTGCCGGAGGCTGTCCGAGGCTGAGCGCGAGATCCGCCGGGCGTCGCGTCCGGCATCGATCCGCCTCCGATCGGAGGTCGCCCAGTGGGCTGTTGAGGACCAGTTGCGCGGCCCCTACGTGGGTGTGGTGGACGACTTTGTGCTGCGCCGCAACGATGGCGTCACGGCGTACAACCTGGCAGTTGTAGTAGACGATGCCGCCCAGGGAATCGACCAGGTGGTCAGGGGCGATGACCTCCTTCCGTCCACTCCGCGGCAGGCGTACTTGGCCACCCTGTTGGGCTTGACAGTCCCGGAATATGCCCACGTTCCGCTGGTGGTAAACCACGACGGCGTGAGGCTGGCAAAGCGCGATGGCGCAGTGACGCTGGGCGACCTCGCCGCCGTCGGAGTTTCAGCGGAGCGCGTACGCGACGTCCTCCTTGAGTCGTTGGGATTACCCGCTGGTTCCTTGCAGGGTGCCGTACCGGAATTCGAACCCCGAAGGCTGCCGAGGGAGCCCTGGGTGTGGAAAACCCCCAGAGGTTGAGTGCGGGCCAAGTAGGCTGTCTGGATGCATTCACAGGTGATCGCCCCAGGTTTCGAATCCGTAGCCGAGCTCTTCGAGAGTTTCCTCGAACGAGACCCTGAATATTCCGCCCAAGTGGCGGCGTACCATCGGGGCGTCAAGGTGCTGGATCTCAGCGGCGGGCCTCATATTCGTCCTGATTCAGTCACGGGTGTTTTCTCGTGTTCCAAGGGCATGGCCGGCCTTGTCATGGCTCTGCTGGTTCAAGACGGCGAACTGGATCTCGACGCGGAAGTGGCCAAATATTGGCCGGAGTTCGGTGTTGAAGGAAAGGCCTCCATCAGTGTTTCCCAACTTCTTTCGCATCAGGCCGGACTGTTGGGCGTCCAGGGAGGCGTGAGCCTTGAGGAAGTTAACAATTCCGAACTCGCGGCCGCGAAGCTCGCCAAACTTCCGCCCCTCTGGAAGCCCGGCGCGGCGTTCGGCTACCACGCCCTGACAATCGGCATTTTCATGGAAGAGCTGTGCCGGCGCATCACCGGTTCAACGCTCCAGGACGTCTTCGAACAGCGCATCCGGTCCGTGACGGGTGCCCACTTCTACCTTGGGCTACCGGATGCTGAGGAAGAACGTTTCGCGCCTTTCCGTTGGGCGGCCGACCCCGCGTCGCCGTGGGTGGACCCCGCCAGCCACTTCGGTTTGGCGGCCAATGCTGCAGAGGGCGACATCCTGGATCTTCCCAACATCCGCGAGGTCCGCGCCGCGGGTATGAGTTCGGTAGCGGGCGTTTCCAGCGCTGAGGGGATGGCCAGGATCTACGCTGCAGCGGTGACGGGGTTGGCGGCCGGCGGTCAGGCCGACGTCGCACCCTTCCTGACGGAGGAGACCATCCGGATGGTTTCCGCTGAGCAGGTGTTCGGGATCGATCGCGTCTTCGGCGAGACCGGTTGCTTTGCCACTGTCTTCATGAAGTCGCACAGCCGGATGCCATTCGGCAGCTACCGCGCGTTCGGGCACGACGGCGCCAGCGCGTCTTTGGGGTTCGCGGACCCTTTGTATGAACTTGGTTTTGGATACGTCCCGCAACAGGCTGAGCCCGGAGGAAATGGATGCCGCAACCTCCTGCTCAGTTCCGCCGTTCGGGAGGCGATTGCGCGGCTTGCCTCTTAGTTTTCTGTCTCGAAAATCTAAATGTTATTGAGACACCGGTATGGTCCCGATCCCGGCCAATAGCTGGCTGCAGAAAAGCGCCATAGTCCGCTAACGCTCGTCACGCTGTACTGTCTTAGCAAGTCATCTCACAGTGAAATGTCTCGCGTGCGCTGTGTGGGCGGGTTCTTGAGGCAGTATCGCGGGACGAGGATGCTTGCCTACACGAGGGTGAGTACCGCAGGCCAGGACGCGCAGCTGCAGTTGGACTCGTTGGTCTCTGATGGGGTGTAAAAGCGGGATATCTTCTCCGATGTCACGTCCGGCAGTAGATCCGTGGCTGAGCGGTCTGGGATGAAGAAGCTCCTTGACTATGCAGAAGCAGGTGACACCTTCCAGGATCGTTCGGACGAGAGTTTTCCGGTTCAAAGGAAGTGGGAGACCAACTGAGCCTCCCTCGAACAGCGGGAAGCCCGTCCCGTTACCTGAACAGCAGCCACAGATCTATGGCTGCCCTGACCGCAGCAACCAAGAGGGCAGCGGCGGAGATCCAGACGCTGGCGATCTGCCAGCTGTTGGCGCGCGGCCGCGGTTGTTCGTTCATAGTTCTCCGCTCTGTAGGGAGAACCATCGTAGAGGTGCTGGCCTGGCAGC
>NZ_JBEPSI010000006.1:0-322278 GCF_040548745.1 Arthrobacter sp. 2762
ACTTGGCACACTATTGAGTTCTCAAACAACAGACACTAACCGGCACCACCGGACCCTTACAGGGCCACAGGATCGCTCCGGAGCAACTTTTCAAAGTTACCCGATTCGGTCGCATGAAGCAAACCGTCCTCAGGTCCCCCAACCAGATCGGAGGCGCAAAAAGCACCACCGGAAACCGGTAATTTGAAGGGGATTTCGTCACCATTATTTCCGCATCAGCGGCGGCGACTCAGATAACTTTACACGTGCCATACCGTCCTAACAAATCCAGCCAGACGCCGCCCAAAACCCCGTAAACACTGGGGAATCTGCCCGGAAACACGTCAATATCTCCAGAACCGCTGTCCGTGAAGCCCGTCACACAAAGAAGAGGCGGAAATACCCGCCCTTTGAAGCGGCACTCAGGATCCGCCGTCGGGCCTGATTCAGCGGCCGGCCGCCAAACACGTCACCACGTGAGAGAACGTCCGTCCAAACACGTCACCACGTGAGAGAACGTCCGTCCAAACACGTCAGGATGTGAGAGAACGTCGGGAAGGGCATCGGGCGCAAGAGGCTGTTTGGCGGGCATCCGGCAGCGCGCGTCCAAGCGAGGCACGAGCGAGCGCGCAGAGGATGCCCGCCAAACCGCCGGATCCCGCCTAACGCGGCGCCCCCCAAACGACCCGGCCGAACCCAGGCCCAGCCCAGCCCAGCCCAAACTCAGTGACCGCCGTGGCCTGCGCCTTCGGTCTTGCGCATCATGGCACCGAGCACTACGGCAGCTCCGGCAATGATGGTTGCCGCCAGGAAGGCGGCTTGCATGCCGGCTACCAGGCCGGAGGATGCGGACACCACGGCGAAGATGGACACGAGCAGTGCAGTGCCAGCGGCACCGGCCACCTGCTGGGCCGTGCTCATGATGGCCGATCCGTGGGAGTACAAGTGCGGAGGCAGCGGGTTCAAGCCCGTGGTGAAGGCAGGCGTGAAGAGGAGTGCCAAGCCAAGGCTCAACGTTACGTGCAGGGCAATCACCCATCCCAGAGCACTGGCCTGGTCCAGGCGCGAGAACTGCCAAAGCGTCAGCACCATGAGGACTGAACCGGATACGGTCAGCGGCAGTGGACCCACTTTGTCGAAGATCCGTCCGATTACAGGACCCAGCAGACCCATGGCCAAACCGCCGGGCAAGAGTGCCAGGCCGGTTTCCATCGGCTGGAGGTGCAGGGTGTTCTGCAGGTAGAGCGGGAGCAGGATGACGCCACCGAACAGGGCCATCATCGCTACGACCATCAGCAGTGTGGACACTGTGAACATTCGGAAGTTGAAGGCCCGGAGATCCAGCAGTGGCGAGTCGGACTTCTGCAGTTTGAGCTGGCGGAAGACGAACAGCGCAAGGCACACGACTCCTACTACGAGTGCGATGATCGGGACCACCCCGGCGTTGGCGCCACCGATCTGGCTGAGGCCATAGACCAGGCCACCGAACGCAGGCACCGTGAGGATCACTGAGGTGAAGTCCAAACCGGTCTTCCCGCGCTCCCCCACGTTGGTGAGGTACTTGGCGCCGATAGCCAAGGCAGCCAGGGCTACGGGGAGCACGAACACGAACATGAAGCGCCACGAGAAGTGGTCCAGGATGATGCCTGAAACGGTGGGGCCCATAGCGGGAGCGACCGAGATGGCGATGCTGACGTTACCCATCACGGCTCCGCGCCGGGACATCGGTACCAGAGTGAGAATGGTGGTCATCAGCAATGGCAGCATGATGGCTGTGCCGCCAGCCTGGACGATGCGTGCAAGGAGCAGCACGGGGAACCCGGGTGCCAGGGCGGCGAGCAGAGTTCCGCCGCTGAAGAGTCCCATCGCGAGCATGAACGAGCCACGGGTGGTCAATCGCTGCAGGATGAACCCGGTAGTGGGAATGACGACCGCCATGGTCAGCATGAACCCGGTGGCGAGCCATTGGACCGTGGGCGCATCCACCTTGAGATCGGTCATCAGCCGCTGGAGCGCCACGTTCATGATGGTCTCGTTGAGGATCACCACAAAGGTGGCAACCAGCAGGGTGACAATGACCGTGACGGATTCGCGGGACATCTTCCCTGATACGGGAGTCTGCGTGAGCGCTTCCTCTGTGGAGGCAGCACTTGCGGATGCGCCGGAACCGGGCTCGCTGTTGGCGTCGGACGTGACGTCGGTAGACATGAGGATTCCTCAGGTTTGGGCTTGGATTCCGGCGGTCGGTGCCGGTGAAGACAGCAACAGTCTAGACGCCCAGGAGATTCCCGTCAGCAGAAAATCCAAACGTTAGGTATTCAACCTCAGGAATTAAGCGGAAGGTTGTCTATCAACCGCACGGGGCCCACCTTGGCGGCAATGATTGCCAGCCCTTCGCCGCGGAACGGAGTTTCTTTGCAGTTCTCCGCCAGCGGCTCAAGAGTGTTGGGATCCACGACGTCGAAATAGTCCAGTTCCACCAGCGGCTGGGATTCAACAAGCGCGACGGCGGAATCCAGGTCCAGCGGTTCATGTGCGTTCGCGCGGGACTCGATAAGGCGCAGAGCCCGTGAGAGCACCAGCGCTGCCTCGCGTTCTTCGTCCGAGAGGAAGCGGTTACGGCTGGAAAGCGCCAACCCGTCGTCACTACGGACGGTGGGCACGGGCACGATCCCCACGGGGAAGTTCAGATCCGCGACCATTCGCTTCACGAGGGCAAGTTGCTGGGCGTCCTTCTGGCCAAAGTAGGCACGGTAGGCAGGCATAGAACCGTCCGCAGCTGCACCGCCCGGAATTCCGTAGTGCAGCAACTTGGCTACCACTGTCAGGGCACCGTCGAAGTGTCCCGGGCGTGAGGCGCCTTCCCATTTCCCGCCCAGCGGACCCGCCGTGACGCGAACCAGCGGCTGCCCGCCGGGGTACACCTCGTCCACGGAGGGCGCGAAGACAAGGTCCACTCCTTCGGCATCCAGGAGGGCCATATCGGCGTCAAGGGTGCGGGGATAGCGGTCGAGGTCCACGGCGTCGCCGAACTGGAGCGGATTGACGAAAATCGTTGCTACCACGACGTCGTTTTCTGCCACGGCGGTCTTTGCCAGGGCTGCATGGCCGGAGTGCAGGGCCCCCATGGTCGGCACCAGGCCCTGGGAACTTCCTCGCTTGGAAGCAAGGAGCCGCGCGCTTTCGGCACGCAGTTCGGCCGCGGTGGTCACGAGTTTGATGGCCATGCTGTTCAGATTCCTTCCGGCGCGGTGGGCTCTGTTCCCAAGGCCTCGCCAATGTCAGTCAGTTGTTCAGGGCGCAGCAGTCCGCGGTTTCCGGCACGCCGGGCCGTCGCCCGGGCCATGGCCTGGTAGGCCGCGAGCACGTCGCCGCCCGCACCGCCGTCGTATTCTTTCAGCACTTGGGCGTGCGCAGCAACGGTGCCTACGTCGCCGCGCGCGACGGGACCGGTCAACGCAGACTCGCCGGACGCCAGAGCATTCTCCAGTGTGGCCCGCAGCAATGGGCCCAGCATGGACTCCGGGGATTCGACTCCGATTTCCCGCAGCAACTGCGACGCCTGCGCAACAAGCGTCACCATGTGGTTGGAGCTGTGCGCGAGGGCGGCGTGGTACAGGGTGCGGTCTGCCTCGGCAATCGCTACCGGCTCGGCACCCATCTCCACAACCAGTGCTTGGGCAATCGGCAACATAGCGGCGTCGGCGGTGATTCCGAACGTGCAATCCATGAGGCGGGTCAGGTCAAGGCTCATACCGGTGAACGTCATGGCGGGATGCATTGCCAGCGGAATGGCACCCGCCGTGCGGATCGGTTGCAGGATCCCGACGCCGAAACGGCCGGAAGTATGAGCCACCAGTTGGCCCGGCTGCCACGCACCGAGCTTCGCGAGTCCGGCAACAAGCTCGCCGAGGGCATCGTCAGGAACGGAAAGCAGCACCAGTTCTGATCGCTCCACGATGTCCTGGATCCCAAGGATCGGGACTCCCGGTAGCAGCGTTTCTGCCCGCTCGCGGCTCGCTTCGGATACGGCAGAAACCCCGACGACGGCGTGCTCGGCCGCGCGCAAAGCGGCACCCAGGACGGCCCCCACCTTGCCGGCACCGATAATGCCGACTCCGAGTCTTCCTGGCCTAACCATGCTGTGGGTCCTCCTGCGTTGGTGCTTGCGGTAGAGATTGCGTTGGGGCTTGCGGTAGTGATTGGGGTGGAGCCTGGCCGCTTACCTGCGCAAGCCATTGCTCGCTGGTCTGCCGCTTTCTCGCCTCGCGGGCACGGGCAGCCTGCTGGTCGAAGAGCTGCACAGCCTGCTCCACGTCGGCCTGATAGAGGCGCGGCACCACGGGTCCGGCCGTGGTGTGGAGAACAAGATCAGCCACACCAAAACGCCGCGCAAGCGGACCTTGCTGCAACGCCATGGACTGCGTGCGCTGATGGGGAACCAGGACCAGAGTGCGCCACCATCGGCCGGATCGAATCAACAATGCCGTTCGCGTGGCCAGGAAACCGTTGCGCCGCCAGCCCAGTGGTGCCAGGAGCCGGGCGCGGCGCGGAGTAGTGACGAAACCATCGGTGAAGATAAATCCGGCAGACCCGGCTGAGCCGGAACCCGCCGGCGTCAACCCCTCCAGCCCAGCCAACCCCTGCAGCCCGGAAGTGAAAACCCGTTCCGGATCCTCAACACCCGGATCCGGCAGCACGAGGGACAGGATCCGCATGACGTCAGGCTTCATGCCCACCGGAAGCAAGGTGGTCCGGGCAGCGTTCTCATTGCCTGCCGCACCCCCGTAGCCGGCCACGTTAACTTGCATCCGGTACCAACCGAAGATCCTCCAGATGGGCGGCTGGGTGACTTTCAGCGCCTGGATTCGGCCCGGGGGCAAGGTCTGGGCTTGGGTGTCCAGGAGCCCGTAGCGCAGCCGGATCCCATCAGGGGAGATCGCGGCGGTAAAGTTGTAGCCCTTGTTGAATGAGCTCCAATAAGCAGCACCGATGCCCAGCACGGCCGGGATCAGCGCCAAAAAGATGGCGCTGTTTTCGGTGTACACGGAGATAGCTATGGATGCCACGGCACCGAGCAGGATACCGACGGTTTGCTCGCTCAGCAGGAGCGAGCCAATAAGCCGGGAAGGTGGCACGGACAAGACAATGTGCTCCGGCGCTTCGGGGATTTCTTCCGCAGTCTCTGGTCCACACACCACTCCGGCAGCTCGGGCAAGGATAGTGGCGCGCAACTGTTTGGCTTGGGCCAGCGGAAGGTAAGCGAGCCGCACGGCCGACTCGCCGGCGTCGGCGACTTCAAACTTGAGTTCAGCGAGGCCAAAAATCCTCGCCAAAAGGGGCTGCACTATGTCGATCGCCTGGACACGGTCCAGCCGCGCCTGCCGCTGCTGCTTGAACACGAATCCGGTGTTGACCCGGACATAGCCTTCGGCCACCTGATAGCGCGTGAAGTACCAGCTCAGGATGAATCCGCCCACGGTCAGGAGAAGCACAATGCCGCCACCGGCCAACAGCCAGGGCACCCGTCCATTGAGGTTGGGATCGAGGATGTCGCGGCCCTGCAGTATGCGTTCAAAGGCGTCGCGACCGAAAAAGTATCCGACGGCGGCCAGCGCCACCCAGCCGCGCACGAACGGCGACGCTGGATGCACGCGCCGCCAATCGCCGTCGTCGGCTTTAGCGGGGAGGCCCACGGTGGCGCTACCTTCCGGGCTCACAGCCCGGCCAGCCTGGCTTCTCCACGTGCCGAAAGCTGTTCACGCAGCCGTGCCCCTTCCTCGGCAGGAAGCCCAGGAAGGTATGCGCTGGTTCCGGCGGACGCCGTGTGGAGTTTCAAAGTACAGAGTCCCAGTCCACGTTCCACCGGACCAACAGACACATCCACGTACTGCATGCGTCCATACGGGACCACCATGGTGCGCTGGAAAAAGATGCCACGGCGGATGAGGAGATCGTCATCGCGCTCCGCGTAACCGATTGCGCGGACCTGGCGCGGAATCAGCACGAGCCGCCACAACGCCAGAACGAGCATTACCGCAGGTACCGTGATGGCGAGCCACAGCGGGGGCCACCGCCACCAACCCAGCTGCACAAATACGAGGGGAAGGCTGAGGATCGCCACCATCACCAGGTTTCCGATGGCCCACTCCACCAAGCGGACCGTGACGTACTTCGGGGAGACCCGCAGCCACTGGACCCCGGGAGGGTCAATCGCCTCGGTACGCATACTCGCCTTCGCCTTTTGCTTCCCCGCGGCGGGTTTCCGGTCCAGGGGTGCCACCTTCGAGGTCTTCCGGTGGGATCCGGCAGAACCTCTCGACCACCAGGCCAACGACCACCATCACCACGCCACCACCGCCCATCAGGACAGCGTTCCACAGGATGCCTTCACCACTGCGCAAGGTTCCGATTCGCAGAAGGTCAAAGGAGATGCCAGCATGCCAGCCCAGAAGGAGCGTCCCTGCATATGCGCAGGCCTGGGCAAGAATCAGCGTCCTTGCGGCCAGGATCGGGTTGAGCAGGTTCTTCTTCTTGCCGTTGCGCCACCGCAGCACCCGGATTCCCATGATCAGGGTGAGCACGGCGATGACGCCCATGGTGACCAGTGCGGAAACCGGAAGCACGGGAGTGGGCATGCTGAAGCGGTTGGTTGCCGCCGTGGCCAGCCAACCGATGGCGGCAGCGATGATGGCGATGATGACCAGGACCGCGGGGCGCATGGGCTTCACTGCTACTCCACCGCTCCCGTCGCAGGAACACCGGCGACGTCGCCGTAGCCGTCGAAACGACGGATGTCGGGCATGTCTTCAGCTGCGGCTGCCAACTCTGCAATGCTCTGCCCGTTCAGTTGGGCGCTCGGCTCCAGCAGCGACCACGGGTACAGGACAAAGGCCCGTTCGGCCGCCCTCGGATGAGGCAGGGTCAGGACGGGGTCTTCGCTGACCACATCACCGAAAACGATGATGTCGACGTCCAGCGTCCGCGGACCCCACCGCACTTCACGGGTGCGGTGGTGCTTCTGCTCGACGTCGTGGCAGTGCTGCAGCAGCTCAAGGGGACTGAGCGTTGTCTCGACTGCCATGACCATGTTCAGGAAATCGGGTTGGCCTTCCGGGCCGCCGACTGCCTTGGTCTGGACAACCGGAGATACTCCAAGGAGCCTCACGTCCGGTGGGTCAACGAGATCGGCGACGGCGGTGGACAGGGTGTCGTTCCGCTCACCAAGATTGCTGCCGAGGGCCAGGATCGCTTTGGTGTATCCGGAGTTCATGATCGCTCCCTGTGGACACTCACAGTGACATCGCCGAACGGAACCTCGATGGGCGCCTTCGGCTTGTGGACGGTGACATCCACTGCGGCCACGTTGTAATTGGCGAGGATGCCATCGGCGATCCTCACAGCCAAACCCTCAATCAGGTTCAGCGGCTCGCCCTCGATGTGCGAGGTAATGAGCTCAGCCACCTCGCCGTAGTGCGCGGTGTACTGGAGGTCATCCGTCTCCGCAGCCTTGCTGAAGTCAGTATGGAGGACGGCGTCCACGACGAACGGCTGGCCGTCCCGGCGCTCGAAATCGAACACTCCGTGATGGCCGACGGCGGTGACACCGGTCAGCGTGATCCTGTCCACAAGGTCCTCCGGTCAGCGGGCGATTCGAGCGGCAACCTTGACGGCGTCAAGGCTCGGACCGACGTCGTGGACGCGGACAGCCCAGGCGCCCTTCGCAGCGCTCAAAGCAGTGATAGCTGCGGTGGCGGCATCCCGCTCCAGCGGCGCGGCCGACTTACCGGCAACAGTCAGAAGCGAGCCGAGGAACCGCTTGCGCGACGCAGCCACCATGACCTTGTGTCCGAGTCCGAACAGCTTGTCCAGGTTCTTGAGGATTTCCCAGTTCTGGTCCTCGTTCTTGGAGAAGCCGATTCCGGGGTCAACGATGATCTGCTCGGGAGCGACGCCCGCTGCATAAAGTTTGTCGCGAACCCCCTTGAGCTCGGCCACGACGTCTTCGGTGACGTCGTTGTACTCGGTGAGGCTGTCCATGGTGCGGGCATCGCCACGACGATGCGTGAGGATGTATGGAACCTGGGTCCGTGCCACGAGCTCGGGCATGTCCGGCTCGATGGTCAGCCCTGAGACGTCGTTGATGATCGCGGCACCGGCTTCCACCGCAGCAGCCGCCGTCGACGTGTGCATCGTATCGATGCTCACCAGCGCGCCTGCCTTGACCAGCGCCTGGATCACAGGGAGGACTCTGCGCTGCTCTTCTTCAGGGGAAACAGGTTCGGCGCCGGAGCGGGTGGACTCGCCACCGACGTCGATGATGTCCGCGCCGGCGTAGAACATACGCAGGCCGAGGGCGATTGCGGTGTCCGGCGTGCGGTGGGTGCCGCCGTCGCTAAAGGAATCCGGGGTGACATTGAGAATTCCCATAACGAGCGTGCGGTCCGTTGGCAGGTCCTCAAACCTGGCCGCGGGCCTCGGCTTGCGGAGAATCGGCAGTGGGCTTGTGGCCGGGCCGGTTCCGGGAGCTGCAGCGAGGGAATCCATATATTGCTTACCTTCCGAGTATGAGGCTCATGGCCTCGGCGCGGGTGGCCGGGTCATGGAGCTGACCACGCACCGCGCTGGTGACAGTCTTGGCGCCGGGCTTGCGGATGCCGCGCATGGACATGCACATGTGTTCGCATTCGATGACGACAATCGCGCCGCGCGGGTTCAGGTGCTTAACCAGTGCCTCAACGATCTGCGTGGTGAGCCGCTCCTGCACCTGCGGCCGGCGCGCATAAATATCCACCAGACGGGCCAGCTTGCTCAGGCCCGTGACCTTGCCGTCATGTGACGGAATATAACCAACATGAGCGACGCCGTGGAACGGCACCAGATGGTGTTCGCACGTCGAGTAGAAGGGGATGTCCTTCACGAGGACAAGCTCTTCATGGTCAAGGTCAAACGTGGTGGAAAGGACATCCGCCGGGTGCTGGTGCAGGCCCGCAAAGACCTCAGCATAGGCCTTGGCAACACGCTTGGGCGTGTCATGCAGGCCCCCGCGATCAGGGTCTTCACCGATGGCGAGCAGGATTTCACGTACTGCTGCTTCAATGCGCGGGCGGTCTACTTTGTGGCCCCGCTTACCGTCCGCGGCTGAGCCGTGGGCGGCGGCGAGGTCGTCGTCGTCGAAATGAGTCACAGCAGAAAGCTTAGCCGTGAAGCGGAGAGTCGTTGCCGCCGTCGGGTCCCGGTGACTGGAATGACTCCTGGCTGCTGACGCCCTGGGCGTGCGGGGCTACGGCATCCAGCGGCTCGTCCAGACGGGCCTTCTTGGCCTCTTCCTGGGCCTCGCGCTCGGCTTTCTCGGCGCGGGACTCTACCGGCGGGATGGACTGGACAGGGCGGGACTCCTTGGACAGCCAGATCTCGCGGAAATCGCGCTTGCGGATGTCGTGGAAGATCTCGGCGATCTCGGCCTGGTTGAGGGTTTCGCGCTCAAGCAGTTCCAGTGCCAGCCGATCGAGGACATCGCGGTTTTCGGTGAGGATGGCGTAAGCCTCATCGTGCGCCTGATCGATCAGGCGACGCACTTCCTCGTCCACAACGTAGGCGATCTGGTCCGAGAAGTTGCGCTCCTGCGCGGCGTCGCGGCCGAGGAACGGCTCACCGCCGCCTTGGCCGAGCTTCACAGCACCAACGCGTTCGCTCATGCCGTATTGGGTGACCATCTTCCGGGCCGTTGACGTGGCCTTCTCGATGTCGTTGGACGCACCGGTGGACGGGTCATGGAACACGATTTCCTCGGCAACACGGCCACCCATGGCGTACGCCATCTGGTCCAGCAACTCGTTACGGGTTACCGAGTACTTGTCGTCCTCAGGAATCACCATGGTGTAGCCAAGGGCACGGCCACGGGGAAGGATGGTGATCTTGGTGACCGGAGCGGAGTTACGCAGCGCGGCCGCAACCAGTGCGTGGCCACCTTCGTGGTACGCGGTGATCTTGCGCTCGAGTTCCTTCATGACGCGGCTGCGCTTCTGCGGGCCTGCCATGACGCGGTCGATGGCCTCGTCCAGGGCGCGGTCATCGATCAGGTTGGCATTTGAACGCGCAGTCAGCAGCGCAGCTTCGTTCAGGACGTTGGCCAGATCCGCACCCGTGTAGCCGGGAGTCTTCTTGGCAACACCCCTGAGGTCGATGCCCGGAGCCATCGGTTTGCCCTTGGCGTGGACGTTTAGGATCTGTTCGCGGCCGATCATATCCGGGGCTTCCACGGTGATCTGGCGGTCGAAACGACCCGGGCGCAGCAGCGCGGGGTCCAGGACGTCAGGACGGTTGGTCGCCGCGATGAGGATGACGTTGGTCTTGACGTCGAAGCCGTCCATCTCAACGAGGAGCTGATTCAAGGTCTGCTCGCGCTCATCGTTACCGCCGCCGATACCCGCACCGCGGTGACGGCCAACGGCGTCGATTTCATCAACGAAGATGATGGCAGGGGAGCTTGCTTTGGCCTGTTCGAAAAGGTCGCGAACACGGGAAGCACCAACGCCGACGAACATCTCAACAAAGTCCGAGCCGGAGATGGAGAAGAAGGGAACGCCTGCCTCGCCGGCAACAGCGCGGGCCAGCAGCGTCTTACCTGTACCTGGAGGGCCGTAGAGCAGCACACCCTTGGGGATCTTGGCGCCAACGGCCTGGAACTTGGCCGGCTCCTGGAGGAATTCCTTGATTTCCTGGAGCTCTTCCACGGCTTCGTCAGCACCGGCGACGTCTGAGAAGGTCACCTGGGGCATGTCCTTGTTGACCAGCTTGGCCTTGGACTTGCCGAACTGCATCACCTTGGAGCCGCCGCCCTGCATGCGGGACAGCAGGAACCAGAACAGGACACCGAGCAGCAACACGGGGATGAGCAGGGAGAACAGACCGGAGAACCAGTTGTTCTCGACCGGCTGGTCAGTGAAGCCCTTGTCCGGGTTGGCGCTGGTGACAGCCTTGACGACGTCCGGGCCACGGTCCGTGACGTAGAAGAACTGGACGTTCTTGCCCTTGTCCTGGCCATCAATATTCAGGTTGTCTTTCAGTACCAAGTCAACGCGGTTCTCGGCGTCGAAAATCTTGGCCTGCTCCACCTTGCCGCTTTGCGCGAGGAGCTCGAGGCCGTCCTTGGTGTCAATACGTGTGGAACCGCCCGGAGCCAGCGTTGCGAATGCCACCAGGAGCAAGCCGACGACGACAACAATCCAGATGCCCGGGCCCTTGAAGAAACTCTTAGCTTTCATCTGATCGGGGTTTTGCCCCGTCCCTCCTGGTAGTGCTGCGAGGCGCAACTTCTGCGCGCGAATGGTGCTGCTTCAGTTTCTAGCTATACACCGTTCCCAGTTATTCACGCACTGGAATGCTCAAAAGTTCCCTCTGGGCGTACACAGGATACTCGCCTACGCCGCGCTAGGACAGCCCTGGGTGGGGATTCGTAATGGATTCGCGGGTCACCAGGGGACACTCCAGAATCGTCGGCTTGGCTGCCAGGACGGCGAGGTCTGCCTTGCCCTCGATGGCATCGATCAGGCGTTCAGTGGCCCAGGCACCCATCTCGTAGTGGGGCAACGCCACTGTCGTCAGGCCAGGATAGAGGTTGGCCGCGATGAGTTCCTGATCGTCGAAACCCACCACGGACAGTTCATTGGGAATGCTGATTCCCACCTCGGCCGCTGCACGGTAGGCACCCATTGCCATGCGGTCGTTGTAGCAGAACAGGCCCGTGGGCCGGTCCTTTCGCTTGAACATCCGCAAGGCGGCAACATAGCCGCCCAGCACCTCCGAGAGCTCGGACTCCACAGGTGCGGCAGCGCCGTCGAGCCCTGCTTCGTCCAAGGCGTTCCGGAAACCACGCAAGCGATCCCGCGTAGCCGGGACGTCGTCGGTGTTGTTCAGGAAACCGATCCGGCGGTGGCCGGCATCAAGGAGGCTTTGCACGGCAACCCTGGCGCCGCCCTCTTCGTCGGGGACTACCGCAGCGACGCTCCCGGTCAGGCTCTCGGAGTCCACAAGCACCGCGGGAATTGAACTCAGGTTTTCCGGCAACGTGACCTCGCGGTGGTACATGGTGGCGTACAGGATGCCATCCACGCGTCGCTCCAGGAGGGCCTCGACATCGGCCTGCCTGGACTCGTCACTTGCTGCGCCTGAGGTGTTGATGATCATCAGGTTGTAGCCCCGCGCCCTGGCGGCCTCATCTGCACCCAGGATGATTCGCCCTGCGTGTGGTGTGGTGGCGATTTCCTCGCTGACGAGACCCAGCATTCCGGTCCGTTGCGTACGCAGGGCCTGGGCCAGCCGGTTTGGGCCATAGCCGAGGCGTTCCGCCGTGGCTTTGACCTTTTCCCGTGTTTCCAGGCTGATGCGGGCGTAGGCGACGTCATTCAGGACGTGGGAAACAGTGGTGACGGACACGCCGGCGGCAACTGCTACGTCCTTGATGCCAATGCTTTTGTTCGTCAACGGGTTCCCACGTCCTTATGGTCCGGTGAGGGCGTAAGTAAGGGGATTTACTCGTAAACGTGCGGGGCCAGCGTGCCCACGAAGTCCAGGTTGCGGTACTTCTCGGCGTAATCCAGGCCATAGCCCACAACGAACTCGTTGGGGATGTCGTAGCCGACGTATTTGACGTCGATCTCCACCTTGGCGGCGGTCGGCTTACGGAAAGCGGTGCAGATCTCAACGCTGGCCGTACCCCGGGATTCGAGGTTGGACTTGAGCCATGAAAGTGTCAGGCCGGAGTCGATGATGTCCTCGACGATCAGCACGTCCTTCCCCATGAGGTCGGTATCGAGGTCCTTGAGGATACGTACAACACCGGAGGATTGGGTGCCGGAACCGTAGGAAGAAACGGCCATCCAGTCCATGCTGACGTGGCTGTGCAAGGCACGCGCCAGGTCCGCCATGACCATCACGGCACCCTTGAGGACACCGACGATCAGCAGTTCGCGGCCTTCGTAGTCCTTGTCGATCTGCGCCGCCAGTTCAGCGATGCGAGTTTGGATCTGCTCTTTGGTGTAAAGAACGTGCTTGAGATCTGCCTGGACGTCGTTTGAATCCACCAATGGCTCCTGTTTTGATGCTCGGGTGCGGCTACTGTTGGGGCGATTTCTGATGCCGGAATACTAGCTTCCCACAGCGTGCGGCCTCGCGGGGACCGCTCGTGGCCGAAGCACCGGACTCGGGACCGCCGGAGGCAGCCCGTTCCTGCTCCAAATCGCTGAGGGACAAGCGATAGACACTGACGTGGCCGGGAAGTTCCACAGGGCCGGCAGAACCCTGGCGGCGAAGCAACGCTTCCGCGGCTTGGAGCCGCCCGTACCCGGGTTGTAGGCCCCCGACGTCGGCAGCGGCCTTCGCGATAACGCGGAACCTCAGCGCTGCGGGAAGTCCGCGGACGGCGTCCTCCGGCAACCACGCGCCGTCGTCGGTTCGCTGCACCAGCGAGAGATACGTCTCGTTTGCAAGATCCTCAAGGAAATCGGCGTCCTGCTGCAGGATTGCAGCCGTCCGTGCCAAAGATTCGGCAACGCCCGGCCCCAGCTTTTCTTCGAGTACCGGCATGACCTCGACGCGGGTTCGCGAGCGCGCGAAGGCAGAGTCACTGTTGCTCGGATCGTGCCACGGCTGCAGTTCCTCGACCTCGCAGATTTCCAGGGTCTCTTCCCGCCTTAGGCCCAGGAAGGGCCTAAGCAGCCGTCCCCGGATGGGCCTCATGCCGGCCAAAGAACGGGTACCCGAGCCACGGGCCAGCCCCAGGAGCACCTGTTCGGCTTGGTCATCCAAGGTGTGCCCGAGCAGGATTCGATCGCAACCAAGGTCATCTGCAGCGGCCTCGAGTGCTGCGTGCCGGGCATCGCGGGCTGCAGCTTCGGGCCCGAATCCTGTGGACGCGACTTCCACCGTACGCACTTCCACAGGTGAGAGGCCGAGTTCCCTCAAGACCGCTGCCGTCCGGGAAGCTACGTCTGCCGAGCCAGCCTGAAGTTGGTGGTCAACAACCACGCCTGCCACGGAAATGGGATGCCCGTCCACGTGGCCGCGCCGGGCGAAGTATCCAGCCACCGCGGCGAGCGCAAGCGAATCCGGGCCTCCGCTGCAGGCTACGAGAACACGTTCCGGGTAACCCGCAGCGGCCAAGGCGTTCTGCAACTGCTTCCGTGCCTTGCCGACGACGGGCGCCAAACGGCCGGGCCGGCGTCGGCCCGTGCCTTTAGCTCCATTCTCGGAACCGTTGTCAGAACGACTGCCAGAAGCGCTCTGGGAACCACCATCAGAGGGGCCATCAAACACGAGTGCGCTCAAAGCCCCATCCGCTCGAGCCACATCCTGGAATTGTGGATCTCTTCCTCGGTGGGGAGGTTTTCGGCAGACTCCCACACCCGGTTGAAGCCTTCCATGCCGCCCACCTCAACAACCTCGCGCACGAACTTTGCGCCGTCGGTGTACTGGCGCATCTTGGCGTCGAGACCGAGGAGGTTACGGATGAACTTCTCGATGATGCCGCGGTCCTTGCCGCGATCATTGAACCGCTGGCGAATCGTCTTCACGGACGGGACGATGCTGGAATCGACCGCATCCATCACCACGTTGGCATGACCTTCGAGGAGGCTCATGACGGCAGTGATGTGGGACAGGGAAGCCTTCTCCTCGGGATCCTGCAGCAGGTCCAGAATTGCGCCCCGGCTTGGCACGTTTCCCGATGCAGCGCGGTCCTTCAGGGATTTGGCTACCGCCGCTGCCCGTTCAACCAGGGAATCCATGTTGCCCAGGAGATGACTGCTGAGCTTTTCGATTTCGGCGAGCATGTGGTCCCGCAGCCACGGTGCTGCGGCGAACTGAACGCGGTGGGTTTGTTCGTGGAGGCATACCCAGAGCCTGAAGTCGTCCGGGTGCACGTTGAGTTCGCGTTCCACCGAGATGATGTTGGGTGCAACAAGGAGCAGCCGGCCGCCCGAAGGAACGTTGGCGTCCGGGGCCAGGGCCGCGAACGGATCGTATTGGCCCAGGACTTTACTGGACAGGAAAGCAAGGATGGCGCCGAGTTGGCTGCCGGTGATGGCCCCGCTGGCCGCAGCGGCCGCAGGTGTCAGGGACAGGCTGCTGCGGGACTCCAGCATTTTCTCCAGGACAGGCTGGAGCATGACGGAGAAGCTCTGGGTGTTGGCCTTGGACCATGAGGCACGGTCCACGACGAGAACGTGCGAATCCCGCAGGTCCCGCGCCGCTTCAAGCCCGGTGATGTCATGGACATGCGGCACGGAGATATCGGCGTTGAAGCGCAGGTTCTCCACCGCCTTGCCGATTTCCCCGGCGCTCATCGCGGGACCGGGCGGGGTAAGCCGGGCAGCCGTGGAGGCGGCCAGGTCCCAATTGATCAGGGACGGGGCCCCTGCTGACGAATCTCGGGCAGATGACACCATACGGTCCATCACACCACATGAGGGTGGCAATGGGCCTTTAAGTTCGCTCCACGCGGAGCGAGGGGAGTTTGCTGTTCCCCAGCGGGGCTAGCGGCATCCACACGAGGCCAGTACCGATGCCGAGCGGTCCATCGCCTCCTTGTTTCCAGCCGCACCCGGATCCAGGCCATTGCCGATGAAGGAGAACACCAGCAGGCGTCCATCGGCGTCCACTACGTACCCGCTGAGCGCAATGACAGTGTTGAGGGTCCCCGTTTTGGCGCGGACAAGCCCTGCACCCTCGGCAGTGCTGGGATCCACATACCTGTCGTCCAGGGTGCCCGTAAGGCCCGCCACCGGGAATCCGTCCAGAGCGGTTCGAAGGCTCAGGTCCGGTCCGCTGGTGATGGCACGGACTACCTCCGCAAACTGGCGGGCAGTGACCTGGTTCTCCAAGGCAAGGCCCGAAACATCGGCCAAGTGCAACTGCTTGGGATCAGTGGCGATTCCCAACTCCCCCAGCCGTTGGCGCACGGCTGAAGTGGCGCCGTCGTACGTCGCTTCCTGGCCGGAGGCAAGGGCGGTCATCCGCCCGAGCGCCTCCGCCAGGAAGTTGTCCGAGGTCTCCAGCATGAGATCCACTTGCTCGCTCACAGTCGCGGATTCAGCGGCCGCCAGCATCTTGGCGGGGACACCCTTGCCGCGCTCGACGCCGGGACTCACCTGGACGCCGGCAGCCACCAATTGTTCGGCGAAAGCCTGGGCGGTGGTGATGGCCGAATCCTGCGGACGCGGCCCGGTGGTAACCGTTGGTGAGTAGCGCCCGGAATTCAGGGCGAGGGAAAACAAGGGGGCGGTTTCGCCAGCCGCGACGTCGTCCAGACTCCACGCAGGGTTGAGGGGCGCGCCGCTGAACAGGGAATCATCCACCTGCACGGTCACGGGCCCTTTGACCCCGGCGGCAGCCAAAGAAGCGGCAGTATCGGCGGCCAGGGTTGCAAGACCCGCCCGGCCCATCACGGCCCCGGGATCCGAGGCGCCTCCGCCAAGCAACACGTCCCCTCCTCCCGTCAGCACCACGGTTGACTCATCAGAACCGGCCAGCACACGGGTTGTAAAACGGGATTCCGGACGGAGCGCCTTCAAAGCGGCGACGGCGGTCAAAAGCTTCATGTTCGACGCCGGGATTCGGTTGGCGTTGGCATCGCGGTCGAACAGGACCGTGCCTGTGGAGGCGTCCATGACAATGCCCGTAATGCTGCCGGCACCGGAAGGTTTCAGGGCGTCATTCACGAGGCGCGAGAGCTCAGCCGGTACAGGCGCGGGCGCATCGGGGTCCAGGGGAAGCACGCCGTTGGCCTCGGACAGGCGGTCAGGCTCCTGCTGCCATGGCGGCGCGGAAGGCGGGGGCTTGGGTGCGCTGAGGAGTCCAGGCACCATACCGACCACCACGATCGCACCCACGCACAGCAGAACCAACGTCAACAGCATCGGCCACTTCAAGCGCCCCCACGCCGTGGACACCCACTTCCGGGCACCCCCGTTTTTAACGCCCTTCATGCAGTTGCTTGGTCCTGTCAGTCCTGAAAATGTCCCCGCCGGTTCAAGAAACCCGGGCCTCTCGCTATATCCTCAATAGTAGTCGGCGGCGCTGGCTGCACTTTCGCCTGCCGCGCCCCACCCCCACCCGTCAAGGAGCACGCCATGAAGCACGACGTGACCATCGAGATCCCCAAGGGATCGCGCGTCAAGTACGAAGTTGACCACGAAACCGGCCGCGTCCGCCTGGACCGCGTCCTCTTCACCTCCATGCAGTACCCCACGCACTACGGTTTCTTCGAGAACACCCTGGGCGAAGACGGCGACCCGCTGGACGCACTGGTGCTCCTGCAGGACTTCGACCTCCACCCGGGCGTCATCGTTGAGTCCCGCCCCATCGGCGTTTTCAACATGACCGACGACGGCGGCGGAGACGCCAAGGTCCTCTGCGTTCCCGTGGATGCACGCTTCGACCACATCCAGGAAGTCAGCGACGTCAGCGAATTCCTGATCAAGGAAATCGAGCACTTCTTTACCCGTTACAAGGACCTGGAGCCCGGCAAGTGGGTCAAGGCTGAGGGCTGGGGGGATCGCGCCGCTGCCGAAGCCGAACTGGAAGCTTCCATCAAGCGCTTCTCGGCCGAAGGCCACTAGCATCACTTACGACGGCGACTGGTGGTGTTCCCTGTGAACAGCACCGGTCGCCGTCGTGCTTTAAGCAACGCGGGGTCACTTATGGCCCGTTGGGAACCCCAACGTGGGCCATAACTGACCCCGCGTTTTCCACATGGGCATCTCTCCCCATCGCGGCATCTTCGGGGTCCGCCTACGCTGGGACGAGACTTTACGACGCATGTAACAGGGGGTTCCACATGGCTGGGTTCTACGGCGCGGACATTGCGCAGCTTCGCAGTCTGGCCGGCGTCATGGGCAAGGCTGCCGATGCCATCAATTTGCAGAGCGCGCAGTTGTCCAACGCCATCAACTCCGCAACGGCGTGGCAGGGGCGCGACGCCACAGTCTTCAAGAGCGATTGGAACAGCCAGCACAGGCAGAGCCTGGTGAAGGCCGCCAACATGCTCAGGGACAACGCGAGCCAGCTCAAAAAGCACGCCAACCAGCAGGAATTTGCCAGCCACAACGACGGCTCGGGTACATCGGTGGGCGTCCTGAAGGATGTCTATGACACCGCAACGGGCGTCAAGGAACTGGGCGCGCAGCTCTGGACTGCCTACAAGTACGGCAAGCTAGGTCATGCCGAATGGGTCAAGACGCGCGAGGTACTCACCAATTGGCGGGCTGGCGGTACAGTACTGCGGGATGCTTTGAGCGCCTTGCGCAGCGGCGAGAAGGTCACTGACGTCATCACCGACCTCAAGGCGAACATTCCCTACAGCCAGGCCTTCCAGGACGCCACAAAGTTCTCCAAGGGCCTTCGAATCGCCGGAGCCTTGGCGGCGCCGCTGAACATCGTTGGCGGTATCAGCGACATGATCAATCCGGAGCACGACGGCTGGCGCGGTACTGGAGACCGGGTTGCCGGCGGCCTGTCCGTAGTGGGCGGGGTGGGCAGCATCATGCTCATGACGGCCGGTGGCGCAGCCTTGCTGGGGCCCATCGGCGCCCCGATCGTGATCGGCGCGGGCATCGTTGCCGGAGCCTGGGCCTTGGGCAACCTGGTGGCGGACAACTGGGATTCCATCAGCAACTTCGCGCGGAACCCTGGCAGTTACATCGCCGACGGCGCCCGGGAAGTAGGCAATTTCGCCAAGGATGTAGGCAGTAAGGTGGCAGACGGGGTCGGTAATGCCGCCAAGTCAGTCGGAAACTTTGTCGGAGGGATATTCGGATGACCACCAGCACCATGAATTGGACCGAGCGGGACGTACAGGCTGCAGCGAAGGTCCTGGCATCGGCCAGCGCCACGGGCAAGGCCTTGCCGACGTTGACCGATGAAGAGGTTGTTGCCTTGGACGGCGTCCAGCACGAGCAGATCGTGGCCCTTCCGTGGCTCACGGCGCAGGATGCCAGCAAGGAGCTGATGTGCGCGGTGGCCTTGCGTGGACTGCTCGCCAAGGAACTCGTCTACCCCGTGATCTTTGAAGGCGAGACCGAGCCCACCCGCCTGCACGCCACCGAGGAAATCACCGGTGCCCTGACACTGCGTCGCAGCGGCAGCAGCGTGGTCTCCGTGGAACGCACCGTTTCCACCGGCAAGCGCTGGCTCTACGGCTACATCCACGACGACGGCGTGCTGCTGGAGGAAGTGGACGAAGGCGGGCTGCACGGCTTCACTGTTGTCACCCGCGATCAGCTGGCTCCGCGCCTTGCTGAATTTGTTGACCCGAACACGGCGGCCCACCGGGACACCGATCCGACTGTTTACACAGAGACCGAGTTCGAAGAATATGCGGCAACCGCCTTGGCCGATACCCAGGCGGCCAGCAACGTGGTGGTCTTCAACACTGACACGAACGACTTTCCGACCGTCACCGTGTACACCGGTCCCACCAGCGTGCACCTCCTTACTCCCCGCGTAGAAGGCGAAACTGTCTCCCTTGAGCTGAAGGAGACGTCCGCACCCACCCTGGCCCAGGTCCTCGGCGGGCTGGCTGGGCTGGCCTGACCCATGAGCAATTCGAAGTCCCAAACCGCTACTGGCTTGGTTGATGCCCTCAACGGCCGCCCGGTACGCCGCCATCCTGAAACTGGCGCATACTTCGTGAAAGTATCCGGAGGAGCCCACTTCTGGGGTCGCGTCCTTGACGCGATCGTGTTCCTTGCCGGGTATGGCATCCTGGCCACGATAGTGGCCGTTGCACGCAACGCCATGATGAACTCCGGCTCACTCCTCGCCTTCAACGACGGCTTCTGGCTGACGCTCTACGTCGTTCTCTGGTTCGTTGGGTTGTTCGTTTACGGCACGATCTGGGGTACAGCGGGCAGCGTTGGCGATGCTGCAGCGGGCATGCGTTCGGTACGGATCAAGGACGGCACGACGGCGGGCGCCTGGCTGGGCGGCTGGCGTGCCATCTGCTGGTCCTTCTTCCCGTTCTTCGTGGTGATGCTGATTCTGGCGGCGTTCAGCGGGAGCTCGGGCGATACGTGGGATCCAAAGTTTGCAGCTTTTGATCGGCGATCCGGGGTGGCACAGGGCCGCCAGCCGGTCCCGGACCCCAAAGTGGTCGCCGCACAACAAGCCGCAGAGGCAGAAAGGCAGAACCTGCCAAATCTCTACGGCCAGCGCCCTGATGCGCGGCCGTAACTGGCTGGTAAGGCGCACTGAGCGCAGGCTCGGACCCGAGCTTGGACAGCTACGTCATGTCGCGTCCTCGCGCCGCATCTTTTGGAAGCTCCTCATCCCCTGCTTGGCGGTTGGATTCCTTTTCGGCGCAATGGGTGAGTTCATCAGCCCCGCCACTTCCACGCGGGAGCCCGGCCACTTCGATGATCCAGTCCTGTTCATCGTGGCAAGCACGCTTACAGGCCTGGTCCTCTGGTCCATGACGCTCCTGGGCAGCTTCCGCAAACTCCTGGTGTTCGATGGTGGGATTGTGGCCAGGTATTCCCAGCAGTACACCACTTTGGAGTTTCCGTGGGCGGAGATCCCGCCTGCCTATATCAAGGCAGTGACCACGGCGGATGGCACTGATCCTGACCGCCGTTTGGTGGCGCGGCAAAAGTCGTCGCTGGGAGTTGCCGGAAACAATGCGCTGGTTTTTCAGGCACGCGACACATTCTGGGTGTTCTCCACCAATGAAGATCCTGCCCCTCTGGTGGAAGCCATCCAAGTGGCGATGCGTGAAGCCGGAATACCCGACGCCCGCCGGTTGGCGGCAGGTGCGCTGCCCGCCGTCGTCGTAACCGGACGCACCGCCCTGGACTAGGTGTATTGGAACCAGGGAAGGGGTGCATTGGAACGAGGGAAGGGCTAAAGAAATAAGGAAAATAAGCCCTTGCAGAGCGGCTACCAGCCGGTAGCATGTGATCCACTATGTTCACTCTGACCATCAACCAACGCGACAGCCGCCGTGACGGCGACCTCGTGCCCGAGCTCCTCAAGGACCTGCGGCATATTCCGGCACGGCTCGACTTCGACCGCTCGGTTGAGGACGAGGTGCAAGGCATTGTCGAGTCCGGCCACCAAGCTGTTGATACAGCGCTGATCGCCCTACGGACCGGCCAGTGGTATGTGGGAATCGGGGTGGGGCCCATCAACGAGCCCCTTCCCAACCTTGTCAAAGACGCTTCCGGGCACGGTCTTGTCTATGCCCGGCGGGCTGTTGACCGTCTCCGCAACGGGAAGGAACGAGTCCCTGTTGCCGTTGATGGTCCTTTCACGGCTTTGGCAGCAGAAGCCGAAGCAGTACTGCGACTCCTCGGACACATCGTGCAGCACCGGAGCGTGGCCGAGTGGCGGGTCCTGGACCTCCTCACCCCCGGTGTCCGCGGCCAGCAAAAGGCTGTGGCCCAGGAACTCGGCATCACAACGCAGGCGGTCAGCAAAGCACTTGCCCGCGCACAGTGGGCCGAGGAACACGCTGCGCGTCCGGCCGCCGCACGTTTGCTGCAAATGATCCTGGAAGTGCGCTAACCAGCCCCGCGAACCCAACTGAGTCGCAGTTAAGGCCGTTCTGACAGCTCAAAACGGCCCTAACTGCGACTCAGTTGGGTGAGTAACGCGATTACTGGTTGCCGAGGTTGTCCTTGGCCATGGCGGCGCGATCCTGCACATCTGCAGCAGCGGCCTGGCCCTCGTCCTTGACGTTGGCAGCCGCCTCAGTGGCGCTGTCTTTGACGTTCTGGACTGCGTCCTGTGCCGGTTCCTTGAGGTGTTCGGCCATCTCCTGGGCGGCGTGGCCCAGTTCCTCGGTCAGTGGCTGGGCTGCTTCCTTGACTGCCTGCGCAGCCTCGCGTTCCTTGTCCGACGGTGGGATGAGGGCCGAAACCAGCAGACCCGCGCCGAAGGCGATCAAGCCCGCAGCAATGGGGTTGCCTTGGGCTTTTCGTGTGATCACCTGTGGTGCGTCGCCAATGTCCGAGACCACACCGGAAACAGCGTCCTGGGCCTGATGGGCAACATGGCCCGCCCTGTCCTGAACGTCGTCGCGGGCGCCAAACACGGCCGTCTTGATCCTGTCTACCCTCCGGTTGACGATGTGCGAGGGTGTGACCTTGTCAGCAACGGCGTCAACGTTGGTACTGAGCCGCCTGCGAGTTTGTTCGATGTCGGCGCGCAGGGCGTCGGGGTTCTGCGTCATCGTGTCTCCTCAGTATTCGGTTTGAAGGTTGGAGGTATTTCCTTGACTGTCTCGGTGGTGCGCGGCATGCCCTTGATGGCGTTCAATTCCTTTCGCCCCATCGAGGCCAGCACCGCTGCGACTATGCCCCAAATGACCGCCACAACAACTGAGGACCATCCCAGGCCTATGAGCTGACCCAAGGCCCACCAAAGCGCCAAGGACAGGAACAGCACGGTCAGATGCCCGGCCCAAGCGGCTCCGGCCATCATCCCTGCGCCCTTTCCGGCCTTGGTGGCCGACTCCTTGAGCTCTACCTTGGCCAGCTCAACTTCCTGCCGCATCAAGGTGGAGACATCGCGCGTCAGGTCGCTCAGCAGTTCGCCGAGGGGTACTGATTCGGCTTTGAGATGGGCTTCGGTGGGAGGAAGGTCGGCAGGACTACTCATCGGGGACCTCCATATACGGGATCATCGGGATCGCTGGGATCGTCGGGACGTGCCAGCGGATCTCCTTGCGCCTTTACCCCACCGGCGTCGGTTTCCGGGTAGGGCATGGTTGATCCTTCAAGGCCACCCGTTGTGCCCGCGCCGTATCCAGTGTCAGTTCCGGCACCAGTCGCAGTTGTTCCAGCGGCTGTCGTTCCGTATCCAGCACCTGTTCCGGCACCGGTCGTGCCGTATCCAGTGTCCGTTCCAGCACCCGTCGTTCCGTACCCAGCGGTTGTCGTCTGAGGTCCTGGCAGATCAACTGCCGGAGGAGTCACAGCGCCACCCTGGGTTGGGTAGTACACGGCGCGCGGGGTCTGGGTGGTGGCATCCGAAGCGCCGGTCCCGGTCATGGGCGAGTTGTCCGCCATTCCGCGGCCCAAACGTCCGGCGAGGACACCCGCACCGGCCGCCAACAGCAAGAACGTACCCGGCTTGCGGCGGGCAAAGCTCTTGACCTCGTCCAGGAGTGAACCCGGATCCCGGTTCTCCAGCCACCGGGCAACCGAGGAGGAACGCTCGGCCGCTTGCTGGACCAGATCCGTGGCCACACCACCGTTTTGGGTCGAATTGGCCATGGTGGATAGTTCGTCGGAAATGGACCGCAAGCCCTCCGCAACCCTCTGCTGTTGGGTAGCGGCCTGATCCGTCAACTCGCCCTTGGTTTGCGTTAGCAACTGCCGGGCGTTGATCTTGACCTCTTGGGCCACATTTCCGGCCTCGGCCTTGGCTGTTTCGACGACGCCGCCAGCCGCATCGCGGGCTGTGCCGGCGACTTCGGCGGCTTCATGCTTGGCCGAATCGACAGTTCCCGTGCCGGATGTGGTCCCGGTTCCCCCGGTAGTGCTTCCGTAGCCGGTAGTCCCCGCGCCGGCATCGGTTTCCATGCCAGTGGTGTCGGTTTCAACCGGTGAGTCCAGGTAACTTCCCGAGTAAGGCTCGGTCCCGGCGGGGACCCCAGTCCGTGGCGCCGCGAAGCTTCCGTCCTGCGGCGATTGGCTCTCAGTCATTGTCGCTCTCTTTCCACAGTTGGCAGGCTGCGGACAGCAGCCGGGATAGTAAGTATCGTTACTATCAATGGGTGTGTACCCGCTTGCCGGGGATTCAATCGCCACATTCTGAAACGAAATCCCAGCTCGACACGCGGAGTAAGACCCGTCTACGTTGGACCAATGAGCCACAAGCCCTCCAGGCGGCGGCTGATTCCCGCGCTTCGAAAAACTGTTACGCGTCACCGACTCCTGTTCGCCGCTAAAACCGCGGCGGCGGCAGGATTGGCCTGGTATCTCGCGCCCTTCATGCCTGGTCCTGCAGCGTCCTACCCCTACTACGCACCGCTCGGCGCACTCGTCAGCATGCATCCCACGGTGGCGGACTCCGCCAGGCATGGTCTGCAGAGCCTCATGGGCCTGGCCCTGGGTATAGGCATGGCTTTTGCGGTGACCACAGTGGCAGCGCCGACGGCGTTGGCAGTCGCCGTAGTGGTGGGGTTGGGCGTGATCATCGGCGGCCTCCCCCGGCTGGGCACCGCCTCCGAATGGGTTCCGATGGCTGCCTTGTTCGTACTCGTCCTCGGGGATTCCAATGCGGAGGGCTTCTCCTTTGCCTACGTCCTGCAGATGGCCATGGGCGTTGCCGTTGGCTTCGCTGTGAACTGGCTGGTGTTTCCGCCGTTGCACCTCGAAGGAATCGACCCCGCCCTGGCCGGGCATCAACGGGCCTTGTCCCAACAATTGAAGGACATGGCGCGCGCGATGGAGGAATCCTGGCCGCCCAACCACGAAGCCTGGGCAAGCCGCAGCGGCGAACTGTCAGCAACCGCCGCTGCCGTGCGGACTGCCGTTCATGAAGCGGAACTGAGCGCAAAAGCGAACCCCAGGTCCCGGCGTCGTGCTGGCCGTCTACCAAGTGATTTGGCTGGATTGCGGATAGTGGAACGGCTGACTTTCCATGTCCAAGACATCACGGACGTCCTGGCGAGCGTGATCTGGGAAGAGGACGCGGGAACAGTCATCCCGGACAGCGTCCTGACCAACCTGTCCGAAGCGCTGGAGGTCGTGTCCCGCGTGATTGATCAGTGGCGGGGCGAGGATGCCGGGGAATTGAAGAGCCGTTTGGCGGAGGCAAAGGACAGCATCTCGGAGCTCGGGGATGCGGTCACGGAAGCTGCAGCTGGCCAGGCTTCGGTGAATGCGGCGGCGTCAGTGGCCATGAGTTTGCGCAGGATCATCACGGTGGTATCCCCTGCGGATTAGGGCCACAAACACAAAAAACTAGCGTGGCGTCAACGGCGGCGAGGCTTTCCGCCCCTTGCCGGCACCGAGACCCTCCAGCACTTCCGTCAGCGCCTCCAACGATGATCGGTGGGGCATCCAGCCCAGGAGGCTGTGGGCGCGGCTTGTGTCCATAATGGGTGCGCCGGCCGCCATGTCCACCCAACCGCCGTCGGTTACCTGCAACCGCAGGCGCCAACTGACCTCGACGACGGCGCGCAGCACCGGGAGCGGCAAGGGCAGCTGCCGCCGGGCGTTGAGGATCCAGGCGAGGGCGTTGGGATCCAGCACGGGCTCCGCGGCGATGTTGAACGCGCCTTCTGCGCGACGTTCCAGCACGCGCCAGTACGCATCGGCGACATCGTCGGCGTGAACGGCCTGAAAAATCAGCTCCTTGGGGATGGGGAGAATGGGCAGCCATGGCTTACGGGGAATGAGCCGCGGGAGAACGCTCCCCAGAAAGTAGCGGCCCACTTCACTGCCCGCCTCGGCGCTGAAGATCAGTGCCGGGCGTAGCCGGGCCACTACGATGTCCGGATTTTCTTTGGCAAAGCCATCCAGAAGCCGCTCTTGGGCTGCCTTGTCCACACTGTAGTGGGATCGCCTGATGCCGCCTGCCGGCCAACCTTCCTTGGTCCGTTGATCCTTGGGGGCCGGCGAATAGGCACCAACGGATGAGGCACAGACGACGTGCTTCACGCCAGCCTTCCTGGCCGCGCCCAGTACGTGGGCTGTTCCCGCTACGTTGGTCCGGCGCAGAAGTTCGCGATTGTGATTTGGCTGGATCTGCCAAGCCAAATGCACCACGGCGTCGGCACCTGCGAAGGCGTTTTCCAGTGCATCCCTGTCCTTATAGTCGCCGACGTCCAGCGTGTGCCACTCCACTGCGTTGTAAGGGGCCGCGTTCTTGTCAGGTTCGCGTCGCGCTATCCCCACGAGTTCAAGATCCGCGCCCTCTTCAGAGCGGGCAGCCTGCAACCGCTTCAGCAAAGCGGTGCCCGCGTTACCGGTGGCTCCCGTGATGACTATGCGCATGAAACTCTCCCTTCGCCTTCCTGCAAGGCCCGGTCAGGCATACGGGTTCTCTCCCGTGGAACGTATACGCTCCAGTACCGCCGTCGTGGAGTGTTCTGGGACGTAATCCAAAATCGTCACCGTGCCGCCATAGCGCTCCACAGCCGCGGTTTCGGCCAACATTTCCGGCGTGTAGTCGCCACCTTTGGCGTACACATCGGGCTGCAGCAAATCGATGAGCGGGATGGGAGTTGGGGTGTCGAACACCGTGACGTGGTCCACGCAGCTGAGCGCGGCAATCACGGCAGCACGGTCCGCTTCTGGATTCACAGGCCGGTCCTGCCCCTTCAGCTGCCGCACCGAGGAATCGCTGTTAAGGGCCACCACCAGGACATCGCCCAGTTGCTTGGCTTGGTTCAGATAGCGGGTATGGCCACGGTGCAGGACGTCGAAGCACCCATTGGTCAGCACGATCCTCCGGCCCTCCCGGCGGTGCGCTTCCACCTGCCTGGCCAATTCATCGGCAGTCAACGCAGTATCGGCGAACCCGCCCAGGTGGCGGGCAAGTTCCTCGGTGGTGCAGACGGAAGTGCCGGGCCGGTGGACCACCACATCAGCTGCAGCCTGGGCAAGGTCAACACTGGTAGTCAGGGGCAGCCCGGCCGCCCGCGCCAAGGTCAGCGCGGCCACAAACGTATCGCCGGCACCGGAGGCCTGCTTCTCGGCTTCCGGCCTGGCCCAGGTTCGGTGGGTGGCGCGGGATCTGTTCGTATCGTCGCCGCTTGCGTCCGGATCGCTGGAACGCAGCGTCAGCGTCCCGTCACGGTCCAAAGTCACGACGACGGCGCCCGCACCCGAGGCGCGAAGGAGCTGGTCCGCGTGGGCCTCCACGAAGGGGCAACGTGCAGCGCCACCGGGAAACTCTGTTCCGAGCAGCCCGGCAGCTTCCTGGGCGTTCGGGGTTGCGAGATCCGGCTTGAGTTCGGCCCACCGGGCAGGATGATGGGCATCGACCACCAGCAAGGTACCCTGCCTGTGGCTGGAGTCAGGGTGAGAACCGGCCTGGGGATCACGGGCGGGTCCCAGTGCATTCATCAAAGCTGCACGCACTGGCCCCTCCAACGCGCCGGCCTCGTAGTCGCACAGCACCACGGCGTTGGAACCCGCCAATGCTCCGGGGATGGCGGCTGCCAACTTCTGGAGGCCCTCGGGGGGAACGTCCGTGGCTGCGTCATCCAGGCGAAGCATCACCTGGCCGGCGCTGCTTATCCGGAACTTGGTAGTGGTGATCATGCCGGTATGCTGCACCACGCCTGATATGTCGATGCCGGCAGCCGCGAGTCTCCCAATGAGCTCCTGACCTGCAGAATCCCGGCCGACCAAGGAGACAAACCTGACGTCCGCGCCAAGGGCCGCCAGGTTCATGGCAGTATTGGCGGCTCCTCCGGGGGCGAAGTCGCGGCGCTTGACCTGGACCACCGGGGCGGGAGCTTCGCGGCAAAAGCGCTCAATCAACCCATCCCACCAACCGTCCAGGATGGCGTCGCCGACGACTGTTACTACGGGCCGTTCCTCGGCCAAGCGGCGCGGCAGCCATTCGGCCAAACCTTCTTGATTGGATAGGCGTGCCATTGGGTACCTTCCGGTAGAGGCGGCATGTTCCTGCTCCCCTCAGGTACCCCACAGCCCGCGGTTCACACGCCGGCTTCGGTAGTTTTCCACCACCTTTGACGAAGGGAAGTCCAGATGGTCGTTCAACCGAATTTAGGCGTTGGCCCCGTTCTGGAGAAGTTCCCGGACGTGGAACGGATTGCCGTTCTCAGGGGTGGCGGCCTGGGCGATGTGATTTACGCATACCCTGCGCTCTATGCCCTGAAAGAGGCCTACCCGGAAGCCATTATCACGCTCCTGGGCACGCCGATCCACGCGGCCTTGGCGGCCGGGACGGATGGGCCCATTGACGACGTCGAAATTCTCCCCTTCGCCAAAGGCGTCCGCGACGGCGGCCTTAGGGACGGTGATCAAGAAGACGACACCCAAGACAGACCTGCCCAGGAGGAATTCTTCTCCGCCATGCGCGCCCGCAGGTTCCACCTCGCGCTGCAAATGCATGGCGGCGGCCGGTACTCCAACCCTTTCCTGCTCCGTCTCGGGGCGCGGCACACCGTGGGCACCCGAACCAAGGACGCCGAGCCCCTGGAGCGGAATCTCGATTACATCTACTACCAAAACGAGCCTGACCGATGGCTTGAGGTAGCGGGGCTGGCAGGCGTGCCAACCATCATTTCTCCACCCTTACGGCCCCTGCCCGAACACCAACAAAGCGTTCAAAGCCTGCTCAACCCCCAACGGGGTCCCCTCCTGGTGGTCCACCCAGGTGCCACCGATCCGCGGCGGCGCTGGCCGGCGTCGTACTTTGCTGAAGCTGCGGCGACCATCGCGCAGGAAGGTGCGCAGGTGTTGGTGGTGGGTGACCGCTCCGAAAAGGCGCTGGCCCAGGAAGTGGCAGAACTCGCGGCAAGGCAACTAACGATCGGGGGCAAAGATGCCGTGCGGTCAGTTGCCGGCGAACTGGAGATCGGCGAACTCGCTGCGCTCTTGGACGCGGCCACCGTAATGCTTGCCAGCGACAGCGGTCCCCGGCATTTGGCGCAAGCCCTTGGAACACCAACCGTGGGGATCTTCTGGGTAGGCAACGTTTTCAACGCAGGGCCCCGAGGCCGGAGCCTGCACCGTATCCATATGTCGTGGGTGACCGAGTGCCCGGTGTGTGGGGCGGATGTGACCCAGGTGGGCTGGTCTGCACAGCACTGCGGCCACGACGACACCCTGATCAGGGGTATCGCCGTGGCCGACGTTGTTCAGGACGTGCATGACCTTATGGCCACGAGCCTTCTTCTGCGGGGCAAATAAGGAGCTCGCGGACCTCGCTGCCAAACGGCTGCGACAACGCGAACACCACGGCTTGCGCCACATTCGCAGGATCGTTGAGCTTGGAGTCGTCCTGCGGCTTGTATTGTTCGTCGCGGTCATCAAAGAAGTGTGTCTTCATGCCTCCCGGAATGATGGTGGTGACACCAATGACTCCCCCGGTTTCGGCGGCCAGTGCCCGGCTGAATCCGATGACGCCGAACTTGGAGGCGCAGTACGCCGTGGCGTCCGGCAGTGCCCGCAAGCCCAGGGTTGATGCGATGGTGATGGCCCGGCCCCGGGATTCCTTCAAGTAGGGCAACGCGGCACGGACCACGGAAACGGTGCCCAGGAGATTCACTCCAATCACCTTTTCCCACTCGGCTGCGGGAACGTCCGCCAGTTTGCCACAGCGGTCGATGCCCGCGGCCGTCACAACCCCATCCAGGCCGCCGAGGCTTTCGGCTGCCTCCTTCACGGCAGCTTCAACTGATTCACGGTTGGAGACGTCGACTTCAAGGGCTTTCGCGCCGGACACGTTGCTGATATTGCGGTCGAAGACGAAGGGAGTGCCTCCGGCGTCGCGGATGGCATCGACAATTGCAGCGCCGAGGCCGGAGCCGCCTCCGGTGACGATGACGCGGCCGGGAGTTTGCGTGTTCATGCGGTTCCTTTCGGTGGTCGATTCTTTGATGGCAATTACGGTCAGCTGACTTTGGCCAGTGCTGCAGCCAGACCGCTGGTGGAGCGGGCCGGATGGAAGGGCACCGTAACGCAACGCCCTCCCCACGCAGCCACGAGGCTGGCTTCCGGTAATTCATGGGGTTCGTAATCTCCGCCTTTGACCCAAATATCCGGCCTGAGTTGGTTCAGGCAGGCTTCGGGGGTGTCCTCATCGAAGATCACCACGGCATCAACGCAGGACAACGCGAGCAAGAGCTCTGCCCGGTCCTCCATGCTGACGATCGGCCGGTGCGGGCCCTTGAGCCGCCGCACGGAATCATCGGAATTCAAGCAAACGATGAGGCAATCACCCATGCTGCGGGCCGCGGCCAACGTCCTGGCGTGACCGGCATGGAGGAGGTCGAAGCAGCCGCCGGTCGCCACAACGGTCCCGCCATTCGCGCGGACTGTTCGCGCAAGTTGGATTCCGCGTTCCAGGCCCGGAAAGCGGCCAAAAAGCTCGACGACGGGACTCGCCTTTGCCCTGACAGGCTGGCTGTTCCCTCCTGCGTCGGGGGTGCTCGTCGCCATGGCCAGGGAGGAAGCTCCGCCCTTCGCGAGGAACGCGGAAGCATCCTCAATAGCCCTGGCCGCGGCACCAGGCAGCTCGAGCCCCAGCCCCAAATACACGGCAAGGCTCCCAGCCAAGCGGTCTCCGGCACCGCAAGGATCGTCCACGATTGTTTTGGGAGCGAGGATGATCCTGCCTGGCCTCCCAGCCTCCACCAAGACTGCACCGTCTTCGCCGGTGGTGACCAGGACGGCATTGCTGCGCCAGCGATCCAGCAAATGTTTTCCTGCGTCCTCTGCAGCAGACGTGGACGGATCCAGCCCGCCCGCCTTCGCAGCGGCCCGGGCCTCTGCGAGGTTGGGCGTCACGACGGCGACACCCGGCACCGGCTCCGAACCGGAGGGGTGCGGATCCCAGACCACAGGGACGCGGCGTGCGGCGTCGGCGAGCGCAGTACGGATGTCGGGGTTCGCCGTGATTCCACGGCCGTAGTCGGCCACGATAACCGCTTCCGCGGAGGCAATGGCTGCGAGCATCTCCCCGGTGCATGACGGGGAAGGGGCAGGCGCGCATCCTTCATCGAACCGGACCATGGGGTGGGTTCCAATACGCACGCGGGTCTTGGTGGGCGTTGGGGCGAGCGGGGCTCCGGTGAATATGGCGACACCGGTCAGGGCGCGCCTGAGGTGGGTGGCGCCGTCGTCGTCCGATACCGCGGTGACCAGGGCGACGTCGTGACCATCACGCGCAAGAAGGGTAGCCACGAGACCCGCGCCGCCTGCCCGACGCCGGATATGGGCGACGTCCACGACGGGTACGGGTGCGTCGGGGCTGAGTCGCGTGGCGGTGCCGTTGATGTCAACGTCCAAGAGGACGTCACCTACAACTGTCACTTTCATGGCTTGGCTCCGCCCTCGGCCGGGCGAGGCCGCGTCCTCCTCGCGACCTCCGCATCGAAGGCACGGCATACTGCGTGGACGGCGATGAGGTGGCCCTCCTGGGCGTTGGCGGCGATGGCGTCCACTGTGATGGCTTGATCGCAGGCGTCCGCCAGCGGGTTGGGGCCGGCGCCCGTCAGCGCCCAGGTGGTGATGCCGCGTTCGTTTGCTGCCCTGACGGCGTTGAGGAGGTTGGGGCTGCGTCCGCTCGTGGAGAGCAGGATGAGGACGTCCCCTGCCCGGCCGTGTGCCCTGACCTGGCGGGCGAAGACTTCCTCGTAGCCGTAGTCGTTTGACAGTGCCGTGAGGGCGGAGGTTTCGGCGTGCAGGGAAATCGCGGAGAAGGGTGCGCGTTCGGCGTCGAACCTGCCCACGAGTTCGGCGGTGAGGTGCTGGGCTTCGGCAGCCGATCCCCCGTTGCCGGCGGCCAGCAGCCGTTGTCCGGACAGGAGCCGGTGGGCGAGTTCAGTTCCCCACTCCGAGAGGCGGGCTGCCTGCGAGCGCAGGGACTCCAGCGCCGGCAGTACGTTGTCCAGGTGGGCGGTGACCTCTGATGCGATCTGTGGTTCACGGATGTTTGTTGACCTTGTGGACCCGGTCCAGCCCGCGGGCACGGTATCCGGGACGGGCTGCGTGGTGGGCGTGATTCTCTTGGGAACTGTCGATTCTGTAGTCACAGCGCTGTTCCTTCCAGTGGTTCCAGGCCTTCCCCGGCTTGCCGGGACAGCCCCGCGGCCAAGACGGACCGGTACGCTTTCTCGGTGTCTGCGGCGATGCGGTCCCAGGAGTAGCGGGAGCGGGCGCGGCGGTTTCCCGCCCGGCCCATTTCGGCGCGCAGGGCGGGGTCCGCGAGGAGCCGCGCCACGGCGTCGGCGATTGCTTCCGGGTCCCGCGGCGGTACGTGCAGACCGGTTTTCTGGTCAACCACGGTCTCCCGGAGTCCGCCGACGGCCGCGGCCACCACCGGCACTCCGCAGGCCATGGCTTCAAGGGGAACGATGCCGAACGGTTCGTACCACGGCGTGCAGACCACGGCGTCAGCGCTGCGGAAAATTCCGGGCATTGCGTCGCGCGGGACCTGTCCCCGCATGGTGACCTTGTCCTCCACGCCAAGTTCCTTGGTCAAGGCGCGAAGTCTCTGGGCTTCCGGATCCTCTTCGAGGTTCAGGGCGTCGCCGGAGCCTCCGACTATGAGGAGTTCGACGTCGTCGAAACCGGCCTCAGCCAGGAGGGGCAGTGCCTGGATCACCAGATCCACGCCCTTCCTGGGCACCAGGCGGCCCACACTCAGGATGCGGTGCGTGCGGGACTTATTCTCTGGTTCTCCGGTGCCCGGGAAGAGGTTGAGATCCACCCCGCACGGTGCGATGGAAATCCTTGACCGGCCAATGCCCAGCGCTTTGAGCTCAAAGACCTCGTCAGGGCAGGTGGCGATCACCCAGTCCGCGGTGCGCCCTACCCACGGTTCAAGCCATGCACGTGCGGGTGGGCTGGTGTCCGCTGAACCTTGGTGCCTGCGCTTGACCGAACCCAGTGCGTGGAAGGTCTGGACCACGGCAATCGGCTCGGCGGCACCGGCCCGCCTGGAAGCTTGGATCGCGGCCAGCCCTGACATCCAGAAATGTGCATGGACAACGTCCGGGACCGAGCCCGCCCAGTCCCCGCAAATGCCATCGGCGAGCTCACCCATGAAAGGAAGCAGCTCGTCCTTGGGGATGTGGCGGGCCGGGCCGGCGTCAACGTGTACCACGGTGAGTCCCTGCGTAACCTGCACCTTTGCAGGAAGATCCGGGTCATCCCGCCGCGTGTAGACGGTGACCTGGTGGCCACGGCTGGCAAGGCTTGATGAAAGGGCCGCCACGTGGACGTTTTGCCCCCCGGCGTCCACACCTCCCAGGGCGGCCAAGGGACTGGCGTGTTCGGAAACCATGGAGATTTTCATGGGTGCGTCCTCTCTGTGTCATGGCTGACGGACTCCGAACCGGGTTGCGGGCGGCGTTCCGTGTCGGGGAGGTGTTTGTTTGGGACCTGCTTTTCGGGAATCTGCTTTTCAGGAAGACGGGTTTCGGGGGGCGAGGGGCGGGCCGTGGTGAGATCGGCCAGGAGTTCGTCCCAAGCCTGATGAAATTTCCCGAGACCGTAGCGTTCCAAGGCGGCCGCGCGGGCCACCATCCCCATCGCGTAGGCGTCATCGGGCTCATCCAGCAGCCGCCGGGCGAACCGTTGGAGTTCGTCCACGTTGTTCGTGACAAGCCCGGCTCCCGGCGGGACAGCGCGGCTCGCCTCAGTGGTAGCAAGTGCCAGGACCGGCATTCCGAGGTGCATGGCTTCGAGCAGGGCCAACCCGAGCGAAGTCCAACGCAGGGGATGCAGGTAGAGCCGGCAGCGGGCGAGTTCTTGATGCAGCCTGGGCGCCGGTACGTCCCCCGAAATCCGCAGGCGCTCCTCGCTCAAGCCGAACCCCTTCAGGTTCAGCGCTTCCGGCAAGGCTTCCGTCCCCATTCCGAACACCCTCAACGGCCCTACCCCGGCGAAGCCAGGGAGGAGGTCCGTGCCCGTCACGCGGCCGCGACGGACGGGTTCGTTGACCACCACCCCCATCTCTTCGCGTTCACCGGTATAGAGCCGGCCGGTATCGGGGATGCCGTGCTCGATCACAACTGTTGGCGTGGATCCGGTATCCCAGAAGAGCTGGTTGAAGTGCGTCACATGAACCACGGGGATCGTGTGCTGATCGGCCAGGGGATGGAGAGTGAACGGGACGTCGCCTTTGGGCGTGTTGTGTTCAAGGTAGACGGCAGGCAGGTCCACTCCGGGCCTTCGACCCAGCTTCCGGGCAACGGCGGCGATCTCCTCCGGACGTTGCAGGACCACCGCGTCCACGCTGTCCGGATCAAGGGTGTCCAGGTCAATCTCCTGCGCGGCGGCCGGCCACTCACGGCCACCTCGCCCCAAACCCCATGCACCGCCGTCGGGCTCTACCGGGAGGAGGTATTCGTGCCGGCCCCTGACGAAGGCCTCCATCCATCCTCCGTGGATATGCCAGACCAGGATCCTCATGGTTTCCACACCTTTCTTCGGGTGCTGAGGGAGGAGACTCCCCCCAACAGCCGTTCCACCGCCTCAAGGACTTGTTCCGGGGTAACTGAGCTAAGGCACGGGTGGCCCGGTACCGGGCAGATGCGTGCCCGCGTGTTCCTGCATGCTGCTTCCTGGTCGCCCAGCAGTTCCAGCGGAACGCCGTATGGCGCCCAGCGAATTGCTGGAACCACAGGGGCGAACAGGCACACCACCGGCGTACCGACCGCGGCGGCCAGGTGGGCGGGCCCGGTGTTGCCGGTAACCACGACGGCGGCGCCCGCGAGTACCGCGGCAAGCGTTCGCAAGTCTGTTCTGCCCCCGAGATTATGCGCGGAGGGTCCAGCCACGGTTGCCGTCAGCGATGTTTCGCCCGGCGCTCCCGTGACCACCACGCGGTGCCCGTACGCTTCAAGGAGTTCCACGGTGGCTGCATGGTGAAGCGCAGGCCAGGCCCTCGCCGGAGCGGCTGCACCCGGGTGGACCACGATGTACGGGCCCTTTTGGGTGAGTTCGTCCACCAGTTCTTCGGATTCGTCCACCGGGTTGATGTGCAGCTTGCCGTCGTCGCCCCGGGGAAGCTGGAAGCCCGCTGCCTGCGCAATCCCCAAAGCACGCAACACCTCAGGCTGGTCCTCGGGAAAGTCTTCGCCGGGTTTCAACCGGACGTCCAGGAGGGAGCCCGCGTAGTCAGTGGAAGCGCCCGTGATGCGTTTGACGCCTGCCAGCCGCAGCAACAGTGCCAACGGAAGCGGGGATTGGTGGAAGGACGTGAGGATCACGGCTTCCTCAATCCTGGAACTGCGGACGAACTCGATCAGGCCATTGGTCAGTTCAGCTGTCGCAGCGGGCGCCGGATTGACGATCCATGGGCACGGCCACGTGTGGACCTGGGTGACTCCAGGGAGCATCTCCGCGGCGCCGGCGCCTTCAGGGCCGCACAGGAGGACGACGTCGTTGGGTCGGCTGCCGTCCAGCCTGCTTCCGTTCGCCACGGCACGCAAAGCCGGTCCAGCAAGGAGGACATCGCCTATGCTGTCCAGTCGGGCTACCAGGACGCGGCTCATACAGGTGAGTCCTGCCTGGCGTCGGGTTTCCGGGATGCCCCTCCTGCCGCGCCTGTCGCAGTGTCAAGCAACAGCTCGACGGCGGCCAACAGGTTCTCCGCAACCACCTCTGCCGCCTCAATTTCCTCGGTCCGCGTCACGTGGGTGGGCACCAGTACCGACTGCGAGCCGGCCGCCGTCGCTGCTTCCACGTCGGCACCGATGTCCCCAACAAAGGCCACTTGGGACGGGTGCAACCCCAGTGTGCTGCAGGCTGCGAGAATCATTCCCGGCGCAGGCTTACGGCAGGTACAGCCATCGGCCGGTCCGTGCGGGCAGATTTCCCACACATCAAATGGGCCCAGGAGCTCGTCCACGCGCTGGTTGACGGCGCGGACCTGATTCAAGGTCAGCAAGCCACGCGCAACGCCCGACTGGTTGCTCAGCACCCCTGTTGCCAGTCCCGCCCGGCGTACCCGCTCCAGGGCCGAACGGGCACTGTCCATGGGCCGCACCAGTTGCGGGTCACCGTTATATGGCACGTCAACGACGAGCGTTCCATCGCGGTCAAACAGGACCGCTTTCAACGTTCCAGTTCCTCCCATACCCGCAACGTTCCCCAGTTCTCCCGACACTAAACAGCGTGACAACGAGAAGTTTCCCTGCGGCGCCGGCGCCTGCGTTGGCCGCTAGACTCCTAGCGGGAGGCCACCATGGACATCGTCGAAATGAACGGACAACCCCTGCTGCTTGCCCTGCGCGCCTTGAAACTAGGCGACCTCCTTGTTGCCGTTCCTGCGCTTCGCGGCCTGCGCCGGGCATTTCCCGAGCATCGCAATTTGTATGCGGCCCCAGCCTGGATTGCCGAGGCCTTGGAACTGGTGGGGGGCATCGACCACCTGCCCACGCCGGGCCTTGATGATCCACTGAACATCCCCCCGGGCGCCGTGGACATCGCCGTGAACCTCCACGGGAACGGACCCGAAAGCCGCCAACGCATCAATGAACTTCGCGCAAGGCGGGTGCTCGCGCACCAGGCTCCCGGGTTGGATGGACCGGAATGGACCACTGGCATCCCTGAGCGCGAGCGCTGGACGCGCTTGCTCAACTGGCACGGCATCGACGCCGATCCCCTGGATTATCGCCTCAACAGGCCAAGCATTCCTTCACCCCGGCCCGGCGCCACGGTCATCCATGTCGGCGCCGCATATGGCAGCCGACTCTGGCCCATTGAACGATTCGCCGAAGTGGCCGTTGAGCTCACACGCGCAGGCCACGACGTCGTGCTGACCGGGGGCACGTCCGAGCGTGGGCGAGCAGTGGCGACTGCCGCCTTGGCAAACCTCAAAGGAGCAAACCTCGACGGCGGTGTGCTGGCCGGGCGGCAGAGCCTCGCAGAGTTCGCAGCGACCATTGCAGATGCGCGGCTCGTCGTTTCCGCGGACACCGGTGCGGCCCACCTGGCGTCCGCCTATGCCCGGCCCTCCGTGGTCCTGTTCGGCCCGGCTCCTGCTGAAGAATGGGGTCCGCCGCCGGGACCGCACGTGGTGCTTACCGCCGTCGAACTTCGCCGCGGTGACGTTTTCGCCGCCGATCCCGATCCCGCACTCCTTGCCGTGACCGTCCATGATGTGTTGGATGCGGTGGACGGGTTGGGCTGCTGAGTCCTCCTGGTTGTTGTTTGCCTACTTTGCCTACTTTGCTTATCAGGGCGCCGTTCCGTCCTGGAGGTGCGCTTCCTCATCCAGCAGCTGTGTCTGCAGGGACACCAGGATCTTGGAAAGCCGCCGCGAGACCTGCATTTGGGACATGCCCAGTGCCTCCGCGATGGTGGACTGCGTTTCCTCGCGGTAGTAGCGGCGATAGAGGAGGTGCCTGTCCTCAGCGCTCAGGCCCCGGATGGCATTGCGCAGGGCGAGCACGTCCTCCAGCCTGTCGGTCGGACATCCGAAAGCGGAAAGATATCCTTGCAGTCCGTCGCGGCCTTCCGCAGCGGGGGCGTCAAGGGAATCCGGCCGTTTGCTGGTGCCGGCCATCAATGCTTCCCTGACTTGGCAAGGTTCCAGGCGAAGGTCCGCCGCCACTTCTTCGGGGGTCGGAATCCTCTGCAGGCTTTGGGTCAGTTCCTCGGTCCTGGCGAGAACTTGGCGCCGCACATCCTGGATGGGCCTCGGTGGGCGCACTACCCAGCAGTGATCGCGGAGATACCTCTTGACCTCGCCAGCGATGGTCGGAGCGGCGTAGGCGGGGAAGCTGACGCCTTTACTTTCGTCAAATCCTCGTGCCGCTTTGATCAAGCCCATGTACGCAACCTGCCGGACGTCGTCGAGATCGTGTGTGTGGGCGGAATACCGGGCGGCAATGGATTTTGCGAGATTCAGATGGTCCAAAACCAAGCCGTCCTGGAAGCTTTGACGGATGGTACTCTCCGGCGCAGGAGGCCGGTTCTGGACGTCGTGTGGTCGGGTTTGTCGCATGTGGCTTCAATCCTTAGACCTGCTGGAGTGAGTGAGCCCACGGCAAGACTCCTTAAAAAGAGAAGCACACTTACTATTAGCTTTCAACGGGTATTCAGGACTACGCTCGAAGAGTAGCCTCGTCCAGGGATCGGAGATCCACGTGGAAAACCAACAACTCACCGAACCGCATCTTGTAGCTGCGGAAATCCAGGACCTGCTTCTGGATACACCGGACGTGGAGGCCTTCCTGAGCGAGCTGGCACGCCACTCAGCGGCGATGTTCACCAAACCTGACAACGAAGTATTTTGCGGTATCACGCTGCTTCGGCATCGGGCCGCGGCCACAGTGGCGAGCAGCAGCGAGCGAGCGCAGATGCTGGACGAACTCCAGTACCAATTCGCCGATGGCCCGTGCATCCATTGCTGCAGGCAAGGCACGCAAGTGCACATTCCAGACTTTGAAAAAGACAACACCTGGCCTGAGTACAACGACCTGGCTCTGGCGAATGGTGTTCATTCTGTCCTCGCCGTTCCTTTCCCGCTCACGGATGACACCGCACGGGCAGGCTTGAACCTCTACTCCGAACGCGCAAACGGCTTTGACCAGGCTGCGGTGCAGCGCGCCAGTGATTATGTGCAGCAGGCATCCAAAGGCCTGCAACTGGCAGTGCTGATTGCGCAACACAGCCAGACCGCCGCCGACCTACGCGCGGCCATGGCATCCCGGACGGTCATCGACGTGGCCACAGGCATCATCATCGCCCAAAACAGGTGCAGCCAGGCCGAAGCGGTGGAGCTCATCAAAAAGGCCTCCAGCAACCGGAACGTCAAGCTCCGGGACGTTGCGCAGGCAATCGTCGACTCAGCCGGCGGCGGCCCTGTCCAAACCCATTTCACTTAACCCCTCACCTAAACCACAACAACCCAAATCGAGGTGTCTCTCATGCAAACCGTCACGAAGGCCATCGAGGTAGAGGTACCGGTTTCGGTCGCCTACAACCAGTGGACCCAGTTCGAAAAGTTTCCCGAGTTCATGAGCGGCGTGGAGAATGTCCGCCAGATCAACGACTCAACGCTGCACTTCTCAACCAAGGTCGGCGGAGTCCGGCGCGAATATGATGCCCGCATCACTCAACAAGTTCCGGATACCGTCATTGCGTGGGAAAGCATTGACGCACCACGCAACGCCGGCACAGTCCGCTTCGACAACCTCGGCCCCCAGCACTGCGGCGTCAACGTGACCCTGGAATGGGAGCCTGAAGGATTCGTGGAGAAGGCCGGCGCCGCGCTCTCCGCCGACGAGATGCAGGTGGCCGCGGACCTGGACAAATTCAAGGAATTCATCGAGGACCGCGGCCAGGAAACGGGTGCCTGGCGGGGGCGGGTGGACTAAGGGGTCCGGCTGTTACAGCAGGCTGCGCAGAACCAGGGCGGCGCCGTCGTCGAATACTGACGCGGTGACCTCATCCGCAACGGCGATCACTTCCTCCGGAGCCTGGCCCATGGCCACTCCCCTGCCGGCCCATGTGAGCATCTCGATGTCGTTGCGGCCGTCGCCCACCGCCACCGTGTTGACCTGTTCCGTGCCGATCCTCTGGCGCAGGGCCTCCAGCGCACTGGCCTTGGTGACGCCCTCCGCGGCAATGTCCAGCCACGCTGTCCAGCCCACCGAGTACGTCACGCCGGAAAGGCCGATGTGACGGATGGCGTGGTTGAAGTCGTCCGAGGTGTTGTCACTGCTGAAGACCACCACGCGTACGGCCGTGGCCTCCAACATGGTCTGGAAGTCCACGCCAATTGCCTCGACGCCAAAGCTGGCATCCTGGAAACGCTCCGTGGAGAGGAAGTTCCCGTCTTCATCCTCCAGCGCGTACTTCGCGTTGGGCAGGCGTTCGCGCAGGGCCTTCAGAGCCGGAGCGGGATCGAACGTTGCCTTGTGGATGATCTCGTAGCCGGGCTCAAGCGTGGGATCCAGCCGGAGAGTCACGCCGCCGTTGCAGCACACCGCGTAGCCACGTTCCAAGCCGATTTGCTCGATGATGGGCAGGGTGGCATTCAGGGACCGGCCGGTGGCGATCATGACGTCGTGCCCGCTCGCGACTACCTCTTGGGCAGCCGCCCTAACCTCTGGAGACATGTGGCCGTCGTGGTCCACGAGCGTACCGTCAACGTCCAATGCGATCATGAGTTTGTTGTTGTCATTTGGCTGGTCATCGATGCCAGCAACTGGAGTGTCAGTCAAAATAGTCATGGTTCCAGTAGAGCAGACACCTCTGACACCGCACTAGGACCGAGGACACAGCACGGGATTAACGCCGCATGAACACTCGGCCCCTGGCTCCACGGCGCTCCGTCCCTCGCCCCACCCCGCTAGCCACCCCGCACCAGACACCCTCCACCGGACAATTCACCTCCGCGCGCGAAGGTGAATTGTCCGCTAGTGGGTGAAACGCGATGAGCTTTTCCACATAGCCCCACCTGTCGTACCCACGGGTCCCCTCCTCCATCGAAGGTTGTTTCCATGAAAGAAACAGCCGAGTTCCTAGTGTCCGCGCAACAGAGAGCCAACACGGGAGATATTCGTTCGCTCAGCAGGCGATTTACGAAAGGTGAGCTGGTCAGAGTGCGCAAGGGAGTCTATATGGACAAGAGCCGGTGGATCTCCCTGAAGCCTTGGGAGCGCTACTCCGCGACCATCAGGGCAGTCGCTTTGGAACTACCTTCTGCATTCTTTTGCTACGAGACGGCGGCCGTACTCTGGGGGATGCAGGTTGTCGGAATCCCGGCGCACATCCATTTGGCCAATTCGTCATCCAGCCACGCGGGTTCCAAGCGACCGACTACTCAGGTCTCGGGAGGCACGAAGTCTGGCAGCACAGGACTGGAGGGCACCAGGAGTTACGGCATCTATCGCCATGCCTACCAAGCGAGCCCAGTGCACCTGACCGGGCTGACCGTTACGGACCTTAACTCAACAGCGGCTGACGTAATGGCCCGGCTTCCCTTCGCACGGGCGGTGGTTCTAGCCGATCACGCCATCAGCCAAGCAAGGTTCGGAACTTCGGCCGCCAGCGTTGAAGACCTGCGTCATGCAGGAGACAGCCTGGCATCCGCTGCCAAGAGACTCTGGGTCAGCTCAGTCCTTGACTTCGCCGACGCTCGCTCGGGATCAGCTGGCGAGTCCCTGAGCCGTGCCCAAATGCATCTACTTGGTTTTCCAGCCCCCGAGCTTCAGGCCGAATTCCATGACGCCTTGGGATTCGTTGCCCGGACGGACTTCTACTGGCGGGAACTTAAGATTATTGGCGAGTTCGACGGAGATGCAAAGTACCTCAATGACGAGTACCTCAACGGGGGAACTGCACGTGAAACCGTGCTCAAGGAGAAGAAACGCGAGGACAGGCTCCGTGCCATGGGCTTCCAGGTAGTGCGGTGGGACTGGACCACCGCCATCAGGCCGGAGAAGCTGCTTGCAAAGCTCGAAGCAGTGGGACTTTCCAGGACAAGAAACCCCGTCCAACGGACCATTCACCGCCGCGCGCGAGGGTGAATGGTCCGTTGGGCGGGGTCTTCCGCGGAGAGAACTACAGGACCGGCAGAACCTCAAGCCCGCCAATGTACTTCTGCAGCGCCTTGGGAACGTTGACCGAGCCGTCCGGGTTCTGGTGGTGCTCCAGCAGGGCAACGATCCAGCGGGTGGTGGCCAGGGTGCCATTCAGGGTGGCGACGGCGCGGGTACCCTTGGCAACGCCTTCCTCGTTGATCACGCGTTCGCGGATGTTCAGGCGGCGGGCCTGGAACGTGGTGCAGTTGGAGGTAGAAGTGAGCTCGCGGTAAGCGTTCTGGGTAGGAACCCAGGCTTCGCAATCGAACTTCCGGGCCGCGGACATGCCGAGGTCACCCGCAGCAGTGTCGATCACGCGGTAGGGAAGCTCGCACTTGGCCAGCATTTCCTCTTCCCACGCGAGCAGGCGCTCGTGTTCAGCAGCTGCTTCCTCAACCGTGGTGTAGATGAACATCTCCACTTTGTTGAACTGGTGCACCCGGATGATGCCCCGGGTGTCCTTGCCGTGCGAACCGGCCTCGCGGCGGTAGCAGGAGCTCTGGCCGGCGTAGCGGATGGGGCCGGCGGAGAGGTCCAGAATCTCGTCTGCGTGGTAGCCCGCGAGGGCCACCTCCGAGGTTCCCACCAGGTAAAGGTCGTCTTCAGCGAGACGGTAGATCTCGGCGTCGTGCTTTACATCAAAGCCGGTGCCCTGCATGGTTTCCGGACGCACCAAAGTGGGGGTGATCATCGGGACGAACCCGGCCTCGATTGCCTGGTCCATGGCCATCTGCAGGAGCGCCATTTCCAGCCGGGCGCCAACACCACGGAGGAAGTAGAAGCGCGCGCCCGAGACTTTGGCGCCGCGTTCCATGTCGATCGCGCCGATCAGTTCGCCGATTTCCAAGTGGTCCTTCGGCTCGAAATCCGTGAATTCGCGCGGCGTGCCCACCGTCTTGACCACAACGTAATCGTCCTCGCCGCCCTCGGGGACGCCATCCACGATCAGGTTGGGGATACCGCGGAGCAGCTCTTCCTGCTTGGCTTGCGCAGCAGCGGCTTCAGCGGAGGCGGCCTTCACCGAGTTCGCCAGTTCCTTGACCTCGGCCAGCAGGGCCTGCTTCTCCTCGCCCTTTGCCTGGGCAACCCTTTTGCCGAAGGCGTTCTGCTCGGCACGGAGGGTCTCATGGCGGATCAGCGCGGCGCGGCGATCGGAGTCTGCGGAGATGATCGCGTCCACAACAGACTCGTCGGCGCCACGGGCGCGCTGGCTGGCACGGAACTTGTCCGGATTTTCGCTGAGGTCTTTTACGTCGATCACCACACAAGAGTATCGAATGGGCCGCTGATTTCCCGTGCGGACGCAGAGCCGTGCAAGCGCCGGAATGAACACCGTGAAATCAGGACTACGCAGGACGATAGTGTTGGAGCACCATGAGCGACTGGATCCTGTACGTGATTCTCGCTGGGGGCGTGGCGTTTGCCGTCTCCAGTTGGTGGGGTGTGCGCCGATTGAGAGCCCGTCACATCAGGAGCGCGGTGCGGGAGGACACCCACAAGCCGGAGCCAGGGCACCAGAAGGTTGCGGTCATCCTCAACCCGGTGAAAAACAAGTCGCTCGAGGCCCGCCAAGCGATCATTGACGCCTGCGACCTCGCCGGTTGGGACAGCCCGAAGTTCTTTGAAACCACTGTGGAGGACCCCGGTTACGGGCAGTCGCGCCAGGCGCTGGAGTACGGGGCCGACGTCGTACTTGCGTGCGGCGGCGACGGTACAGTGCGCGTGGTGGCTGAATCGCTTGCGCATAAGGGCGTGGCGATGGGCCTCATTCCGCTGGGCACCGGCAACCTCCTGGCTCGCAACGTCGAACTGGACGTCAACGACATCGCGGATTGCATCCAGATCGCCCTCTTTGGCCATCAGCGCTTTATCGATACCGCCAGCATGGCCATAGACAACGGCATTACCGGGGAATCATCCACGCATACGTTCCTGGTGATCGCCGGCATGGGCCTGGATGCCGAGGTTGTGGGCGATACCAAGGAAGACCTGAAGAAGACCGTGGGTTGGCTGGCCTACACCGAGGCCGGGGTCCGGCATCTGCCCGGCCGCCGCAAGCGTGTCACCATCACCATGGATGACCAGCCGGAGCAGGCCCGGAAAATCCGCAGCGTGCTTTTCGCCAACTGTGGCCTGATTCCGGGAGGTATTGATTTCATTCCGGAAGCCATGATCGACGACGGCATGCTGGACATCGTCGTCATGAGCCCCCGCAGTGCCTTCGGATGGATCGCCATGTACACAAAGATCCTCTTCAAGCACAAGCGGAATCTGCCGATGATGAATTTCTATCGCTCCGGCAAGGTCACCATTCGCAGCCAGGAACCCATGGCGACGCAACTCGACGGTGACCCCGCAGGCGAGGCCACGGAGGTCACCGTTCAGGTCCAGCCGGGTTCGCTATTGGTGCGGGTACCGAAGGCTCAAACCCTCTAGACTGCGCCCTTCTCGGGTTGGGCCGCATTTGCTGCGGCTGCTTCGGCCGCCGCCTTCGCTGCAGCCCGGGCCTCGGCTTGCTCTCGGATCATCGCTTGTTCTTCTTCAAAACGGAGTCGATCCGCGCGGTCAGCTTCGTCGCCGTCCCAGTCGTCCTTGTTCTCGCCGGAGGGCTTGGGATTGACGATCATGCCCTGGCCGTCTTTGTCATCTCGGTGGACAGACATGACCGCTCCCTTCTTTTTGGGCATTCATCCATCGTTTATGGATCAGGCAAGCATACGCACACTTGCATCAACGCGAAAGGGGTTGAAGGTTCAATAATTTAGCGCCGGAACCAGCGCAGCCTAGCCCTTAAGAATCGACTGAACCCACGCATGAGCGGAGGCAAAGGCAGCGTCCGAAGTATGTGGGGCAACCACCGCAGCCTGCTTATCGGCGCGCGCGTACGAGCCCAGGAAACGGGTTGCCGGACTGATTCTGTGGAGACCCGCCAAGGCATCAGCAACACGGGAATCCGACGCATGACCGTCGGCATCGATGCTGAAGAAGTAGTGGCCAAGGTACTGGCCGGTGGGGCGTGATTCGATTCGGCTCAGGTTGACCCCTCGCGAAGCGAACTGGTCAAGGATTTCCATGAGAGCACCAGGGTGGTCCTCCGGCAGCGGGACAACAACGGTCGTCTTGTCCGCGCCCGTGCGTTCGGGCAAGGTACCCGGCCGGCTCACCAGGATGAAACGGGTGACTGCGTCCGGGTTGTCGCCAATGTTTTCGGCCAGAACGTTGAGCCCAGGCTGCTCCCCCGCAATCAGCGGTGCACAAATAGCGGCGTCGTAGTGGGCATCTCCTTCCAGGAGGCCCATGGCCGATGCCGCGGTAGAGGAACCGGGGACATAATCCGCGTTCGGAATATTTTCCTCCACCCAGAGGCGGCATTGGGCCCACGCGTGGCCGTGGGTGGAGATGCGCTTTATATCCGAAAGCACGACGCCGGGCCTCGCCACGAGCACGAAGGTAATAGGAACCAGGGCCTCGCGGATAATCCGGAGTTCAGGTCCTGTGGCAATGGCATCCAGCGTCGCAGTCACACCACCCTCCACCGAGTTTTCGATGGGAACCATGGCGGCGTCGGCCTCACCATTGCGGACCCGCTCGAGCGCCGTGTTCACGTTGGTGCAAGGAATGCGGGAGGCATCAGCGGCGCCGGGGACCTGCATGAGGGCGGTCTCAGTGAACGTTCCCTCAGGGCCCAGGAACGTATAGGTCGGTGCTGACATTGAATATTCCTTGCTGGTTATATACGTGGAACGGGCTTGCCGGAGGTTAAAGAACCACTGGCTTGAGGCCGTTGTCCGACACCATTGGGCGGCCGGCTTCGAACCACATATCCATGCCACCGGCTACGTTCACCGCTGAGTAGCCCTGGCCCACCAGCCATTGGACTGCCCGGAAGGAACGGCCACCGGTACGGCAGATGACGAAGAGGTCGTCGTCGGGATCCAGTTCATCCAGGCGGGCCGGCAGTTGGTCCATAGGGATATGCCGTGCGCCCTCAACATGTCCGGCAACCCATTCATAGTCCTCACGAACGTCCAGGATGCTGGCATCAGCCGGAATATCGCCCACAGGCACGGTTTCGAAGTCGCTCATGGCGGTTCCTTCCCATCGATTCAGGTCATCATCCAGCCTAGTCGCAGCGGCCGCGAAGCGGGACGTCGCTTGCGTCCCGCGGTTATGGCACTAAGACTGGGACGCAAAGACTCCCTGAATCGGCTGTTAGGAGCAGGACCATGGCGGCTGGCAAACCCACCATCCTCGCAACATCCGGCGGTTACAAGCCAGGCAGCCGGACCCGCATCGAGTTCGACCACCTCATGCACTACGCCGTGGAGTTGTCCGGGGTAAGTGGCCGGGCACCCCGCGTGACCCACATTGGTACGGCATCAGGTGACCAACGCTGGTGGGCGGCAGAGATGGATCAGGCAGCCCGCATTGCCGGGTTTGATTTCGCACATCTCAACCTCTTCACCATGCCCAATATTGAGGACCCCGAAGCGCATCTTCTGGAGCGGGACGTGGTGTGGGTGCACGGTGGTTCGGTGGTCAACCTGCTTGCCGTGTGGCGGGCACACGGCCTGGACGGAATTTTGCGGAAGGCTTGGGAAAGCGGCGTGGTCCTGGCCGGCGTTTCCGCGGGTTCCATTTGTTGGTTCAAGAGCGGCGTAACGGACTCCTTCGGCCCTGAATTGCAGCCGGTCACCAACGCGCTGGGTTTCCTTCCCTACGCCAACGGCGTCCACTACGATTCCGAACCCCGCCGCGCTCCCGCCATCCACAAGCTTGTAGCCAACGGCACGCTGGGCGAGGCGCATTGCACCGACGACGGCGTGGGGCTGGTTTACCGGGGCACCGAACTTGTGGAGGTGGTGTCCGAAGTCAAGAACAAGGCTGCTTTCCGGGTCACGGCTGGTGCTGGCGAGAGCGTGGACGCCATCGCCGTGGAGGAACGGTTGGAGTCTCGTTTCCTTGGTTGATCTTTCCCCGCAAGCCCTCACCGCTGTGGCGCTTCGCGATGCCCTTGCATCCGGCGAGCTGTCGGCGAGGGAGGCGACCACTTATTTCCTGTCCGTCATCGAGGCACGCAACAGCCACTTGGGTGCCTTCATTACTGTTACCGCAGAGCAAGCGATGGCCGACGCCAGCAGGGCAGACACCCTCCATGCGAAACTGCGCCGGGAGGGCCGCCTTTCCGATTTGCCACTGCTGCATGGCGTGCCCCTGGCCTTTAAAGACCTCACTGACGTGGCGGGCATTCCCACTACCCACGGCAGCGCCGCCTTGGAACACAAACCTGCCCCGGAGGACGGCGCCCTCGCAGCCACTTTGAAAGGCCAAGGCGGAGTCTCGCTGGGCAAGACGCAAGTTCCGGAATTCGGACTCACCGCGTACAGCGAAAACCGCATCGCACCGCCGTCGCGCAATCCCCATTCCTTAAGCCGAAGCTCTGGCGGGTCGTCGGGCGGAAGCGCTGCGGCCGTGGCCGCTGGCATGGTTCCGTTCGCTCCAGGGACCGACGGCGGCGGTTCCATCCGGATTCCGGCCGGTGCCTGTGGACTGGTGGGGCTGAAGCCGGGGCGCGGCGTGGTGCCATCCGGAGCGAGCGCGGGCGATGCAGCTAAATTGGTGGTCGCCGGACCGCTGGCGCGCACGGCTGCGGACGCTGCCCTGCTGATGGACGCGCTGGTCCCTAGCGAACAAGCGCCCGACGGCGGTTATCTCGCCAACGTTGACCAGGCGCCAACGCCCCTGAAAGTGGGGGTGAGCCTGGATAGCCCGTGGGCCGGAGTCTTCCCTTTCGAGGTGGAACAGGAAGCTTCGGACGCCCTTGCGCGCGGAATCAAGCTGCTTGAGGTGGCGGGGCACCGTGTCGCGGAAGCGGAGATCCGCTACGACAACCGCTACCCCGAGGCGTTCACCGCAGCCTGGACTGCCGGCGTCGGGAGTGCGCGAATCGCACCCCAGCGCGAGGCGCTCCTGACCCCGCTCACCCGGACGTTCCGTCGTCGTGCGCAGCAGCGCAGCGCGTTGAAGATCAATGAAGCCCTGAGTTTCCTGCGGCAGTTCGAGCACGACACGATCGCACAATACGCGGAGTGGGACGTCATCCTCATGCCCACGCTGGCGCAGACACCACGCCCGATCGGCTGGTACACGGGCGGCGGCCACAGCAGCGAGCCTTGGCCGAGCGAGTGGGCCGGTGACGCGGACGAGGACTACAGAAGACAATGCGAGTACGCACCTTGGTCCTCCATGGTGAATGTGTGCGGATTGCCGGCGATCAGCATCCCCGTCCATGTGACAACGACTGGCCTGCCGATGGGCATCCAGGTGATCGGTAAACCTGGTTCTGAGCTGCAGCTTCTTCAGCTCGCGGCGGTTCTGGAGGCCTTTCAGTAAGCCGGCTTGGGCGGTTGTCTACCATATGGAAAGTGGTTGCCATGGGCATCCATCGATGTGACAATGCCCGCAGTCAATGCCAGCATTGAGGAAATGAGCACACCTCTAACCACGGCTACGCCCCAAAAACCATCGGGCGATACGTCATTCTTCGGCCACCCAAAGATGCTGGCCAGCCTCTTCTCCGTGGAGATGTGGGAGCGATTCTCCTTCTACGGCATGCAGGGCATCCTGCTTTACTACATGTACTTCACCGCCGACCAAGGCGGACTGTCCATCGACAAGGGCCTCGCCGCCGGCTTGGTTGGCGCATACGGTGGCGGCGTTTACCTGTCCACCATCCTGGGCGCCTGGCTTGCTGACCGTATCTTCGGCTCCGAAAAGGTCCTCTTCGGCTCGGCCCTCATGATCATGGCCGGCCACATCGCGCTGGCCCTCCTGCCCGGCATTCCCGGACTGATCGCGGGCCTGGTGCTTGTGGGTATTGGCTCCGGTGGCCTGAAAGCCAACGCGACGGCGCTGGTCGGCAGCCTGTACGGCGAGAAGGACGAACGCCGCGACGCCGGTTTCTCCATCTTCTACATGGGCATCAACATCGGCGGACTCATCGGCCCACTGGTCACCGGCTGGCTCCAGGAGAGCAACGGCTTCCACTGGGGCTTCGGCGCAGCGGCGGTGGGCATGGCGATCGGCCTTCTCATCTACTCGCTGGGCCGCAACAAGCTCCCCGAGGAAGCGCACCGCGTCCCCAACCCGCTCCCGGCTGCTGACCGCACCCGGTACGGGCTGATCTTCCTGGGCATCCTGATCGTGATCGGCGTACTGCTCGGCACGGGCACCGTTAACGCCGACAACCTGGCACGCAGCATGGCTTACGCCGCCATCGGCGCATCCGTGATCTACCTTTTCCTGATCTTCCGAAGCGCCAAAGTCACAGGCCTGGAGCGCAAACGTGTGCTCGCCTTCATCCCGCTGTACATCGCATCGGCCGCGTTCTGGGCACTGTTCCAGCAGCAGTTCACGTTCATCGCCGTGTACTCCGAGGAGAAACTGGACCGCAACCTGTTTGGCTGGGAGATGCCCGCCGCATGGGTGCAGTCCATCAACCCGGTGTTCATCATCATCTTCGCCGGCGTCATGGCTGCCCTGTGGACCAAGCTGGGTGCCAAGCAGCCGAGTTCCCCGCTGAAGTTCTCGGCGGGCCTGCTCATCATGGGGCTTGCCTTCCTCTGCTTCATCCCGCTGGCCGGCGACGGCAAGACCCCGCTGCTTGCACTGGTGGGAATCCTGTTCCTGTTCACCCTGGCGGAACTCTTCCTCTCCCCCATTGGCCTGTCCGTGAGCACCAAGCTCGCCCCGCAGGCATTCCACACCCAGATGGTGGCGCTGTTCTTCCTGTCCGTTTCCCTGGGCACCACTCTGGCAGGCATCCTTGCCGGCCTTTACAACCCCGACGACGAACTCCCGTACTTCCTGGGCATTGGCGGCGTGGCTGTGGTGTTGGCTGTTGCCCTCGCTGCTGCATCCCCGGCTATCAAGAAGCTGATGGGCGGGGTGCGGTAGCTGGCCTGGGGGCATCCGACGCTCTGCCTGCTCGCCACGGAAACTCGCTGGCGACACGACGGCGACCCTTACGTTTGGTGGGATTCCCACATGACGTAAGGGTCGCCGTCGTACGCGCTTGTGTACAGCTGCCGCCCGTAAGGGGCGCGGGGAGGGCTAGTAGTTGTACCTGCTGCTCGAAGCCCCGATCGCGGCGAAGAAGAAGATCAAGACGACCACCGTGATCGCCACGCCGACGTAACCCATGATCAGGCCGGCAATCGCCATGCCCTTGCCTGCGGGTTCGCGGTTGAGGGCAAGGTGGCCCAGGATCACGGCTGCAATCTGCGGCAGGATGAAGAACCCGAAGCCAATGAAAGTGGCAATGCCGCAGCACATGCTCGCAATGCTTAGGCCCTTGGGTTGCGTGGGCATGGCGTAATACGCGGGCTGTCCGTACGGGTTCTGCTGCCCATAGGGCTGCTGCTGGTACGGGACCTGGTTGAACTGGCCCTGGTTGTACTGGCTCTGGTTGTAAGGGCTCGGCGGCTGGCCATAGGGCGATGGGCCCGGCTGGCTGTAATCACCGGGTGTGTACGAGTCCTGACTGGACGAGCCCTGGCTCTGGCTTGTGGGCGGGAGCGGCTGCGTGTAGAAGTCGTTCTGGCCCTGGGCGTTCTGCGTGTATGCGCCCTGATCGTACGGCGGAAGCGGCTGCGTCTGTGAGCTCTGCTCCGGCGCGCTGAATTCGGCGGGCGGGATGTACTGCGGCGGTTCGTAGCCCGCCGGTTTGTCCTCGTTGCCCTTGGATGGTTGATCTGACATGGGATTCCCCCTCGCTAAGTCTTTGTTTCCCACCCTACCGCCGTCGGGTGCGCCGCATAAGGTAACCCGCTTTGGGGTTATGCACAGTGTCAGGGCCGGCGTCACACCATGTCAGGGCGGGCGACGGGGCGGAATCCTCCCACTAAAGCCGCCGCTCGTAAACGCGAGGTAAATCTTTGGCTCATCCGGCGCCACATCGCCGCCATTCTGCGTCACAGGGGCAGGATCCCGGGACATTTGCTGTCAGCCGACGGGGTGGTCTGGCATGCTGGACGACATGGCTAGCCGAGCGGGCACAGTTGCCCTTCCCCAAGACCTTGTTGACATCACAGCCCTGCTGGACGCGTACTTCGACGTCACCCCGGATTTGGGCGATCCCGCGCAACGCGTGGCATTTGGAACGTCGGGCCACCGCGGATCCAGCTTGAAGTCGTCGTTTAACGAACCGCACATCCTCGCGATCACGCAGGCAATCGTTGAATACCGCGGCCGCCAGGGCATCACCGGGCCGCTGTTCATCGGGCGCGACACCCACGCCCTGAGCGAGCCCGCGCAGAACTCCGCGCTGGAGGTCCTCGCGGCCAACGGCGTCACAGTTCTCGTCGATGCGCGCCACGGCTACACACCCACGCCCGTACTGAGCCACGCCATCCTCAAGTACAACCGCGAAGCCGCGGCGGGAACACCGCAGGCTGACGGCATTGTTGTCACGCCCAGCCACAACCCGCCAGGCGACGGTGGCTTCAAGTACAACCCCCCGCACGGCGGGCCGGCCGACACCGACGCCACAGGGTGGATCGCAGAACGCGCCAACCAGCTCCTTGAGAACGGCCTCCGGGGTGTCAAGCGCATTCCGTTGAACGATGCTTTGAATGCGGACACCACCGGAAAATTCGACTTCCTCAGCAGCTACGTTGACGATCTCCCGTCCGTCCTGGATCTTGACGCGATCCGCAACGCCGGTGTCCGCATTGGTGCCGATCCCATGGGCGGCGCTTCCGTTGACTATTGGGGCGAGATCGGTGAGCGCCACCAGCTCAACCTGACGGTGGTGAACCCCACCGTCGACCCGCAGTGGGCTTTCATGACCCTGGACTGGGACGAGAAGATCCGCATGGACTGCTCCTCGCCGTCGGCTATGGCGTCGCTCATTAAGCGCATGTCCGTGGGCGCGGATGGTACCGCCGCCTACGATGTCGCCACCGGTAACGACGCCGACGCCGACCGCCATGGCATCGTCACGCCGGACGGTGGACTCATGAACCCTAACCACTACCTTGCCGTCGCCATCGATTACCTGTACCGGAACCGCAGTGGCTGGAATCCCGCGTCCGTTGTGGGCAAGACGCTGGTTTCGTCCTCGATCATCGACCGCGTCGCTGCAGGGCTCGGCCGCAAACTCGTTGAAGTTCCGGTCGGCTTCAAGTGGTTCGTGCCTGGCCTGCTGTCCGGCGAGGGTGCTTTCGGTGGCGAGGAATCGGCCGGCGCCTCCTTTAACAAGCGCGACGGCAGCGTGTGGACCACGGACAAGGACGGCATCCTCCTGGCCCTGCTGGCCTCGGAAATCACGGCTGTCACGGGTAAATCCCCGTCGCAGCTGTACAAGGGACTCACCGACCAGTTCGGCGCACCGGTCTACGCCCGCATCGATGCCGCCGCTTCCCGCGAGCAGAAGGCCAAGCTGGGCAAGCTCTCCGCCGCGGACGTTACAGCCACCTCATTGGCGGGTGAAGACATCACCGCCAAGCTCACGGAAGCCCCCGGCAACGGCGCTTCAATCGGTGGCCTGAAGGTTGTTACCGAGAACGCCTGGTTCGCGGCCCGCCCCTCCGGCACCGAGGACGTCTACAAGATCTACGCCGAGTCCTTCAAGGGCGCCGATCACCTGGCCAAGGTGCAGGAGGAAGCCAAGGCTTTGGTGGATGGCGTTATTGCCTAGGTTCAGGCGGTTTGCGAGTCCTCAGCCTCTGCAGCGTCCTGCGTCCAGAGCCTGAGGATGCGCCGGATGGTGTGGTTGCCTTCCGGCGCCATGTCCACCAGCGCCACCTGGTCAAGCACGACGACGTCGCCCGGCTTTGGGCGCTTGCCGTCGTGATGCGAGATATGTGGTCGGTAGCGTTCGAGGACGTAGTTCGGCGTAGCGATGCGCCCGCCCGCGCTGACCACGGCGTCGAAGAGTTCCTCGTGCAGGCCTTGGAGCAGCGGGTTTTGTTCCACCAGGCTCACGGGAATCGACCCCATGTGGCCGAAGCCCGCTTCTTCCCCGATGGTCAGTTGCGTTCCAAGGGCTCCCTGGACCGGCGCTTCGGCCAAGTCAGCGAGGACATCGGCGACGTCGGCACTCACGTCAGTTCCGACGTCGAACCTTAACAGTGTGATGTGAAGGGGCCAGTCGCTGCGCGGAAACACCAGCCCTGGCCGCACGGGCTCTGTAAATGCCACCCAGATGAGGTTCCGCATAGGCATAGTTTGCCACTCAGCGAGTCAGAACTGACGGGATCTGCGAGAGGGATGCTGAAATAGCCGCAGGATGTGAGAGAACATCCCACCCCCCGGTTCCTCTCTCACATCCTGACCTTTAAACGCCGATGCTCTCGCACATCATGTACGAGAGCATCGGCGGAACAGCAGGAAAGACTAAACAGTGCGAACGACCTCTTCGTAAGCAAACTTCGGCTTTGCTTCGCCCCAGGCGTCCGGACCCGGCTGGCCGATGTTGACGATGAGGAAGCTCTTCTGGTCGCCGGCCGGGAAGAACTCGGCGTCGATGGCAGCGAAATCAGCGCCGGTCATCGGGCCAGCCGCGAAACCGAGCGAACGCACAGCGAGAATGAAGTAGCCGGCCTGCAGGTGGGCGTTGTTGTTGCCCGTAGCAGCGGCGAAAGCGGGATCGGCGTCGTACATGGCCTTGGGGGCACCGTAAGCCGGAAGGAACTTGTCCCACTGACCCTGCCAGTCGGTGTCGTAGGACAGGATGGCGACCAACGGAGCCGAGGCGGTCTTGGCCTGGTTGCCCTTGGAGAGCGCGTCAACCAGCTTGGCGCGGGCCTCGTCCGAGCGGACGTAGGTCACGCGGAGGGGCTGGGAGTTGAAGGCCGTTGGGCCGAACTTGGTGAGTTCGTAGATGGCGCGGGCTTGCTCTTCGGTGACCTCACCGGCAAAGCTGTTGGCGGTGCGGGCTTCGGCAAAAATGGCGTCGACTGCTGCGGCGTCAATGACTGCTTCTTCGTGGGCGATCGTCATTCGTAAACCTTTCGCTGGGCCCGGGCCTTCGGGACGGCCAGGCGCTTCTGCTTTCCATGGTTGCAACTTCAACTTCACATGTCCTCTTCCCGTGACGGCCCGTGACGTTGGGCACAGTCCTCCTGCAGGATCTGCGTTGCGGGGCCCGATTTGCGCGTCATTATGCGCGCGAGGCGCGTAGAGCGGACCCCACAATGGCGGTAATGTTGCACCGAATCCCAACATTCTTCTGAGGAAGGCCCGCCATGAGCATGCTCGGCACCAAATGGAAGCTCCACGGCAACGGGAAGTCGGTCCGCCCCGGCCACGTGGTCTCACCCGACGAGCGGCTGGCGTGGCCCCTCACCATTGGCATCGGTATGCAGCACGTCGTCGCCATGTTCGGCGCGACCTTCCTGGTCCCCATCATCACAGGCATGCCGCCCGCCACCACCTTGCTCTTCTCGGGCATCGGCACGCTGCTTTTCCTCATCATCACCAAGGGCCGCGTGCCCAGCTACCTGGGTTCGAGCTTCGCGTTCATCGCCCCGATCATGGCGTCCCAGCAGCAGTACGGCGTTAGTGGCGCTTTGGGCGGCGTGGTGCTTGCCGGCGTCGTGCTGGCCCTTGTTGGCGCCGTGGTCCAGAAGTTTGGCGCCGAATGGATCAACCGGCTCATGCCGCCGATCGTCACCGGCGCGATCGTCGCGCTGATCGGCCTCAATCTGGCGCCTGCCGCCAAGAATAACTTCGACGCCGCTCCCGTCACTGCGCTGATCACGCTGGTCACGATCATCCTGGTCAGCGTCCTCTTCCGCGGAATCCTGGGGCGCCTGAGCATTCTGGTGGGCGTGGTGGTGGGCTATCTCGTGGCGATGATGCGCGGCGAGGTCAGCTACGAAAAGATGGATGCCGCCGCGTGGGTGGGCTTGCCGCTGTTCCAGACGCCCGAGTTCCACATCGGCGTTGTGGGGCTGTTCGTGCCGATGGTGTTGGTGCTGGTGGCTGAGAACGTGGGGCACGTAAAGTCGGTGGCCGCGATGACCGGTCAAAACCTCGACGGCGTCTCCGGACGCGCGCTGATGGCCGACGGCGCCGCGACCGTACTTGCCGGCCTCGGCGGCGGTTCCGGTACCACGACGTATGCGGAAAACATTGGCGTCATGGCCGCCACTAAGGTCTACTCGACGGCGGCCTACTGGGTGGCCGGTATCTTCGCCATCCTGCTGAGCTTCTCCCCGAAATTCGGCGAACTGATCGCAACCGTACCGCCCGGTGTCCTCGGCGGTGCGGCGACCATGCTGTACGGCATGATCGGTGTACTTGGCGTGAAGATCTGGGTGCAGAACAAGGTCAACTTCTCCAACCCAATCAACCTGACCACGGCTGCTGTTGCCCTGATTATCGGTATTGCGGACTACACGTGGACTATTGGCGAGCTGAAGTTCACGGGCATTGCTTTGGGGTCTGCCGCCGCGCTGGTGATTTATCACGGCATGAAGGGGCTGGCTCGCTGGCGCGGGACCGTCGCTGAGCCGGAAACCGAGACGGCGGGGCTCCCACCGGCGGTGAAGTCGGCTATGAATGCTGCGGCTAAGAGGGGCGGGAAGAAGGGGAAGTAGGGGACTATTGGGGAACCCATATGAAATCTCGCACAAGTGCCTTGAAACCAAGGGCCTGATCGGTTCGGATTTCTCACTCAAGGATCTTAGGGAGGCCATTGGCTCGGAAGGAAGCGGCGGAAGCGCCTTAAGGGATCGTCTTCCTTTTGACCCTTACAGTGATGAAGCCCAGGCTTGTTTCATAGGGGCCAACATGACCATCGCCAAAGCGTCCTGGGCGAAATCAATATCATGATTGTCCTGAGCGTAGGTCTGTTGCCAAGCACACGATCCCGCGCGCCCTATGTTTTCCCCACGACGTAGTGCCGGGCGTGAGCCACGAGCTCTGTGGTCAGCGGCGAGGCGCCGTTCCGGAGCCAGACCAAAACAGTGGGCATGGGGAGGGATACCCCGGCGAACGGGCGCCACACGACGCCGGGCGGATCACCTGGCACCACCTGGTGCGGCGTTTTGAAGGACACGCCAAGGCCGGCAGCCACCAGGCTCATCGTGGTGGCGATGCTCGGCGACCAGCGGTGCGGACCCGGAATCATTCCCCCATCCACCAGCAAATTCAGTACCCGCTCGCGGACATCTGGATCGCCGTCGCGTTGCAACCAAATCAACGCCTGGCCACTCAGATCCGTAGGGCTGATCGCCGCTAGCTTTGCGAGGCTGCTGCCTGCCGGAAGCGCGACCCCCATTGGCTCAGTTTCCAGGGTCAGGACACCAAGCCGTTCGTCGTGAGGTGGCACGGCGTGAATGAAGACAGCGTCGAATTCGCCTTCAAGAAGCTTCTGCACCCCTTCCCTTGCTGCCGCAGGATGAACGTTAATCTCCGGAGCTGGCCCTCCGGAACCAAGGCCGCTCAGCAACTCCGCCAGCAGCGGGTAGGCCACGCCCACAGCGACGCCCAGATTCAGCATGGCAGGCGGTGGGCTGCGAAGTTCTTCCATGGCCGCCGCTGCCGCATCATGCGCCTGGATGATTTGTAACGCTTCTTCTTGAAGACGCCGCCCTGCCTCAGTGAGGGCAACGTGATTGTGGGTCCGGTCCAGAAGACGAAGCCCCAAGCCTCTTTCCAATGCTTTGAGCTCTTGGCTCAGTGCCGGCTGGGCTATATGGAGCCGGGCCGCGGCTTTGCCAAAATGCAGTTCCTCTGCGAGCACAAGGAATCTCCGGAGCTGGCGGATCTCCATGAGCCATCATAAGAATTTGTGATCGTCCGAGTCCATAGCGGTCTTGGACGTCAGGTCCCACTCGGGCGTCCAATGAAGGGGAAGGGTAATCCACCCTCGAGGAAAGGTGAAGGCAATGAGAATGACCGATGAGACCGCTCTGGTGGAGGCCAACGGCGCCACGTTTCACGTTGAAGTTACAGGTCATGGGACGCCCGTGCTTCTGGTCCCCGGCGCTGGAGGCGATGCCAGGCAATACGCTGAACTTGCCCAATTGTTGGCCCAAAACCATGCGGTAATCGCCTTTGACCGCAGGAATAACGGACGCAGCCCGCAGCACCCGGATTGGGCGGAAACGTCAGTGCCCTCGCAGGCCGGCGACGTTGTTGCCCTGTTGGAATCGCTAGGTACGGAGCCGTGCGTTGTGTTTGGCAACAGCACCGGGGCATTGATTGCACTGGCCGCCGCGCTGCAGTCTCCGGAGCGCTTTACGGGCGCCGTATTGCATGAGCCCGCTCTGCTGGCCGTTCTGACGAATCCCGACGAGGCAATGGCCACCGTGCAGCCAGTCATCGCAGCGGGTGTGGAGGCCGATGGACTCGCTGGCGGCGCCGAGGCGTTCGTCAGGTTTGCTGCAGGCGATGCCGCAGCGCGGTTGTCCCCGGACTTGATCGACGGACTCCGGACCAACGCCAAGGTCCTGCTGGAAGCGGAGTTTGGAGCCTTTGCGTCCTGGCGGCCGGAGCCTGATGCTTTGTCGGAACTGAGTGTGCCTCTGGCAGTACTCAGCGCCGAACAGACTGCGCCATTCTTCCTCGAGGCTGCCGAGTGGATAGCTTCCCATGCCGGAGTTAGCCGCCGGACCATACCCGGCGGGCACATGGGTTTCCTGGATCACCCAAAGGAACTCGCCAAGGAAATCGACGCCATGTTCTAGGCTTCCCACCGCAACAAGTCCCCCGGCTGGCAATCAAGCACTTCGCAGAGTGCTTCCAAGGTGGTAAACCGCACCGCCTTGGCCCGCCCATTTTTCAGTACAGCGAGATTGGCCGGCGTAATCCCAACCTTCTCCGCAAGCACGCCCACGGGCATCTTCCGCTTGGCCAGCATGACGTCGATATCCACGATGATGGGCATCAGATCACCTCGTCGAGTTCGGAGCGCAAGCGGGCCGCTTCGACGTCGCGGTCAACGGCCTGGGCAAGCAGTCGGGGGCGCCAGCCTCAACAAGGTCGAACCGAAATTGAATACTCAGCTTGCTTACTAAAATGACCTTCCCTAGGCTTGAACAGGTCAGACAAACAACTCTCACAGCGGCGGCTTACGCCCTCAGGCAAGGCAGACGAACCCGCCGCGCAATGGAGGAGGAACAATGTCAGAACACACCATCACAGGCAAGAAGGTCGCATTTCTGTTGACGGACGGCGTGGAGCAGGTCGAACTCACCAGCCCCTGGCAAGCCGTGAAGGACGCTGGCGGCCAGCCAACGCTCGTGGCACTTTCAAAGGGAAAGCTGCAGGGATTCAACGGCGTGGAGAAGGGTGACACTTTCGACGTCGATCTCGCAGTAGCCGATGCCAATGCATCGGACTTTGACGCCCTGGTGCTCCCCGGCGGCGTGGTAAACGCCGATCACCTCCGCGTTGACAAGGACGCGCAGAACTTTACGCGCGCCTTCTTCGAGCAGCACAAGCCGGTAGCCTCGATCTGCCACGGACCGTGGATCCTCATCGACGCGGGCGTGGTCAAGGGCCGCAACGTCACCTCGTATCACACGCTCCAAACCGACCTGAAGAACGCAGGCGCCAACTGGACTGATGAAGAAGTTGTCGTGGACCAAGGCCTTGTCACCAGCCGGAATCCGGACGACCTCCCGGCGTTCAACAGCAAGGTAGTAGAGGAAATCTCGGAGGGCCAGCACGCGGGCCAGACCGCCTAAGCACCCACCTGACGGACCCATATAAGGCGAGTGCCGCCGTCGTACTTCACAAAAGTACGACGGCGGCACTCGCGTTTGGACCTACTGGCGCCGAGCCGCAACGCCGGAAAGCTTCCCAAGTACGCCACCACACCATACCGTGATGCCTGAGAACCTATGGAGGCACGTATGCGCAAAGTTACCGCCGGCCTGTTCCACTCCGTGGATGGCGTAGTACAGGACCCGTTCAAGTTCCAGTTCGACAGCTTCGACGACGAGCTGGGCAAGGGACTGACCAAGATGATCAACACTGTGGACACCGTCGTTCTAGGCCGAATCAGCTACCAGGAGTGGGCCGGATATTGGCCGAATGCTTCGCAAGACGAAGATTTTGCCGCATTCATCAACCCCGTGGAGAAGTTCGTCGCATCCCGCACTCTGTCCGAGCCCCTCGAATGGGAAAACTCGCACCTCATCGATGGCCCGCTGGAGCAGTTCGTCACTGACCTGAAGGAGCGTGACGGTGGAGAAATTGCGGTCTGCGGCAGCATCTCGGTGGTACGCCAACTGCTGTTCTCGGGCGTCCTTGATGAGCTGACCCTCATGACTCACCCCGTCGTTGCCGGCAATGGACGGCGACTCTTCGAGGAAGGCGACCCACTGAGCCGGCTCGTTCTGGAGGATCAGTACGCCACGAGCAAGGGCAATGTCGTGAGCACTTACAGCCGACGCAAAGACTGATACGCCCGACGGCGCGGCAATTAGTCCTTCAGATCCTGGACAGAATTCACATGCACGATGATGACCCGCTGGTCTTTGGGGCCGTCGTACCGGAGGTCATAGGTAACTGCCAAACCTGTTGATGTACCAGGGCCAAGGGCATAGCTGCTGGTTTCCGTCTCCTTGCCGCCGATGCTTTCAATCCATCGCGCGGCGGTGCCGGCATCGATACCGTAGCGCGCGACGCCGTCGTGAATGAACTTTACGAGCTCCTCCCAGCTGCCAGCCCTCAGGAAGTACGTGACCTCACTGAAATCCGGTTGGGTAGAGACAGTATTGAATCGTAAGGTGTCCGAGCTCGCAGAGAGGTCCCCGTCAGGTCCCGCGATGCTGATTTCGATCATGCGTCCATCCTTGGCGAGGATTGTTGGACCGTATGCCGCATCCGCGGGCAGGCCGACGGCCTCCTTTTCGAGCCGTCCGGAAATCATGTCCAACCTCGCGGAACCCCGCGACTTGATTCGCTCCACCCCGCTTTCCGTGAGGTGGTCGAACTCGCCGGCCACGGGCGCGGAAGGCCGATCTTCGGGGGCAAAGTAGTCCCCCAAGCAGCCGGTCAGGACGAAGGACATGGCAACGATAATGAGGGCCCCGAGCAAGCGCTTCCGGAACATGTTCACTTTTGGCTACCCAATTCCAGCAGATCCACATCCACGCTCCCTGTACCTGGTTTAGGTGAGCCCCGTTCCTTGCGACGCCGCGTTGCCCGGTACTCATCCCTGCTTAGGCTGAACCCGTAGCAAGCGAGAAATGCTGCAAATGCCATAGGCCACAGCGCACCCCACCCAGGCCCTTCTCCATGCCACACAGGTGCCAGGAACATCGCGAACGCACCAAGAAATCCTGCGAACCCAAAGGCAGCCAGAATCGCCATCCCCCACCAGGTGCTGACCTGCGCCTGACCCCGCCCTGGTGTAAACCCGATCTCGTCCGAAGGGTAGCTGTGAAGCTCACCCATGCTGGTTCTGCGCAGTACGCGCTTCTCGCCGCGCGCTACAGCATCCTTATGCTCGGCGTACACGGCGTCATCACGTAGGTCACGCTCTCGGTCATAAACCACTCTGCTGTCCCCCAACGATCCAAAAAGTCCAGCCTACCGCCCGAACGGACGACGGTGGCTGGCACCTCGCGCGGGACCGGCAGCCAGGATGCTACTTCTTCCCCGCCTTCAAATCCGCAACAATCTTCGCGATGCGCCGGGCCCGGGTCTCCTGCGTCTTGGCATCCCCAATCGGCTCAACGTATCGGCGTTGAGCACTGTAGTTCAACGTTCCGTAGAAGGCCTTGGCCTCAGGCTCGGCCGCAAGGGCTGCAGCAAGATCGTCCGGCACTTCGATCACGCGCGGCTGGGTGTCGACTTCCAGATCCACGTCCACGGTGTCGCCCGCGGATGCGCCGGCCAGTTCCCTGTTCGCGGAGCTGACACCCACCATGTATTTCCCGCCCATCACCGCGATGCTGCTGCGGTAGCTCTGGCCATTAATGGTCACAACCACTGGGGGCCGCTTGCCGGCATCAAGCGCACTAACAACGTACTCAGGAACCTCAATGCCAGCCTTGTTGCCGTCGCCGACGATGGTCGTGGTGAATTTCATGTCCCAAGTATGCCGTCGGCCACCCGTAGACGCATCCCGCCAGCCGGACTACGTTCGGTATAAGCAACTACCCAGTGAACCAAGGAGAGCGAACCATGGACGAGCAGGACCTTCTGGAACGGATTCAGTCACTGGTGGAAGAGGAGCACCGCCTTCGGGCCGCAGCTGTCGGCGGGGGAATTGAGGACGACGTGGACGGCGACGGCAGCCGCGCCCGCTTGGCCCAGCTCGAGGCTCAACTCGACCAGTGCTGGGACTTGCTCCGCCAACGGCGGGCCAAGAAGAAGGCTGGTGAGAATCCCGACGATGCCGAACCCCGCCCGATCAGCGAAGTCGAAGGCTACAGGCAGTAGCCGCGCCCGGCGCCAAACCCGCTACGCCCCCTCAAGCACCTGACTCGTAGCCCAGGCAACATACTTGGCCGCGTTGGCAACGGCGTCGGCGACGTCGGGAACACCGTCCTTGCGCTGTGCGACGTCCAGCAACTGCGCCGCTGCCACGATCCCGTGCTTGGCCAGGTCCTCGGGCGTGACCGTGATTCGGCCCGCCACAGCGACCACGGGTATTCCGTGCACGCTTGCGGCGTCGGCCAAGGCGATGGGCGCTTTACCGGTGAGTGACTGCTCATCCATGGAACCCTCGCCCGTAATCACGAGGTCCGCCTCGCTGAGGTGCGAAGCCAAGCCGGTCAGCCCGGCGACCAGCGCGAAGCCGCCTTCGAGCGCGGAGTCGGTAAAGGCAAGGAACGACGCCGGGAACCCGCCTGCCGCTCCGGCTCCCGGAACGTTGACGTCCCTGCCCGTGGCTTCCCGAAGGAGCGACGCCCAGTTACGGAGGCCGGCGTCGAGCCTTTCAACAGCATCTACGTCGGCTCCCTTCTGGGGGCCGAAAACATGAGCGGCACCATCCGCGCCGAACAGCGGGTTTTGGACGTCGACGGCGATCCGGAACTTGGCTTGTGAAAGCCGCGGATCCAGCCCGGAAACGTCAAGGGCAACGACGTCCGCAAGGAAACCTCCGCCGAGGGGCACCACATTTCCGGCAGCGTCCACGGGCTTGAGCCCCAGCGCACGCAGGGCGCCACTACCGGCGTCGGACATTGCGGAACCACCAAGTCCCAACACAATCTCGGTGGCGCCGGCGTCGAGCGCCGCGGCGATGAGCTGTCCGCAGCCGTAGCTGTGGGCGCGCAGCGAATTCTCGGGGGTGGGCTCCATGAAGGCCAAGCCGGAAGCCTGGGCGGTTTCGATGACGGCGGTGGCTCCGCCGAAGGAATCTTTGCGGATGGCCCAGGAAGCTCCCACCGGCTTGAGAATTGGACCCACAACGGCGTGGTTCCGCTCTTCGTAACCAGCGGCGATGGCGGCGTCGAGTGTGCCTTCGCCGCCGTCAGCTACGGGAAATTGGGTGGTTACAGCGTCCGGATAGACGCGCAGTGCGCCCTCGGCCATGGCTGATGCGGCTTCCGCGGCGGTCAGGGATCCCTTGAATTTGTCCGGGGCGATGAGGATACGCATGGGTCCATCTTGCCAGCTTTGGCCGGAAAGCGATTGCCGGTTACGAAGATTGCGTCACTCGTTCAGCGGACGAATGGGGGCACCATCGAGCCACCCCTTGACGTCCTCGAATGCACCGCCGTAAAACTGCCGGTAGCTCTCGTGCGTTACGTAACCGATGTGCGGCGATAGCACGGTCCGTGAGGAATGAAGCAATGCATGTCCGGCGGGCAGGGGCTCCTCGTCAAAGACATCCATGGCAGCGCCACGAATCCAGCCTTCCTCCAGCGCCCGAATGAGCGCTGCCTCGTCCACCAGTGGCCCCCGTGCGGTGTTGACGAGTACGCCTTCGGGACCCAGGAGCCTCAATTCTTCCGCTCCTACGATGCCCTCGGTCCGCTCGGAAAGCCGCAGATGCAACGTCACCACATCAGACTCACGGAACAGCTCCTCTTTGCTCACCCGTCGAACGCCCGCCGCCTCGGCCGCCTCCGCCGTGAGATTCTGGCTCCACGCCAAAACGTCCATGCCAAAGGCTTTCGCGTAGCCTGCAATGCGCTTCCCAATCTTGCCGAGGCCGACGATTCCCAGCGTCTTGCCTTCGAGTTCAAACCCGACGGCGGTCTGCCAGTCGCCTGCCCGCAGCGAGTTTTCCTCCACAACCAGGTTGCGGGCAAAAGCGAGCAACAACGCCCACGTCATTTCCGGTGCCGCTGCCGGTGACCCGCCAGTGCCGCACACCAGGATGCCACGCTCCGACGCTGCCTCAAGGTCGATCGCAGCATTGGCCATACCCGTGGTCACGAGCAGTTTCAGGTTGGTCAATGACTCAAGCACGCGGCTAGGGAAGCGCGTCCGTTCGCGCATCGCCACAATGATGTCGAACGGCCCCAAAGCTGCCACAGCCTGCTCTTCCGAAACAAAAGGTGCGCTGAAAACGCTGACCTTCACGCCGTCGTCGAGCAGTGAATCCCAAGGGGCGTAGTCACTGGCGACCTGCTGATAGTCATCAATGATGGCCAAGCGGAAACTCGTCACGTCATTCTCCTCGCGGCGGCTAGTGGTAGAAACACCATCTCACGTCACGATTCCTATTTGGCGGCCACAGAGAATTTAGTGCCGTACGGACAGTACGCCGGCGGGTGGGTGCACATTTTCCGGTGATGCGCTTGACTGGAAATTGAACCCTTCCCCTTCCGAAGGAGATGCGTTGACAGAGTCCAACATGATGCCGGCACTTCCCAAGCCCGAGCATCCCCGCCCCCAACTTGTCCGCGAAAACTGGATGAACCTCAACGGAACCTGGGGTTTTGAGATCGACGCCGGCGACTCGGGTTTGGAGCGCGGACTCGCCAGGCGCGAGCTCACTAATGAGATTCTTGTGCCGTTCGCCCCGGAATCTGCCCTTTCCGGAATTGAGCACGTGGATTTCATGGAAGCTGTTTGGTACCGACGTACGGTGGCCATTCCCCAGGAGTGGGCCGGCCAGAACGTCCTCCTGCACTTCGGCGCCGTGGATCACGACGCGACTGTCTGGGTCAACGGCATTGAAGTGGCCCGCCACAGGGGTGGTTTCTCCCCCTTCACCGCCGATCTGGGTGGAGTGGCCGAGCCCGGCACGGAAGCGGTCATCGTTGTCCGGGCCCGCGATTCGAGGCACGAAATGCAGGCACGGGGCAAGCAGGCAACCTGGTACAACAACACACATTGCCAGTACACCCGCACCACTGGAATCTGGCAGACGGTCTGGATGGAGGCTGTCCCCGAGGTCCACATCAAACGCCTTCGAATGACTCCCAACCTGGCAGACTCAAGCATCACGATTGAGGTTCCGATCAGCCAGAACCGCACGGGGCACACGGTGACCGCTGTCCTCAGTGATAAGGGCGATGTAACTGTGGAAGTCACGGCCAGGGCCGATTTGGATCTCACGCCAACCCTGCGGCTGAGCATTCCCGCCGAATCCCTGCGCCCTTGGTGGATTGAGGATCCCTTCCTTTATGACCTCGAGGTGACGGTGCGGGACAGTGCGGGGACTGTGGTTGACCGTGTCAGCAGCTACGCAGCCGTTCGTTCAGTTGCCCTTGACGGCAAAGTGGTTCGTCTCAACGGCAAGTCCGTGTTCCAAAGATTGGTACTGGACCAGGGCTATTGGCCGGAGTCGCTGATGACCTCGCCGGACGAAGCTGCCCTGGTCAAGGACATCGAGTTGTCCATGGCGGCAGGATTCAACGGTGCACGACTCCACCAAAAGGTGTTCGAAGAGCGTTTTCTCTACCACGCAGACCGACTCGGCTACTTGGTCTGGGGCGAGTTCGGCGACTGGGGCGTCTCCGGAGGAGGAACCATTGGGCACAACCAGAAGCCGACAGCGAGTTTCGTAGCCCAGTGGCTTGAGGTGCTTCAGCGCGACTTCAACCATCCCTCGATCATCGGATGGTGCCCGCTCAACGAAACGCACCAGGTCCTGCACGATCGACTAACGGTACTGGATGATGTCACGCAGGCCATGTTCCTTGCCACGAAATTGGCCGACCCCACGCGGCCGGTCATCGACGCATCCGGATACTCCCACCGCATCCGCGAAACCGACATTTATGATTCCCATTCCTACGAGCAGAATCCGGAGCAGTTCCGGATCGAGCAGCAGGGCCTTTCGGACGGGAAGCCCTTTGTGAACCGGAATCCACAGGGTGAGGAATACTCCGTGCCTTACGCTGGCCAGCCATATTTCGTGTCTGAATTCGGCGGCATTTGGTGGAACGAAACGGAGGCGCGCCAAGCAGCGGCAGAAGCGGGCCTCGGAAGTGATGTGTCGACGTCGTGGGGTTACGGCCAGCGTGTCAGCAACGAGGAGGAGTTCTACGCCCGTTTCGACGGACTATGTGGCGTACTCCTGGATAACCCGGACATGTTCGGTTATTGCTATACGCAGCTGACGGACGTCTTCCAGGAAAAGAATGGCATCTTCACTTTCGATCGCAGAGGCAAGTTCGATCTCAGGCGGATCCGCGCCAGCCAGGTCCGTAAGGCAGCCATCGAAGCCCAGGACGACTAACAATGTCGGCCCATAAGAAGGGTGCTGAGTTTGCGACTTAGACCCACTGCCCCCGGCGCACCAGAACGTCCTTCAGCAGGTCCAGCCGGTCGGACACGATACCGTCCACACCCAGATCCAATAGACGCCCCATTTCAGCGGGCTCGTTGATGGTCCAGACGTGAACTTGGACGCCCAAGCGGTGGGCGCGACGAACAAAACCGGGAGTCACCACGGGGAATCGCCCATAGCGGACTGGCACTTGGAAAGCATCGACGCCGGTGAGCACCTTGCGAGCCAAACCCGCCGGCAGCACGGGCCCAAGGAGTACGAAAAGCGCGGTCAGGGTGCTGCCAGCCGAAGAAGCCGTCCGCTGGCTGAGGAGTTTCAAGACTGCACGACGACGCCGGTCGGAGAAACCCGTCACCAACACCCGGCCATGGATGCCGTGCTTCTCGATAGCCTCGGCCATCGGTTTAACGGAATTCCAGTCCTTCACGTCCAGATTCAGGCGGGCATCGGGGAAGGCTGCCACCAGCTCGTCGAAAGTCGGCACGGGTTCCACTCCGCCAATCCGGGACTGCGCCACCTCGGCTGCCGTCAGCTCTGCGATCCGGCCAGACGAATCTGTGACCCGGTCCAAGGAAGAATCGTGGAAAACGAGGAGGACTCCATCTGAAGTGGTGTGCACATCAGTTTCAAGGTGCAGGGTGCCCAGCTCAACGGCGGCACGAAAAGCAGCCATGGAGTTCTCCAAGCCATTCATGGAGAATCCGCGGTGAGCGAAGGCCAGGGGGCCCACAGTGCCGTCCTTGCGGAGGAAATAAGGCAGCGTCACATCCGAAGCGTAGCCCATTGCGCGTAAGCGCCTACGACTCCTCGGTGACCCTCAGCTTCTCCAGGGGGACCACTGCCACGCCATCGCTGATGTGCACCAGCGTACGGCCCCGACCGCCGTCGAGCTCCACCCAAACTGCCGTTGCGTCACCGGTAACGGCGTCCACTATCCCAGCGGATTCATACCCCGGCGTTAGCGTCACGCTCACGCGGTCGCCCTGGCGAAGCGACCTCCAGTGGTGATCCGGTTCGATCCGCCGCAACGGAGCGGTGTTGAAGTCGTTGATCCTGCGCTTGGCCATGATTCCCCTACATCCAACAAGCTAAACGGGTCTGTGGCTGAAAGCCTACGGGCGCAAGTTGAACGCGGGTTGTATGGAGACTGGGAAGTTGGTGACAGCTTGGCGGAGCATCAGGACTGCCAAACTAGTGGCATGAGTGTATTGATTGCCGGGTGCGGCGACCTTGGAACCGAAGCCGGACTGCGTTTCGCAGAGTTGGGCCATGCGGTGATCGGGCTCCGCCGTTCTCCGGAAAAGCTCCCCTCGGGGATCCGGGGGATGCGCGCGGACCTCTCACGAGAAGTCCCGGCCATCCCGGCAGATGTGAACATCGTTGTGGTCGCAGTCGCCGCCGATTCTTCCACCGAGGAGGCATACCGGGCAGCGTACATGGACGGCCTCCGAAATACTCTGGACGCCTTGGATCACGATTCTGTTGAACCGGAACGCATACTGTTCGTCTCCTCCACAGCCGTATATAAGGACTCCGACGGAGCGGTGGTGGACGAAACCACACCCACCGAGCCCACGCGCTTCAGTGGCAAAGTGCTGGTGGAGGCTGAAAATATGCTGCTTGCCCGCACCCGGGGAACGGGAACCCAACCCATCATCCTTCGGCTCGGCGGCATTTACGGTCCGGGGCGAACGCGACTGATCGACCAAGTGCGGTCAGGGCAAGCCGTGATCCCAGCACAACCCCGGCACACCAACCGTGTTCACAGGGACGATGCCGCGGCCATGATCGTCCACCTCACCACCATGGATCAGGACCCGGATCCGGTCTACGTAGGCGTGGACGACCATGCGGCCGAGATGGGTGACGTCATGCGGTTTCTTGCCTTGGAAATGGGAAACCCTGAACCACCGACGGCGTTGGAAGACGCCCACGCCGGCCCCGGGGACAAACGCTGCTCCAACCAAAGGCTGCGCGGGACTGGCTTCGAGTTCGCCTTCCCCACATACATGGAGGGCTACCGCGCAGTGCTGGCAGGTCGCGGCGTCCGTCATCCGTGATGCAGGGGCCTTAGACCGTTTGCTCCGTCAGTTTCGCCTCGAGAATCTGGGCCACGCCGTCGTCGTCGAAGTGTGGCGCCTGCTGCCCCGCAGCGAGGATGGCTTCCGGGTGGCCGCTGGCCATCGCGTAGCCGTGACCGGCCCAGCGGAGCATCTCGATGTCGTTGGGCATATCCCCGAAGGCCACGACGTCGGCGGCCTCGATTCCCAGCGACTCGGCGTACTTCGCGAGGGTGACGGCCTTGTTGATGCCGGGCACGGACATCTCAAGCATTGCGGTGCGCGGTGCCGAGTGCGTGGTGCTGACCAGATGGGCGACGGCCGGCTGAACTTCGGCAAGGAATTCGTCCGGGGTGCCTTTTCGGGTTATCGCCAGGAACTTCACGACGGCGTCATCCGCCGTCAGCGTCTGGTCCAGCGGTGCGGGGGTGAACTCCGCGAGCAGCTCGCTGGTTTCGTTCTCGAGGAAGCCCGGCTCCAGTTGGAAACCAGTCAACGTTTCCACGGCGAACAAAGCATCCGGCCGCAGGGACTTGATGATGCGTCGCGCCTCAAAAATGGATGTGATATCCAATGTGCAAGAAGAAATGGGCTTCTCAGTTTCGAGATCCCACACCACCGCGCCGTTGGAGCAAATCACGATACCGCTGTGTCCGAGTTGTTCCTGCAGCGGATACAACCACCGCGGCGGGCGCCCCGTGACGAACACCAGCTCCACCCCAGCGTCCCGGCATGCTTTGAATGCCTTGACGGTCCGATCACTGATCTTGCCGTCATGACCGAGGATGGTGCCGTCAATATCACTTGCTACGAGGCGCATCATGTCAGTCTACGTGGCTGTTGAGAACCCAAATGCCGCCGCTAACGCTCGAACGTACCCGTGATGGTTCCGCGCGCCAACGTATGCGCAGGAAGGGCTGAAGCAAGCATGCGTGCCTCGGAATCCTTTTCGATGCCCAGGTCCTCCACGTCCAGCGCATGTACGGCCACTATGTACCGATGCGGTCCGTGCCCTCTGGGAGGCGCCGCACCAACATAGCCGCTGCGGCCGCCGTCGTTCTTTAACTGGAATGCGCCAGCGGGCAACGCGTGGCCGTCCTGGCCGCCGGCGCCGGCCGGAAGGCTTGATACCTCAGGAGGAATATTAAGTACCGCCCAATGCCAGTAGCCCCCGGGGCCGGGAGCATCGGGATCCCACATTGTGACAGCGAAACTCCTGGTTCCGTCCGGAGCTCCACTCCAGCTCAGCTGGGGAGACATGTCTTGGCCGCCCGCACCCAGAATCCCGCTCCGCTGATCGGGGCCGAGAGTATCGCCGTCGGTGAATGACTCGCTCGCAACCTGTAATTCCGGCGCGGGCGTCGTGGCGTACGGATCGTGCTCTTTCATGGCGCACCTCCTCTTGTCCGGACTTCGCCGGCAACAGTTTTAGCTTGCAACAGCCCTGTGGTTGAGCTCAGCCCGCGTGGGCGGATTGGCCCCTGCCCGCGACACCGTGACTGCGGCAGCACGAGTCGCATGGTCCATGATGGCGGCAAGGGTCTCGGCCGGCATGGCTCTGAGTGCCCCGCGGTTTTGCGCACCGTCCAGCCCGCGGTCCACTATCGCTGACAGCAGCCCAGCCATGAACGAATCGCCGGCACCAACGGTATCCACCACGGTTACGGAAGGCGCCGGGACCTGGGTCTCGCCGATGGCCGTGATTCCCCACGGACCACGCGCGCCCCGCGTCACCACCACCAGCGCGGGTCCTTCCGTACCTCCCAGAGACAACCAGTGGCGTGCTGACTCCAGCGGATCAACGCCCGGATACAGCCATTCGAGATCTTCGTCAGAAGCCTTCACGACGTCGGAGAGCACCACGAAGCGTTCGGCCTGCCTTCGTGCGTAATCGCGATCGGTAATGATGCTGGGGCGGCAGTTGGGGTCGAAGCTGATAGTACTGCTCGGATGGGCATGCTCGACGGCGGCAAGCACGTCCGCGGCGCCGGGCTCCAAGGCGGTGGCTATCGAACCCGTATGCAGCAAAGTGGCCCCCTGCAGCATAAGCGGTAACCGCTCTCCGAGGCCCGGCAAATCCCAGGTGAGATCGAAGGTGTAGGTGGCGGCGCCGTCGTCGTCGATCACTGCCGTGGCTATGCTGGTGGGTTTGCCGTCGGGCGGAAGGGGGACCATCACGGAACTGGACCGGAGGTACGCCGCCACGGAATCGCCGTATGCGTCCTGGCCAAACCGCCCGATGAACTGCACGGGGTGGTCCAAACGCGCCAAACCAACGGCGACGTTGAGCGGGCTGCCCCCTACGTGCGCCTCGATTCCGCTGGGGCGCTGCACAACGTCAACCAAGGCCTCGCCAATCACAGTCAGCATGGGACCACTCTGCCAGAGGAAGGGCAGGCGCTACCAGTGATTCAGGAGAGCAGGCGTTGTACCAATTCGCGGCATTTCTTGTAGGCCACAGCTTTGGGATCTATGAGATCGAAGTGATCCCCAGGGACACGCAGCAATTGCGCTGCGCTGCCGGCCGCGGTTGCCGCCGCGACGTAGGCCTCGGACTGACTGACGGGAACATCTTCGTCGTCGGTGGCATGGACGGCGAAAACCGGAACATCGATGGGCAGTGAACTCATAGGGTCTGCGTATTTATGCCTTTTGGGGTATCTGGCAGAATCGCCGCCCATGAGGTTGCAGACGGCACCGTTACTGAGATTCAGTTTTTCCGCGGCAGCAAGGTTCAGGAGGCCGGACTGGCTGACGACGCCCGTCAGGTGGACAGCGTTGTCCTCCGGTCCACGCACGAGTTGGCGGTCGGCGTCGGGCGTTCCAATGGCCGAGAGGCGCTGCCGTCCGGCGGCCCACACAGCCAGGTGACCGCCGGCCGAGTGGCCCAAGGCCACTACCTTGCCGAGGTGGAGCTCGTGCTTATCGGCGATTTCAGCGAGATGATCAATGCCGGCCAGGATGTCTTCGAACGTATGGGGCCAACCACCGCCGTTGCCGGCACGTCGGTATTCAAGGTTCCAGGCGGTAATTCCATGCGCCGCGAGGTCACGGGCCAAGGGCTCACCGAGCTCGGCGCCGTACTGTGAGCGCCAGTAGCCGCCGTGGATCACAACCGCGACACCACCCGCGACGGCTGACGCGCCGCGATGGTTTCCGTTGTTCGGTTCAGGTATGAAGAGTTCGCCCCATTGACTGGGGTGTTCGCCGTAGCTGTACTTGTGCCGCAACATTGCGCCCTCCTTTGTACCGAGCCTATCGTGACGTCCCGCAACTTTGGCTAGGGCACCCCGACGGCGGGTGGCCCGCCCCAGTGTCGGACCCGCCCCGTAAGCTGGGGGCATGGCAAGCAATTGGGACAGCCTGGACCAGGACCAGCGCGATGCAGTGGATGCGAACGTAGCGCTCTATGAGCGTGTTCGCCCTGCCCTGAAGCGGGTCACACGGGATGTGCTGCTGACGTTAAGGGACATGCTCAACGACGCCGAGGTCACTCCCTTGTTTGTCACCGGCCGAACCAAAACAGTGGAGTCGTTCCGCGAAAAAATTTCCCGCACGGATGATCCTTTGGAGCCGGGCGGCCCGCGCGTCCTCAAATTCCCGGACCCTTTCCGCACCTTGAATGACATGGTGGGCATCCGCGTCATCACCAAACTGCCTGCCGAGAACGCAGCCGTGGCTAACATCATCAAGCGACAACGCCAGCTCTTCGACTGCCGAGGAGACCGCGAGAAGGACATCGGTTCCATCGAATCGGGTACGTACGGTTACTCCAGCCGGCACCTTATCCTGCGAACCATCCAGAATGAGGCCGTCAAGGAGTATCAGCACGTCTTCAACCCGGATATGCCTGCCAACGGCAGCTACTTCTTCGAGTGCCAGATCCGCACTGTCTTTGCGCACGCCTGGAGCGAGATCGAGCACGATATCCGGTTCAAGGCGGAGGATCCACGGGCCTGGACCCCGCATTTCGATCGCCAGTTCACGGCCACTGCGGCCATGTTGGAAACCGTGGAGAGCGCCTTCGCCGACCTCCACGAGCGCTATGAAGAGGTCCGCAGTTATTGGGACCTGCACGGTGAAGGTGCTTCCCCACTGACTCCCAACCGCGTTCGGGACGTCTGGCGTACGCTGCTGCCCCACGTTGACCGTAAAGTTGATGACGACTGGGGGTGGGCTGCCGAACTTCTGGCCGCCCACGGACTCACCAAAACCGTGGAACTTGCGGGGCTCCTTAGTGCCAACCGGATCACGGAGGTCCGCAAAGCGCTGGATCACCGCTACTCCCCGGGCCCCGACCGCCTCCTGGACGACCTCCTGTTGTGGCAGTACGGAACCGAACATATTGACCTCACCGCTGAGGCGCCCGACGTCGTTCCGCACCCGCGGCGCGATAGCCTCCAGCGGCGTCTGAAGCAGATTGAGCGTTACCGCCAGACTGCACTGTAAGGACGCCATGACTCCCGAGCAACTCATGTCACTGCGGGTGACCTTCCGCTCGCCCCGCCGCCTGCTGACGGAATCCCTGGCTGGACTGGTGGTTGCACTGGCGCTCATTCCGGAGGCCATCGCGTTCTCGATCATCGCGGGCGTTGATCCCAGGGTCGGGTTGTTCGCTTCCTTCACCATGGGCGTGGTGACGGCCTTTGTTGGTGGTCGTCCAGCCATGATCTCTGCAGCGACAGGGGCCGTGGCGTTGGTCATCGCTCCCGTGATGAAGGAGCACGGACTCGACTACCTGATCGCCACGATCATCCTGGCGGGTCTCTTCCAGATCATCCTGGCTGTACTCGGTGTCACGCGGCTCATGCGGTTCATTCCGCGGTCGGTGATGATCGGTTTCGTGAACGCACTGGCAATTTTGGTGTTCATCTCGCAGATGCCGGAACTCTTCAATGTCCCGTGGATGGTCTATCCAATTGTTGCCGTGGGACTCGTCATGGTCTTTGGCCTACCTCGCCTGACCACGGCCATTCCTGCGCCTCTCGTGGCAATCGTGGTCATTACTCTGGTTACAGTTCTGGGGCACATCGATGTTCCAACGGTCAGTGACAAAGGCGAGCTCCCCCACAGCCTGCCCGGGTTCTTCCTGCCCAATGTCCCGCTGAACCTGGAGACGTTCCAGATCATCGCGCCCTTCGCGTTGTCCATGGCCCTGGTTGGCCTGCTGGAATCACTCCTGACGGCAAAGCTGGTGGACGACATCACAGACACGCGGTCCAACAAGACACGCGTTTCCTGGGGTCAGGGGGTGGCCAACATCGTTACGGGATTCCTTGGCGGACTGGGTGGGTGTGCCGTGATCGGACAGACCATGATCAACGTCAAGGGATCCGGCGCGCGGAGCCGGCTCTCAACGTTTTTGGCTGGCGTCTTCCTGCTGGTCCTGGTGGTTGTCCTGGGTGATGTTGTGGGGATGATTCCCATGGCGGCCCTTGTTGCCGTGATGATCTTCGTTTCCCTGATTACCTTCGAGTGGCATTCTGTTCGTCTGTCCACCCTGAAGCGACTGCCGAGATCAGAGACCGCCGTCATGCTGATCACTGTTGCCGCTGTTGTGGCGACGCACAACCTGGCGGTGGGTGTCGGCGTCGGCGTTTTGACCGCGATGGTGCTGTTTGCGCGCCGCGTGGCGCACTTCGCTACTGTCGAGCGGACCGAACTGGAGCTCAACGGTGAAACAGTGGCCACCTATACGGTGGACGGCGAACTCTTCTTTGCCTCGTCCAATGATCTGTACACCCAGTTCGACTATGCAAAGGATTCCTCGGAAGGCATAGATCGTGTCGTCATCGATCTCCATAACTCGCACCTTTGGGATGCATCCACTATTGCCGTGCTGGATTCCGTCACCGAAAAGTACCGGAACCACGGGCGCGAGGTGGAGTTCATCGGGCTTAACGAGGCCAGTATCCGGATGCGCGAACGGCTCGCGGGAAAGCTCAACTCCTGACCCAACTAGGTCGCAATTGTGCGCGTTATGAGCTCTCAAAACGCGCACTGCTGCGACCTAGTTGGGAACAAAAGACGGTCATCTGACATATATGCCGTATTGGAAGTAACGAACTCGGTCATGCCCGCGGACCAATGTGAGCATGGATGAATGCTTGAGGCAACGAATTCCCAGACAGACACTTCAGGGTCCGAGGCTCCCGTCAACGCAGCTCTCGCCGCAGAGGCCAAAATCGCGCGGATAGCCGTGACGGTTTTCCCGCTCCTGGTTGTGCTGGCCGGCGTCCTCGGGTTCCTCCTTCCGGAACTGTTCAAGCCGATGGGCGTCGCCGTTCCCTATCTGCTGAGCGTCATCATGTTCTGCATGGGCCTCACGCTGACGCCGCCCGACTTCGCTTCTGTGGCGCGTCGTCCATGGGCTGTGGCACTCGGCATCGTGGCTCACTACGTGATCATGCCCGGGGCAGGCTGGTTGATTGCCGTCCTGCTTCAGCTTCCGCCCGAGCTCGCCGTCGGCCTTATTCTTGTGGGCTGCGCACCGTCCGGTACTGCGTCCAACGTGATGGCGTTCCTCGCCAAGGGTGACGTCGCGTTGTCGGTCGCTGTCGCCTCGGTTTCCACATTGATCGCTCCCATCGTCACGCCGGCACTGACTCTCCTGCTGGCCGGTTCGTTCCTGCACATTGATGCTGGCGCCATGGTGCTGGACATCGTGAAGACCGTGTTGCTTCCGGTCATCGCAGGCCTGCTCGCTCGACTCTTCCTATCCAAGCTGGTCGCAAAGGTGCTTCCGGCACTTCCGTGGGCGTCCGCCGTCGTGATTTCACTGATCGTGGCGATCGTCGTGGCCGGCAGCGCCAGCAAGATCGTTGCAGCCGGCGCCATCGTGTTCCTGGCAGTCGTCCTCCACAATGGCTTTGGGCTGGGCTTGGGCTACCTGGCCGGTAAGCTGGGCCGCCTGGATGATAAGGCCCGCCGCGCCCTGGCCTTCGAGGTGGGCATGCAGAACTCCGGTTTGGCCGCGACCCTTGCCACGGCGCACTTTAGTCCGCTGGCTGCGCTGCCTTCTGCCGTCTTCTCGCTGTGGCATAACATCTCCGGCGCGATCGTCGCGGCATGGCTGGCTCGCCGACCACTGAAGGACTAGCGTCCCGCGGCTCCAGCTAAGACTCCATCAACCAATTGGACGCCTCTTGACGCAATTAGTTGTGAACGTTAACAATTGCGGGAGCCGATAAGTAACCAAGTGGGAAGATCATTCAATGAAGAACTGGGCAGGAAACCTTGAGTATTCGTCCGCAGAAGTCCAGCGGCCCACCTCCGTGGACCAGCTGCGCGGGCTTGTGGCCAACGCGCCGCGGATCAAGGCCCTAGGTTCCCGCCACTCGTTCAACAAGGTCGCAGACACCGATGGCATGCACGTTCTCCTGGATGCATTGCCCCAGGAAATCTCACTTGATGCCGAGAAGGGCACCGTCAAAGTCAGCGGCGGTATCAGCTATGGCGCACTTTGCCGGGCAGTCGAGGAACAGGGTTATGCCATCCACAACCTCGCTTCACTCCCCCACATCTCGGTAGCTGGAGCCATCCAAACCGGGACGCACGGCAGTGGTGTCGGCAATCCCTCCTTGGCTGGCGCGGTTGTAAGCATTGACCTGGTGCGTGCAGATGGCGGGCTGGTGACGCTTGCTCAGGACGACGACGAGTTCCTCGCCAGCGTTGTGGGAGTCGGCGCCCTGGGGATCGTCACAGGACTGGAACTGGCCGTCCGGCCGAGCTATCAGATGCGGCAGCGCGTGCTCACGGGACTGCCGTGGGAGCGGGCGCTGGCTGACTTCGCGAACATCGCGTCGGCCGCGTACAGCGTCAGCTTTTTCACCAATTACACCGGCGGGTCCATCCCGCAGGTCTGGCTCAAGGCACTGGACACCGAAGCTCCGTTGCCGGACCTGTTCGGAGCAACCTCCGCTACTGCCGCCCTCCACCCACTGCCCGGGATGTCGGCGGAGAACTGCACGGGTCAGCTGGACGAGCCCGGCAAATGGCTGGACCGCCTGCCGCACTTCCGCCACGAATTCACGCCGAGCAATGGCGAGGAACTGCAGAGCGAATTCCTCCTGCCCCTGGAGCATGCACCCGCTGCGCTTGAAGCTGTCCGAGAGCTCGCGGACAAGCTGGCACCGCTGTTGTTCATCTCCGAAATCCGTACCGTAGCCGCGGATGAGTTCTGGCTCAGCCCGTTCTACCGGCAACAAAGCGTGGCCCTCCACTTCACATGGAAGCCACTGCAAGCCCAGGTGGAAGCGGCACTCCCGGAACTGGAGGAAGCACTACGCCCATTCGGCGCGAGGCCGCACTGGGGCAAGCTCTTCACGCCAAGCCTGTACGACTTCGCCGCGCTCTACCCACGCTTCGAGGATTTCTGCAGCCTCGCCGTCACCAACGACCCCTCCGGCAAGTTCCGGAACGGCCTCTTGGACAGCATCTTGGGAGCCACAACCTCGTTGCTTGGCCGCTGATCCGTTGTTGCCCCAGCGACGAAATGGCAGGCTAGCGACGTTCCAGCGACCGTCCTGACCAGAACCGAGCACGACGGCGGCCCGGCCCCCTCACGAAGGGCTGGACCGCCGTCGGGGTTAAGCCAGCCGGACTACTGGATGTGCGCCAGCACGGCTCCCGCGGTGACCACACCGCCGGGTGCCGAGAGCACCTCGGAGAGCGTACCCGCACGGTGTGCTGCCACCTGCGTTTCCATCTTCATGGCCTCCACCACCAGCAAGGGGTCCCCTGCCGAGACCTCGGTGCCGGGCTCCACGAGCCACTTCACAACGGTGCCGGCCATGCTGGAAACCAGGGCTGATTCCGCTGGCGAAGCTCCCCCTGAATCGGACGCTCCCACGTAATCGCCCTGCAACCCCGTGACCACCGAGCCTGAGGGAAGTCCCTGCCCTGACCGGGCCCAACCCTCCAGCAGATCAGCCGGGAGTCCCACCGCGAGCCGCTTGCCGTCGATGTCCACGGTGATGGTGCGCCGCACGCCACTTGGGGCAACAACGTTGTATTCGGAATCAACGGGGATCTGGTCTGCGAAGTCTGTCTCGATCCACCGGGTGTGAACGCGCAGCCCGGCTACGGACGTAAAGTCATCGGATTCCACAACCGCGCGGTGGAACGGCAAAACGGTGGGCAGTCCGGTGATCTCCATTTCGGCAAGTGCACGGCGTGCGCGGCGCAGCGCTTGCTGGCGGTCGGCACCAGTAACAATCAATTTGGCCAGGAGCGAATCGAACTGCGGTGCAATAAACGAGCCCGCACGCACGCCTGTATCCAAACGAATGCCGGGACCCGTGGGCGCTTGGAACGATGCCACTGTGCCCGGGGAAGGCAGGAATCCGCGGCCAACGTCCTCGGCGTTGATGCGGAACTCAAAGGAATGGCCGCGGGCTGTGGGATCCTCGGTAATGCTCAAGGGCAGGCCGGCTGCAATGCGGAACTGCTCCTGAACGAGGTCAATCCCAGCCGTTTCCTCGGTTATCGGGTGCTCCACCTGCAGGCGCGTGTTTACCTCGAGGAAGGCCACGGCCCCATCTGCGGAGACCAGGAATTCAACAGTCCCGGCGCCGTAGTAGCCGGCCTCGCGGACGATTGCTTTGGCGGCGTCATGGATCTGTTGCTGCTGGGACTCGGTGAGGAAAGGCGCGGGTGCCTCTTCCACGAGCTTCTGGTGACGGCGTTGGAGGGAGCAATCGCGCGTACCCACCACAACGACGTTGCCGTGGGTATCCGCGATGACCTGCGCCTCCACGTGCCGAGGCCTGTCAAGGTACTGTTCCACGAAGCATTCCCCGCGCCCGAACGCTGTGATGGCTTCACGCACTGCGGAATCGAAAGCCTCCTCCACTTCGGCGAGGTCGCGGACAACCTTGAGCCCTCGACCACCGCCGCCAAAGGCCGCCTTGATGGCCACTGGCAGTCCGTGTTTCTCGGCAAATGCCCGGGCTTCAGCAGCAGTGGCAACCGGCCCATCGCTGCCGGTCACAAGGGGGGCACCAGCACGGATGGCGATCTCGCGGGCTGTAATCTTGTTGCCCAACTGCCGGATCGATTCCGGTGACGGACCGATCCACTCGAGTCCGGCGTCGAGGACTGCTTGCGCAAAGTCGGCGTTTTCCGAAAGGAAGCCATACCCGGGGTGGACGGCGTCAGCCCCCGACTGTTCGGCAACGGCTAGCAGCTTCGCGACGTTAAGGTATGTGTCAGCGGGGCTGTTTCCGCCCAGGCTATAGGCTTCATCCGCGGCACCCACGTGCATTGCGTCGGCGTCGATGTCCGCATATACGGCCACCGAGGAAATGCCGGCGTCATCGCAGGCTCGGGCGACTCGAACAGCGATTTCTCCGCGGTTCGCAATCAGGACCTTTCGCATCAAATACTCACTTCTCTGGGGTCTTGGTGAAGTCGGGGGAATCGGGGACCATCCGGAACCGGATCCGTCCGCCAATGGGGACCTGCCCGGCAAGGTCAAGGTGTTCGTCGCGAACCACGCCGATCACGGGGTACCCACCGGTGATGGGGTGGTCGGCCAAGAACAGCACGGGAAGTCCGGCGGGCGGGATCTGGAGGGCACCAGCCATAGTCCCCTCGCTGGGAAGTTCACCCTCGCGGGCGCGCTGGAGAGGAGTACCGTCCAGTCGCATGCCCACGCGATTGGATTGTGGTGTGACCAGCCATTCCTGACTTGTCAGGGACTCGATGGCGGACTGGTCGAACCAATCAGCGCGCGGTCCGGGAATCACATCGAGAACAGTGACACCGGTGCCCGGGAATGCCGGTTGCAGCTCCGGGCTTCCAACCGCAGTAGACGCCGTGGCGTCGCCCGCCGGGAGCTCCTGCCCAACCATCAGTGGGGCAGGTCCGATCCCGGACATCGTATCGGCCGAACGACTCCCCAGGACTTCGGGAACCGCTATGCCACCGCGGATTGCAACGTAATTGCGGAACCCGGCCTCGGGCGGTCCGAGCGTAAGTATTTCACCGTCAAGCAAGGCGAATGGAGCAGCCATCGGGACGCTGCGCACTTCGTCCCGGGCTTCGCTGTCAGACTCCTCAAATTCAGCCGACGACGGCGACTGGACAGTCAAGGTGGCAGGCGCCCCTGTCACGGCAATCACCTGGTCGCCGACCGCTTCCACCGTAAGCCCGCCATTGACGGTTTCGATGGCTGCGGCCGAGGAAATGTTGCCGACGAGGCGGTTGGCGCGGCGCAGGGATGCCCGGTCCAAGGCACCGGCCGCCGAGACCCCCAAGGCCCCGTAACCTCTGCGGCCCAGGTCCTCGACGAGGCTTTGAGCGCCGGGGTTGAGTATCCGCAGGCCGGAGTCCGTCTGGTGATCAGCCTCGGGTTCAGCTTGATGCTCCGCACTGGCCGTGACAACCTCCCGAACAGCGCGGTACTGCACCCTGTCACCGGGCCGAACCAGGGCCGGTTGCGGACGGTCGAGATCCCACATACGGGCTCCCGTTCGGCCAATCAACTGCCAACCGCCGGGAGAACGCCGGGGATAGACAGCCGAGTACTGGCCGCCGAGGGCGACGGATCCAGCGGGAACAGCCGTGCGCGGTGAGGAGCGGCGGGGAACCGTGAGGACTTCATTCTCGCCCACCATGTAGCCGAATCCGGGAGCGAAGCCGGCGAAAGCAACAGTCCAGATCTGGCCCGTGTGGGCCGAAATTACGCCCTCCACGCTCAGCCCGGTGAGCTCCGCGACATCGGCAAGATCATCGCCGTCGTACAGGGTATCGATGACCGCAAGCCCAGAGTCAGTAACCTCGGTCGCGGTGAGTTCCAGTTCGAGCAACCGGGCGCCGATGGCCCGGGTTGCCGCTGCGGATTCGCCAACAACCATAACCGTTTCGGCTGCTGCCAGCACGTCAACCTGGCCAGGGAGCGGAGACTTGTAGAGCATGTCCTGCAGGGCCAATACGTCCTGCAGCCCATCCAGCTCCGCAAGGACGGCACGGGTGCCGACGGGTCGCACGGAGCGGACCCTTTTCGCTGTGGTCGATTGCTTCGCGGTGGTCGATTGCTTCGCGGTGGTCGTTTGCATCACGGTCTCCATCATCCGCTTCGCCGCCAATTAGGCGGGCGACTCCTGCAGAAGGCGAACGTCTTCTTCAGGCTTCGGATCCCGGCCCAGGACCATGCCCACGATCGTGACAACGGCTGTCAGGACGAGGTACCCGGCGATCAAATACCAGCCGCCGGATGCCGCGCCGTAGAGAGCTGTGAAAATGATGGGCGCAACGGCTCCACCAATCACGCCGGCCAGCGTGTAAGCCAAGGAGCTGCCGGCATAGCGCAGGCGGGCTGGGAACTGCTCAGTGATGAAGGCGGCCTGCGGGCCATACATGAATGCGTGGAGCGCCAAACCGATCACTGTGCCGATGGTCAGCATAACCACTGACTTGCCCTGGATCATGAGGAAGAACAGGGGAATATAGACGGCTGTAGCGGCTGCTGTAACGCCGTAGACAAGGCGGCGGTTGAAGCGGTCGGTTAGAGCGCCGGCCAACGGAATGAGGAACAGCTGGAACGCGGAACCGATGAGGATGGCTGCCAGGACATTGCCTGTAGTCATGCCAAGTTGCTTGGTGGCGTACACCGCAACAAACACCGTGAACAGCGCGTAGAGAACGTCAGGGCAGACCCGCGAGAGCGCAGCGGAAACCAAGGCCTTGGGTTCGGTGGTGAAGACCTCCTTGATGGGTGCTTTGGGTCGTTCGCCGTGGGCCTGGATCGCCTTGAAGACCGGGGTTTCTTCGAGCTTGAGGCGGATGATCAGGCCAAAGACCACCAGGAGTGCGGAGGCGAGGAAGGCGACGCGCCAGCCCCAGGAGAGGAACGCCTCAGTGCTCAATGAAGCAGCAAGGATGGCGAGGACGCCGTTGGCCATGAGGTTGCCTGCGGGCGGGCCGATCTGCGCAGCGGAGGACCAGAAGCCACGCTTGTTGGGGTCGCCGAATTCGCTGGACAGCAGAACCGCTCCGCCCCATTCGCCACCTACACCGATGCCCTGGGCGAGGCGAAGAAGGACCAGGATAGTGGGCGCCGCCACGCCGATCACTGAGTAGTCGGGCAGCGCACCGATGAGGACGGTCGCGACTCCGATAAGCACGAGCGTGAAGACCAGGACGTACTTGCGGCCAATCTTGTCGCCCAAACGCCCGAAGATGACGCCGCCGATCGGACGGGCCAAGTAGCCCACTGCAAAAGCTGAGAAGGAGAGCAATAGTGCAACGAATTCATCGTTGCCGGGAAAGAAGATCTTGGGAAAGACGAGGGCCGAAGCTACGGAGTAGATAGCGAAGTCATAATATTCAAGCGACGTGCCGGTGAGGCTGGCTACGTAAGCCTTCAGGGCGCCGGCCGGTGGCTTCCTTGTCACGGCCTTGGCTGCGTTGGTGCTGGTCATGGTTTCCTCCGGGGGGATGAGGGGGTTGTGCTCAAGCTTGGGGATTTAGAGGAACGAGCCGATGCTGACGCCGGCGTCGTCGAGAGCGGACTTCACCGCAGTAGCCATCGCGACGGCTCCCGGTGAGTCACCATGCACGCAGATGCTCTCCGCGCGGATCTTCAGGATGGAACCATCGATGGTCCTGACGGACTGTTCGGTGGCCATCCGCAAAACGTGTTCCGCCACTTCAGCGGGATCGTGAAGGACGGCGCCTGCTTGGGTGCGTGAGACGAGGGTTCCGTCCCGGTTGTAGGCGCGGTCCGCGAAAGCTTCGGAAACACCACGAAGTCCGGCTGCGTCTGCAAGACGGAGGACTTCGGAACCGGGGAGACCGAGGATCGGGAGGGCGGGGTCAACGGATTTCACGGCGTCGACGACGGCCTTTGCCTGCGCGGTGTGCTTGACGATCGCGTTGTAGAGACCGCCGTGGGGCTTCACGTACTGGACGCTCGCACCCGTCGTGGCAGCCAGCGCCTGCAGGGCGCCGATCTGGTAAACGACGTCGTCGGCCAGCTCCATGGGATCAACATCCAGGAAGCGACGGCCGAATCCTGCAAGATCCCGGTAGCCGACGTGGGCGCCAATCACGACGCCGGCCTCAGCCGCCTTCTTGCAGGTGCTGCGAATAACGCTGGGGTCGCCAGCGTGGAATCCGCACGCAACGTTGGCACTGGAAACGGATTCGAACATGGCTGCGTCGTCGCCCAACGTCCAACGTCCGAAGGACTCTCCGACGTCGCTGTTCAGGTCGATGATTGCCATGGTGTGATTCCTGCCTCGTGATGTGCGTTACATCAAGGATGCACCAGATTACCGGATTGTTCAACAATCCAGCGATCCTAATTTTTGGCAATCGTGTAATTTTGGTGTCATGGCCAGTGCAGATCAGGAATCCAGCGAAAGAACTGGCATCGACGGCGCCGGCGCCCGTATGCGCCTTCGGGTGCCTTCGGTTGCCGAGAGGGTCGCCGAGGAACTGCGCTACCAACTGGCCGAGGGCTTCCTTGTGCCAGGTGCCAAGCTCACGGAAGCAACCATCGCCGAGGACCTGGGCGTTTCCCGCAACACTGTCCGTGAAGCCTTCGCGGAACTAGCCAGCGAACGGCTCCTGGTCCGTCACCCCAACCGCGGAGTGTACGTCGCCACCCTGGAAGCAGGGGATATTCACGATGTCTATACGGTCCGCCGCGCCATTGAGGTCAGTTCCATCCGTGCCGGCGGTTCCCCCGAGCGCATTGCCGCCGTCAGGGCCGCCGTCGAGGAGGGAAAGCGCGCAGCAGTCGCCAATGACAACGAGGGCTTGGGCAGCGCCAACCAGCATTTCCACGGGGCGATCGTTGCCCTGGCCGAAAGCGGGAGACTGAACACGATCATGGCCCAAGTGCTCGCTGAGATGCGTCTTTACTTCCACAAGGCCACCATGAACGCGCACTTCTACAGCGACTGGCTCAAGGAAAACGAGCAGATTTGCTCAGCGCTCGAATCCGGCGACCTGGAGCGCGCCGGGGACCTTCTGCTCGCCTACCTCAACAGGTCAGAGCAGCAGCAGGCCACCATCCACGGTGAATAACTAGCGCTTGCCCTTCTTGCGCGAACCCTTGCCGCGGCCCTTGTCCGGATTCGGGGCGTAGCGCTGCGCGACGGCAGGCTTCTTGGCCCCGCCCCCGCGACGATCCGGCTTGGGCGCCTTCTTCGGCTTCTCCTGCTGGGCGGACGGCTGGCGTGAACTCTGCGCAGTCCGGCCGCGCACGATCCCGATGAACTCCTCGATCACCGGACTATCCGTACCAGCAAGCCAAGCGAGGCCGATCTGCGTTCCAGGAGCGCCAGTCAATAGCCGCATGACGGTCTGCTTGTTGTTCAGGTGCCGGGCAACTGACATGGGCAGGATGGCCAATCCGGCTCCGGAAGCCACCACCTGCAAGGCCATATGGGGCCCGCCCATTTCCTCCACATCCAGGAAGTTCTCCTCGGACAGGTCCTCCAGCGCTACTTCTTCAAACACGGAGATCTCGTGCCCCTTGGGAGCGACCACCACTGGCTGCTCTTCATAGAGGGGAATGACGTTCAGGCCTTCCCGGTCCACGGGCAGCCGAACAAAGCTAAGGTCAGCGGAACCGTCGCGCAGAACCGAAAGCTGCGCACCGTCGTCGGACATGAACGCATGCAATGGGACGTCCGGCATCCGCTCTTCCCACCGCCGGATCCATTTCCCAGGCGTCACACCGGCCACATAAGCGAAGCGAAGCTCGGTGGGGGGCTCGGTTATTTGGGCGGATTCTTCAGCGGCTGGCACACACTCACAGTACCGGCCAGATACCCTTGAAGCATGACGTCCTCGAACTCCCAGTCCATGAAACCGGCAACCGTTGCCAAGAAACTCGGCATCTACCTGCCCGCGACACCCCAGGAGTTCCAGGATTCGTCCATCTCCCGCGAAGAATTCGCCGAACTCCAGGCCAACCCGCCGGAGTGGCTCGCCGAGCTCCGCCGCAACGGCCCGCACCCGCGCCCGGTGGTGGCACAGAAGCTGAACGTCTCCATCAGCGGCCTCGCCCGCGGCGGCGTCGAAGAAGCACTCACGACGGCGGAAATCACCGAGCTGCTGCAGGCTCCGCCGCAGTGGTTGGTTGTGGAGCGCGCCACCCACGCTGCCGTCCGCGCCGAGGCGCAGCGGGTCAAGGACGAAGCTGCGAAGAAGGCAGCCACCAAGGAAGCCAAAGACAACGCAGCGGCCAAGCGCGATGCCCCGAAGACGTCAAAGCGCGATCACGCATAGTTTCAGCTGACTGTGGCCGGGACCCTTTGGTCCCGGCCAGAGCTGTTTAACTAGTCCTGGTGGAGTTGGACGAAGTTCCCGCACCCGTCGTCGAAGACCGCGCTGATCCCGGAGAAATCCTCACTGGGTTCGCCCTGGAACGTCACGCCGGCAGCCAGCAGACGCTCATATTCAGCCTGGACGTCAGGCACGCCAAAGGTGATCGCTGCCAACCCGGCCTCATGGAGGGCGTTCATGTAGTTAGCGCCAATCGGGTTGTCGCTGGGCTCCAGCAGGAGTCCCACCGAAGTGTTGTCCGCGCCGGGATCCTTAATGATGAAGAGGTTGTACTCGGGCATGGCCATCAAAGTCTCGAAGCCCAGCGTTTCCGTATAGAAAGCGTGGGCCGTAGCCGGGTCCTTGACGTGGATGCTGCACATTTTCAGTCTCATGGTGCATAGGCTACGCCCGGGGAGCGGTGAATTGTCCGTACGGAGGTGTTGCCCGGAAACACTCTGGCGCATACTGAAATCACAGCAGCGCGTACTCGCCTGGAGGTGTCCAATGCCCGCCATGATGCTCCTGTGGGGCGTAGCCCTGGTGCTCGCAACAGCGGCAACCACGTTCGTCCTCCACAGAAAACTCACGCATGGGCGCGGCCCGGAACCGGACACGATCTTCTGGGATCTCTTCGCGGGCTTGGTGGTGATTCTTCCGGCCATCCTGGTTCCCGCAGTGGAATGGCCACCGGCAGGACTGATCATGGTCTTCGTCGCGATGACCACGGCAGCAGCAACGCTGGCAACCAGCCGCAGGGTGGAGCGTCTCCACTCAGCTGAGCCCCGACGTCGTCCTGGTTTTGCTGAAGCTGCCGCCCGCCACGCGAGCGTCCTCCAGCAGTGGCAGCGCTACGAACTCGATCCCGGGCAAGCAATAAACTTCCCAGCCATGACGGACGTCAGAACGGCCGAGACAGCTGCACTTGCCCGCGCTATGCGGGAGGCTGAGCGCTGCCGGGTGACACCCGGGACTGACTACCAGGCCGCCGTCGAGCGTCTGGCACAAGCACTCATCGAAGCGGAGCGAGCCGCAGGCGTGCCGGGAGCCGGACAAGCCGCGCCGAGGTGACACTTAACACCGATCTCAGGCGGGAAAAGGGTATTAAGTGCCATCCCGGCGCCACCCCCTAGCCGACCGGCAGCGCGCTCAACTTGTTGGCCTCGACGATGCGGGCTGCGGTTGCCTGGCCCATCCGGACCGCGCCGTCCACGTGCTGGTAGCCCTCGGCGGCGAGATCGGACGAGGACCAGTAGATCGGTCCCACGTTCGCGTGCTGGTCCTTGCCGTAGCGGTGCAGGCCGCCGAGATCGTAGCTGGAAGCGTATGCGCCGCGGGTCCATTCCTCGGAGCCCCAGTCTGATTCGTAGTAGACCTCGGGGGTGAGGGCCTTGTCGCCGAGGAAGCCGGCGATGGACTGGAGGACGGCCTTTTTGCGGTCTTCGGCGCTGAGCTCGAATACGGCGTCGGCCTTTTCATCCGAAATAAAGCCCACCAAGGTGCCCCGGGAATCGCCGTGGTTGGTGTTGTCGTAGACCTCCTGGACCAGGGCGCCGGCGCTGAAACCGGTGCCGGAGAGGCCTTCTTCGCGCCAGAACGGCGTGCTGTACACAGCATGCACCTTGATGACCAGGCCCAGTGACTGGTGCTGGTGCATCTGGTGCTGACGGCGCGGCAGCGGCGGGTTGAAGGAAACGCGCGAGTACAGGTTGGGCGGCACGGCCATGATGACATACCGCGCGTTCACCGTGGCTTGCTCAGACTCAACCGTCACGCGGTCCACGTCCCAGTTGATGGTGCGAACCGGGCTGTTTAGGACGACGTCGGAACCCAGCTCGGCTGCCTGGAGCAGCGAAACCTGCTGCATGCCACCAATCACGCGCTTGTCCAGGATGAAGTCTTCGTCCGTCAGGTGTGTGAAGGACCCTGCAGAAGCGGCCATGAGAACAGCCTGCAGCGCAGAGAATGCGTGGGCGGGCTTAGTGAGCATGCCGCCGGCGATGAAGAGCCCGATGTTATTGCAGGCTTCCTCGTCGTTGGAGTTCTGGCGGAGCCAGTGGTGGAAGGAGATGGTGTCGAGTTCGCGGGCCTTGTGGTGCGCCCAGGGCTCGGTGGGTCCGATCTCCGCGGCGAGCCCGTCCAGGATGGCAACGAGCTTGTCCATCTCGGCCTTGGTGTGCTCGTTTACGGGGAATGTGTCACCCGTGTACTGGACGCGTTTGCCGTCGGCACCGATGTAAACGGACTCGCCGTCGCGGTAGCGCGAGTACATTTTCAGTCCCAGCTCGTCCAGCAGGTCCATGAGGGCCGTCTGGTCCGGGGAAACCCACTGGCCGCCGATTTCCAGCATGGCGCCGTCGATCGTGTCGGTCCAGGTGCGGCCGCCCACGCGGTCGCGTGCTTCAAGCACTGCAACGCTGAGTCCGGCCTTCTTCAATTCGCGTGCCGCCGTCAACCCTGACGGTCCGGCACCGACGATCACAACGTCGCGATCAAGATTCTGCATGATGTCCTCTCCGTGGCCGTCCGTGGTGGCTGACCAATAAATGAATGCCATTCATTTATATTCGATAATAGCGGCCAAGTCCGTGACTGGGAAGACCCGATGGAATAATGCTGGAGATACAGGCAGCAGAAAGGCTTCCGATGCCCGCACCCACACCCGCTCCAGAACCCGAGCCGGGCGTTGCCCCCGCTTCTGCCAGCAAGGCTCGGCGGCGCGCCGGACGCCCCATTGCGCGCATCCTGGACCAGAACGGCATCACGACGGCGGCCCTGGAGTTAATCAGCAGCAAGGGCTACGACGGACTCACCATGGCAGCCCTGGCACGCTCGCTGGGCGTGGCGCCATCCGCCCTCTACAACCACGTAGCATCCAAGGACGACGTGCTCTTGCTTGTGGAGGACCACTTGGCCGCGATGGTTGATGTGTCCGCTTTTGGTGTGGAGCCGTGGGATGTGGCCGTGCGCCGCTGGGCGTGGTCCTACCGGGATGTCTTCTCGGAGCACACGCCACTCATCCCCGTCATTGCCGTGCTGCCGGTGGCGAACGCCCCGAAGACCCTGGCCATGTACGAGGCAGTGACCGCCGGATTCCGCGACGCCGGCTTCCCGGAAGCGAAGATCATTTCGGCGATTGTTGCTTTGGAGGCCTTCGTCTTTGGGGCCGCTTACGACGTCACCGCGCCGGATGATATCTTCGACGCCGGCTCGCTCGCCGACCAGGTGCCCAACTTCACCGCCGCCGTCGACAGACTTGCCCTGGAGCAGCATCCGCGGCCAACGGACGTTGCTTTTAACCTGGGGCTCGAGGCTCTGATCAGCGGGTTCGGGGCGCTGCGGCGGTAGATTCCAGCCAGCCATTCCTTGTAGTACAAGTTAATAACTTGTATCCTAAGTTTCAGGCAAAGATGCCCATCCCTTAGGAGAACCATGAGTCCCGTAGATCTCATTCGACACATCAAGCTGTCAAAGGCCCGTTTGCCCCTCACCGTGCCCATCAGCGACGCCAAGGTCTTCACGGGCCGTCAGAAGCCGATGACCGAAGTCGTGTTCCTCTTCGCCGAGATCACCACGGAGCAGGGCCACAGCGGCATCGGATTCAGCTATTCAAAACGCGCTGGTGGTCCGGCCCAGTACGCCCACGCCAAGGAGGTCGCGGAGGGCATCATCGGCGAGGACCCCAACGACATCGGCAGGATCTACACCAAGCTTCTCTGGGCCGGAGCTTCAGTGGGCCGCTCGGGCGTTGCAACCCAGGCCCTGGCAGCAATAGACATCGCACTTTACGATCTCAAAGCCAAGCGCGCCGGACTCCCCCTGGCCAAACTGCTGGGCTCCTATCGCGACTCCGTGCAGACCTACAACACCTCCGGCGGCTTCCTCAACGCCACGCTGGAAGAGGTCAAGGCACGCGCAACGCAGTCCATCGAAGAAGGCATTGGCGGCATCAAGATCAAGGTGGGCCTGCCGGATTCCAAGGAAGACCTCCGTCGCGTGGCCGGCGTCCGCGAACACATCGGCTGGGACGTACCTCTCATGGTGGACGCCAACCAACAGTGGGACCGTGCGACTGCCCTGCGCATGGGCCGCCAACTTGAGGAATTCAACCTCATCTGGATCGAAGAGCCCCTGGACGCCTACGATTTTGAGGGTCACGCCCACCTTGCCCATGTGTTGGACACGCCCATCGCCACAGGCGAGATGCTGGCCTCCGTTGCGGAACACAAGGGCCTAATCAACGCCAACAGTTGCGACATCATCCAGCCCGATGCACCACGCGTCGGCGGCATCACCCAGTTCCTGCGCCTCGCAGCCCTTGCCGACGAACGTGGCCTTGGCCTGGCTCCGCACTTCGCCATGGAGATCCACCTCCACCTGGCTGCCGCCTATCCGCGCGAGCCGTGGGTGGAGCACTTCGATTGGCTGGATCCACTGTTCGAGGAACGCCTCGAGACCAAGAACGGCCGCATGATCGTTCCGGACCGCCCCGGACTCGGCGTGACGCTGAGCGGGCAGGCCCGTGCCTGGACCACCGAATCCGTGGAATTCGGCGCGTAATCTTGAACCCATGAGCCGAAACCTGACTGCGGATCTCGCCGCCGACCTTCGCAACCGCATCGTCGACGGCGTCATCCAGCCAGGTGAGAAACTCCCCAGCGAAAATACCCTCATCAGCGAATACGGCGTCAGCCGGACAGTGGTCCGCTCGGCCCTGACCCGCCTCCAGGCGGAGGGACTTGTCGAAACCGAACGTGGGCGGGGCAGCTTCGCGCTGACCCCGCCATCGGACGGCCCTCTTCAAGCGCCGGGCACAAGACCGGTTGTGAGCATGGAAGACCGGCTGCAGATGCTCGACTTCAGGATCGGCGTGGAGACGGAAGCTGCAGCGTTGGCTGCGCTGAACCACACGGAGCACCAATTGAAGGCAGTCCACGGTGCCCTGGAGCAATTCACGGCAAGTTCCGGCCACCCGGCCCATTCCATGAAGGCTGACTTCGAATTCCACCGGGCCGTTGCTGCAGCTTCAGGCAATCCCTTTTATACGGACTGCATCAGTGCGCTGGGCCAAACGATGATCACCATGCCCCGCACACGCCTACTGGCCAGCGACGAGGAGGACTCCCGGGAACGCTTCGAGCAAGTGGTCCACGAGCACTCCTCTATATATGCAGCCATCGCCGATGCCGACCCAGCCGCTGCCTCGGCGGCCATGCGCCTGCACCTGAGCAATTCGCGACGCCGGTTCAAGGGCTCGCCGCGCGGCTGACAGTTTCCATGGTCCGGCCAGGCATTCCGGGCAAAGCAAAAGAGCCCCGATCCTAAGACCGGGGCTCTTTACAATTGCGTGCGCGAGGGGGGATTTGAACCCCCACACCCTTTCGGATACTGGCACCTGAAGCCAGCGCGTCTGCCGTTCCGCCACTCGCGCGCAACTTCTTTTTCAGGACGTTCCACCGGTCTCCCGGCTTCGTTTCCTTCAAAAGCAGCGAGATCAAGCATAACGGACATTCCAGACAAAACACCAATCGAGTCCCTGCCGGGTGTGGACAACGCGGCCGCGAGGCCCCCAAGGCGTACAACTTCTGGTTAACGGCACGGAATTTTCACCCCCTCGCTCCCCCGTCAGAACGGGCCGGAATCGAACTTTTCCGCGTCGTAAGGCGTTGTGGATTAAGGCCATTCCCAGACACTCCCAGTAGTATCGGGAAGTGGAAGGGCCGTTCGGCGCTCACTTTGCTGTGTGCATGGACGGGTCGAAGCACGGAGTATTGAACCAGGCACAGTGGGTGCCGCGGCGAGGAAAGGAGAAGGACCATGGGTTTGCTGGACAAAGTCGAGCGCGGCATTGAAAAGGCTGTCCGCAACGTCTTCTCCACGGGGTCGCGGGCACGTGTTGAGCCGGTGGAAATCGCGAGCAAGCTACGGCGCGAGCTGGACAATAAGTCCATCACCATCGCAGCCGGGCGCACTCTCGCCCCCAATGTGTTCGATGTCCTCCTCAGCGACGAAGATTTCGGACGCGCCCAGGAGTGGGGGACCCCGCTGGCAGAGGAACTGTGCGATGTGGTCATCCAGCACGTTCGCAGCCAGGGCTACACGCTCCAGGGCGCGGTCCGCATTTCGTTCCGTCGAAATGAAGAGGAACGCGCCGGACACTTCGAAATAACTTCCCGGACCGAAAAATCCTCCGACGACGCCGCTGCCGCGCCACAGGCCCCACGGCCAAATGTTCCAGCTGCACCCGCCCGGCAGCCCACCCGGCTCCAGCCTGTCCTGGACATTGCCGGTCAGCGGTATTCCCTCAATGCCCAGTCGGTCGTGCTGGGCCGCTCTTCGGAAGCGGACATCCTGGTGGATGACACCGGAGTTTCCAGGAAGCACCTTGAGGTCCGCACCCAGAACGGCACTACGTGGGCCGTTGACCTTGGTTCCACCAATGGCAGTTACGTCAACGGTCACAAGGTGGACGGCAGCGTGGAGCTCACTGACGGCTCAACCATCACGATGGGACGTACAAAGATCATTTTCCGCCTCCTCCCCCAGACCCTGGGTGGCCACGCGTGAACGACATCAGCGAACTGACCATCACGGCCCTTCGCTTCGGTTTCCTGTTGTTGCTGTGGGTCTTGATCTTCAGCATCGTGTCCACCATGCGCCGCGACTTCCAGATCGGCCGCAAGGCCGTGACCGGGGCCCCCACAGCGCGCGAGGTCCGCAAGCACCCCGAATTGGCCGCCTCCCCGGCGCCCGCCATCCAGCATGCGCGCAATCTGGTGGTGACTGAAGGCCCTCTCAAAGGCACCACCCTTCCCTTGGCGGCAAGCCCTATCCTGTTGGGCCGCGCTCAGGAAGCCACACTGGTCCTGGAAGATGACTACGCTTCCGGCCGGCATGCACGCTTGTTCCCGCAGGGCAGCCGCTGGTTCATTGAGGACCTCGGGTCCACCAACGGCACCTACCTGGCCGATCAACAGCTCACCCGTGCCCTGCCGGTGGAGCTTGGCGTTCCCGTGAGAATCGGCAAGACGGTCATTGAATTGAGGCCGTAGTCCATGGCCTCTCCCGAGACCCCGGAAGGCAAGGAAACGCCTGCGGAGCGCCCACTCATCATGCGCTACGCCGCGCGATCCGACGTCGGACGGATCCGCTCCAAGAATGACGACTCCGCGTATGTGGGCCGCCATCTTGCAGTCGTTGCCGATGGCATGGGCGGTCACGCGGGCGGAGACGTCGCGTCGGCCTCCACGGTGCTGGACATGATCCACCTCGATCATGATGACTACCCCGACGGCGCCGACACGATCCTCGCCGATGAGATCCAGACCGCCAATTCGCTGCTGTCTGAGTTGGTGCATCAGAATCCCAAGCTCTCCGGCATGGGCACCACCGTCACCGCCCTGCTCCTTGAGGGCCGCAAACTGCATTTCGCCCACATCGGCGACTCCCGGGCCTACCGCCTGCGGAACAAAGAGTTCGAGCAAGTCAGCATTGACCACACGTTCGTTCAACGCCTTATTGATGAAGGTCGGCTCCGCCCCGAAGAAGCCGAAACACATCCCCATAAAAACGTTCTGATGCGCGTCCTGGGTGACGTCGACGCCAGCCCTGAGCTGGACTTGGATGCCCTCGACGTCGAGCCGGGCGAACGCTGGTTGCTCTGCTCAGATGGCCTCAACTACGTGGCAGGGCACGTGGTTGAGCGCGTATTCCGGGAAACCAAGGACCTGCGGGAATGCGCGGAAATCCTGGTTAACCTCACGTTGGAAGCCGGCGCCCCGGACAACGTCACCGTGGTCGTGCTGGAGATTGTTGAGGAGACCGACGACGACGTCAACACGGCCGCCGTCGACGTCGTTCCTCCCGCGGCGCTTGCCGCGCTGGACGAGCCGGAATCATCTGCTGCAGATAAGCCGACGGAAGGTCCCTCCGCCACCAAGCCCGCAGACGCCAGTCCGGGCGAGCTTAAGGCAACAGCGCCCAATGATGGCAAGGTTGCCGATGCAGGTTCATCCTTCAGCAATGGCGACCCAACCGCGGAGAAGGCTGAGTCCGCTGACGAAGACGGAACCTCCAAAGAGCCGCCAACCACTACTGACCCCCACCTGGGTGAGCACCTTTCCGCTGAGGTCCTCCGCGAAGAGCTCGCCAGCCGTCCCCATGAGCTTGTGGGTGCCGCAGCTACAGCCGCCGAAACGGGATCAATCCCGACGGTAGCGGGCCGCACTGTTGCCCGACGCGCGGCTACGGTCCTGACGCACAAAGCCGAGCAGGACCGCTTGGAAGTCGAAGAACCGGCACGACGCCGCATTCGCTGGCTCATGCCCGCTGTTGCTGCTGTTGTTGTGCTCGGCGTCGTGGTGGGCCTATGGCTTGGCTACGCTTGGACGCAGACCCGCTATTACGTGGGCGAGTACGATTCCCGGGTAGCAATCTTCAACGGCATTTCGCAGCGGCTCGGACCCATCCAGTTGTCCCGGCTTGAGGCTGTTACTGACCTCCGTGTTGAGTCCCTTCCCGAGTACGGTCAACAGAGTGTTCGGCAGACCGTTCCCGCCGGGGACCTTGATGATGCCCAGCGTATTGTCGAGAACCTGAAGAACTACGGCAGTACGTCGGGAACCTGCCCCAGCACCACTCCTTCCCCCACTCCGTCAGCGACAACAAGTGTTCCAATTCCAAGTACAGCGGCCATTGCCAGCCCCACGCCTTCGCCCGTACCGACTCCCTGTGAGGCGGCAAAATGATCCAGACTGAGACCGCACCCAAGCCGCGGCGCAATGTTGAGCTGGTGCTCATCCTGCTTGCGCTTGCCGTTGGCATCGGCGCCAGTGCTCTGGTGAGCATCAATTCCGAAAGTGGATTGGACAGCGACTTCTGGTTCCAATCGAGCCTGCTGGCAGTCGCTGCCTTTGCCTTCCACGTTGTCCTCAGGCTGCGTGCCAAGTATGCCGACCCGGTAATACTTCCGATCGTTGTTGCCTTGAACGGGCTCGGCCTCGCTTTGATCCACCGCATGGACGGCCCCGGGGACGATACAGGTAATAATCAGCTGCGTTGGACGCTTATTGCCATGGCGGTATCCATCGCTGTGATTTGGTTCCTCAAGGACCACCGCGTCTTGCGCCGATTTACCTACATTTCCTTGGCAGCGAGTGCATTCCTTCTGATTTTGCCGCTCGTTCCCGGCATCTCTGCCGGTGAAGTACTGGGTGCGAGCGTGTGGATCAAGATCGGCCCGATGACGTTCCAGCCCGGGGAAATTGCCAAGATCACACTGGCAATATTCTTCGCCGGATATCTTTCCTCCAACCGTGATCTCATCCTGCTGGCAGGACGGAAAATCGGTCCCATGCAGTTCCCCCGGTTCAAGGACCTGGGTCCCATGATCACCGCCTGGTTGGTCAGCATTGGCGTCCTCGTATTCCAGCGCGACCTCGGATCGTCAGTCCTGTTCTTCGGCCTCTTCATTGTGATGATCTACGTCGCCACAAGCCGCATCTCATGGGTGGTGATCGGCCTGGCCCTGATCCTTGGCGGCGGCTTCATCGCTTCCAAGATCTTCTCGCACGTTGCCTTCAGGATCGACAGCTGGATCAACGCCTTCACTCCCGAAGTCTTTGGCAGGTCACCCGGTGGCAGTGGACAGATCGTCCAGGGCTTGTTCGGCATGGCTGACGGCGGTCTGGTGGGCACGGGCCTTGGCCAGGGCCGGCCGGACCTGGTGCCCTTCGCCAACAGCGACATGATCGTGGCACTGATCGGCGAAGAACTCGGCCTCATTGGTCTGTTCGCCGTGGTGATGCTCTACTTGTTGCTTTTTACCCGTGGTTTCCGTGCCGCACTGGGCACCCGGGATGCGTTCGGTAAGTTGCTGGCTTGCGGGCTCTCCTTCGCAATCGCGCTCCAGTGCTTTGTGGTCATCGGAGGCGTCACCAGGCTTATCCCGCTGACGGGCCTCACCACGCCGTTCCTGGCCGCCGGTGGATCCTCGCTTCTGGCCAACTGGATAATCGTCGGCCTCCTGCTCATGATCTCCAACACGGCCCGCGGGCCCATAGATACCACTCCGATGGTCAACAAACCTCCTGCAAGCAGCACCAACCCGGCCGCCCGCAAGTCGGCCTCCGTACCCACACCGGGCGCACCCACGGAAGCGGTGAAGCACCCATGAACCAGGCAATTAGAAGTTCGTGGATGGCTGCCGTCGCCATGTTCGCGTTGATTTTCGGCGCCATCAGCTACGTCCAGGTCATTGGCGCTGACGACCTCAACGCCAATCCATGGAATCAGCGGGCAATCCTGGCAACGTTCTGCAACGACCGCGGGGCGATCATTGTCGCCGGTAAGCCGATTGCAGAGTCCGTTCCGGGAAACGAGTCCTGCGCGTTCCAACGCAAGTACACGCAGCCCGAACTTTATGCGGGCATCACCGGATACTTCTCCAGGGGATTTGGTTCTACGGGGCTCGAGCAGTCGCTCAGTGATCAGTTGGCCGGAAACTCTGACCAGCTGTTCCTGGACCGCGTCAGCCAGATGTTCCTGGGCAATGAGCCCAAGGGTGCCTCCGTGGAACTGACGCTGGATCCCGCCATCCAGCAACTTGCCTACGGCCTCATCCCCGAGGGTCAGCGTGGCTCGATCGTGGTGACCAACCCGAAAACCGGCGCCATCCTGGCCATGGTTTCCAAGCCGTCCTACGACCCCAACCTGATCGCTACCCATGACACCGCTGCCGCAGCGGCCAATTACGCCGAGCTGAACAAGATTCCCGGCATCAACTTGAATCAGAACGTCAGCGGGCCCACAGGTAACTTGTTGTCCCCAGGCTCGGTGTTCAAGCTCGTCGATACTGCAGCGGCGCTGAATTCCGGCAAGTACAACAAGGACAGCGAACTGCCGAACCCCAGCAGCCTGCCCCTGCCTGGATCCAGTGCCAGTCTGCCCAACTACGCCGGCGGCAACTGCAACGTCCGTGAAACGGCAACGTTCTCCTTCGCCCTGGAACAGTCATGTAACACTCCCTTTGCGAGCATCGCGCTGGACCTTGGCCAAGACGCCATCCGGGAGCAGGCAGAGAAGTTCGGTTTCGGTGACACCTTCGGCGAGCAGCTCAAGCTCCAGCAGGCCGTCAGCGTCTTCCCGAAGGATCTGGACCAAGCGCAGCTGGCCCAGTCCTCAGTGGGTCAGCGCGACGTCAAGGCAACCCCGCTGCAGATCAACCTGATGACTGCGGCAATTGCCAACGGTGGTGTGCAAATGAAGCCCAACCTGGTCAAGACGGTTCGCGCTCCCGACCTCCGGGTGATCAGCGAATTCAAGCCCGAGGCACTCCGTACAAGCACCACCCAACCCATCGCGAACCAGATCACCCAGTGGATGAGCAGCGCGGTCTCCAACGGCATCGCCAGCGGCGCCGCGGTCCCGGGAGTCCAGGTAGCCGGGAAAACCGGTACCGCCGAGCTCGGCGATTCAGGTTTGAACAACTCTTGGTTCACCGGGTTCGCCCCGGCGAACGATCCGCAAGTGGCCGTCACCATCGTCATGGAAGGTGTGGATGTGCTCACAGGCGCCAAGCTAACCAGTCCGAACGCAAAGAAGATTTTTGAGGCGGTGTTGAATAAGTGAGACCTACTTCGGGAATCACACTCGGCGGCAGGTTCCAGCTGACCAGTCGCATTGCGATTGGCGGCATGGGCGAGGTCTGGAAGGCCAAGGACCAGATCCTGGGCAGGATCGTTGCCATCAAGGTGCTCAAGGAGGAATACACCGGGGACCCCGGCTTCCTCCAGCGTTTCCGCGCTGAAGCCCGCCACACGGCACTCCTCAACCACGTGGGTATTGCCAACGTCTTCGATTACGGCGAAGAAGCCGGCTCTGCGTACCTGGTCATGGAACTGGTGCCCGGCCATCCGTTGAGCGGCATCCTCGAGCGCGAGCAGGTCCTGTCGCCTGACATGACCCTTTCGATCATCTCCCAGACGGCGCGCGCCCTGGCCGTGGCACATGCCCAGGGCCTGGTCCACCGCGACATCAAGCCGGGCAACCTCCTGATCACGCCTGACAACCGCGTCAAGGTCACCGACTTCGGTATCGCCCGCCTGGCTGACCAGGTGCCGCTGACCCAGACCGGCCAGGTCATGGGCACCGCCCAGTACCTTGCTCCCGAGCAGGCAACAGGACAAACTGCCACTGGCTCGTCTGACATCTACTCGCTGGGCGTCATCGGTTACGAATGCCTCACCGGCCACCGTCCGTTCTCCGGTGAATCGCAGATCGCCATTGCCCTTGCACAGGTCAACGACGCTCCGCCACCGCTTCCGGAGACGCTGCCTACTCCGGTGCGTGCCCTCCTGATGTCCATGCTCGCCAAGGATCCCAAGAACCGTCCAGCCAACGCCATCAAGCTGGCTGAGGCCGCCGAGGCTATCCGCAACGGCGATATCACCACTGCCCACGCTGCGGTGCCGGGAATGCTTCTCTTCGAAGCCGCTACTGGACCCATCACGGCACCTGTCAATACCGCTACGGCCCCCACCGGCGTCGTTACCTCGCCGTTTGGCAAGGAGCACACCGCGACGTCGACTTCCGCACTTCCGGTGATCGGCGCCACCGCCGCTATTGGAGGCGCAGCCGGGGCTGCCCTTGGAGCTGCCGGCGCTTCCGCCGACAACCCTTTGTCGCGGGCGAATGCACTTGAGGCAGAGCGGCAGCTGAACGACGAAGAAGAAGTTATCTACAGCGATGACGACAACTACGACGACGTCGAGCCGGAGCGTAAGAAGCGCAGCCCCTGGACCTGGCCACTCGTTGCCCTGATCCTGCTGGTGCTCTTCGCACTGGTTGGTTTCCTGATTTCACAGTCGGGCTTCTTCTCCCCGAATCCCGGTCCCAACGAGTCCACATCTGCAAGCCCAAGCCGGAGCGCAAGTCCAACGTCGCAATCGGCCACCCCGACGCAGACGTCCCAGGCCCCCTCACCCACGCCGACGCAGTCCACTCCCCAGAAAATCAACCTGATCCCTGAGGAGTATCTTGGACAACCCTTTGAGACTGTCCGCAGCCAGCTTGTTGGATTGGGCCTGCAGGTAAACGGGCAGGAAGTATTCAACACTGCCGCGGTGGGTACGGTAACTGACCTTAACCCCACCGGTCCTGTTGATCCAGGGGAAGTTATCACTGTCCAGTACTCCAAGGGTCCCGAAATGGTGTCCGTGCCCAGCATCGGTGTCGGCCTCAGCGAGGACGAGGTCCGCGGACTGATCGAAGCAGCGAACCTGCGGTGGGTCCCGGGCGATCCCGTGAATGGTGCCGTTGGCCAGAAACCAGGGACCTTCGTACGGTCCGAGCCAGCCCCTGGAACAAAGGTTGCCGCTGGTTCGGTAGTCACATACCACCTGTCCAAGTCGCTTGTACCGAGCAATCCGACGTCCCCGAGTGCCAGCCCCAGCGGCTCCGGCAGCCCGAGCAATTAAGTAGCCGCCATGTCTACGCCACGGCCCGGTCCAGCGCACCGAGAGGAGAGCACACCTGTCTCTTCGCAGCGCATCCTCAATGGTCGCTACGAACTCGGTGACCTGATCGGCCGTGGTGGCATGGCAGACGTCTACCGTGGGGCAGATACGCTGCTGGGACGCACCATTGCCGTCAAAGTCCTGCGTGCTGACCTGGCCCGCGATCCCCAGTTCCAGGCCCGTTTCAAACGCGAGGCCCAGGCTGTCGCGGCACTGAACCACCCTTCCATCGTGGCCATCTTCGATACTGGTGAGTACTCCGTCCCGGGCGGACCGGGTGAGGACGTGCGTGTCCCATACATCGTGATGGAGTTCGTCGCAGGACGGACCCTGCGGGACATGATCAAAGCGCACGAACTCGGTGTTGAAGACTCCATCGGCTACACCCTTGGCGTCCTCGCGGCGCTGGAGTACAGCCACCGGGCGGGCATTGTGCACCGCGATATCAAGCCGGCCAACGTCATGGTCTGTGCTGATACCGGGGACGTCAAGGTCATGGACTTTGGCATCGCCCGCGCCATGGCTGACTCCGCTGCCACCATGACGCAGACGCAGGCTGTGGTGGGAACGGCCCAATACCTTTCCCCCGAACAAGCACGGGGGGAGACCGTTGATGCCCGCAGCGATCTCTACTCTGCCGGCTGCCTCCTGTACGAGCTGCTTACCAGCCGGCCACCGTTTGTAGGCGACAGCCCGGTTTCAGTGGCCTACCAGCACGTCCGGGAGACGCCAGACCTTCCCAGCGTCCATAACCCCGAAGTTTCCGAGGCTTTGGATTCCGTCCTTGCCAAGGCCCTGCAAAAGAACCGGTCAGACCGATTCCAGGATGCGGCTGCCTTCCGGCGGGCACTCAGGGCCGCGAGTAATGGCATCCCCGTTCCCGCTCTTCCCCCCAGCGAGGCACCTACCGACCCGAACGACCTCATTTCATCCGAAGACCCGGAGACGCAGCTCTTGAGCGCAACAGCCGTTGGATTCCTGGATGTCGAGCACTACAAGGACGTGCCCCAGGACCCCATGGAGGAGCCGCTGGACGAAGCGCTTCCCTTGGACCTCCCACCGGAACGTGAGCGGACCGCGCGCCAGAAGTCCCGCCGTCGTACTTGGGCGGCGACCCTGGCAATCTTCACTATCCTTGTTCTCGCAGGCGCCGGATTCTGGATCTACAGCCTGGTCAACGCGCCCGCCGCGACGCCGGCCAAGGTGGCGGTTCCCTCGGTGACCAACATGTCGGAGTCCCAGGCGCTGCAGGAGCTCTACTCCGCAAAGCTGGTCCCCAAAACGGCACGTGTGGCCAGTGACAAGGTTGCCAAGGACATGGCGATCGGCACGGCACCCAGTGCGGGCTCCATGCTTGAACAGAACGCCGAAGTCATCCTCAACATCTCCAGCGGTCCCAGCTCGGTAACTATCCCGGCAGACATTGTGGGCCGCACCGAGTCAGACGCCCGCGACACCCTCCGGCGCCTGGGAATCACGGGCAACATCTCCAGCGTGAGGACGCATAGCCCCACCGTTCCCATCGGACTCGTCATCACCACTGGTCCAGCCCCCGGGGCGCCCATAGCCGCAGGTTCCAACGTTGAGCTGCAGGTCTCCTCCGGCAAAGTGCTGATGCCCCAACTGATCGGTCTTGCCCAGTCGGAGGCCGAAGCGCTGCTGAAGGAGAACGGCCTCGTGATGACCGTGGTGGAGCAGGAAAATTCCCAGGTGACCCCCGGAAAGGTCACGGCGCAAAGCGAAACCTTCAATACTGAAGTGGATCAGGGCAAGACAGTAACGGTAACGGTAGCCAAAGCCCCGGCTCCGACTCCCACACCCACGCCAACAGATACCTCGAGCCCCAAGCCGACGCCCACCAAGAAGGACTAACGGGTCGCGTCCTCTCAGCCGCCGCTACACCTCAGTGCTGGATCAGCGGGCTCAGCTTCGAAGCACGTTCCGCGGCGCCGGTCATGCCGAGAGACTCCAGCCAGTTGCCCAGCATCTGGTAGCCGCCTTCGGTGAGGACTGATTCCGGGTGGAACTGCACGCCGCAGAGGGGAGCGGTCTTGTGCTGCAGACCCATGACCACACCGTTGGTGGTCTCGGCTGTGATCTCCAGGACGTCCGGAATCGAGTCGCGAACCGCAGCGAGTGAGTGGTAGCGCGTAGCCGTCACTGGCGACGGAAGCCCGACAAAGACGCTCTTGCCTTCGTGCTGCACAGGCGAGGTTTTGCCGTGCATCAGCTCAGGCGCATGGGTGACCACGCCGCCATAAGCTTCGGCAAGGGCCTGGTGGCCAAGGCAGACTCCGAACATAGGCTTGGCGGCCTCGCCACACCACTTGATGAGGTCAATGCAAACACCAGCTTCTGCCGGCGTTCCTGGACCGGGAGAGATGAGGACTCCATCACGGGCTGCGGCAAGCTCTTTGGCTTCTGCGAGTGTCACGTCGTCATTTCGGACCACGGTTGTCTCGGCGCCGAGTTCTTGCAGGTAGCCCACCAAGGTGTAAACGAAGCTGTCGTAGTTGTCCACGACGAGGATTTTTGTTGAGCTCATGGCTGCTGCACTAAACCAATCGTTGAGTCGGTCAAAGAAGTGAATTGGGAGAACCACGGGAAGAGGAACTCCACCATCAGGACGAGGGCTACGGCCACAAGCGCCACCGATGTCAGTATCCGCACCCACAAGGGGCCGGGCAAATTCCTGAAGATCCAGGCGTACATCCGTTACCCCTTTCCTTGGGCTTGGGCTACTTGGGTGGCGATTTCCGACGGCGGTCCCGCTGAGGCCGGTTGCCAACCCTCAAGGACGGAGTAGGCGATGATGCGTTCCTGGGATCCGAAGCGCGGGTTGCAACTGGTCATGGTCAGTATGCTTTCACGGGGCGTGACTCCGGGTTGCGTGGGGACCGGCATCAGGACGTCGGTCTGGCTGGGCAACACAATCTGGTTGTTGCGGAAGACATAGGTGTAATAGCCGTCGGGCGTCTGGACGTAGATTTTGTCACCGGGGACCAGTGTGTGGATGTTATCCAGTACAGCGCCGTGGGTTTGCCGGTGTCCCGCGACGGCAAAATTGCCCAGGGCTCCGGGCATGCTGGTGTTTCCGTAGTGCCCCAGGCCCAGTGTGTCCAGGACATCCTGGTCTGTTCCCTCGATAATGGGCCGCGTGTAGTCCGGACCGAATCGAGGGATGTACATGATCCCGATCGTTTTCCCATGGGCGGGTGCTGTCCCGACGACGGGCGGACCGTAGTCCGTAGCCTGGCTGGCAGCCGGTGTCACCGGTCCCGCAAATTCCTGTGCAAAACTCTTCACGGCTTCGGTCTGCTTGGCGTCGGCCTCCACGTTGGTCCACCACAGCTCCCAGCCCACAAAAAGCAGGAGGACAATGCCTGCGGTGATGAGCAACTCGCCCAGTACCTGGCTGATTTTGCGCATAACGTCCGAGGCTGTGAGCCGGGCGCGGGGAGGTTTTCGCTGCGGCCCGCGGGCGGACGGCACGGCTGCAGCCGCCGTCGTCTGCTGGTCCGCCACAGGGTCTCCTCGTATAGGGCGCGGGCGGCGCTGGCCTACCCCGGTTGCGGCTAGACTTGACAGCTAGTAACAACCCGGAGCACCGCGTGGCCGTTGACCGCTGGATTTTTTCCTTCCTGCAGGATACCAAGGCCGGCAGCATCGGGTTTCAATCGAACAGCCAAGGAGGATCCGTGCCCGAGTCCAAGCCCCGCAAGCGGCCTGCCCGTCAGGCCCAGCAGACTTCCGCCGCGCAGCAGTACAAGCCGAATCCCGTTTGGTACAAGCCGGTCATGTTTGGCCTCATGATCATTGGACTGATCTGGATCATCACGTTCTATATCACCGAGGGCCGGTTCCCCGTTCAGGAATGGGCTTCGTGGAACATCGTGGCTGGGTTCGGCATCGCAATCGTCGGATTCCTCATGACCACGCGCTGGCGCGCCTAGGAATCCCACACCTCACATTTCGGTGCCCGCGAACGTCTACAGGATATGAACACCAGGCACACCACCATGGATTCCCCGCTGGGGCAGCTGACGCTGACTGCCCGCGGGGAGTTTTTGACGGGCATCTTTTACGAAGGCCATTGGCACATGCCTCCGCCGGACTACTTTGGAGTCCCGGCAGGGATCGAGGAACCACTCTTCGATCAGACCCGCGGCGAACTCGGCGAGTACCTCCAAGGAAAGCGCACCGACTTCGACGTTCCCTTTGAAGCCCGGGGCAATGCCTTCCAAGAGAAGGTCTGGCAGCGGCTCCAAAACATTCCTTTTGGGGAAACCATCAGCTACGGTGAACTGGCTCTCGAGATGGGCGATCCCCACCTGGCCCAGGCTGTCGGCTCCGCAGTGGGGCGAAACCCCATCAGCATCATCATCCCGTGCCACCGCGTGGTGGGGCGCAAAGGGCAACTCACCGGCTACGCGGGTGGGCTGCCCAACAAGCGCTTCCTCCTCGAGCTCGAAGAGCCTGCCGCCGTGAAAGAGAGCAAACTCTTCTGATGCAGCGCCGGCAGCCGGCCCACACCAAGAGGCCGTTCGAAGCAGTCGTCCAGGAACATGGCGGCACTGTGCTCCGGGTGTGCCGTGCAGTGGTTGGCCTTCACGATGCCGACGACGCCTGGTCCGAAACCTTTCTTGCGGCTTTGCAGGCTTACGGCGCCCTCCCTGCGGATGCCAACCTTGAGGCCTGGCTCGTCACTATTGCGCATCGGAAATGCATCGACCTCATCCGTTCCAGTAATCGGCGCGCTTTGCCTGTCGATCAGCCACCCGAGCGGCCTTCGAAGATTGGCATTCCGGGTGACAACCAAGCGGAGCTACTCAACGCCGTCGCGCAGTTGCCACCTAAACAACGCCAGGCAGTGGCCTACCACTATTTGGCGGGCCTCCCATATCGGGAGATTGCGTCACTTCTGGGCGGGACACCAGATGCCGCACGACGTGCGGGATCCGATGGTGTGAAAGCCCTCCGTTCCATGCTCCGCGACGAGCCCGAATCCGTCCGAGCTTTCCTGGTTCATTCCACGTCCGTGACTACGTCATCCGTCCCAGCATCGGCGAAAGGAGAAATCCGATGACTCTTGAATCTCTTTCGGACCGCGCCGCGGTTGCCACACTTCTTCAACCCCTCGACGCCGGAATCGAACCTGCCCTGGCCAGCCTCCACGCGCGACTTGTCCGCTCTGCACAGGAAAGCCATTCCCTGGACATCGCCTACACAGTGGTGGATTCTCCTGTGGGCAAGCTGCTTTTGGCGGGTACGGAGCATGGCGTGATGCGGGTAGCGTTCGAGCGTGAAAACCACGAGGCCGTATTACAGTTGTTGGCCGACACTGTGAGTCCCCGCATCCTGTATGCACCTTCACAACTTGAGGCCGCTGCCCGCCAATTGGACGAGTACTTCAGCGGCACCCGTAAGGATTTCAGCCTTCCCCTGGATTTCCAGCTCGCACGCGGGTTCCGCCTCAACGTCCTCCACCACTTGCCGCAGATCGCTTACGGAAGGACCGAAAGTTACGCACAGGTGGCCCAGGCCGCCGGCAGCCCCAAAGCTGTGCGCGCCGTTGGAACGGCCTGCGCTACCAACCCGCTGCCGGTGATCGTTCCTTGCCATCGCGTGGTGAAGTCCGACGGCACTTTCGGCGGTTACCTCGGTGGAACCGAAGCGAAACGAAGGCTCCTTACGCTTGAGGCTGCCGCATGAGCGAGGACGCCCTGTTTCCGTTGACGCTTATCCAACCTCACACCTACGACGCCGCCCCTCGCGCTATAGCTCCAGGCGCCGTGCACGTGCCGGGCTGGCTCAGCCTGGAGCAGCAGAGGTGGATCGTGCAACGCTTTGGCGAATGGACGCACGGGCCGGTGCCCCTCCGGGCAGCAACATTGCCGGGAGGACATCAGATGTCTGTCCGGACCCTTTGCCTTGGCTGGCATTGGCAACCCTACCGCTACACGAGGGAAGCTACGGATGTAAACGGCCAGCCTGTACTCGACTTCCCGGAGTGGATGGTTCGCTTGGGCAGGAAGGCCGTATCCGATGCTTACTCCTCCGGGCCGGAAGGCAACGAGGCCCTCGCCGAGCTCGCTGGCAATTACACACCCGATGCAGCACTGGTGAACTTCTACGATCGCGGCGCCGCCATGGGGATGCATCAGGACAAAGATGAATGTTCCAATGCTCCAGTAGTGTCCCTCAGCATCGGGGAGACGTGCCTCTTCCGCTTCGGCAACACCCAGACGCGGACCAAGCCATATACGGACGTCGAACTCCGATCGGGAGACCTTTTCGTTTTCGGCGGAGCATCAAGGTTCGCGTATCACGGCATCCCAAAGGTCCTCCCCGGAACCTGCCCGGAAGGATGCGGGCTCTCCCATGGACGAATCAACATCACTATGCGTGTCACCGGATTGTCCTAGGGACCGGATCGCAGCGGCAAAATGTCCCAGGCAACGGGCAAAATGTCACAGCCAACGGGCAGAATGTCCCTAAAGGCAAGAGCAAGGGTTGGCGTCCGCGGGACGGCCGCAGAGGAGCGTTCATGACCACGGAAGAAACCGGCATCATCATCGGCCAGGATGGCCTGGCGCGGCCGCTGTGGGCTGCCTCGGATCCCCTGATGCAGGCTTACTACGATCACGAGTGGGGCATGCCGGTCCGGGACGAGCAAGGAATGTATGAGCGCATCAGTCTTGAGGCGTTCCAAGCCGGCCTGTCATGGGCAACCATCCTTCGGAAGCGGGATGCCTTCCGGAAGGCTTTCCTGGATTTTCACCCTGAAAGCGTCGCTGCTTTCACGGACGCGGATGTCGAGCGGCTCATGCTGGACGCAGGCATCGTCCGGAACCGCCTGAAGATCCAGGCAGCCATCACCAACGCCAAGGCCACCATCGCCCTGAGGGCAGAGGGCGGCTTGGTGGACTTCGTGTGGTCCTTCAAGCCGGAAACCACCCCTGCTCCCCGGTCCTACGCAGAAATCCCCACTACGTCGCCCGCATCCGTTGCTCTGTCCAAGGCGCTCCGCAAAAAGGGCTTCGCGTTTGTTGGCCCCACAACCATGTATGCCCTCATGGAAGCCGTGGGGATCATCGATACCCACTTGGTTGATAGCCACAGGCGGGGTACGTCCGGCGTTTGGCTTGAGCAAGGTTGGAAATAGGGCTTCGGCCTTCCCGCAGATGCCCACAGGCCTTTTCCACAGAAGTGCGTAACTTTTTCCACAGGCGTGGATAACTTCTGTGGACATCCATGCACTTTCCCCAGAATCCCCCGCCGCAGTGCTGATCCTGGACTCAGGACCGACGGGCAGGAGTTATGCCCACTGTGCATCCAGCTGTGGATAGTGACCGCATCTTCATTGAACGTTCACCTGTGGAGCATTGCTGGATTTACTCACCAGCGTTTTCACCGACGAGCCGGAGCCCAAAATCATCTCAGAGCGGGCCTTCCTCCCTCAGTGATCACCTTCACGACCTTCGCGGCCTGGGGAGTTACCCACTTAACAACAACCCCCTACCCACAAGTTATCCACAGGTGGGGAAAACTTGTGGGTTTCCGGTGCCGGATCCGCGCGCTTGCGGTCTAAAAGGAACCGCAACGGGCCTGAACTACACGCGTGTAAGTTATTAACATTGTTGATAAGCCTGTTGATAGAGGCCCCTCCACAGCATCATTAACAGCTTTATCCACAACTGGCCCAGAAATGGCTTGGTTGTCCACAAACCAGACAGGGTCGGGGACAAAGTTATCCACAGATGTGGATGAACCCATGCCTTTCCGGGGATATCTACCGCCCTGACAGGCCGCACAGCACTCTGACGAGCTAACTACACGGATGTAAGTTACACACACTGTGGACAACAGCTGTGGATAACCTCATCAAATCGAAAAGTAGGGGAGTGGGATTACTTGCCGATGAAAATCGACTTCAAAAAGCAGATTGAAACGTACAACGCTTCACATGGCAGGTTTTCCGTGGTGACGGTTCCAGCCCTGCAGTTCCTCATGATCGACGGCCATGGTGATCCAAACACCTCCCAGGACTACAAGGACGCGCTGACCACCATCTATCCGGTCGCTTACAGGATGAAGTTCTTCAGCAAACAGGAGTTGGGTCGCGACTACACGATGATGCCGCTGGAAGGGCTCTGGTGGGCGGACGACCTGGATACCTTCACAAGCGCCAGGGACAAATCATGCTGGGATTGGACCCTGATGATTATGGTCCCGGATTGGCTCACCCAAGATCACTTCGAGGAAGCGCGTCAGATCGTAGGCAAAAAAGACCAAGGGCCGGCAATTGACGGTCTTCGATTGGAAACAATCGATGAAGGGCTCAGCGTCCAAACCCTCCACATCGGCCCCTACGATGACGAGGGTCCAGTGCTCGCGGAAATGCACACCAGCTTCATTCCCGGGGAGTCATTGATGATGTTGGGGAAGCATCACGAGATCTACCTCAGCGACCCACGCCGTACTGCACCGGAGAAACTCAGGACGATACTGCGGCAACCGGTCGCGGTTGCAGGAAGCGCCAGAGCTAGCCGGCAGTGATGCGGAACCACGCGACCACGGCCAAAAGGCCTGCCACGAGGATGAGGCCACCTGCTTGCAGCAGAGCCTGGTTCTTGCCCCGCGGGGCATAGGCGACGGCGGCGGCAGCGAGGCCGCCGGTGATCAGGCCACCTAAGTGGGCTTGCCAGGCAATGCTGGGAACAAAGAAGCCAATGGCGCCATTGATCGCAATGAGGATCCACAGTTGTTTGGTTTCACCGCCGCGATGACGCTGCACTACGAGCATGGCACCGAACAGACCGAAGATGGCGCCGGAAGCTCCCACAACGCCAACCACGGGAAACGTGGGAGTCAACAACAGGTAGCCCACGGATCCACCGACGGCGGAGAGCAGGTACACGGCCAGGAACCGGATCCGCCCGAGCAATGGCTCAAGGGCTTGTCCGAAAATCCATAGCGTGTACATGTTCAGGACGATGTGCAGCAGGAAGCCTTGCGAATGAAGGAAGGCCGCAGTAAGCATCCGCCAGGGCTCGCTGGCAGCTGCATAATTTGCGAATGCAAAATTCTGGAATACAGCGTCACCAGGAACAATCCATTGAAGGACGTAAACCAGCACGCACAACCCGATGATCGTAAACGTCACCAAAGGCCGGCCGGTTGCCAAGGCACCGCCATAGGGAGAGCGGTAGCTCGGCGTCGTACGTTTTTGTTCGTTGACGCAATCGACGCATTGGAACCCGACGGCGGCCGCCCGCTGGCACTCGGGGCACGCGGGGCGCCCGCAGCGCTGGCACCGCACGTAGGAGGGCCTGTCCGGGTGCCGTGGGCACACCGGGATGGTGGCGGACGGCTCTGCCGACGGGATTCCGTAGCTCATGGGCTCTGATTCAGCCTGTTGTTAGAGCTGTTCGATGTCGATGCTGTTGATGACGACGTCCTCAACGGGGCGGTCGCCCATGCCGGTGCGGACGCCCTCAATGGCGTCAACAACCTTGCGGGATTCCTCGTCAGCTACTTCACCGAAGATGCTGTGCTTGCCGAACAGCCAGTCGGTGTTGACCGTAGTGATGAAGAACTGTGACCCGTTGGTGCCCTTGCCCATCTGGATACCGGCGTTGGCCATGGCCAGTTTGTAGGGAGCGTTGAAGGTCAGCTCGGGGTGGATTTCGTCGTCGAACTTGTAGCCCGGTCCGCCAACGCCGCGGCCCAGGGGATCTCCACCCTGGATCATGAAGTCCTTGATGATGCGGTGGAAGATGGTGCCGTCGTAAAGGGGGGTGCCGGTCTTGTCTTCGCCGGTTTCCGGGTGCGTCCAAGACTTTTCGCCCGTGGCGAGGCCAATGAAGTTGGCGACCGTCTTGGGGGCGTGGTTGCCGAAGAGGTCAACCTTGATGTCGCCGAGGCTCGTGTGGATCGTTGCTTTTGCGGTTGCGATGGTCATGGCCCCATTCTTTCATGCAGGGTCAACGCCGGCATGGCTGTAAAGCCGGTTCCGCGCTGGGTGAAATCCGGGAAGAATCATGCAGATGAATAGCCGCTGTTCCTCAAGGCACGTAGGCTAGCTTCAAACGAGCATGTGTATCGGGAGGTAGTTGTGAAGAAATCAGACCGTATTGCCCGCGACCTTGAACACTCCGTTGCGGCTGGTGTGGATAACGCCCGCGACTGGGCGGCGCCCCGCGTGGAAGCAGCCGTCAATTGGGCTGTTCCCCGTATTCAGCACGGCATTGATACCGCTTCCCCCAAGATCCAGGAGGGACTGAAGTCGGCGGCGCACAACCTCGCCGACGGCGTGGCAACAGTTACGCCGCGGCTTCAGGATGGACTGGCGCACCTCGCGCCGAAGATCCATGACGCTGTGGAGGACGCCACGCCCAAGATCCAGGAGACCCTTAATAAGGCAACTCCGGCGCTTGGACTCGCCCGGGACAAGGTAGTTGAGGAGTACCTGCCCAAGCTGTCCGAGCAGTTGGGCCAGGCTTCCGTAGTTGTCCATCACGTTCTTGAGAACGCGCCCGCCCAAGTGGATGCGGTTGCGCAGAAACTTGTGGACTCGGGTGTGGTGCACAGCGTGCAGGAGCAAGCCCAGGCCACCAGCAAGCAGATCAAGGCAGTGGCGGACCAGACCAGCAAGGCTGTTTCCCAGCAACTGGCTGTCCAGCAGAAGCCGAAGAAGCGCGGATGGCTGGTTGTCACGGTTATTGCAGCCGCGGTTGCTGCCGGCGTCGCTGCGTGGAAGGCCTCCAAGCCCGTGGAGGATCCTTGGAAGACGCCGGCCCCGGTCAATCCAACCCCTGCCCCAACGCCAACCCCGGCTCCCGCAGACACTGCAGCATCAGCTACAGCGACGGCAACTTTGCCGGCCGAATCCAAAACTTCTGACATTACGCCCGAGGAAGCGGCTGCCGAAGTGGAGCAGGCAACCAAGGATGCGTTCGAGAAGAGCAAGGATTCGACGACCAACGTCGCTACTGATGCCAAGACCGCTGTCAGGAACATTGCGGCAAGCGGCCAAAAGGACAACGACACCACGTCCACGTCCAAGGACTCGCAGCTCTAGGGTTCTGATCGGCCTGCGTTCATAGAGGCCGTCATCGAAACATCATCTGAAGGGATCCCGGCCAGCCCGGGATCCCTTCAGTGTTTGCCACCTTGTAACCCAACAGTCCTCCGGGGACGCTCTGCCGGGTGTTAGATTTGAAGTGATGTCAGCCGATAGACCCGTTGCGGGTGCCCTCAAGGAAGTCCCGGAGCCTCCGGGGGTTTCAATCGTCATCCCGGCGTATAACGAGGAAAGCGTCATTCGCCAGTGCCTCATCGCGGCCATCTACCAGTCTGTTCCCGCTGAAGAAATCATCGTGGTGGACAATCTCTCCACTGACCGCACCGCCAGGATCGTGCGCCAGATGCAGCAGGAATACCCGGAAAGCCCCATCATCCTTTTACGGCAGGACGCCACGCAGGGGCTCATTCCCACCCGCAACTTTGGCCTCAACAGCGCCAACGGGGAAATCGTGGGGCGCATCGACGCCGATTCCGTCTTGGAACCTGACTGGGTTGAGCAGGTCCAGAAGGCCTTCATGGACCAGTCCGTCCAGGCGGCTACCGGACCTGTGGTCTACTACGACATGCCGATGCGCCGCTTTGGGCTCAAGGCGGACGACAAAATGCGCCAGCTGATGCTGCGCCTGGCCAAGCACCAGTACCACTTCCTGTTCGGTTCCAACATGGCCCTCCGGCGTACCGCATGGGAGACCATCCGGGACGAAACGTGCCTCGATGAGAAGGATGAAATGCACGAGGACATCGACCTCTCACTGCACCTCGCCGAGCACGATCTCCACGTCCGCTATTGCCCGCAAATGGTGTCCGGCATGTCGGCCCGACGCCTTGAGGACTCTCCGCGGGACTACCGCTATTACGTCACGCGCTTCGACCGGACGTACAAAGCGCACAACGTTAAGAAGATGGCCCTGAAAGCGCCCATGGTGGTCTTCTTCTCCGTCTATTTCCCCGCCAAACTCCTGCGGGCCATTCATACGGCCAACACGGCGCAGGGCATTCGACGCAGCAGCCTGTAGGCCCCCGGCCATACAGCGTCAGGCCACGCAGCGGCACACCAGGCAATAAAAGCCCGACGGCGGAAGCTCAGTCAGTTCCCAGCTCGGCCTCGCGCCGGTCTGCTTCGCCTTTGCCACGCCGTTGCCCGGCGACCACCACCGCGAGTCCAACGAGAATGAGCGCAAGGCCGGCGTATGTCCCGGCGGGAAGTGTCTCGTCCAGGAAGATTGCCGCCAGGATCGCTGCCCCCGGAATTTCCAGCAGGATGATCATGGAAACCAGCAAGGGACTCATTGTGGCCAGCAGGTGGTTGAAGGCGGTGTGCCCTACCAACTGTGCACACACGGTGATGGCGAGAATCCCAAGCCAACCTCCGGCGTCGAACCCTGCCAATGGTTGGCCACTGAGCAAAGCGAACACGGCAACAATCGCGGCACACATTCCATAGCAGAGCGTGGTGTACGTGCCCGTTCCCATGGATTGGCGGGCCCTGCCGCCAGCCAAGGTGTACAAGCCGGCCAGGGCTCCACCAGCCAGCGCCATGACGTCGCCCAGCAGGGCGTGCGGTGACGAGCCCATATCGAATCCTGTAATGGCCACGACTCCGCCAAAGGCTATCCCCAGGCCCACCAGAACCGGCCAGCGATGTCGGGCGCCCCTGAACAACTGGAAGACCGCGATCCATGCTGACTGGAGGCAGACCAAGGCAGTGGCTGCAGCCACCGAGGTCAGCTGCAGCGCCGTGATGAAGCAAGCGAAGTGAAAGGCCAGGGCGATGGCGGCAACGGTGGACCAGCCAAACTCTCGCCGGTTGATCTTCCCAAACTGTTTGGGCTCCCGGATGGCCACCGGTGTGGCCATCACGACTGCGCCAATAGCGTTCCGCCAGAAGGCGATCGCCAACGCCGTCACTGACGTGGCACCCAAGGTGCCGGCGATCAGTGGTCCTGAGGAAGCCACGCCCAGGACTCCCAGCGCGGAAATGAGAAGGTTCACGGCTCAACCTTAGTTTGGTGAGGCACCCGTCCTGCCCTCTATGTGCGGCGCGGACAGTGTGGTTGTCTTGATTCAACATTCCAGACAGCCGGCGACGGCTTTCCCAAGGGGACACCTGATTGAACACAACGCCCGTCCGTGGAGCTAGACGGAGACGATCAGTACTGCTGCTGTTCGCAGTCGCGGCTCTGGCTGTCGCTCTGGTCGTTACGGGCTGGTTGGTGGTTTCCCGGGAACGGCCCGGTGGCCAAGGGACGGGCAAGACCGAAATCCCAAGTATCTTCCCGGTCCCACAACATCTCCAGGCCGGAGTGGGGGATCCCATCCCTCTGAACGGCCACGTTTACATCGTGGCTTCCCCTGGCACAGACCAAGCGTCCATCGCAGCCCTCCAAGACCTGGTGACAGGAGCCGGGGGCACCGCAGAAGCCGTGACGGCCCTGAACAGCCCAGCGGCCGGCAGTTCGGCCGTCTTCCTTGGCACTGCAGCAGATCCCACTGTCAGCCCGGTACTCAAGGAGCTGGGGAAGGACAGCACGGCGGAGAACCAGGACGCAGTCGACCGAGCCGAAGGCTACGCCATAGCTACCGGAAAAACTTCCGGGATTCCGACGGCGGTACTCGCCGGAACGGATGCCGACGGCGTTTTCCATGCCGTGCAGACCGCGCGTCAATTGCTCAAGAATGGGGGAATGGCGGCCGCCCGCGTCAGTGATTGGCCGCTGATGGAAACCCGTGGCGTCATCGAAGGTTTTTACGGCACGCCATGGTCCCATCAGGCTCGTTTGGATGTCCTCAAATTCGCAGGACGCCAAAAAATGAATACCTATATCTACTCCCCAAAAGATGATCCACTGTTGCGGGAGAAGTGGCGGGCACTGTACTCGAACGAGGACCTCAAGGAACTACAGGAGCTGGTGGATACCGCCACGGCCAACCACATCCGCTTTACTTACGCGCTGTCCCCAGGCATCGATAGTTGCTACTCCCGCGAGGCGGACCTGAACTTTGCAGTGGCCAAGCTTGAATCCCTCTATTCGATCGGTGTCCGTTCGTTCGTGATTCCGCTCGATGACATTGCCACCAAGGTCCAGTGCGCCGAAGACCTCAAGGACTTCGGTGCCGGTCAAGCCAACCTGGCCAAAGCGCAGGCTTCATTCCTGAATGACGTCAATGACCGGTTCATTTCGACGAAACAGGACATCGAACCCCTGCAAACGGTTCCCACCTTTTACAACGGTTCCGGCAGCAATCCCTACAAGAGGGAACTTGGCCGGTCCCTGAACCTTGGAATCGTGGTCCAGTGGACCGGTGAAGACGTGGTCTCCCACAGGATCAGCGCCGACTCAGCCGAGACCGCCCGGCTGACATACGGGAGCCAAGGTTCTCCACGGGACCTGGTCATTTGGGATAACTACCCCGTGAACGACTTTTCGCAGGACCACCTCTTCATGGCACCGGTGATCGGACGCGACCCAGAGCTGTACAAATCAGTCCGCGGAATCGTGACCAATCCAATGATTGAGCCCTACCTGTCTTTCCCCGCCATCTTTAACTACGCCGACCTCTCATGGAATGGACCAGCGTACGATCCTGGCAAGTCCATGGACGCGGCCCTGAAACAGGCTTCCGGCTCGGATCCGGACGTCCGCGCGGCCGTAAAGGCTTTCGTGGACCTCAACCAAGACTGGCAGGACGACGAGCTCACGCCGTCCGCTCCGGACCTGCGGCAGGATATAGAGCAGTTCTGGTCGGATTACGACGCCGGAAGGTCGCCTTCAGGCGGCTTGAAGGCCCGAGCTGAGCTGCTGCAGAGGTTGCCGGAACTGTTACCCAGGATGGCAGTCCCGGGGTTCGCAGCGGATGCCACCCATTGGGCAAGTGCGGCAGCCAATTACGGACGAGGAGTGGAAGAGGCCCTGATCATGCTCGATGCTGCCAAGCGCGGGGATTCCTCGGCCGTGGCTGAAGCACGCCGGAATGTCCAGGCCGCGTTGGCGGCCGCCGATGCCAAGACGCAACCGACACTGGAGCTCGGCGTGGTGACTCCCGTGCTGGGGGATAGTGAACTGAAGGCATTCCTGGAGCGGGCGCTGAAGAGAGTCCCGCCCAACTAAGTGAATTGGTTAAATGCAAAAGTCCCGGTCATTTCTGACCGGGACTTTTCTTATGGTGGAGGCACGGGGACTCGAACCCCGAACCCCCTGCTTGCAAAGCAGGTGCGCTACCAATTGCGCCATGCCCCCATAAGAAGCAACCCGTCAATCATACCCCATGTCAGGACTGGCTTTTGCCAGTTCCAGACCGGGCTCCGTGGCTAGTCGACCTTGTCGGTTGACTTGCTCCAGAGATCCTTCCGGGCTTCGGATTCCTGAGCCTTTTTATAGACCAGGACGCCTGCGACCGCCGCTGCGACTACTACCAGCAACTTCTTCACAAGCACCTCATTCCGGTTCAGTGTTACCTGAACCTGTTAGGTTCCGTGGGCGTACCAGGACTTGAACCTGGGACCTCTTCGTTATCAGCGAAGCGCTCTAACCGCCTGAGCTATACGCCCCGATGCCTCATCGGGCCGAGATATGACTGTACAGCACATCCCGGCCCGATCTCAAATCGAGGCATTCCGACCGCTGAATCTCACCGTTTTCGGCGTAAATTCGCGGTTTTTTACTAGTCGTCCGTCAGGGTGACGCCGATGCCGCCAACCAACGTTGCGGAAATGTTATAGAGCACGGCTGAGAGCATCGACAGGGCGGTCAGCAGAACTACGTTCACCACGGCAATAATCGTGGCGAAGGAGGCCACCTGACCGAGCGAAGCAATCTTCTTCAACTCGAAACCACTACCTTCGGAACCGGCCAAGGTCCCCAGCAGGCTGTCCACCTGGTTGAAGATACCTGTGAGATCCAACACAGTCCACAGCACGATCGCGGCGACAACGGTGACGATGCCCAGCGCCACAGACAGCAGGAACGCCATCTTCAGTACTGACCACGGGTCAACCTTGCTGACCAGGAGGCGCGCACGGCGCACCTTGGCCTTGGGGGCCGGCTTTACAAGTCCCGGCCCGCCCTGGGCGGGGCGTTGACCGGGCGCACCAGCCGGACGCTGCCCGGGCTGTGCGGGACGCTGGCCGGGGGCTCCGGCGGGACGCTGCCCGGCTGAGGCGGGGCGTTGTCCAGGAGCTCCTGCTGGTCGCTGGGCCGAATTGGTTGCCGTTGCCGGCCGGGCCCCGGTTGCTCCCGCACCGGCTGAACCGGTTCCCGGGCGTTGCTGGGGCCTTGCAGGCGTTCCCGCCTGCGGGCTGCCCGAGGGCTGCCGGAGTCCGCCGGGGACACCTGTGCTCGGCTTGGGATATGAGTCGGAATTACTCACTCGTTACCTCCGGTGTTGTCTTCGTTCAGCTCCGCGCCCGTTTCTGTATCCGGGTCCGCGTCGTTTTCCGTTTCTGACGTGACGGTTGCCTCAGTGGCTCCGTCTTCTGCAGCCAACGTTACGTCATCGTCCTGTCCGTCCTCTGACTCTTCGCCTTCCAAACCGCGTTCGCTGTTGCGGGCGACCTCAATAATGCGGTCATTCTTGTCCGGCTTCGCAAAGATGACGCCCATGGTGTCACGGCCCTTTGCCGGGACGCCACTGACGGCAGAGCGGACAACCTTGCCGCCCTCCATGACCACCAGGACTTCGTCTTCTTCCTGCACAATCAAGGCGCCTACGAGGTCACCACGGTCCTCCGCGAGCTTCGCCACCTTGATGCCAAGGCCGCCACGGCCCTGCAGGCGGTACTCATCCACGGCGGTCCGCTTCGCATAGCCGCCCTCGGTCACGATGAAAACGAACGAGCCGTCCTGGACCACATCTGCCGCCAGCAGTTCGTCATCTTCACGGAACTTCATACCCGTCACACCGGACGTCGCCCGGCCCATCGGACGAAGTGCATCGTCCGTGGCGGTGAAGCGGATGGACTGGCCCTTGCGTGACACCAGCAGGAGGTCATCAGTTTCACTGACCAACTGTGCAGAGACGAGCTCGTCACCGTCGCGCAGGTTGATCGCGATGACACCGGCCGTGCGGTTGGTGTCGTAGTCCTCAAGCCTGGTCTTCTTGACCAAACCGTTCTTTGTTGCAAGCACCAGGTAGGGAGCTTGCTGGTAATCGCGGAGATCCAGGACCTGTGCGATGTGCTCGTCGGGCTGGAATGCCAACAGATTTGCTACGTGCTGTCCCTTGGCGTCGCGTCCCGCTTCTGCCAGTTCGTAAGCCTTCGCACGGTACACGCGGCCAAGGTTGGTGAAGAACAACAGCCAGTGGTGCGTGGTGGTCACAAAGAAGTGCTCCACGACGTCGTCGCCGCGCAACTGGGCACCCTTGATGCCCTTTCCGCCACGCTGCTGGGAGCGGTAGTTGTCACTGCGTGTGCGCTTGACGTAACCACCGCGGGTAATGGTGACAACCATTTCCTCTTCAGGGATCAGGTCCTCCATGGACATGTCCCCGTCGAAGCCCATGAGAATGTGCGTGCGGCGGTCATCGCCGTGCTTTGCAACGATCTCAGCCAGTTCCTCGCTGATGATCTGGCGCTGACGCTCCTCCGAAGCCAAAATCGCGTTGTATTCCTCGATCATGGCTTCGAGTTCGGAGTGACGGTCCTGGATCTTCTGGCGTTCCAAGGCAGCCAAACGGCGCAGCTGCATGTCCAGGATGGCACGGGCCTGGAGTTCATCGATCTCCAGGAGCTCCATGAGTCCCTCGCGGGCTGCCTCTGTGGTGTTGGACGCACGAATGAGGGCGATAACCTCATCCAGCATGTCCAGTGCCTTGAGGAGCGCACGCAGGATGTGCGCTTCTTCCTCAGCCTTGCGCAAGCGGTAACGGGTCCGGCGGGCGATGACGTCCATCTGGTGGGTCACCCAGTGCCGGATAAAGGCGTCCAGGCTCAAGGTGCGGGGAACGCCGTCGACGATTGCCAGCATGTTCGCTGAGAAGTTGTCCTGAAGCTGGGTGTGCTTGTACAGGTTGTTCAGGACGACCTTGGCCACAGCATCGCGCTTCAGCACGATCACGAGGCGCTGACCAGTACGGCCCGAAGTTTCATCGCGGAGGTCCGCGATGCCTTGGATCTTGCCATCCTTGACCAGTTCGGCGATCTTGATGGCCAGGTTGTCCGGGTTGGCTTGGTAAGGCAGTTCGGTGACCACCAGGCAGGTGCGGCCCTGGAGTTCTTCCACGTTGACCACTGCGCGCATGGTGATGGAGCCACGACCGGTGCGGTAGGCGTCCTCGATGCCCTTGTGGCCGAGGATGGTGGCACCCGTGGGGAAGTCCGGTCCCTTGATCCGCTGCAGAAGCGCCTCAAGGAGTTCCTCGCGCGAAGCCGTGGGGTTGTCCAGGGCCCACTGCACGCCCTCGGCAACCTCGCGCAGGTTGTGCGGCGGAATGTTGGTAGCCATACCCACGGCGATACCTGAGGAACCATTCACCAGCAGGTTCGGGAAACGCGCCGGCAGGATAGTGGGTTCCTGGTTCTTGCCGTCGTAGTTGTCCTGGAAGTCGACGGTTTCTTCGTCGATGTCGCGGACCATCTCCATGGCCAGTTGGGCCATCTTGGTTTCGGTATAACGCGGAGCAGCGGCGCCGTCGTTGCCGGGGGAACCGAAGTTGCCTTGGCCCAGCGCCAGCGGGTAGCGCATGGTCCAGTCCTGGATCAAGCGGACCAGGGCGTCGTAGATCGCCATATCACCGTGGGGGTGATAGGTACCCATGACGTCACCCACAACACGGGCGCACTTGTTGAAAGAGCGGTCAGGACGGTAGCCGCCGTCGAACATCGCGTACAAAACGCGGCGGTGCACCGGCTTGAGGCCGTCACGGACGTCCGGGAGGGCGCGTCCTACGATAACGGCCATGGCGTAGTCCAGGTAGGAGCGCTGCATTTCAGTCTGCAGGTCCACCTGCTCCACGCGGTCAGTCAGCACATCGCCTTCAAGGATGAGGTCGTCGACGGTGGGTTCCACCGGGACTTCGGGAGTTTCGTCACTCATAATCTAAGTTTTCCGTTTCAGGTATATGTCAGTTCTGGAATATCTGCGGCCTTGTAAAGCACTAGATATCCAGGAACCTGACGTCCTTGGCGTTCTGCTGGATGAAGTTACGGCGCGATTCGACGTCCTCGCCCATCAGCACCGAGAAGGTCTGATCGGCAGCAAGGGCATCGTCCATAGTGACCTGCAAGAGAGTCCGGCGGTCCGGATCCATGGTGGTATCCCACAACTCGGTGTAGTCCATTTCGCCAAGACCCTTGTAACGCTGGATTCCGTTGTCCTTGGGAAGGCGCTTGTTCATGGCCGCACCCTTACGGATGGTGTCGTCCCGTTCGCGATCGCTAAAGACGTAGTCGTGTGCGGCGTTGGACCACTTGATCCGGTACAGCGGCGGCTGCGCAAGGTAGACGTAGCCGTTCTCGATCAGCGGGCGCATGTAGCGGAACAGCAGCGTCATCAACAGCGTGGTGATGTGCTGGCCGTCAACATCGGCGTCTGCCATCAAAACGATCTTGTGATAGCGCAGCTTGGCGATGTCGAAGTCTTCGCCAATGCCGGTGCCGAAGGCTGTAATCATGGACTGGACTTCGGTATTACCGAGCGCCTTGTCCAGGCGTGCACGCTCCACGTTGAGGATCTTGCCTCGCAACGGCAGGATCGCTTGAGTTTCCGGGTTGCGGCCCCGCTTGGCCGAGCCACCTGCGGAGTCACCCTCCACCAGGTAGACCTCGCAACGCGAAGGATCCTTGGAGGAGCAGTCAGACAACTTGCCGGGCATGCCGAAGGATTCCAGCGGGCTCTTGCGTCGGGCATTATCGCGAGCCTTGCGGGCAGCCATACGTGCCTGGGCAGCGGAAATGGCCTTCCGGATGACGTCGCGGGCGGGGCCGGGGTTACGCTCCAACCAGTCGCCGAGCTGGTCCGTGACAACGCGCTGGACGAAGCCCTTGACCTCTGAGTTGCCCAGCTTGGTCTTGGTCTGGCCTTCAAACTGCGGCTCGGAAAGCTTGACCGAGATGACGGCCGTCAGACCTTCACGGATGTCATCACCGGTAAGGTTGTCTTCTTTTTCCTTGATGATGCTTTTCTCCCGCGCGTAGCGGTTGATCAGCGAGGTCATCGCGGCGCGGAAACCCTCTTCGTGGGTGCCACCCTCGTGGGTGTTGATGGTGTTCGCGTATGTGTGGACGCTTTCGGAGTACGCGGTTGTCCACTGCATGGCGACCTCGACGGCGATGTGCCGCTCAGTGTCTTCAGTTTCGAAAGCGATGACGTCCTCGTGGACGATCTCCACCTTCTTGCTCGAGTTCAGGTGCTTGACGTAGTCCAACAGTCCGTCCGGATACTGGTACACGACCGTGCGGTGCTCGGCAGCAATTTCGCCTTCGGTAGCGACGGCGTCGAGATCCAGATCGTCCTCACCTTCCCGGGCGGCAGGACGTTCGTCAGTCAGGGTGATTCGCAGGCCCTTGTTCAGGAAGGCCATCTGCTGGAAGCGCGCACGAAGCGTCTCGAAGTCGAATTCGGTGCTCTCGAAGATGGTGCCATCAGGGTAGAACGTCTGTGACGTCCCTGTTTGGTCCGTCTCTTCTCCCTTGACGAGTCCGCCTTGGGGCTTGCCGCCGTCTGCGAATGACATGCGCCAAACGTGGCCCTGGCGCCGGACTTCCGTGTTCACCCGGCGGGACAGTGCGTTCACGACGGAGATACCCACGCCGTGAAGACCACCGGAAACCGCGTAACCGCCGCCGCCAAACTTACCGCCGGCGTGCAAGATGGTCATCACGACTTCGACGGTGGGCTTGCCCTCGGTGGGGTGGATGTCAACAGGGATGCCACGGCCGTCGTCAACAACCTGGACACCGCCGTCTGCGCGGAGCGTAACTTCAATGTGGGTGCAGAATCCGGCCAGAGCTTCATCGACAGAGTTATCCACCACTTCATAGACCAAGTGGTGCAAACCGCGCGGACCGGTGGAACCGATGTACATACCGGGACGCTTGCGTACCGCTTCAAGGCCCTCCAGGACAGTGATGTCGCTGGCGCCGTACTCCCGCGGGGTCTCCGCGGGCGTGTCAGGCTTAGGAACAGTGTCCTCTTCGGGCTCTACTGCCAAGGTCTCTGCATTGTCGTTAGCCACAGGCGCTTTCGACTCCTCTGTATTCGATGACGGCCGTTCCCGTTGAAGACCAGGGCAAACCGAGGCCTTCAACGAGCACGTGACTGATTGCGCCGTTTACTCCGACGAAGAGGGTCCTGGAAGCCATGAAAGTGTTTCCAGGACCCCGACGACGTTTCACCGGCGCTCAGTGATCTACGCCAATTCTATCGTGGAAATCCCGGAATCCTTGCAAATACGGGGGCAGCCGACAGCTGAATATGCCTGTGGGAGGCCACTGGCCCTATCTGAAATGGCCCTACGGTGGTCCTGATGGGTGCCTATACGACTCGGGGGCGTTGAAACGCCCTGCACGCCGTTCAGCCGTACGTGTCCCGGGGTCCCCGACCGTTGACGCTGCGCCCACCCTTGCGCCAACTTGGCGCAGACGGACCAAGCACGTGGATGCTGGTCACCACACCTTCCCCGAGTTCATTCCGGAACATCTCCAGCAGGCTTGTACTCAGCAATCGCAGTTGGGTTGCCCATGCCGTGGAGTCGCAACGGACATGAAGTGTGGTGTCGGTAAAGCTCTCCGGCGTGCAGTGTGCAGAGATGTCTGCGCCCACCAACGTTTCCCATTCGGCCATGACCGAGCCAACGGCCACGGGCGAAGTCCAACCACGTTCTGCCACCAACCGGCCGACGACTTTCCCGAGGCCCAACGGGTCACGTCCGGTCCCATGAAACTGGGTAAAACCCCTCGTGTCTCGAAGGCCCTTGCGTTTAGGCGCGGATCCGGGACGGGGAGCCCGCTGCCTGACTTCGCCTCGGGCTGCCGCGGCCTCCCGCATGCGGTTCAGCGCGGCTTGGGCAGCATCGATTTCGTCCGGATCGCGGCCGGGTTGAAGTCCGTCGCGGCTATCCTTCGCCATCGATGCCTCCCGGAACAACGGATATACGCCGCCCGGCCAGCTCCTCGGGAATATCGGCGTCGACGGCGGCCGTGACCAGTACCTGTTCGGCGCCGGCCACTATTGCTGCCAGTTTACGCCTGCGCTGGACATCGAGTTCTGCAAAGACATCGTCAAGAATGAGGATCGGCGCGGTACCGCCGGTACGGGCATCATCGAGCATGACGTAGTAGGAAGCGAGGCGCAGTGACAAGCACATGGACCACGTTTCACCGTGCGAAGCGTAGCCCTTGGCCGGTGCCTGCCCGAGCACGAGCTCCAATTCGTCCCGGTGCGGGCCCACCAGGGAGATGCCCCGCTCCAGTTCCTTCTTACGGGATGTGGCGAAAGCCTGGACGTAGCGCTCGGTGAGTTCGTCCACCGACAACAGCCTGAGGTCCTCGCCCGACGCCGAAGGTTCAGTTGGGCGATCGGCGGGCCCGCCGTCGTCGTCCAGTACGCCCTGGATGGTTGAGCGGTACACCGCGCCGGCATCTTTTGAACCGTCAGTGAGCTGCGCGTAGGCACCGTTCAGGTGCGGGCGGAGCCGTTCCACAAGTTCCAACCGCGCATGCAGGAGTTCGGCACCGGCGCGGGCCATATGCTGGTCCCAAACATCCAGTGTGGCCTCGTGGCCTGCTGTAAATTTGCCCGTCCGCGCGGATTTCAGCAGGGCGTTGCGTTGCTTCAACACTCTGTCGTAGTCGCTGCGGGTAGCAGCATGGCGGGGAATCAGGCTGACCAGGAGCTCATCAAGGAACCGCCTGCGGTTGGAAGGATCGCCCTTGACCAAGGCCAAATCCTCAGGTGCAAACAGGACAGTCTGGCAGATGCCCAAAATATCCTTTGCGCGGACTGGGTTTCCGCGATTAATCCGGCCGCGGTTTGCCCGGCCTGCATTAATTTCCACCTCAATAACCGTGGACTGCTCGCCGCGGATCAGCTTGGCCCTGATCATTGCGCGTTCCGCGCCGAAGCGAACGAGCGGAGCATCGGTGCTCACCCGGTGCGAGCTCAGGGTTGCCAAATATCCGATGGCTTCCATGAGGTTGGTCTTACCGATCCCGTTCGAACCCACCAGAACAGTAACCCCGGGGCCAAGCTTCAGGTCAACCTGGGCGTAGCTGCGGAAATCGGTCAGCGAAAGATGTTCAAGATACACGCCGTCTGCTGGACTCCTGGGGTCTAGTTGGACGGACGTGTGGCGTGTCCGCCGAACTGGTGGCGCAACGCTGAAACCATCCTCATGGCCGGAGAGTTGTCTTCGCGCGAAGCGAACCGGGCAAACAGTGCGGCGGTGATAGCCGGCGCCGGGACAGCGTTGGCAATTGCTTCTTCCACGGTCCATCGGCCTTCGCCGGAGTCTTCCACGTAGTCGTCGATCGAGGCCAGGCCCGGATCTTCGTCAAGTGCTTTGACCATGAGATCCAGGAGCCAGGAGCGCACGACCGTCCCTTTTTGCCAGGCGCGGAAGGTTCCGGGAAGGTCCTTCACGATGTCCTTGGCGGCCAGCAATTCGTAACCTTCGGCATAGGCCTGCATGAGCCCATACTCGATACCGTTGTGCACCATTTTGGCGTAATGGCCTGCGCCCACTCCACCGACGTGGACGAAGCTATCTGCTCGTTCCCCCTCGGGACGCAGTGCATCGAAAACGGGCAACGCCAGTTCGATGTCTTCGTCAGCGCCCCCGGCCATCAGGCCATAGCCGTTCTGCAATCCCCACACGCCACCGGATACACCGCAGTCTGCGAAGCGGATGCCCTTCTCTGCAAGTGCCGCAGCGTGCTTCTGGTCCTCCGTGAAACGTGAGTTGCCGCCGTCGATCACCAAATCACCAGGGCTGAGCTTTTCGCTGAGTTCGGTGATCACCGCATCTGTGATCCCGCCCGATGGAACCATGACCCATACGAGCCTCGGGGAGGGCAGGGCAGCGATGAGTTCGTCCACGGAAGTGACGTCCGTGACGTCGGGATTCCGGTCAAATCCAGTTACTTCAATGCCGCCGTTCCGCATGCGTTCCCGCATGTTGAAACCCATTTTTCCGAGGCCGATCAGTCCGATGTGCACGCGTTGAACTCTTTTCTGCGCTAGTGGATGTGTGGCGGATCGCTAGTTTGGCAGGCGAACCGGCATCACGAGGTAGCGGTAATCATCCTGGTCTTCGCCATCAGCTTCAGCTTGGGCCGTGATCATGGCCGGCTTGGGAGCCGTGGTGAAGGAGAAACGAACGTATTTCGTCTCGATGACGCTCAGGCCTTCAACGAGGTAGTGCGGATTGAAGGCGACAGTGATGTCTTCGCCGGAAAGCTGGGCTTCCAGTTCTTCGGAGGCCTGCGCATCTTCACCGGTACCGGCGTCGAGGTTCAGCAGACCTTGGCTGAAGGCCAGGCGGACCGGTGTATTGCGCTCAGCCACAAGCGACACACGACGAACGGCTTCAACGAGTTCCTGAGTTTGGACCGTTGCGTGGATGGGGGTGGAATCCGGGAAGAGCGAGCGGATTTTGGGGTAGTCGCCATCCACCAGCAAGGACGTGGTGGTGCGGCCTCCGCTTTCGAAGCCGATCAGGCGGCTGTCGTCGTCAGCGAGGGCAAGGTTGATGTCGCCACTGCCACCGAGGGTCTTTGCCACCTCGTTCAGGGTCTTGGACTTGACCAGGGCGCTGGTGGAAATGCCTGGAGTGACGGGCTTCCACGGGACTTCGCGCATCGCGAGGCGGTAGCGGTCCGTAGCGAGGAGGGTGATCATGTCATCCTCGATTTCCATGCGCACGCCGGTGAGGATCGGCAGGGTGTCGTCCTTGCTGGCAGCGATGATTACCTGGGAAACAGCCTGGGCGAAGGCGTCACCTGGCAAAGTGCCGCTGATGGCTGGCAACGCCGGAAGTGCCGGGTACTCGGCCTCAGGCATCGTAGCCAGGTGGAAACTGCTGCGGCGGCAGGTGAGGGTGACTTTGCTCCCGTCGGTCTCAACTTCCACGGGAGCCGAAGGCAGGCTTCGGCAAATGTCTGCCAAGAGACGGCCGGATACCAGAATGGTGCCTTCCGTGGCGATATCCGCCGGGATCTCCAGGCGGGCTGATGTCTCGTAGTCAAAGCTCGAAAGGCTTACCGTTCCAGCCTCGGCTTTGAGGAGGAGGCCGGAAAGCACAGGTACGGGCGGCCGCGGAGACAACGACCGCGCGGTCCACGTAACGGCTTCTGCCAGGACGTCGCGGTCGACTCTGAACTTCACGGAAGGGTGCCGCCTTTCATTGCTGCTGCCAAGTAGTAGCTGCGGATTCCTGCTTGGAACCCACCAAACCTTTGCTGTCCGATACCGGAACCTGCATGGTCCGCACTCAAGCGAATTACAAACAGGCCCAAGGATGGGAGCGCTGCTGACAGCTTAGCCGGAAGATCCGCGATTAACCCATCCCCGGCAGCACTCATCCCTCGTATGTGGACAGCCGCAGGCTGGCAGTTGATCTGGTTGATTGGTCTGCCGGTGGCAGGCCGGTGGGGTGCAGAACGAGATTGTTATTTGAGGGATTTCAATTTTTTGGGATTCGTAGTGTTAATAACTGCTGTGGAAACTGTGGATAACCGGATCTGGCCGCGCAGTTTCGGGGTTAAGCCCTGTTCATGGACTGTGCGTTAACTGGGTTTTAAACAGGGTGTGGATGGGGACAACTCCCAACCCGGTTTTTGACGATCCACAGATGCCTTAAGGGTTTTAAGCCCATTAACCGCGCTTGTCCCCTTAAGTATCCACAGGGTTATCCACACTCACCTGTTAATAAGGTATGTAGTGCGCGGCGGGATGTGGATTCAGGAGTCCCGCTGTTGCTGCTTGATGCGGTTTGTGAGCTCCGTGACCTGGTTGTAAATCACACGACGCTCGGCCATCAGCTCACGGATCTTGCGGTCGGCGTGGATGACCGTGGTGTGGTCGCGTCCGCCGAGCTCCTGTCCGATCTTTGGCAAGGACATGTCGGTGAGCTCACGGCAGAGGTACATGGCGATCTGTCGCGCAGTGACGAGGGTGCGCGTACGGGACTTGCTGCACAGCTCTTCCATGCTGAGCTTGAAGTAGTCAGCGGTCTGGTCCAGGATCTGCTTCGCGGTGATCTCCTGGGCGCCGTCGTCTGTGATGAGGTCCTTGAGGACCATCTCGGCGAGGGCCACATCCACCGGCTGTCGGTTCAGGCTGGCGAAGGCAGTGACGCGGATCAGGGCACCTTCAAGTTCCCGGATGTTGCTGGAGATCTTGGAAGCGATGTATTCCAGGGCGTCGTCCGGTGCAGACAATCCTTCGCTGAGGCCCTTCTTGCGGAGGATGGCAATGCGCGTTTCCAGTTCCGGCGGCTGGATGTCCGTCAGCAGGCCCCACTCGAATCGCGAGGTCATCCGGTCTTCGAAGCCCGCCAGCATCTTGGGAGGCTGGTCGGAGGTAATGACCACCTGTTTGTTGGCGTTGTGCAGGGCGTTGAACGTGTGGAAGAACTCTTCCTGGGTCCGGTCTTTGCCCGCCAGGAACTGGATGTCGTCGATCAGCAGCACATCCACGTTTCGATACGTGGTCTTGAAGCTGGTGCCTTCGTCATCGCGGATCGAGTTAATGAAGTCGTTGGTGAACTCTTCGGAGTTGACGTAGCGTACGCGGATTCCGCTGTAGAGGCGGCGGGCATAGTGGCCGATCGCGTGAAGCAGGTGCGTCTTGCCGAGCCCGGAGTCGCCATAGATGAACAACGGGTTGTAGGCCTTGGCAGGGGCTTCGGCTACTGCAACCGCGGCCGCATGGGCAAAGCGGTTGGAGGAACCGATCACGAAGGTGTCGAAGATGTACTTCGGGTTCAGCCGGCCGAATTCATGTGAGGTGCTGGGCGGTGTCGGCTGAGGCTTCGGCTCTGCGGCCAGGTCAGGCATCGCGGAAAGCTCGACGGCGGGTTCCGGCTCTTCGTGGATGGGCACCAGATCGGTGTCAACGTCGATCGCGCAACGGATGTCATCGGAGAAAACGCTGCGCAATGCGTCGTCAAGTGCGTCCTTGACCTGCGTCTGCAGGACTTCTCGGGTGAGCTCGTTGGGAACGGCGACCAGAAGCGTGGAGCCGATGAGGCCTTGGGCTTGGGCGAGGATGACGAAACCGCGCTGGCGGGGTGTGACCCGGTCGTCCTGTTCCAGAAGGCTCAGCACCCTGCGCCAGGAACTTCCGACAGTATTGGCGTGGTTGGCTTCGTCTACTGTCATCAATCAGTTCCTAAATACTTGCTTGCCGGCGTTGCTGGCAGCCGAAGTGACTCCGACTGGCGATGTTTCCGGGGTTAATCCACAGAGTTATGCACAGCGGGTGGACAAAGGGCTACTGAGCCACTCTAGGGGATGGAATCGCTAGAAGATAGCTGGGAAGTTGCTTGTGGATAATTACACGGTTGTGGTTCTGATTTGGGCCTTGTGAGCCACTTCATCCACAGGCTGTGCAGCGTCCTTTGACACAGCTGTGGATAGCTGTGGGAATGGCTCCCGGTTTGACTGAGGGTGCCTTTTTGCCCTAACGTTGTGAAGTCCTTTGTGTCCGCTTTTGTGATCAGCTGCATCGACGTACGTTTATCGTGCGGCAGGCAGCGGCGGCAGGCACATACAAAACTTAGCGTCGGCCAGTTCTTCCCCTTTTGATCGGGTGGGCGCACCTTTGATCCACTGGAGTAACTAACGTGAGCAAGCGGACTTTTCAGCCGAATAACCGCCGTCGGGCCAAGAAGCACGGCTTCCGCCTTCGTATGCGCACCCGTGCCGGCCGCGCCATCCTGGCTGCACGTCGCGGCAAGGGCCGCGTCGAACTGTCGGCGTAAATAACTGACTTGTCGGTCAGGGTCTTTTTGCGGGTTCGACGGTGCTAGCCACCCCTAACCGCCTGCGGACGTCTACCGACTTTTCAACAACTGTACGTTCCGGCGTCCGCAATGGACGCCGGAACTTAGTGTTATATACGGCCCCTATTGGGGCCGCGGAGCCGAGTCGAATCGGCTTCATTGTCTCCAAAGCCGTCGGGAACGCCGTGACCAGGAACCTCGTTAAGAGGAGACTGAGAGAAGCAGGCGCACTGTCCTTGCATACGCATGGAACGGGCCTGGCGGTCGTGGTCCGGGCACTGCCTGCAGCTGCATCTGCCAGCTGGGAGCAACTGCTCTCGGATTACAACGCCGCATTGGCAGTGACGACGAAGCGACTGGGTGGATCAGTTCCACGCAGCGCTTCGCCAGAACACAACGGCACCACAAGGGAAGGGACACCGCGTGCATGACATAAGCACCGCCGTCGTTCCTTCCTCAGGTGACCCCGCTGGTTTAAGCGACCCCGCCGGTAAGGTTCCCCACGGGAACCTGTTGGCGGCGGTAGGCAAGTTCATCTGGGACCTGCCCCGAAACATCCTGATTCTCCTGCTGAAGATGTACCGCAAGGTCATTTCACCCCTCTACGGCCAGGTTTGCCGGTTCTTTCCGTCCTGCTCGGCATATGCCCTGGAAGCGGTGACGGTGCACGGCGCCATGAAGGGTAGCTGGCTCGCAGCCAAGAGGCTCGCCAAATGCCATCCTTGGAATGCCGGCGGAGTGGACCATGTCCCCGCCGGCCATCGTCATTGGCCCGAAGGCCAGACGCCCACAATTGTTGTACTGAACAACCCGGACCAGTTCCTGGCTGCTCAGGCTGATGAAGAAGGCCGCACTGCGGCCTAACGAATAGGGATATCGTATGGACTTCTTTGGAACGATCATGTTTCCGTTCAAGTGGTTGGTGTCAATCATCATGGTTGGCTTCCACGACGGACTGAGCTTCATCGGCCTGCCAGCCGCCAATGGCTGGACGTGGACGCTGTCGATCATTGGCCTTGTGTTGGTGATCCGTGCCGCCCTGATCCCCGTGTTCGTGAAGCAGATCAAGGCCCAGCGTGGAATGCAGCTGCTGCAGCCTGACTTGAAGAAGCTGCAGACCAAATACAAGGGCAAGACCGATCAACTCTCCCGCCAGGCCATGGCACAGGAGCAGATGGCCCTGTACAAGAAGCACGGCACCAACCCGTTCTCCGCATGCTTGCCCATGCTGATCCAGATGCCGTTCTTCTTCGCCCTGTTCCAGGTGCTGTCTGGTATTTCGACCGCCAAGAACGCTGGTGAAGGCATCGGTGCGCTGAGCCACGATCAGGTTGTTCAGTTCGATCAGTCCAGCATCTTTGGCGCGCCGCTGTCGGCGTCGTTGCTCCACGGCGGCGCCCCTGGCAGCGAAGTTGCCGTCTGGACGCTCTCCATCATCATGATTCTCGCCATGACTGCCTCGCAGTTCATTACGCAGAAGCAGATCATGGCCAAGAACATGTCCGAAGAAGCCCTGGCCAGCCCGTTCATGCGCCAGCAGAAGATGATGCTCTACATCCTGCCGCTCGTGTTCGGTATCGGTGGTATCAACTTCCCCATCGGTGTCCTGATTTACTGGACCACCACCAACCTCTGGACCATGGGACAGCAATTCTTCGTTATCCGCCGCATGCCCACTCCGGGCTCGCCTGCCGCTAAGGCACTGGAAGAGCGCCGCGCCGCGAAGGGCCTGCCGCCGCTGCTGGGTGGCAAGAAGAAGGACGACGACGACGCCGAGGCTGCCGCGGCTGCTGCTGCGGCCGAGATCAGGGCCCAGCGCGTCCAGCCACAACGTAAGAACAGGAAGAAGAAGTAATGTCTGCTGAGAGCACTGAAGATGTAACTGCCGCCGAGACCGAGGAGCAGGACGACACGCAGGAAGAGTCGCTGTCCAAGACAGCGAGCCGCCTCGAAGAGGAAGGCGACATTGCTGCCGACTACCTTGAGGAACTTCTTGATATCGCTGACATTGATGGCGACATTGACATTGAGGTCCGGAATGGCCGTACCTACATCTCCATCGGAACCGACGAAGAGTCCGCTGCCCTGGATAGCCTCGTAGGCCGGGACGGCGAAGTTCTCGAAGCGCTGCAGGAACTGACCCGTCTGTCCGTCCTTTCGGCGACTGAAAGCCGGTCCCGTTTGGTATTGGACATCAACGGCTACCGCAAGGAACGTGCCGGCGTGCTTCAGCAGATCGCCGAAGACGCCGTTGCCAAGGTCAAGGAATCCGGTGGGACCGTTGCACTGGAACCGATGAGCGCCTATGAGCGCAAGATCGTTCACGACGCCGTCGCTGATCTCGGATTCGTCTCCGAATCCGAGGGCGAGGGCGCTGGCCGTCACATCGTGGTCTCGGCTGACTAGCGGCTCATGGTTGAAATTACCGCAACAGAACTGCAGGCAGCAGAGAAGATCTTTGGGGAGCGCTTGGATCTCGCCAAGCGCTATGTAGAACATCTGGCTACGTCCGGGACCGAACGTGGGCTGATCGGTCCTCGTGAGATTCCCCGCTTGTGGAGCCGCCACGTCCTGAACTGTGCAGTCATCGAGTCAGCCATTGCCATGGACAGCCACGTGGCAGACGTTGGATCCGGCGCCGGACTTCCTGGCCTGTGCCTTGCAATTGCCCGTCCAGACCTTGAACTGACACTGATTGAACCTCTGGAGCGTCGAGTCATCTGGCTTCAGGAAGTCGTGGACGACCTTGGTCTGGACAATGTCACCATCATGCGAACCCGCGCTGAACTGGCCGTGGGGTTGGTGGATGCGGACGTAGTTACGGCACGCGCAGTTTCCGCTCTTTCCAACCTGGCCGGCCTGACTATCCCCCTGCTGAATGGCAAGGGGGAGGTTGTGGCTATCAAGGGTCGCAGCGCTGCCGAAGAAATTGAGAAGGCCAAGAAGGTCATCCGTAAACTTGGCGGCGTGGAAACGTCCGTTGTTGTTTGTGGACAGGAGCTTTTGGAGGAACCCACCACCGTGGTGAGGATCATCGTCAACAAGCCCGGAAAGACGGGCTAGTCACCGCTCGGTTTCCCGCGTGTCGGCGGCTGAGCAGTTAGGCTAGAGAACGGCAGCAAGCGCCGAATGAGAGTGAGAGTGTGACCAGTGGGCAGTAGCGAAACCTCCACGCAACGGATCCCCCCCTTTATGTCCTTGGGGTCCGCGCGGGCCATGGCCACACCCTCGGCGTCACTTCAATCCGCCATTGCGCGAACGAATTCAGTTGATAATGCTGCCGTTTCACGTGAAACGCTGACGGATGAGGTTCACAACGTGATGGACTCCATCGATGATTCGAGCCCAATTGCCCGCCAACTGGCCAACGAGACGCGTCGACGCGAGCGGCTGATTGGACGTGAACTCCCTAAACCTGATCGGACCCGGATTTTCACGGTCTCCAATCAGAAGGGTGGCGTTGGCAAGACAACCACCACCGTCAACATTGCGGCTGCTCTGGCGTCTGCCGGCCTCAACGTCCTGGTCATTGACATCGATCCCCAGGGAAATGCCTCTACCGCCTTGGGCATTGAGCATCACGCAGATGTGGACAGCATCTACGACGTCCTGATCAACGATCTTCCGTTGAAAGACGTGGTGGCTCCGTGCCCTGATATTCCCAACCTGATCTGCGCTCCTGCGACCATCCACTTGGCCGGGGCCGAAATCGAGTTGGTGTCATTGGTGGCCCGTGAACAGAGGCTTCGCCGCGCCATTGACGTCTACTCCAAAGAGCGGGAGAAAAATGGTGAGGGACGTTTGGACTTCATCTTCATCGACTGCCCTCCCAGCCTGGGTCTGTTGACCGTCAATGCGTTCTGCGCCGCCAGCGAGGTCCTGATTCCCATCCAGTGCGAGTACTACGCCTTGGAGGGGCTGAGCCAGCTACTGAAGAACATCGAGATGATCCAGAAGCACCTCAACGCTGACCTGGTGGTTTCGACGATTCTCCTCACCATGTATGACGGCCGGACCAACCTCGCAGCACAGGTGGCCTCCGAAGTTCGCCAACACTTCCCCCAGCAGGTTCTGAGCGCTGTGGTTCCCCGCTCGGTACGCATCTCTGAAGCGCCGAGCTACCAGCAGACTGTCATGACCTATGATCCTTCATCGAGCGGCGCGTTGTCCTACATGGAAGCCGCTGCCGAAATCGCTGAACGCTAGAATTCTTGAAACACTGCAACAGCCTGGGCGGGTCCGCACTCGGCTATTCCATCGGAGGGATGAATCAATGAGCGAAAAGCGAAGGGGCCTCGGCAGGGGTCTTGGGGCTCTCATTCCTAGCTCGCCCGCGGCTGCCCAGGGAAACGGCGCTGCGCCCTCCCGCCCAGTGGATCTGTTTTTTCCGGAAGCCCGGAAGACAGCAGAGCCGGTGGAAGCGCCCGATGCGACGGCTCCTGCACCTACGGCCGACTCCGCGACGACGAGTGGAGCCGGCGGTTCGCGTGGCGGCGCTGCGAAGGATGCACCCCAGTCTGCTTCCACGGCACCTGCTGCAAGCAAGTCCAGCGACGCGAAGGCCCCGGCATCCAAGCCATCCACTAAGCGCTCTTCATCTGCCTCGGTGAAGACCGCAGATGCAGAGACGAGTTCGACGGCGTCTTCCGCTGCCGCTGCAGCTACTCCACCCGAGGTGGAGTTGGTTGAAGTTCCGGGGGCGAGATTCGCTGAAATACCGGTGACGGACATTCATCCCAACCGCAAGCAGCCTCGATCTGTCTTCGATGAAGACGACATGGCCGAGCTGGTGCACTCCGTCAAGGAAATCGGAGTCCTCCAGCCAATTGTCGTACGTACTTCAACCGAAAAGGGTGGAGAACCGTACGAGTTGGTTATGGGTGAGCGCCGCTGGCGTGCAGTCCAAGCCGCTGGGCTGGAAACAATTCCGGCCATCGTACGTGACACCACTGACGATGATCTTCTTAGAGACGCGTTGCTGGAGAACCTGCACCGCAGCCAGTTGAACCCGTTGGAAGAGGCAGCCGCCTACCAGCAGCTCCTGGAAGACTTCGGAACTACGCATGAGCAGCTGGCCGATCGCATTGGTCGGTCCCGTCCTCAGGTATCAAATACGCTGCGTCTCTTGAAGCTTCCACCGTTGGTGCAGCGTCGTGTGGCAGCCAGCGTCTTGTCAGCAGGCCATGCCCGGGCTCTCTTGGCGTTGCCGGATGCGGCAGCCATGGAGCGCCTTGCGCAGAAGATCGTCGCTGAAGGTATGTCTGTCCGGGCCACTGAAGAAGCCGTAGCCCTGTACCAGGATCCATCCATGCCGGCCAAGAGTGCTATTCCTAAGCCCAACGCCCGGCACGAGCGACTGGACTACCTGGCCTCCTCGCTATCCGACCGCTTAGATACGAACGTGAAGATTACCCTGGGTGCTCGCAAGGGCCGCGTCAGCATCGAATTTGCCAGCGTAGAGGATCTCAACCGAATCATGGATGTTTTGGGACCAGGCTCTGAAGACTAGCTTTTCCTGACCAACTGAATGGGGTTTGCCTTGTGGGCAAACCCCATTCTTGTGTCCAGAAACGTGACGTTCTTCCCAGCGCAGATCGTTTGGTCGTTGGCGGACATGCGGCTCATTCGTGTGTATGGTTTCACGTGAAACATGACGAGGTACTCTCAGACTGCCGCTGATGCTTGTTGCGGCATTGATCACGGTCTGCGGTACCACAAAAGTCGTCCGTTCCTTTCTCGTGGGAGAATGCGGATGCGGATCGGGGGGTCCCTCCCATGCATATTTCAAAAGACTGACTTCGTTCGATGTGCTCCATTCGCGCTATGTGTGCGCATTCGCCCTTGAGGCAGGAAATTGGTCTTCGGGCTCCATACCCGGAGACGCGTTCCATCTGGGGCGCACCCTGGTGCCCGCGTGGGCCCGTTCTGAGACCCTTCTGCAGCGCTTTCGAAGAGGACCAATCCGCGTTTTGCTGCGATCGGCGCGCCTCTTTGATAGGAGATGTTTCACGTGAAACGCGCAAGTAGGGAAAGAGTTCGGATAGGCCTCACCCCTTGCCCCACGCTCGGCCCATGGTTTTGGATTTGTATGCCTACACTTCTTCTCCTGCAATTAGGGAAGACGGTGCTTCAATCGATTAGATGCGAGCCAAATGGTAGCGAGTCATCCATTACAGACCCTGTGATGCTGTGATGCTGTGGGGTCTCGACAGCTGTATCCCCATCGCAGCCTCGACGCAGGTCGGCAGTTCCCTCAACTGTCGCGCGGAGGGGTACGAACACTCCTTGGACTGAACGCTTCGAACTCTCGTCTTGATTGTGTTTACGAACACTGGAGCGGCTCTACTTTACGGTTCAGCAGTCTTCTGCGTGGCCCTGTTTTTTCTGTCGCTCGCGTCGACGGTGTCTTGCTGGCCTGGCGTTGTTTCACGTGAAACTGTCCCTCCCTCTCAGAGTCCCGGCTGGTGGAACATCCTCCCCTAGGCAACGAATAGGCTGGGTGAGTCGGTTGAAACATGCAATGCAGAGAACCACCATCTCCACCTGAGAATGTGGTCGCCGAAGTCATGGAACCCCTGACCTGTTCCACGTGAAACGCACAGGTCCCTGACCGGACTGCGGAAGGTGGAGGGTGGGCACCGACGAAGGCGCAGGAACAACTGACCGAACTACAACCATGTTATTCACGCCCTTGGTTGGTCCGAATACCGCATCGGGTGGAGGTGTCCTCGACAAGTGCCAAGTCCAGGGCCCTTCATGACTGACGAGTACTAAGTACCGGGAAGGACTGGTTTTCCTTCAGGACGACTTTACTGAGAGATGACTCCCTGTTGAGATGGACCATTGCGTCATGGACTGGTCAGCCATTGGAACGCCCCGTGTTATCGATACCAAACGGTGCATGTGTATTCCTATAACTGAAACTGCGTAATGGGTTGAGATACAACGGCCTAGTCGCGGTCCGGGTGAGCCTATCGACCCTTGATCTGCTGTCTGATGAGGTCCAACCGGTAGAAGCATCGAAACCAATCACCTTTCTCCAACGCACCGGCGGGTCCGAGGTCGGGGACTTCAGGTTTCGCGTCAATCTAAGATGTCGTCCTGACACTGGGGCGCCTTCCAGGAGTGTCCTTTTCCTTCGCCTGCAGCGGCGCTCCAACAGTCAGACGCGCTACTGCCCGCACTGTACCGGTCAAGGCGAACTCACCATGCAGATGGAGCGCGAGCCCCCGGACCTAAAAGAGAAGAACGTGCCAATGTTCAATGATGCTAGAGCGACGATTGAGGCCAGGTGGGCGCGCTGTCAGGAAGTAGTCTCCGCTGATCGGTCTCCCTCACGCCGACGGCTCCTCTGCCGTGATTCTGGAGCGCGATGGCTCGGAGTTACCGACGGGCGAAGCTGTGCTCGTTGGCCACCTTACCCCTTCGTCCACAGCAGGATGCGAGGCTTTCCTGGCGTGTCACAAGCAGATCGCTTCCTTCGGGGAGCACACAGCCAAACCAAGACGCGGACACGCTAGGTAGCGCTGGGCCTCCCCTGCAGCCCACGCGACTCTTGCTCGGCGAGCCACGGACGCACAGCTGTCTTGGGTGATCGATGCCGCGTGTCCGGGCCTAGTTTTGGTCCCACTTATTTGATATGGCTGCATATAGATCTGATGTTGTACGTTTCCTTGAATGTTGGTCGGTGCTGCCTTTCGGCTCAGCCATATTTCGAGTCGTGCTGGTCCAGTCCCACCGCGTCTTCAACACCAACCTCAACGAACAAAGCTCAGCCGTCGCCGGGCCTCAACTGTGGAGACTGTTTGTTTCACGTGAAACATGGTCCAACGTCTGCTGCAGGTTTGCTGACCGAAGCAGGCACAGAGAGAGCATGTGAATTTGACTATATCGGCAGTGGATAAGCCTGTGGATAACTTTGGGGATAAGTCTGTTGATGGTTCGGGCGGACCCGAGTCCAGAAGGGTGCAGATTCCTTGGGAGCAAGGGCTACGATGGGACGGCTCCATACTGACGTCCTGCCACATGTTCCACGTGAAACGATCCGTCGCTGGAACGGGTGTATTTCATGTCACATGATCACAAAACCCTTTGATTTGCGGGAATCTAACGCGCACTTAGGGACGGGCGGGGAAACCTACCAGGTCATCGCGTTCGATGTCGCATCCCTGAGACGAAATGGGCGAACGACTTCAGCCGTACGAAGAGGTGTGGAAATGATATGTGGATTGCCTAGTGGGCCGTGGATAAGCCTGTGGATAACTTTGTGAATATCATGACCCACCCTTCCAGCCTATGTCTCGCTGTTGTCTCCACGCGACATGGTGCTTGGGCACCTCCTCTCAAATAGATGGCATCCAAGGGTGACCTAGGAAGCGGCCGCCGTGCAAGCGAGTCAGCCCGTTCGATGCCGAAGGCCTCCCGGCCAGTCCTTAGACTGGCGCGTCAGCATCGCAGGAGGCTCGCGGTCCATGAGGAGTGATGCTGCAGAATCGTCAGATCCAAATGTCGACTCTGCGTAGGGGGCAACTTTGATCCGATGTCTGTGTGCAGGACATCGTTGGAGACTTACGCAGAGCGCACCGAAATTCGTAGCCGTGCGCGGTGGCTTTCCACTGGGCCCGGGAATACTAGGTCCTGCCGTGTGCAGGTTGCTGTATCGCCACTCCCTGGTAGTTCAGGGAAGAAGGGCATCAACGACTTACACTGAGCTCGCGATACTCGTCCGGGGAGGGTAGGACCACAGGTGGAGGTTTGAGAAGGGTGGGGCTGATTGCCCCAGTCCTCGAGATTGGTGCTGACGTTGGAGCAGGTCGCCCTCTGCCCATCCAGGTTCTTGGGTTGCCGGCATGTGAGCCTTACCGCCTGACAACATGCAGTGGGACGGTCAGGTTCCTGACTATCTCCCCTCGTCTGCGCTCGTGTTTCACGTGAAACAGCACACTCTCCACGTGCTTGACGTTGCCATGAACTGAAGTCGTAGGCTTGGTTCCCGAGAGTGAATCCCCAGTGCCGTCGAGTACTGCCGGGAGTCACTGATTCCCTGGCATAGATACTAGAGGAGGGCAGCACGCCTCCAGCACCAAGACTTCGTTCGCGACGATAGTCTCCCCTCCTTTCCTGAGCTTCGTCGACGTTGAGTGGAGGCAGTTGTCTGGACCGCGCTACAGATGGCCCACCATCCCTGGGCTTCGCAGGAGGAATCACGGACTGTAGGGCATCCGTCTGACGCCAGATTAGGCCAGGCTGAGGTTCTTACTCGGAGAAGGCTCATGAAAGAGTGGGTCACCATTCCTAGGCCTCTGCTCGTCCTTAGAGGAGCCCGCTATCCCCTGCCCAAGGCCCCGTTGTACGTGGCTGCGGCCCACGGCACCTTGGGACGCCTCCGTCCATGTAGGGCCATATAGGGGGCGCTGGCCCCGACAGCGCAGCTTGGCTACAACGACGAGAGCGAAGGGGCCGAAGATACAAACACTGAACCTGATAGTCACCGATGCCGATGTTTCACGTGAAACGGATGCCCGCATCAGGAGAGATCGTTGTTCTGATCAGACTAGGGGCCTACGCTTGCCGAGGCACATGGACAGGAGGCAGAGTTGCGCTGCGAGCTTAGTGGCAGTGAGCGCGGCGAACATTGAGCGGAGTCTGTCATCGCCATCGGCAGTCAGAGATCGAATGCCCGTCACGAATCCAACTTCGACCGAGGGTATTCATGTGTTTGTGCACAAGAGTTGAAGTCTTGCCTGACTGAGACCTCAAATTTCCGCGCATCCAAGGTCCAGGCCCCAGCGAGAGGAAGGCTGTGTATGGCTTTCTAAGCTCCCGCAAGGGCGTTGCGGGCCTCGGGTTCCATTGCCCTCCGGAGTGGTGAACATGAAGCTTGGCGTGAAGGACCGGGGTATTCGTCGGTAGAAAGTACCGTATTGAAGTGAGGCTGCCGCTCTCAGGCGTATGTACATACGCTGCGGGCTTCTCCTAAATGGGAAGAGCGCAGTCAGCTATTCCTCCAAGAAGACATATTCACACGAAGAACAGCACAGATGATACTTGCCGGAGGCTGGCACGATATCCAGCAGGCATTTTCCCGAGGGTCTTGGATGTCCGTCCACTCGCATAGCCAATTTTCGCACCCAGGTACCGCATCAGGTAGAGGAGCACTTGTCTGAAGCCAGCAAACAAGAGGTGCGCTCACACCACGTCAACGTCGATCGCCCCCTGGGCGCCGGCCCTTCCGGCCGGGCGATTTGTCATGCTGTGATGAATCGAGGGTTATGCCCTGCGTGAGACTGTCGCCTACTAGGCGGTTTACGCTGAGTCTCCCTGGAATTATCAATTTCCATCTCGCTGCATGAGTGCGTTTCACGTGAAACATAACGAGGCTGCCTAGCCCGATGATGAATCCACAATGAGTACCGCAGCTTCGGTCGTAAGCCAGAAGGGAATGGGAACCGCAAGTGAGGCCGAAGCGAAAGTCGTTTCACGTGAAACATCTCCAGAGCGGCGTCCCTGAAAGTGAAGAGGCAGCGATGAGAGGGTCAACAGTTTCGCGTTCGGGATGCTTCTTAGAACGTGAGCAGCATGAACTCGCCGTTTTGAAATCTCAATTCTTTCCGGATGCGGGGTGAACGATGCAACTAGCAGCAGCGGAAGGAATCGGAAATGTCCCCCACTAAAACGCTTGAGACTTGCGGGTGTTGCGTGACATGACTGCAGGTTCCACCGATGGCATTGAGCTCAGCGCCGAGGCTCGGTGTCATCGGAAAGACCACCGGCCTTGACGAAAATATGCGAAGTCCACAGACGCACTGTGGCACCAGATTAGCTCGGTCACGCACGACTGCTGGATTGCATCAACGGCAACTTTCCCGTCGGTCTAAGAGTGAGCTGAAACTTTCCGCCCAGAGTCGGAGGGAGCTTTGTCCGTTTGAACATGACCCCAAGGGAAACGTCCAACCGCGGCTCATCACTCGACACGGACGACATACTCCATGGTCCACTCGGCCGGAGGTGGTTGGGATGTGAGAGAGGGTGTGGCGGAACGCGTCGGGATGTGAGAGAGGGTGTGGCGGGAGGGGGTGGGATGTGAGAGAGGGATGGGCGGGAGGGGGTGGGATGTGAGAGAGGGATGGGCGGGAGGGGGTGGGATGTGAGAGAGGGATGGGCGGGAGGGGGTGGGATGTGAGAGAGGGACCGTGTTGACCTACCCCAGGCAAGGGGAACACGCATTCAGGAGTTCGGCGGACGCCCAGGGCGTTTGGTGAAATCAAACCGATAAAAACAAACTTTACTGGGTGCAAAATGATCAAATGCAAAAAACCGGCGACTTCCACTCCTTCAGGAGGGACAGCCGCCGGCTTTTCACTGACTAACTAGGGGAACCTAGGACAAGACGTCCGCGAATTCCTTTTCGAAGAACTGCTTTGGCTTGGCGCCGATGACCGTGCTCTTCACTTCTCCCCCGCTGAAGAGGTACACAGCCGGGATGGACGTGATGCCGTACTCGGCAGCGATGGCAGGGTTGTCGTCGACGTTGAGTTTCACGACGTCAACCTTCTCGCCGTATTCAACGGAGATCTCATCGAGGATCGGGCCGAGCTTGCGGCAGGGTCCGCACCACTCTGCCCAGAAGTCCACGATGACCGGCTTCTCGGAAGCCAGGACGTCCGTGCTGAAGCTTGCGTCAGTTACGTCTTTAGCGTTGCTCATAACTTTTCCCTTCGTATGGTTGCTGGTCTGGTGAAGCTCAGGAATGCAGGTCTGCGAGGTAGTGCTCGACATCGAGGGCAGCCACACAACCGGAACCCGAGGCCGTGATGGCCTGGCGGTAGGTGGGATCGATGACGTCGCCTGCGGCGAACACACCCTTGATGTTGGTACGGGAAGTCCGGCCCTCTACGGCAATGGTTCCTTCGGGGGTCAGATCAACTTTGCCCTTCACGAGTTCCGTGCGGGGATCGTTGCCGATGGCCACGAAGACGCCGGTGACGTCGAGTTCAGATTCGGTACCGTCCACCAGGTTCTTGAGCTTGAGGCCTGTTACCTTGTCTCCGCCGAGGACATCTTCCACAGCAGTGTTCCAAATGAAGTTGATCTTCTCGTGCGCCTGGGCACGGTCGCCCATGATCTTGGAAGCCTTAAGGGTGTCGCGACGGTGGACCACTGTTACGGACTTGGCGAACTTGGTAAGGAAGAGGGCTTCTTCCATGGCGGAGTCGCCACCACCAATGACGGCGATGTCCTGATCCTTGAAGAAGAAACCGTCGCAGGTTGCACACCAGCTAACGCCGTGACCCGACAAGCGCTTTTCGTTCTTAAGCCCAAGCTCGCGGTAGGCAGAACCGGTGGACAGGATGATGGCCTTCGCGTGGAAGGTCTCCCCCGTGCCGATGGTGACCGACTTGATGTCGCCGTCGAGATTCAATTCGGTGACGTCCTCGAAAAGAATCTCGGTGCCGAAGCGGGCCGCCTGTTTCTCGAAGTTTTCCATGAGATCTGGACCCATGATGCCATCGGGGAAGCCCGGGTAGTTTTCCACGTCCGTGGTGTTCATCAATTCGCCACCAGCAGTGACGGAGCCGGCAATGAGCAGAGGCTTCATGTTGGCGCGGGCGGTGTAAACGGCGGCTGTGTAACCGGCGGGGCCTGAACCTACGATGATGACGTCACGCACCTGCGATGCGCTGTTTTCTGCAATGCTCACGTGGCGTGAACCTCTTCCTTAGTCGATGCTGCGGCTTTCGGGGCAGCCACCTGACTCAACCCCTGCAACGGTCCAAATATTCCGTTGGATTTGGAGGGCCAAAAACCCACCATCATTCAGGGTACCGTCTGAAGGCCTGGCGCATCGAAGCGGGGACGCCGGATGACTGGGGGCCACATCAGTCACAAAGCCTGGCGTACATGCGAAAAGTAAGTAGCAGCACATGTCGTTTTGAGGGCTCAAAACGACATCTACTGTCACCTAGTTGGCTAAGCGCACCGAAACGGAACTACTGGACCGTGACCTCGGCCAAACGCAGACCAAATCCGAACTGTGTCTTGGGGGCAGCAAGTTTAGGCAGCGTCTTGATGACCACTATGACGTACTGGGTTTGCGTGGGCGCAGCCAGCGGCATCGTCAGTTCCGGAGACGTAAAGCTGTTGGTGCCCACGAGCTTGGCGCCGTCCATTGCGGGACGATCGTTGGTGTAGACGCTGATGCTTCCACCCGAGCCGCCTAATTGGTTCAGCACCACTGACTTGACCTCTGTGGGCTGCTTGAGCTTCACGACCAAGGGCATCTCACCCGAGAGTCCACCCCAGTTGGCGGAAGCGAACTCCATGTCGGACCAGTAACTGGCCGGGTTCCCATCAAATGCTTTGGGAAGGTCTTTGTCGAACGATGCAGCGAAGGGGAAATCGCCGAGGCGCGTAATGCCATCGATGGCCGGAGGCGTTGCGGGAGCAGCGGTCTCGCTGGGCGTCGGTTGTTCGGATTCGGTGCCCGCTGATGGCGATGACGCCGTTGTTTTGTCTGAGGCCGCCGGAGCGCCGCTCGGCAAGAGGCTTCCCAGGTTGGTGACCGCCAGGACAAGGCCCACGATCAAGACGGCCGCAAGCAGACCGCCTACGAGCCAACGCATGGAGCGCGGCTCGCGTTCCGGGGTTTCGTCCTCGTAGACCTCTTCATCTTCGTAATCTTCAGTGGCAGCGGCCGACGCTGGGAAGCTGGTAGGAGCACGATCGTAACCAGGGTCCGAGCTAGCTCCGGTGGCTTGAGACGCGCCACCGGCAGCGAGGCCGTAGTCCTCCTCTGACCAGAGGGAAACCTTTGGTTCGCCGGCAGGCTCGCGAGTCGGTGCGGGCTGCGGGTTCACAGATTGTGAAGCCACAGGCTGCGAAGTGACGGCTTGGGTAGGCGGCTGAACCGGGGCAACGGGCGTGGTAGCAGGCGAAGCTCCGGACGACGGCGACTGTACAGCCTGCGTCCGCGGCTGGCTTTCCGTAGTAGCACCGGCACTGGCACCACCACCAGCGCAAGCCCCGCCACCGGAAGCCCCATTCGCGGCAGCCCCGGCGTCGTGGTTCTTCGATCCAGCGTTCTTCAGCGCGGCAGCGGCAGCAACTCCCGCCGCGCCGGCGCCAGCCGCAGCAGCAGCGAGCTTCCCCGCGAGACCACCCCTGGCCGATGACGGGCTGGATGAAGGCATGGGCGGAAGGTTGCTGGCCTGCGTGGCGGGCGCTTCGTGGGCAGCATCCGATTCCGATTGGACCGGGTAGCCATTTTCGTCGTACTGGATGTACTCGGCTTCGTGCTCATCGTCCTCGTAGAGGCCATCATAGGTTTCGGGCTCGTAGGTGCGGGGCTGGCCGAAGATCTCGCTGCCGAGGGTTTCCGTGAAGAACGGTTCCACGTACGGCGGGTGGGTTGCGACTACCAGATCCAGGAGGTCCGGCGCAGTGCTGTGGTTGGTGATCAGGTACGTGGTGTTGTCGCTGACTCCGAGGTCCAGGATCTGGACATGGCCAGGGCGCTCCCCCGTGGCGACTTCGCGGGCGCTCTGTGCTACCTGCTCGGCGTTTCCGGGACCGGCAACGAGGATGCTGACGGGGCGGTTGAGGACCTGGTCCACGCCGTCGAGCACCAGATCTTGGTCATGCGAGGTCAATACGGTGGCCGTGACCTTATAGCGGCCGCCAAGCACTGATCCGACGTCGATCGGGTGGGACACGTGTTCCTCCTAGGCTGTCCGGGAGCTGCGGGTCCTGCATGCGGTCCGCCCGGCGAGCCGGTTGTACCGCTTTTGCAACTACCTGTATTCATTTCTAGCCTAGCCGATTGGCGCCCGCCGCCCATGTTGGCGCCACCGGTTCACTTCTTCCGCTTCTGCCGGGTGTGCTGTCCAGTGTCCCCTTTGGCGGGAAAGTAGGGATTGTGGCCAGGGTCGCCTTGGTAGGTTCGCCTGCCTGGCAACGGGACCTGCGGGTGGAACCTTCCTCCCTTGGCCGTGTTCGGTACGTCCTCATCCGGCAGATAGTTCGTGTGCGGTTCTTCAGAGCCGGAGGTGTCAGAGAAGTCTGAAGTTCTGGCTGGAGCCTCGGCGGCGGGCTCCGGTTCGAGTGCCGGGCCGGCCCTGAAGGAGGCAGCATCGAACTCGCCCGAGATGCGCGGAATCAAACCGGTATCGTCCGAGACCGTGGCGCGTGCCGCCGTCGTCGGTTCAGCAGCGGCCCCCGCCACGGCAGGTGCGCCGCGGCCAAAGCGGCCCATCAGCGGGCGCATGAGATCCCGCAGCTCGGTGACGTGGAAGAGGCGAAGCAGGAGCAGATAAGCCACCAGCATGACGGGCCCGACGACGACCACGGTCACCAGGGCCGCCGGCCGGCTGCTCCACGCGAAACCGTCGGCACGGTAGCTGCCCAGGAGCCACAACGCCAGAGCACCCGCAATCGCAGAGCCGAGGCCCGCATAGCCCATGCGGATGTAGGAATTGGCGATCCGGGGACCATCGAGATGGCCCATCATACGACGCAGGAACCAGACGCTGATCACCACGGAAAGGATGTTCCCCAAGGTGTAGAGGACAGCGATCGCGTAGATGATCTGGCCCACCGGCAGGAACTGAATGATAAACGCGCCCACCACATAAACGACGGCGAGCAACAGCTGCACATAGAGGGGGGTGCGGGCGTCCTCGTTGGCGTAAAACACGCGCGACATCATGAAGTTTGCGCTCATGAACGGCGTGCTCAACGCCAGGATGGTGAGCGTCTGGGCCAGCATGACGCCGTCCTGGGGCTTCCCGCCGGAGAAGAACATGCCCAGCGGGCCAGCCAGCGCGAACAGCGCCAATGCGCCAAAAACTGTTGCGACAGCCATGGTCCGCAGTCCATGCGAGAGCGCGTCACGCAGTTCGGCCTTGTTGCCATCCTGGGACGCCCGCGTCATGCGGTTAAAGAGGACAGTGGCCAGCGACAGCGCAATGATCGAGTGCGGCAACAGGTAGAGCTGGCTCGCAACTTCAAGGACCGCGTTACCCGGGAGAGTGGAGGCCGCTGTGGTCTGGCCTGAATTGTCCAGCCGGAGCCGTTCGGCACCGGGAATTGTGGCAATTTTCATGACGTACAGGAACGCCAACTGCCCGACGGCGGCAGTCAGCAACGTCCATACGCTCAGCTTGGCTGCCTGGCCCAGTCCAACGCCGCGCCACCCGAAGCGGGGCCGCAGGCCCAGTTTCAGCCTCATGACGGGAATCAGCAGGATGGCGGTTTGGGCGATCACGCCGAACGTGGAGAACCCGGCAATCAGGAATGTCTGGGTTGGTCCCCAGTTATCGAGTGTGTGCGGATTGGTGTAGTTGGCACCCAGGATCCAGATGAACATGCCCAGGCCGGCGATGGCCACCACGTTGTTCAGGATGGGAGCCCACATGGCGGGGCCAAACGCACCATGCGCATTCAGGACCTGTGTGAGAAGTGCGTAAAGGCCGTAGAAGAAGATCTGTGGAAGGCACCAGAACGCGAAGGTGACCGCCAGGGCCTTCTGCTGTTCCGAGTAGCCCTGGGTCGTTAGATCGATGACGATGGGCGCGGCCAGTGTGACAAGGGCCGTCAGCGCCAGCAGCACCAACACAGCCAGGGTGAGGAGTCGGCTGATGTAATCGGCGCCGCTGTCCGCACCCTTGCTGGCTTTAATGATCTGCGGGACCAGGACGGCGTTGAACACGCCGCCAGCCACCAACAGGAAGATCAGGTTGGGAAGGTTGTTCGCATTGATGAACGTGTCATTGACCGTTGAACCCAGGCCGAGTGCAGCGCCGAGCATCCACGTTTTGGCGAAGCCAAGGAACCGGGAAACCAACGTTCCGGCGGCCATGATGGCGCTGGAACGTGCTTCTCCGGATTGAACGGACTGGGTAGTTTTGGCTTCAGACATCGCCCTTATCGTCCCATGTAGCCGGGTCAGAGGTGTTCGGGAAGCACTTCCCGTGCCAAATCGGCGATGCGGCGTTCATTTGGGAAGGACAATTTGCGTGCCAATTCCTGGATCGGCACCCATGCGGCATCCACCGCCTCCTGGTCCGGGTCATTCTCGATGGTGAGCTCGCCGCCAGTGGCCTGGAGCAGGAAATGGTGGACGGTTTTGTGGACCCGGTGGCCGCTCACAGTGAACCAGTAGTCAATGCTGCCGAGGGGCGCCAGGATGTTGCCCTCGATGCCGGTTTCCTCGGCGATCTCGCGAACGGCAGCTTCCTCGTTGTTCTCCCGGCCTTCCGGATGGCCCTTGGGCAGGCACCATTCAAGCCGGCCACCCCTATTAAGGCGCGCGATAATCGCGACCCGGAGTTCGCCGTCGGACGTGTCTACTACGACGCCACCCGCAGACACTTCCTCCACAGTGGGAAGCGAGGCCTGGACCGGGTGCTGCGGGGCAGGCGCGACGTGGGCGCCGATTGCCGACGGCAACGGTGCGTTCGTCCTCCTGCCAGGAGCGCTCGGGATCGGATTGGCCATGAAGTCCACTCTAACGACTCTTGCCCTCGAGTGATGACCGGGACATGGCCGCAAGATGGACTGCAGGAGACGCGCGTTACGGGTCCGCTGGTTTTCGGATGCAACTCTGGCCCAATGCTGCGGAAAAATCTGCCAAGCTTAAGGAACTATGGCGCACGTATTGGACAGCTCTTCAGTTAACTTCACCATCGATCCGGTGGTGCTCGATCTCGGGCAGCGCTTTGTCGATGCCGGCTTCGAGCTGTCCTTGGTTGGTGGACCTGTGCGCGACCTTTTCCTGGGGAGGACCTCCCCGGACCTGGACTTCACCACAGATGCGACCCCCGATCAGACGATCTCCGTCATCAAGAAGTGGGCGGACAACTTTTGGGAAATCGGACGGGCTTTCGGCACGATCGGGATGAAGAAGAACGGCTTCCAGATCGAAGTCACCACGTACCGCGCCGAGGCGTACGATCCCGACTCGCGTAAGCCCGTAGTCGCCTTTGGCAACTCCTTGACGGAGGACTTGCTGCGCCGCGACTTCACCATCAACGCCATGGCCCTGCGCCTGCCGAGCCTGGAGCTGGTGGACCCTTTCGGTGGCGTCCGGGACCTCCACGCCTCCGAACTCGCCACTCCCGGCGCGCCGGAGGCGTCCTTCTCTGATGACCCCCTGCGCATGATGCGGGCGGCTCGTTTCGCGTCCCAGCTTGGCGTGTCGGTTCACGACGACGTCCGGCTCGCAATGTCCCAGATGGCCGACCGCATCAAGATCATCTCCGCCGAGCGGGTCCGCGATGAACTGGTCAAGCTGATTAAGGGCGCGCACCCGCGCGTGGGCATCGATCTCCTGGTGGATACCGGGCTGGCTGAGTTTGTCCTTCCCGAGGTATCCGCGCTTCGCCTGGAAGCCGATGAACACCACCGCCACAAAGACGTGTATCAGCACTCCCTGCAGGTCCTCGAACAAGCTGCTTCACTGGAAACCGGCGCCGACGGTCCCGTACCAGGTCCGGACTTTGTGCTTCGGTTCGCTGCGTTGATGCACGACGTCGGCAAGCCGGCTACGCGCCGGTTCGAACCGGGCGGCGCGGTGAGCTTCAGGCATCACGATGTTGTCGGTGCCAAACTGACGGCCAAGCGAATGAAGGCGTTGCGCTTCGACAACGAGTCGATCAAAGCCGTGTCCCGCCTGGTCGAATTGCACATGCGGTTCTATGGCTATGGAGACGCTGGCTGGACGGATTCAGCCGTCCGCCGCTACGTGACCGATGCCGGTCCACTGCTGGAACGCCTGCATCGGCTCACCCGATCCGATGTCACCACGCGTAACCAGCGCAAGGCCGACCGCTTGTCCTTCGCCTACGATGACCTTGAGCATCGAATCTCTGCGCTCTTGGAACAGGAATCGTTGGCGGCTGTCCGGCCGGACCTAGATGGAGCGCAGATCATGGCGCTTCTGGGGCTAAAGCCAGGTCCTGTCGTCGGCAGGGCCTACAAGTTCCTCCTGGAAGAACGGATGGAACACGGTCCGCTGTCCCCGGAGGAAGCTGAGAAGAAGCTCTTGGCGTGGTGGGAAGCGCAACCCGAGTCCGCCGTCGTCGAACCTTCAACCGAAACCGCCGCAGAAACCAAGGAGTCCTAATGAACGCCGCGATCTCCCCGCGTCCGCAACTTTGGATCCTTCGCCACGGCGAGACGGAATGGTCCAAGAGCGGCCAGTACACGGGCCTGACCGACCTTCCCTTGACCGTCGAGGGTGAGCAGCAGGCTGTCGAAGCGCGCAAAGTCCTTGAGGGCATCGACTTCGACCTCGTTCTGACCTCCCCACTGCGTCGCGCCCGCCGCACGGCTGAACTTGCAGGTTTTCCCGACGCCGTCCACGAGCCGCTGGCGGTGGAATGGAACTACGGAGACTACGAAGGCGTCAGCTCCGACCTCATCCGCAAGGACAATCCGGACTACCTCATCTGGACGGACGGCGTGCCCAACGGCGAAACGCTGGACGAAGTGGCCGCCCGCGCTGACAAGATCATTGGACGTGTACTGGAGTCAGGCATGGACAATGTGCTGGTTGTTGCACACGGGCATTTCTCCCGTATTCTCACAGCGCGTTGGCTGGAAATGGACGCCAGGGAAGGTCGCCACTTCATTCTTGGAACCGCCAAAGTTTGCACGCTTGGATGGGATAAGCGGACGCCGGCGATTGTCCGTTGGGGCCTCTGAAACGCGAATTTAGAAAAACTTTGGCTAAATAGCGAATTGCACTGGCCAAGACTCCTATTCATGGGGTAGCTTATATCTTGTTCCCAGAGCGACCCGCCGGGAACAAGGCGCGCATTACCCCGGTTAATCAGTCGGGACGTAATGCCACAGCGGAAAAGGAGGTTGGGAAAATGATTACTTTGACTAGCGGATGGAATGTGACCGTCACTGCTACCCCGGCCTCTTGCGCTGATCGACGCCATTTTTCGAAGCATTTTTCGAAGCGCTGACCACTCCCTGAACCACCGGACCGGCTCCAACGCCGGCGGTCTTCATGGCCACCCGTCAAGGGTGGCATTCTGAGCAGTCAGTTGTAGGCGCAGACCCACGCAACAAGCCGCGGGTGCGCAGTTTCCCCAAAGTTCGGAACCAGCTTCTTGTTGGGGACGACTGCAGGAAGCACACGCAATTGTGCACGATCATTCGCCGCTCCCGCACAGGTCTGCTCACTCCCCTTATTAGCGTCCGGCTATTTGTGTGCTCTTTTATGCCTTGATTTCTCCCGAATTCAATTGGCTTTATTTGTGGTGCCCAATTCCGGCAATTTCCTGCAATGAAAGGAGGTGAACCACATGCCAAAGCGCCCCAAGGACCTGCGCTTCTACAAGAGCAGCGATGCTCCCAAGGAACGCACGCTGTTCAACGACCAGTTGCTCAAGCAAGGTCGTGAAGACGTCTTCGTCGTCCTGCACCAGATGGGACTCATCCGTTGATGCCCTTCAGCCCTTCCGAAGGAGTTTCCGGTGCCGCACATGCATGCTGATCCACAGGAAGCCCACGCGGCTACGCGTGGGCTTCCCCCTTTTAACTGGGCGATCAGAGTTGCTCCGGTGGCGTTACCGAAGCTGCCTGACTGTAAGCTCGATTTATGCAGGAGACGAAGCCGCGCCGGCAGCGAAAACGTGCCCGCTTTGTGGTTCCAAGCCGCAGCGACTCCCTGCTTCGTAACTTCACGGAGGTTGTAGGTGGGCCCTTGGGCCGACACTCGGCCCCAGGACAGATCTCCCCCGCACCGTTCACGGTTGAACGCGTCCTCGTTATCTTCACCGTGACAGCTGCTCTGCTGGCCGTGCTGGCGAAGGACTATTGCCGCGTCAATGGCTGGGAGACGCCCACGCAGTTTTACGCCACGTGCTACTCCGACTTCCCCGAGCTCTTCCGCAACCGCGGCCTGGGCGATGGAGTGTTCCCCTTCTTCACGCAAGGCAGCTTGTTTGAGTACCCGGTCCTCATGGGGATCATCGCAGGCTTGACGGCGCTGCTCGTGCCAGGAAAAGGGGTGGGCGCCGAACGCATTCTGGGTTACTTCGACGTCAACGCAACGCTGATTGTTGCCGTATGGATAATTACCGTCCTCCTCACCGCCCGAATGAACAAGCGTCGCCCCTGGGATGCCGCCATGGTGGCCCTGGCCCCGGGAATCGTCCTGGCGGGGTTCATCAACTGGGACATGTGGGCGGTGGCCCTGCTCGCGTTGGCCATGTACTTCTTCTCCCGCGACAAGTTGATCCTGGCGGGAATCTGCATCGGGCTGGGAACGGCCACCAAGCTGTACCCCATCCTCATTCTGGGTGCCATTTTGGTGTTGGCGCTGCGCAGTGGTCGTCTGCGGACCTTCTTGGTGACTGCCGCCGCCGCAGCCGCGGCATGGTTGGCCGTCAACCTGCCCATCGCGGCAATGAACCCTTCAGGCTGGCGCTACTTCTTTGAGTTCACCCAGGAACGGCCCGCCGGGTACAGCTCGCCCTGGTTCGCGTTTAACCTCGTGGCCGATCGGCTTCAATGGACCCAACTTAACGCAGCCACCATCAACTCGCTTGCGCTGAACCTCTTTCTCATTGCTTGCGTGTTGGTAGGTGCCCTGGCTTTGACGGCGCCCCAGCGCCCGCGCCTCGCCCAGTTGGCCTTCCTGATTGTGGCCGCGTTCATCCTCACCAACAAGGTGTACTCGCCCCAATTCGTCATCTGGCTCATTCCGCTCCTTGCCCTTGCGAGACCGCGCTGGCGGGACTTCCTGGTTTGGCAGGCTGCTGAAGGCCTGCACTGGGCTGCCATTTGGATGTACTTGGGCATGGCCACCAGTGGTGGGTCCGTGCAGCACAACATAGATATGTCCTACTACGTCCTGGCTGTGGCCCTGCACATGATTGCAACGGCGTACCTGATGGCAAGGGTGGTGATGGATATCTGGGATCCATCGCAGGACCCTCTACGTGCTTTAGGCGAAGACGATCCCCATGGCGGGCCTTTCGAAGGCACACAGGATTGGCTCAGGATTAACCTCCTCCATCCGTCCACGTCAGTTCTCCCCTGGCGTTCAAGGGTTGAGCCTGCCGAGCCTGAAGCACCCCGGCAGTTGGAGGTGGGTAGCGATGGCTGATGTCGCCGTCGTTGGTTCTGGTCCCAACGGCCTGGCCGCGGCAGTGACCATGGCCCGCGCAGGGCTGGAGGTACATCTGTACGAGGCCGCCGATGCCATCGGAGGCGGAACCCGAACAAGCGAGCTGATCGAGCCGGGATATCTGCACGATGTATGCTCCGCGGTGCATCCAATGGCAGTGGCGTCTCCTTTCTTCAAGGAATTCAACCTTTCGCAGCGAATTGAGCTGCGCGTGTCTGAAGTCCAGCACGGGACGCCGTTGGACGTGGGCGGAGCCGCCCTCGCTTACCAGTCCTTGGAACGGACCACCATGGAACTGGGGGTGGACGGCCCAGCGTACCGTCGCCTGATTGCGCCGCTCCTTGCGCGCGTCAATGGGGTCGTGGACTTTACGTCGAGCCAGTTGCTCCGCGTGCCCAAGGATCCTCTTGCGGCTGTGTTGTTTGGTCTCGCGACCCTTGACCAAGGAACGCCGTTCTGGGGACGGCGCTTCCGTGAAGAGGCTGCTCCGGCCTTGTTGACCGGTGTGATGTCCCACGCGTTGGGCTCCCAGCCCTCGCTTAGTTCCACGGGTGCCGGACTTTTGCTCGCCGTCCTGGCCCACGCCGGCGGATGGGTGGTACCGGTGGGCGGATCGGCAGCTATCGCAGGGGCAATGGCCGAGGACCTCATTGCGCACGGCGGGACCATCCACACCGGTGTGCGCGTGGATTCTTTCGACCAGGTCAGGCCGGCAAAGGCCATCCTGCTGGATGTTGCACCTCCGACGCTCGCACGTCTGGGTGGGGCTGAGATACCCGACAACTATCGTCGGGCATTGGCTGCATTCCGCTTCGGGAATGCAGCCTGCAAAGTGGACTACATTCTGTCCGAACCCGTTCCCTGGCTGGCCCCTGGCCTGAAGCGGGCGGGGACGGTTCATGTGGGCGGTTCGCGAATGGCCATGGCCGAATCCGAGAACCTCGTGGACATGGGCAAACACCCAACGGAGCCCTACGTGCTGGTTTCCCAACCGTCCCTTGTGGACTCGTCGCGGGCACCGGCGGGGCGACACATCCTGTGGACGTATTGCCATGTGCCGGCTGGCTCTGACGTGGACATGGGTGAGGCTGTCACTGCACGGATAGAGCGATACGCACCCGGCTTCCGGGACGTGGTGGTGGCCTCGAAGACCACGACGGCGGCCGAACTGGCCGTTTACAACGAAAACTATGTGGGTGGCGACTTCAGCGCAGGATTGTTGGATTTGCGGGGTCTTGTGCAGAGGCCAGTAGTGTCCAACGTGCCTTGGCGTACACCGATGCCGGGCGTCTACTTGTGTTCTTCATCCACCCCGCCCGGGCCTGGTGTTACAGGGATGCCCGGGTACCATGCGGCGAAGCATGCCCTCAAGGACATATTCCAGCTGCCGGTACCCGGGCTCGGTCTGATTGTCGGTTAGCCCGGACTCGGGCCAGGCTGCTGTTTAGTTTGCAGCCGTGAAGCGTGCGCGGCGGTGGGCCGGGCTTTCGATTTCATCCAGCATGGCAACGGCGTAGTCCTGCGAGGAGATGCTGGTGCCGGCGGGGGAATCCTTGGCCACGGTGTATTCGCCGGTACGCTCACCGGGTTGGATAACGGGAGCGGGGGCAAGTACCGTCCAGTCGACGTCCTCGGGAGTCTGCTTGACGGCTTCCAGTGCCTTCGCAGCGGTGGTGGCTTCCGCCCTGTATGCCTCGGGGAAGTCCGGGGAATCGAGGAGTCGGACGCCGTCTACCTCGAGTGTGCCTGCACCGCCAACGATCATGAGGCGGGTTCCTTCGGCGTTGCTGTAAGCCGTGGCCATGGCATCAAGCCATTCTCCATGATCCCCGCCGGTGCGGCTGGGACCCGTAGCGAGCACAACGACGTCGTGGTCCTTTGCGATGGAGGCAAAGACCTCCGCGTCGGCCAAATCCGCTACCTGGACAGTTGCGCCGGCGATCCCGGCGCCCTTGCGGGAGATAGCCGTGACTTCATGGCCGCGAGTGATGGATTCATTGACGATTTCACTGCCGACCATGCCCGTTGCGCCGTAGACTGCGATTTTCATGACTCTCCTTTGGGTTGCTATCCTTGCGATAACACGAAGGTATCTATTGGATACTGATAGCTTCAAAGGAACTGAGTTACCTCATGGATACTAATGCCCTCCCAGGGAACGTCCTGGATCCCAATTGCCCATCACGCGTGATCTTCCAAAGAATCGGCGACAAATGGGCGTCTTTGGTGATCCAAGTCCTCGGTGACGGGCCCGTTCGGTTCTCGGAGCTGCGCAAGATGGTCCACGTTGTCACGCCGAAGGTCCTGACGCAGACGCTGCGGGCCCTGGAACGCGATGGGCTCATTACGCGGACCGTCCACGCCCAGGTGCCGCCGCGAGTGGATTACGAACTCACATCCATGGGTGAATCCCTCCTGCAACCCCTCACCCTTTTGCGTCAGTGGGCGGAGAGCCACGTCCCTACGATTCTCGAGGCCCGGGACACTTACGACGAGGCACAGGACGATCTGTTGCTCGGGTCATCCAACTAAGTAGCAGTTAAGCGCGTTCTGAACGTCCAAAACGCGCTCTACTGCGACCTAGTTGGGCAGGGCGGACGGGAGTGTGGCGCGGCTGATTCGTCCGTCCCGCATGGTCGCGACGGAGTCAGTCAGGGGAAGGAACTCCGTATCATGCGTGACCATCACAGTAGCCGTGGAGAACTCGTCCGTAATCCGGCCCAACAACCTGACGATCGATTCGCTGCGTTCGTGGTCCAGGGCTGCGGTAGGTTCGTCCACCAGCAATACTGTGGGGCTGCCCATGAGCGCCCTGGCGATGTTCACCCTCTGACGCTGCCCGCCGGATAGCTGGTGCGGCCTCTTGTTTGCCGATCGGGCCAAACCCACGATCTCCAGGAGCTCATGGGCTTTACCAAGGGCCCCGCGGACAGCCTTGCCGCGCAGGTGGTCCCGGATCAGCAACTGCTCGACGGCGGTCAGTGACGGAAGAAGATTGGGCTGCTGGAAGATGATGCCCACCTTGTCGCGCCGCAGGGCTGTGCGTTCGGCGTCCCTGAGCGCTGAAACGTCCGCGCCGTCGATAACGACGAGTCCGGAGGTGGGCTTCACGAGTGTGGCCGCAACAGCCAAGAGCGAGGATTTGCCGGAACCGGACGGACCCACCAAGGAGAGGAACTCCCCGCGTCCAACTGCAAGGTCTACGGCGTCCAAAGCCTTGAGGGTTGAGTCGCCGTCGGGGTAGTCCAGAGTGATGTTGATGAGATTCAATGCATGGGTCACGATGTATGCCTTTCTGGGAATGTTCAGAACTTAGTTGCCACCGAGGGCAAACAGCGGCTCTACTTTGGTGACATTCCGGACCGCGAGGACAGCGCCGCCCAGGCCCAGCACGACGACGCCGACAACGGGTACCAAGGTGGTCAAAGGCGTGACGAGGAAGGGCGCCGCGCTGGCCGCGAGAAGTCCGCCCGCCAGGCCCAGCAAACCGCCACATACGGCGCCGGCCAACAGCACGATCGCCGCCTGAGCCAAAGCATCTCGCAGGACATACCCGGAAGAGCCGCCGAGTGCTTTTAGGACCGCGATGTCACGTGTCCGCTGCACTGTCCACACCGTAAGGAAGGCCACGATCACCAAGGCAGAGATTCCGTAAAGAAATGCCTGCATGAGCATGAGCGAACCGTTCTCACTCTTGTACGAGGCGAGAGCCTGGAACGAGCCGACGGGATCCATGCTCACCGTGCCAGCCGAAGCGTTGGCAGCTTCAACGCCGACGGAGGCACCGGCGTTGTAATTGATGGCCAGGATTGTGGCGGTGCCCTGGGGAGCGTGGGCGATCTTCCGCCAGGTGTCCAGCGTCGTCCAGACCACGCCGGTGTGCGAGTACCACTGGTCCTGCACAACTTCTGAAACAGTCAGCTCCGTTCCACCGACCCGGACGCGGCTGCCGGCCTCAAGGGCCAGGTCCTTCGCAAGCGTTTCGCCGACCACGACGGTCCCGTCCTCAACAGCGGCAGGAGCCGTCGAACCGCCAAAGACTGCCACATTTGCGGTTCCGTTCGGAGTGCCACTGCCAGCCAAGGATTGGAAGCGGGTTTGGCTGATGCCCACCGCGTCTGCCGATGAAACGCCGGGTTGTTGCCGCCAGGCCTCGAGCTGGGCATTGGAAACCTCAGACTCGGTGTAGGAGGCCTTCGGCTCCCCGCCCGCCGGTGCGCCGAAGACGATCTGCTGTGCGGGCAGTGATTCAATGGCCGATGTCGACTGGTTTCCGAGCCCGGCAGTAAGCCCCGAAAGCATGACCAGCAGCAGCGTAATAAGTGCGACAACGCTTCCCATGAGCGCGAAGCGGCCCTTGGCGAAGCGGATGTCGCGGATGGCAAGAAACATCAGAATCCTTTGCTCGGATGCGGGCTTGGTCCCGGCTGGATCCACTCTTCCGTCCAATGGATTCGGGCACATCGGGAGCCTGATGGATTCGCGCACATCAAGGGGTTGAACCGGCCATCATCCGATTGGTTGATTCCTGCTTCACGACGCGGAATTTCGAGGGAGCGGCGCAACGCCGAGGATAGGCTGGGACGCATGCAGGAGACTTCCACGGGCACCGCCACAATCCTCCGTGTGCTGCGGATAAGTCTCCATGTGGGCTTCGCGGTGCTGCTACTGGTGGCAGTGGTGCGGCTCCTGACGGGCACTGCGGGCAGTCCGTCGCCGGTGGCTGTCATTGCTGGACTGGGATTGTCGGCTGCCTTGGCCTTGGTGTATCTCGTGGGAACCATCCTGGAGAAACGCCATGCCACCGGAGCCGGCCGCTTCGATCCGACACCTTACTCAGGTTGGTGGCTTGCCGCTGTGATGATCTTGTGGCTGTTGCTTCTCCTGGTCAGCGGCGATTTCGCATGGGTTGCCTTCCCACTCTTCTTCCTGCAACTGCACGTACTCCCCCGGCGTCTCGCCTTGCCGGCAATCGTGGTGAGCACCGCTTTGCTGATTGGTGCCCTCTGGTTCCACAGCAGGGGCTCGGCCGACGGCGGTCTGCAGCTTGCGATGGTTCTGGGACCCATGTTTGGAGCTGGCTTTGCCGTCGTCACCGGACTGGCATACCGCGCCTTGTTCCTGGAGGCCGAGAATCAACGCATTGTTGCTGCCGACCTCCGACGAACACGGGCAGAATTGGCCAAAACCCAGCACGACGCCGGGGTCCTGACTGAGCGCGAACGGTTGGCCCGGGAAATTCACGACACCTTGGCACAGGGGTTTTCCAGCATCGTCCTGATGGGTAGGTCTGCGGGGAAAGCCTTGGACGAGGGGGACGTGAAGGCCGCGAATGAACGGTTGAGGATCGTACAGGAGACCGCATCAGCCAACCTTGCGGAGGCACGGAATTTTGTCCGTGATCTCCGGCCACCTGCTTTGGAGGAGTCCGATCTGGTGGACACGTTGCGGAGGCTTTGCGCCAAGACTGAGACGGAAGCAGCCGCCCGGGGAACCGCACTGCGCTGCCGTTTCGAACTTGTGGGCACCCCCTTGGACTTGCCCAATACCTACCAGACCACCCTGCTTCGTGCCGCCCAGGCCTCCCTTGCGAACGTGTGGGCGCACGCCCGCGCACGTGCCGTCGTCGTGACTTTGTCCTTCCTCGGCCCGGAGGTAACCCTGGATGTTTTCGACGACGGCATCGGTTTTGAACCGTCGACGGCGGCCGGTACAGCGCGCGGCGACGGCACCGGCGTCGGGCTTCAGAGCCTTCGGGAACGGTTGGCTGCGCTGGAAGGCAGCCTGGATGTCGAGTCGGCGCCTGGCGAAGGAACCGTGGTTGCCCTTCGGGTGCCGCTGCCTGCCGGGAATGGTGAGGCATGAGCGACATCCGCATCCTTCTGGTGGACGACCATCCTGTTGTGCGGGCCGGCCTCCGGGCGATGCTCGCTGATTTTCCTGGTGTCAGCGTTGTGGCCGAGGCGGCGAACGGTGATGCGGCGCTGGCCGAACTGGGCAGGTTGAACACCCTGGGTGAGCCTGTGGACCTGGTGCTGATGGACCTGCAAATGGGTAACGGTATGGACGGCGTGACGGCCACAGGCAGGATCAAAGCCGGCGAGGCCGGGACTCCCCCGCCGCCTGTCCTTATCCTCACCACCTACGACACGGACGCTGACATCCTCGCCGCTGTTGAGGCCGGTGCCAGCGGCTACATGTTGAAGGACGCCCCGCCTGAACAGATCCAGCAGGCTGTGTTATCCGCTGCCGCCGGTCAAACCGCGCTGGCCCCGGAGGTGGCGGCCCGGCTCATGGGAAGGATCCGGAATCCGTCGCCCGCATTGAGCCCCAGGGAAGTCCAGTTGCTGGAACTCCTGGCCACCGGAATGGGCAATCGCGCCATGGCGAAGCAGTTGTTCATTTCCGAGGCAACAGTGAAGACACACTTGGTGCATATCTACTCCAAGCTCGGCGTGGAGAACCGAACGGCTGCGATTGCGGTGGCGGCGCAGCGCAGGATCCTTCGGCAGCGTTAAGCACTTTCGATTGGCACGCCGAGAAGGTCGTGTCGGAGGACCTGGTGTGGGGCGGGTCCGCCTTGTGGTCGCGACGAGAAACTGTCAGGGGAACGGGGCATAATGTCGCAAATGGGGAAAATGAAAACACGGAATCTAGTTCTTGGCTTGGTAGCGCTGGTGATGGCTGGTTCGCTGACCGCTTGCGATGACGGTCGCTCCGGTGCCGAGGGTGCAGCGAAGCAGCTGGCCTCCTCTCTTGCCGCGCTCGACGTCGGTTCACTCGCCGTGGAGGGCAAGGACGCTTCCGCGGCCAACGATCAACTCAAAGCGGTGTTTGAGGGACTCGATGCCAAGCCATCGGTTCAGTCGGGTGACGTGAAGCTCGACGGCGAGACCGCCACCTTCCCTTTGAACTACAGCTGGAACATCGGCTCAGCCAAATGGGAATACAGCTCCGAGGCTACGTTGAAAAAGTCCGGTGACAAGTGGGCCGTTCAATGGAATCCGCAGCTCCTTGCCCCGGAACTTTCGGATGGCGAGACGCTCTCCGTTAAGACGGTTCCTGCCCAGCGCGGACAGATCCTCGGCGCAGGCGATGCCCCCATTGTGGAAGACCGCCCTGTTTTCCGCGTTGGTATCGATAAGACCAAGCTTGCCGCTGATCAGGCGGATGCCTCCGCCCGGGCAATGGCTGCTTTGCTCGGCCTTGACGTTGAGGAGTACGCCAAGCAGGTGGCAGCCTCGGGTCCACAGGCTTTCGTGGAAGGCATCGTCCTCCGCGCCTATACCCCGGAAATTACCGAAGCAAAGATCACTGGCATTCCGGGTGGCGCGAGCATCCTGGACTCCATGGCGTTGGCACCAACACGCACTTTCGCCCGGGCGCTCCTGGGAAGTGTGGGCCAGGCCAGTGCAGAGCAGATCGAAAAGTCCAATGGTGCCTTGCGGGCCGGGGACACCACAGGAACCGGCGGCCTTCAACAGAAATACGATTCGCTGCTCCGCGGGAAGGACGGCGTGGAGGTGGTCGCCAAGCAGGAAGCGAAGTCGGAAGGTGAGACCCCTGCAACCAAAGTATTCTTCTCGTCCCTTCCTGTGCCCGGAACAACCCTCAAGACCACGCTTGACCTGAAGTTGCAGCAACTGGCCGAAGAAACGCTTGCCGGAGTAGGGCCAGCGTCCGCCATCGTGGCACTTAAGCCTTCTACTGGAGCTGTCCTGGCGGCCGCATCCGGTCCGGGCAGCAACGGCTACAACACAGCGATGCTTGGTCAATACGCGCCGGGCTCCACGTTCAAGATCGTCGATTCCCTGGCGCTCTTCCGCGACGGCGCCACGCCTGATTCCAAGGTCGAATGCACCCCGACCCTGACCGTTGACGGCAGGACCTTCAAGAACTCCGAGGGCTACCCGGAAAGCTCCTTGGGATCAGTTACGCTGCGGGACGCTTTTGCCCACTCCTGCAACACCGCTTTCATCAATGCCCGTGACACAGTCAGCCAGGACCAGCTCGAGTCTGCCGCGATGGCATTGGGCGTGGCCGTGGAAGCGCCCAAGCTGGGAGCCGATGCCTTCCTCGGTTCCGTCCCGGGCGCCGCAGAGGGTACCGAGCACGCGGCATCCATGATCGGCCAGGGGAAGGTGCTCTTCTCTCCGCTGTCTGCGGCGATCATGGCAGCCTCTGTTGGCAACGGCGCTCCGGTGTCGCCTCAACTCGTGCTGAACCCTGAAGCCCGGAACTCCAGCGCGACAGCGGCACCCACGGAAAGCGGCAGCGCGTCGCCGTCGTCCTCTTCCGTTAGCGCAGCGCCCGCGTCACCGCCCTCAACCAAGCCGATCACGAAGGAAGAAGCCGCCGCGCTGTCCGACATGATGCGGGCGGTGGTGACCTCCGGGCACGCAGGATTCCTCGCCCAGGTACCGGGAGCGCCCGTCGGGGCAAAAACGGGAACTGCTGAGTTCGGCAATGACGACCCGCCCAAGACTCACGCATGGATCGTTGCGGTCCACGGAGACCTGGCGGTTGCTGTGTTCGTGGAAGACGGCGGGCTGGGTGCGACCACCAGCGGGCCGTTGTTGAAGTCGTTCCTCACCGCCGCCGGCTAAATCGGGAGAAGCTATGCAAAGCAGCACGCAGTGCGTTGTGGTTGGCGGAGGTCCGGCCGGGATTGTGCTGGGCTTGCTCCTTGCCCGGGCCGGAGTTGAAGTCACTGTGTTGGAGAAGCACGCCGACTTCCTGCGGGACTTCCGTGGCGATACCGTGCACGCCTCCACCGTTCGCCTCCTCGACGAGTTGGGGTTGGGCGAAGGGTTCCGGCAGCTACCGCAGAGCAAGCTCGGCAATTTCCAGCTGCCTGCCGGGAGCGGGGATTCAGTGATCCTCGCTGATTTCGGGCTCCTCAAGGAGCCGTACAACTATGTGGCCATGGTGCCCCAGTGGGACTTGCTGAACTTTCTGGTGGAGGCAGCCAAGCAGGAACCCACCTTCGCATTGCGGATGAACACTGAGGTCACAGAGCTGCTCCGCGACGGGTCCGGTGCGGTTTCGGGTGTGGCGTACAGAACCCGGGATCCCCTAACCGGCGAAACCTTAGGGACGGGCGAACTGAACGCTGCATTGACGGTAGCGTGTGACGGCCGTGGTTCGGTGCTTCGTGCACGGGCGGGCTTGGTCCCACGCGAATTTCCGGTGCCGTTCGATACGTGGTGGTTCCGGCTTCCGAGGAACGCCGATGAGAGGGATCCCGTGGCGTCGATTGCGCCCAGTTTCGGGACTTCGGACGTTCTGCTGAGTTTGACCCGCAAGGACTTTTACCAGATCGCGTACCTCGCGGCGAAGGGACTGGATCCGAAGTTGCGGGCAGAAGGCGTAGAGGCGTTTCGCGCACGCGTCGCCAGGTTGCGGCCAGACCTTTCAGACCGCGTGGGCAACATTCGCTCCGTGGATGATCTCCACCTGTTGGATGTAAAGCTCAACCGCTTGTCCGAGTGGCACAAGCCGGGCCTCCTGCTTATTGGCGATGCTGCCCATGCGATGTCCCCTGCCGGTGGCGTGGGGATCAATCTGGCGGTGCAGGACGCCGTCGCAGCGGCCCGGATCATTGCTTCCCCGCTGCTGAGCAACACGCTCGATGACGGTCACCTCGCCGCCGTCCAGAAGCGGCGCTGGCCGCCGACCGTGATTGTGCAGACGTTTCAGCGAGTGCTGCATCGCGTTATCTTCGCACAGGTCATGGCGGGCAAGCAGCCAAAGCCGCCCAAGCTGTTGCTCTTTGTGCTCCGTAACTTTCCCGGCTTCAGGAAGTTGCCTGCACGGATGATTGCCTTCGGCCCACGACCCGAGCATGCACCGCAGTTTGCCCGGCGAAAGCCTGACGCTTAGCCCGCTTGGGCACCCGGGCCAAGTTCCGCCGTCGAGCCTTAATACCTGGCCATGGGAAGATTGGGCGGTGGCCCATATTGACGTTTCCGGCATCGACTACTTCCTCTCCGACGGCACCCAGCTGCTCAACGGCGTGACCTTCAAGGTGCCGGACGGCACCAAGACCGCGCTGATTGGACCCAACGGAACCGGCAAAACGACGCTGTTCAAGATTATTTCCGGCGACCTCACACCCGACGAAGGCGTCATAGGAAAATCCGGGAACATGGGCATCATGCGGCAGTTCGTTGGGCAAGTCCGGGATGAGTCAACTGTCCGGGATCTGCTGGTTTCCACGGCCCAAGCCGGACTCGCGGCAGCTGCCAAGGCGGTAGAAGACGCCGAGCTCGCCATGATGGAGCACGATGACGAACCCACCCAGATGAAGTACGCCCAAGCGATCGTGGATTGGGGAGACGCCGGCGGTTACGACGTTGAGACGGTCTGGGACGAAGTCTGCATGGCGGCTTTGGGAATTTCCTTCGACAAAGCGCAGTTCCGACGTGCCTCCACGCTGTCCGGTGGCGAGCAGAAGCGACTCGTATTGGAAGCCCTGTTCGCGGGTCCGGATGAACTCCTGCTGCTGGACGAACCGGATAACTACCTTGACGTTCCCGGTAAACGCTGGCTGGAGTCAAAGCTCAACGAATCCAAGAAGACCGTGCTGTTCATTAGCCACGACCGCGAGCTGCTCAACAACGCCGCCGGACGAATAGTGACGCTTGAACCAGGCATCAACGGTGCCGGAGCATGGATCCACGGAGGGGGTTTCGGCTCCTACGTGGAGGCGCGTGCCGACAGGAATGCCCGGTTCGAGGAACTCCGCAAGCGTTGGGACGAGGAGCACGTGAAGCTCAAGGAACTCGTCAACATGTACAAGAACAAGGCTGCGTTCCGGTCCGACATGGCCAACAGGTACCAGGCGGCGCAGACCCGTCTTGCCAAGTTCCTGGAGGCTGGGCCGCCCGAGGCACTGCCCATTGAGCAGAACGTGAAGATGCGCCTCAAGGGTGGGCGAACAGCCAAGCGCGCCGTCGTGGCGGAGAAGCTTGAACTGACTGGGCTCATGAAGCCGTTCTCCACGGAAATCTGGTTTGGCGACCGCGTGGGCGTACTGGGTTCCAACGGTTCCGGGAAGAGCCACTTCCTGCGCTTGCTGGCTACCGGTGGCACCGACCCCGAGCGGGAGCACTTGCCGGTGTCGGACGTTGTCATTGCTGAAGTGCCGCATGAAGGAACTGTGAAGTTGGGCGCCCGTATCCGCCCCGGATTCTTCGCGCAGACGCACGTTCGTCCGGATCTGCTCGGCCGGACCTTGTTGGAGATCCTGCACCGCGGCGACGAACACCGATCGGGCCTTCCCCGCGAAGCCGCCGCAGGTGCCCTGGACTCCTACGGATTGGCGGGCCAGTCGGAGCAAAAGTACGAGTCCCTGTCCGGTGGCCAGCAGGCGCGGTTCCAGATCCTCCTGCTGCAGCTGTCCGGCGCCACACTCTTGCTCCTCGACGAACCCACTGACAACCTGGACCTGCACTCCGGCGAGGCCCTGGAGCGTGCCATCGATGCTTTCGAGGGAACGGTCCTGGCTGTCACCCATGACCGCTGGTTCGCCAAGTCCTTTGACCGCTTCCTGATCTTTGGCTCCGATGGAAAGGTCTACGAGTCCGAGGAACCCGTCTGGGATGAGAAACGCGTGGAGCGCGCCCGCTAGTCCGCACGTTCTCTCACATCATTGCCCTTTTCGCCCGATGCTCTCTCAGTTGATGAGAGAGCATCGGCATTTAAGGGGTGGGATGTGAGAGAGCATCGGTGATCAAATGATCACATTGCATGATTAAGTGAACGTCAGCCTGATACCGTTGGAACATGGGAACTCCTGACCGCCATCGGCTCATTGGCGAGCTGCTGCGCAAACGCGAAGAAGTATCAGTGGACGAGCTGGTAGAGGCTACGGGAGCCTCGGGCGCCACGATCCGCCGCGACCTCGAGATTCTTGCTGCCAATGGAGTGCTGAAGCGGGTCCACGGCGGCGCCCGCAGCCTGCTTGCGCGCGGTGACAACCCCGGCTATGGGCAGCGAGAACTGGAAGACCACGAGGCAAAGCTCAAGATCGCAGCGGCTGTTGACGCACTGCTGAAGGACCGCGAGCATGTGTGGTTGGACAGCGGATCCACCGCCACGGAAATCGCGCGGCGACTGAGCCAGCGTGAACTCACAGTGATGCCGATGTCCTTGCACGGCGTCGAGGCGCTGACCCACGCCAAGGAAGGCCGAAGGCCGCAGCTCATTCTCCCCGGAGGAAGCCTCATTCCCGGCGAACAGTCTTTCCGCGGTCCCATGACCGAGGCGAACATACGCTCGTTGCGATTCGACACCGCAGTGGTCACGCCCTGCGCCCTCAACGTCAAGGACGGACTGCTGGCCCATGACCTTGACGACGCCGCAGTGAAGCGCGCCGGCCTGGAATCGGCGTCGCGGGTCATCGTTGCCTCCTCCGGCAGCAAGTGGAATGCCAGCGCGGTAGCACTGGTTGCCGCGATGGAGACTGTGGACGTTATCGTGACGGACCTGAAGCCATCCTCCGAAGATCTTGCCCGGCTCGACAAACTCTCTGTGGAAGTTGTGATTGCATGACCACCAGCACAAGAAGCGCCACCAACGTCAACGCGGCGGCGGTGGCGACGTTCCTGATCTTCGCCATGAACGGCTTGGTGTTTGCCAGCTGGGCGGCACGCATTCCCGCCGTCACTGAGGCTCTCAGCCTGACCTCCGGCCAAATGGGCACCCTGCTGCTTTGCACCGCCGTCGGGTCCTTGATGGCTTTGCCATCCGCAGGTTGGGTGGTAGGCCGAATCGGTACCGCCGGAACGGTTCGTCTTGCCGGCATCGTGGCGGGTGCCGCAGGTGCGGCGATCGCCTTCTCCCTCATGGCTGCATCGGTTCCGGCCACAGCCATCGCCCTCTTCTTCTTCGGCATCGGCATCGGCCTGTGGGACGTAGCCCAGAACATCGAAGGGGCCGACGTCGAACACCGGCTCAAGCGGACCATCATGCCGCAGTTTCACGCAGCGTTCAGCGGCGGGGCGTTTGTAGGCGCTTTGATCGGCGCGGGGCTCTCGCAACTTGGTGTTGGCCTCCCTGAGCATCTGCTCGTGATCGCCGGACTTGCTGTCCTCCTCGCGCTGACCGTGCCGCGTTACTTCCTGCCGCACGAAGCGTCAGTGGCTGAAACGCTCGACGACGGCGCGCCGGCTCCCAAGGGACCCACGGCTTGGCGGGACGGCCGCACCCTGCTCATCGGTGTGGTGGTTTTGGGTGCGACCCTCACGGAGGGAGCCGGCAATGACTGGATTGCCAAGGCAGCAGTTGATGGACTCAATACCTCCGAAGCGACCGGCGCCCTGCTCTTCGCGCTCTTCGTTGCAGCCATGACCGGGATGCGGTTCCTCGGCGGCACGGTTATCGACAGGTTCGGCCGCGTCGCTGTTCTCCGTGCCAGCATGGCAGCGGCCGCGCTGGGCCTGGCGTTGTTCGTCTTTGCCGGCAACGTGGTGCTGGCCGGACTTGGTGCTGCTCTTTGGGGCGTTGGTGCGGCGTTGGCCTTCCCCATGGGCATGTCCGCTGCGGCCGACGATCCCAAGCACGCAGCGGCACGCGTTTCCGTGGTCTCCACGATTGGCTACGTCGCGTTCCTGGCTGGCCCGCCGCTTCTGGGTTACCTCGGCGACCAAACCGGAATTCACATGGCACTGCTGGCGATCGGATTGCCTATTCTTGTTGCCCTGCTTCTTGCTGGCGTTGCAAGGCCCTTGCGCGCCAAATAGTCGCCCGGCCAGCGGTTTCATTCTCCTGGATGCATATGTTGCAGAACGGCCACCACAACAGCAGGACCACGCCGGCGGCCAGGCAAGCACCACCTAGGACATCACTTAACCAGTGAGCAGACAGGTAGGTTCTGCTGACCATCATCGCCAGTATGCCAAGAACAGCCACCACTTTGGCCCACTGCTGACCGATCAGCAACGCCAATACGACGAGAAAAGCGGTTGTGGCAGAAACATGCCCCGACGGGTATGAACCGGTATCCGAGAGGACCTTGGCGCCTTGAGGCCGATCACGCCCAACAACCGCCTTGGCCAGTTGAGTGGAGCCCAGGGCAGAAAGGCCGGCAAGTGCAGAGAAGGCAGCAGCTCTGGGTCGTCGCCAGACGAGTAGCGCGGCCGCCAAAACAACGTGCAACACCAGCATGCCCACATACCCAGCCCAGTTGAGCACCACGTTCACCGCGTCCCAGAACGGGGCGTGCAGGGTGAAGGAATAGGCCTGCCACGTTGTATCAATTCTGTTGAAGGCGGGCTCCCCTTGACCGGCCACGATTATGCCTCCCGGTACCGCGAACGCGCCGAGCAAAAGCAAGGCAGGCGTGACAATCTGCCAGCTGGGCCGTTGGCGCGGACGCAGGACGCGAATCATGCACTCATCGTAGCCACCGCGGTCGGGCAGGGTGGCTGGAGGTTCCCGTATTCCTCCCGGTCCTGCCACGTGGACTCGCGCTAGTGTGGTGGAATGCGAGGTTTCCTGGGCAAAGGGCCCAAACACGTGGCAAGGTTCGATCATTTCCTTGTCAGGGCGGTTTCGCGCCAGCCTCACGGCGAGCATGATGATCTCTTCCGGCGGCTTTCAGCAGCCGCCACCAAGGGGAAGCTCTGGTTCGGCATCGCGGGAATCATGGCCACTGTTCCAGGAAAGCCGCGCAGGGCAGCCCTGCACGGACTCCTTGCCTTGGGCGTGGCCTCCGGGGTCACCAACGTCATCTTCAAGACGGCACTGCCCAGGACTCGACCCCTGCCCGAGCATTTGCCCGTCTTCAGGTTCGTGCATCCGCAGCCGGTTAGTTCCTCCATGCCGTCCGGCCACTCAGCTTCAGCCGTAGCTTTTGCCGTGGGAGCGGGGATGGTCTCTCCCGTCTTGGGGGCCGTACTCGCGCCTATCGCCGCGGGCGTTGCCTATTCCCGTGTGCACACAGGGGCCCACTGGCCGTCTGACGTGGTGTTTGGTTCTGCACTTGGCGCGGGTGCTGCCCTGCTGACACGCACGTGGTGGCCAGCCAAGCCGGCCGAACCCAAACCCCGCCGGACGCCGGCAGAGGCCCCGGGAATTTCCGACGGCGAGGGGCTGAGCATCGCTGTTAATGTCCTGGGCGGTTCCTACTCCCCCGAAACCGGCGAACTGCTACAGGAGGTATTCCCCAAAGCGCATATTCATGAAATTGCTGAGGGCGAGGATGTCGCCGCTGAGATTGAAGCAGCCGCAGCCCGGCCAAGCACCGTAGCGCTTGGCGTGTGGGGTGGTGACGGGACGGTTGGCACCGCGGCCGCTATCGCCGTCGAGCATTCCCTGCCTCTGTTGGTGTTGCCGGGTGGCACCCTCAACCACTTTGCCCGTGACCTCGGGACCAATTCCATTGACGCCGCAATCAAGGCAGTCACAGAGGGGCAGGCTGCGCTTGTGGATTTCGGGCATGTTGCCGTCCATCGAGGTTTGCCTGACAACCCTGAGAGCAGTGAGATTGCCATGCTGAATACGGCCAGCGTGGGTGTTTATCCGAACCTCGTACGCCGCCGGGAGCGACTGCAGCCCGCCATGGGCAAACCCCTGGCCAGTCTGGTGGCATCGCTGCGGACTTTCGGAGTGAACTCGCCCACGACGCTCACCGTTAACGGCGTGAAGCACAAGCTGTGGATTCTGTACCTGGGACGTGGGCGTTACTACCCCAGCGACCATGCCCCACTTCGACGCCCTGTGCTGGACGACGGCGTCTTCGATCTCCGCATGATCACTGCGGATGAACCATTTGCCCGTGCCCGGCTCCTTTGGGCCGTCATGACAGGCACCGTTGCTGCTTCCAAAGTCACGCATCTCACCGAGGCAACTACCGTCACCATTGAGGCGATCGGAGAACCGTTGGTCCTCGCCGTGGATGGTGAGCCCAAGCCCGGGGTGCGCAGTGCAGTGTTCACCGTCAAGAGCCACGAGCTACGCGTGTATTGTCCGCTTCCGGTTGACCCAGCTTCGTAGCGTCATCCGGGAGGACTACCCTGACTGGACCCTGAATCATCCCTGAGACAGGCGATTTCCGCACCCTCTGTGACTAGCGTTGTCAGTACAGTCAACAACTCATCTGCACGCACACGTGCTCCGAGGAGGGAACGCTTCCATGATCGAAGCAAAAGGCCTGACGAAGGTCTACGGCGAGAAGACCGCCGTCGGCGGTGTCAGTTTCACTGTCCAAGCCGGACGGGTGACGGGCTTCCTGGGCCCGAACGGTGCCGGCAAGTCCACCACGATGCGCATGATCATGGGGCTGGACACTCCCACCGCGGGTTCGGTGACCGTGAACGGTGAGCCGTTCGCCAAGCACGTTGCGCCGTTGCGTGAAATCGGTGCCCTGCTTGATGCCAAGGCAGTCCACACGAGCCGCACGGCGTACAACCACCTGCTCGCCATGGCCGCGACGCACAGCATCCCCAAGAGCCGGGTGCGGGAGGTCATTGAGATGACCGGGCTGGGAGAAGTCGCCAAGAAGAAGGTGAAGGGTTTCTCGCTCGGTATGGGTCAGCGCCTCGGCATTGCGGCAGCGCTGCTTGGCGATCCGCAGACCATCATCCTGGACGAGCCCGTCAACGGCCTGGACCCGGAAGGCGTGGTCTGGGTTCGGAATCTGGTCAAGTACCTCGCTTCCGAGGGCCGCACCGTGTTCCTGTCCAGCCACCTCATGAGTGAGATGGCATTGACGGCAGACCATCTGATCGTGATTGGCCGCGGCAAGATCATTGCGGATGCGCCCATCGCAGAGATCATCACCGGCAAGGGCCAGGCCCGCACCCGCGTCCGCACGGACCAGCCGGAGCGGCTCATGCAACTGCTCGCCGGCACGGGTGTCTCCGTGGAGGTCCACGAACGTGAGCTGCTGGAAGTTTCGGGCCTGGATCCTCGCGGAATCGCCCGGACTGCCCTGGACAACCAGGTCATGGTCTACGAGCTGACCCCGCTCCAGGCAAGTCTCGAAGAGGCTTACATGGAGTTGACCAAGGACGAGGTGGAATACCACTCGCACATCACCGCCGGGGCGTCTGTTCCCGTTCAGGCCGGAGGGAAATAGACATGAGCACCACCACTTTGGACCGCAAGTCCATGCGTAACTCCGTCGGTCCAGGACCGGCCTTCCATCGCGTACTGAACTCCGAGTTCATCAAGTTCCGCACGCTGTTGTCTACGCTGATTCTCCTGGCTTCCACAGCGTTGGTGATGGTTGGCTTCGCAGCACTTTCGGCTTGGGGTACAGGGCAGTTCGCCGAACAAGCTGCCAGGGATCCAGAAGCCGCGGCCGCCATTGCCGCGCAGGGCGGCGACATCGCAGTCACCATCCCCACCTCGGGCATCGCATTCGCCCAGCTGATCCTCGGTTCGCTGGGCGTCCTGCTCATGAGCTCCGAGTTCACCACGGGAATGGCGCGCTCCACCTTCGCCGCGGTCCCGAAGCGCCTCTCACCGTTCCTGGCCAAGCTGATAGTCGTGATGGTCAGTGCCTTCCTGTTGACGGCGGTGTCCACCTTCATAGCTGGCCTCGTGTCACTCCCGATCGTGGATAACTACGATCTCAAGCTGGATCTCAGTAGCTCGCAATCGGTCAAGCTTTTGCTGGTCAACAGTATTTACGTGGCAGCCGTGGCGGCGATTGGTATGGCACTTGGAACCATCGTCCGCAACTCGGCAGGAGGCATCATGAGCCTCGTGGGTCTGTTCTTTGTGGCCCCGATAGCTTTTCAGCTCATTCCCGGCGATTTCTTCGTGGAGGCCCGCAAGTACCTTCCGGGCAACACCATCAACCCGATGACTGCCGTCGAGCATGTCCCGGACACGCTGGAAGTCTGGCAAGCCGCCCTGGTTCTCGGCGCTTGGGTTGTAGTGCCGGTTGCCTTGGCGACGGTCCTGCTGAAGAAGCGGGATGTCTAGGCCGTCTAGGCTCAATCCATGACTGAAGTTCCACAAGTGAAGGACGCGCCGGCTGTCACAGCCGACGCGTCCTTCGCTGAAATTGCCCAGCGTCGCAGGGGCCGTATCCGTCGGTACTTTTTCGAGCGTCCCCGTGCGATGGATGCCGTGGTTGTCCTTTGCTACGTCCTTTTGGCCCTGCCCACCATCATCGCCTCGATCATTGAGGGCAAGTGGCTCGTCGTCGGGCTCTTGCTGCTGATCGCGACTGTCCTGATATTCCGGCGGCGCTACCCGCTTCAGGTGGTTGCCGCCGTCGCGGTCCTGGAAGTCCTGGCCACCGTGCTGAACCCGTGGGGCTCAAACGTTTCCGCGGGTCTGTGGTTCGCCCTCTACGCTGTAGCGACGACCCGGAAACGGGCAACTTCACTGGTGGTGTTTGGCGCTGCCAGCCTGCCGCTGAGCCTGCTGTACCTTTTCATGTGGACAAGTCCCAGCAGTATGAACACCCTGCAGGACGTCCCCGAGAACTTCCACCTCATCAACAACATCGCAACTGCCGTGACCATCATGTTGTCCAACCTGCTGGCCACGGGCATTGGTATCTCGGTCCGCCAGCGGCGGGAGCATGAGGCCGAGATCGCCGCATGGGCAGCGCGGACAACGCAGTTGGGCAAGGTCACCGAGCGCAACAGGATTGCGCGGGAAATGCACGACGTCGTGGCTCACTCCCTGACGGTAATGATCAGTTTGTCGGACGGTGCGGCAGTCGTGGTCAAGAAGGACCCCGGCCGCGCCGGCGACGTCCTGGGTGAGCTGTCGCGAACGGGAAGGGCGGCGCTTGCGGACATGCGCCGTGTGCTTGGAGTCCTGCGCGACGATTCCGGCCGCCCGGCGCCACTGACGCCGCTCGAGTCCGGGCATAACCTGGCCAAGCTGCTGGATGGATTCCGTACGGCCGGCCTGCCGCTGCACTACGCGCACACGGGCCCCGCGCTTCCGGCCGATCCTGCTTTCGAGCTCACCGTTTACCGGATTGTGCAGGAATCGTTGACCAATGTCCTCCGCTATGGGCGCTCTCTCAGCCGCGTGGACGTGCAGGTAGCCCGCGACGGCGACCTGGTCACCATTGACGTGCTCGACGACGGCCGGGGAACCCGGGAGGGTGGCGAGTCAATGGACAGCCTGGGAACACGGCAAGGCATTGCCGGAATGCGTGAACGGGCAGGAATCTATGCTGGAATCGTTAGTGCCGGTCCGAGCAAAAGGGGAGGCTGGGCGGTCCACGCCGAGCTGCACTGGAACGGCGAAAAGGGGGAATAGTGGTAGATCAGGGCGTCATCAAGATCCTGCTGGTGGATGACCAGCCACTGCTGCGGATGGGCTTTCGACTCATCCTTGAAGGTGAAGAGAACTTCCATGTGGTGGGCGAGGCATCGGACGGGAACGAGGCTGTCCGGCAGGTTGAGGAGCTGCAGCCGGATGTGGTGCTCATGGACGTCCGAATGCCCACCATGGATGGCATAGAAGCCACGCGCCGCATTTCGGACGGCGGTTCCGAAGCCCGGGTCATTATCCTCACCACGTTTGACCTGGACGAATACGCTTTCTCGGGACTGCAAGCGGGTGCTTCTGCATTTCTCCTAAAGGATGTGGCCCCGGTTGAACTCGTGCACGCCGTGCGACTTGTGGCAAGTGGCGACGCCGTTGTAGCCCCCCGCGTCACGCAGAGGCTGTTGGAGACGTATGTACGCGGCGGCAGTGTGCCCGGCCAATCGCCCAGCCCACATCGCGATCCGTTGTTGGACGATCTCACACCACGCGAGACCGAGATCCTCACGACCATCGCGGAGGGGCTGTCCAACGCGGAGATAGCCCACAAATTCTTCCTGTCCGAGGCCACTGTGAAGACCCATGTCCGCCGCATCCTCAGCAAGCTGCAACTGAGGGATCGTGTGCAAGTGGTGGTGTATGCCTACGAGACCGGACTTGTTGTGCCGAGCAACCCGGACTACTAGTGTCTTCGGCACGTAACGTGCAACATATGCATTAACAAATGTTTTTAATGACCACGTGCGACGAAACTGTGTTACCTTCGTCACTACAGACGCCCTCCTTGGCACCCTCAGTCCGGATGTCCTCAGGCGTACCGTTCGCATCTGTCATTAACCGGAGACACCACATGGAACCTTCAGCACCCCTGCAATTGGACCATCTACCTGATGCTCCCGCCGCTCCTGCCGAAACCGGCCTCCGCCGAACGATGGGTCCGCGGCACCTCATCATGATCGCGATGGGAGGTGTTATCGGATCGGGCCTGTTCCTCAGTTCCGGATACACGATTTCCCAAGCAGGTCCCCTTGGCGCCGTCATTGCCTACCTGGTGGGGGCCTTCGTGGTCTATCTGGTGATGGCCTGCCTCGGAGAACTCGCCATCGCCTACCCGGTGTCAGGCGCCTTCCACATTTATGCTGCACGATCCATCGGTCCCGCCACGGGCTTCGCGACGGCCTGGCTCTATTGGCTTTGCTGGGCAGTTGCGATCGGGTCCGAATTCACGGCGTCGGGCCTGCTCATGCAGCGGTGGTTCCCTGGCGTCGAAGTGTGGGTCTGGTGCGTGGTGTTCGCAGCAATCCTCTTCGGACTCAATGCCATTTCCTCCAGGTTCTTCGGAGAATCCGAGTTCTGGTTCTCCATTGTTAAGGTGGGTGCGATCATCGCGTTGATCGTGCTTGGCGGAGCCGCACTCCTCGGGTTCCAGCCGCTCTCGGGATCCGGTAACCACCCGTTCCTTTTTGAGAACTTCAACACCTCAGGGGGCCTCTTCCCCAACGGTTTCTCGGGGGTTCTTGTTACTGCCCTGGCAGTCTTCTATGCCTTCTCCGGCTCTGAACTCATCGGCGTCGCTGCTGGAGAAACTACCGATCCCGCGCGAAACATCCCCAAAGCCATGCGCAGCACTGTAATCCGCCTCCTGATCTTCTTCGTCGGTGCCATTGCCGTCATCGCCGCCACTGTTCCCTTCGATCAGGTGGGCTTGGATGAGAGCCCGTTCGTTACCGTGTTCTCCTCGGTGGGCATCCCCTACGCGGCGGACATCATGAACTTCGTCATCATCACGGCGCTGTTGTCTGCCGGCAACAGCGGACTGTTCTCCTGTGCACGCATGCTGTACTCGCTGTCCGATGAGGGGCACGCGCCAAAGGCCCTGAAGCGACTGACGAAGCGCGGTATTCCCCTTGTTGCCCTTTCTGTCAGCATGCTTGGCGGGCTGGCATCACTGATCAGCAGTGTGGTTGCCCCCGAAACGGTGTACCTTGCCCTTGTTTCGGTAGCCGGATTCGCGGTGGTAGGGGTATGGATGTCAATCACGGCATCCCACTTCTTCCATCGCCGGGCATTTATCCGAAACGGTGGGCAGGTGGCCGATCTTGCCTACAAGGCCCCGTTCTTCCCGCTGGTTCCCATCCTGGCATTCACGCTTTGTCTGGTCTCACTGGTCGGCATTGCCTTCGATCCAAACCAGGTTGCTGCCCTGTACTTCGGTATTCCGTTCGTGGCCGCCTGCTATATCTACTTCCACTTCAGGCATGGACGCGCGCCGGTGAAGCAGATCGCCTGATCTATCCAGCACGGGGCTTCACGGCCGGACTTCAAAGAGAGTCCGGCCGTGAAGCCGTTCGTCGCCCCGACCAAGTGGCCATGATTCTTACCGCTGACATGGGCGTGTGAGAATGGCGTGAGCGCTTGGCGGAAGGAGGGGGATTCTTGGACGTGTCACCGGAGGCGTCGTCGTTGGCGCAGGGGCTTCGTCTCGTTCGGTTGGTTACTGACCGCGAAAAGCAGGGCCGTCAACTGCTTGGCGTATCCCAACTCGCGGCTGAGCTGGACATGGAGCAGAGCCGGGTTTCGCGCCTGGCCCAGGAACTGTGCGACTTAGGGCTGCTTGAGCGGCTGGAGCGCGGACCTTTCCGTGCGGGACCACGGTTCTTCAGCCTGGCCGCCTCCCTCAATGTCGGCTGGGTCCACGATTCCCGTGCAGAACTGGAAGAGCTGGTCTCGTCCCTGGGACTCAGGTCCCGGCTGTCAGTGCGCGAGGGTGTCAGGGTTCTGCTGCTGCGTTCCTCTACCAACAACTCAGTCCTGGGCGGGTTCGCAAAGCCGGGAATGGTCACACCTGTCTGGTGTACGGGTTCCGGGCGGGCATTGCTGTGGGACCACTCCCGGAACGAACTGGAAGCCCTGCTCAAGGATGTCAATTTCATTGGTGTAGGCGGGCCAGCTGCGGCGCATTCCCAAGCGGAAGTCGACGCCCTCATGGAGCGCGACAGGCCCCAGGGTTTTGTTTTGGCGGCCGAGGAGTTCGAACACGGTGTATGGGAACTGGCCGTACCTGTTCGGGATCCTTCAGGCGGCATCCTTGCTGCGCTCAGTGTCCTGGGTACCCGTTCCGATATTGAGAGGGCGGCGCCGGAGCTGGCCCCGCTGCTGCATTCGGCAGCGCACCGGCTCGGTTCCGCACCCGGGACTTCCGGTTCCGCATCCGGGACTTAAGTTCGGGGCGGCTATTGAAGCCGTCCACCCACCATGGACTCAAGCCATTCCTGCCAAGAGTGGAGTGCGACTGCGTAAGTTTCGCGGTGGGGCTCAATGCGGGACTTCGGCCCTACTATCTGAAGGGCTGCAGCAACCTCCCCCTTGAAGTCGCGTATGGGGGCAGCCAGTGAGTAAAGTCCTGGCTCAGCTTCTTCGTCCACGATCGAGTAACCGCGGACGCGGGCATCATTGAGCCGCGCCAGTAAGTCCTCCACGGAGGAAGGTGTATTGGGTCCGTGCTTCACGAACTCAACGGACTCGAAGATCTTGCGGACTTCTTCGTCCGGGGCGTCCCACAGAAGTGCTTGGCCGGCATCACTGCAATATGCAGGATAGGGACGTCCCAGCCACGATCCCACGAGGTTGGCGCTGGCAGGCACTTGTTCACCGATGGTGACCGTGCTGTTGCCGCTGAGCACGCCAAGAAAGCACGCCTCGTTGGTTTCAGAAGCGAGACCCTCAAGCGCGGTTAGCCCGTCCGTCTTCAGCCGTTGTTCAGCGACCAGTTGCGCGTCCGTCAGGACAGTCCAGCCCAAGCTGTACTTCCTCTGATCCCTGCGAGCCAGGAATCCCTCCTGCAACGCGCCCTTGAGACTCCGCGATACCTGGCTGCGGTCCTTGTCCAGGTCGGCCGCGACGTCGGCCACCGTACCGCCGTCGTGTCCTTGCGCGTGACGGGCACCGACCGCAAGGATGGCCATCATGCCGCGGCCCATGCTTGAGGTCTTTGACATGGATTGATTCTAGCTACCTGCCGCAGGCAGTGGGGACGTACCCGACGGCGGACACCAGTGGGCGGGTCCTAGTGGATGGCGAAAACCCTGGCCGGAAAGCCACTGCCTTCCAGGGGTTTGGCCCAGGTAGCAACCAGGACGGCGCCTGCCTCGGGCACGTTGTCCAGATTGGCAAGGAGTTCAATCTGCCACCTGTCGCGGGCCAGGACGTAAGTTTCCAGGCTGAAGTCCTGTTGGGAAGTGGCGACGCCGGGATCAGTGTCCGTTTGTTCGTGGCCCACCGCAGCCACGGCACGCTTCTCGATCAGGTATTCCAGAACCTCGCGTGACCAGCCTGGAGTGTGGCTGATGCCCGCTTGGTCCTTGTTCGCCATGGCTTGGGCATCGGGCCATCGCCGGCTCCATCCAGTGCGGAGCGCCACAAATGAACCGGCCATAATGTGCCCGTTCCTCTCCTCCCAAGCCTGAACGTCGGCCAGTGTTGGAGTGGCATCTTCATCCTTGCGAACACGCTCACTGATATCCAGGACAACCAAGGGCAACAGCATTTGTTCCACAGGTATCTGGTCGAGCGTTCGGCCACCCCGGACAAAGTGCGACGGCGGATCCACGTGGGTGCCCCACTGGCCAACTATCGAGTACCGGTGGGCGGTAAATCCGTCCCCCTTTTCCATGTCGAAGAGGGCTTCGCGGGACTCATCCGGAAAGGCAGCAAAATGGGGCTGACCCGGATGGAACGCGTGCGTCAGATCGGTGTACGTCCTGCCTTCGAGCAGGGGCGCGAGCTGATGCCATAACTGGGAATTCATCAAGCCACCCGGCTTTCAATGGCGGGAGCATGGGCGCTGCTGGAGACGCTCAGTGGCCCGGAGACTTCAATGACGGGAACTTCCCACGGGTGGATATCCACGATCCGCTGGACGAGCTCATGAATGGCCTGGTCAGAGAGCGAGTCATCAAAGTAGGTGGTGAACACGAATGTCGGCGAGATGGTCCTCTGCCCCACGCTTCCCAACGTGGGATTGGCACCTTCCGCGACGGTAAAGCCCTCGAACCCTGCCGAGGACTCGAAGACGTGGTGGTAATTACCGAAGCCACCCAGCTCCGGCGTTGCAGTGAGCGCTTGCAGCAGCGAGGCGATGCCTGGGTCAGACTCCAAGGCCCCCAGATCGCCACTGGCCAGTTGGGTCATCGTGTCCAGCGGGATGGGCCAGTGGATGCGGAGCTTCCGCACTGCTTTCAATTCGATGTTCATGGGGCAACGCCTTCCGTGGGTGTGCTTACTGGGAGCAATCGTGGCACAAGGTGACGAGCATTACAAGCATATAGAAATGTTTATATTGCACATACGACGTGAGAACCCTTAGTCCACAGCTTTCACAGCTCCACCATGGGTTTGGCATGTACAAGGTACAGCCGGTGTGGGTTTGATGGACGCATGACATCCCCGCAGCCACATCCAAACCACGATCGCGGCCTCGAATTCGATCTCTCCACACTCCTGAGCCGCCGGCGAACGCTGGGAGTCCTGTTCGGCGCCGGGACGGCAGCGGCCTTGGCAGCCTGCACGCCGGGTTCCGGAGGTGGCGGCGCATCGCCGTCGTCGTCTTCCAGCGCTACGGCTACCGGGACAGAAAGCACGACGGCGGCCGGAACGCCTTCCGCCACCAGTACGGTGACGCGTGCACTCGCTGAATGCGGAGTCGAGATCCCCGAGGAAACACTCGGTCCCTACCCCGGCGATGGTTCCAACGGGCCGAATGTGCTCGAAGCATCGGGAGTGGTTCGCAAGGACATCACTTCAAGCTTCGGCAGCTCCACCACGAAGGCCACGGGCGTCCCACTGACTTTCACCCTGACGCTCTTGGACAACGCCAACGGTTGCTCGCCTCTGGCGGGTGCAGCGGTCTATGCCTGGCACTGTGACCAGAATGGAAAGTATTCCCTGTACGACTCGGGGCTGAAGAACGAGAACTACCTCCGCGGCGTCCAGGAAGCCGACAGCAACGGCCAGGTCACTTTCACCACCGTCTACCCCGGTGCTTACAGTGGCCGGTGGCCTCATATTCACTTTGAGGTATTTGAATCCATGAGCAACACCTCTGCGGCCGGGCAGGTGTTGGCAGTTTCCCAGATCGCCCTGACCGAGGCAGCGTGCAAGGACGTCTACGTGTCGGCGGGATATGAATCGAGTGCCCGGAACTTCGCAAAGAGCACCCTGGCAGATGACAACATCTTTGGTGACGATGGCGGCATATATCAGCTGGCCACCATGTCTGGCTCGGTCGAGGGAGGCTACACGGCCGCGCTGAACGTCACGGTCTGACGCGAAGCGATCGGAGAGCGCAGCTAGACTCGGGGGCATGCCTTCGAATGCCTCCGCAGCAGTTGACCACATCCAGGACCTCGGCGCGTATGTTTCGGCTTCGCCGTCGAGCTTCCATGCAGTGCACGAGGCCGGTCGCCGGCTTGATAGCGCTGGCTTCACCTCCTTGGATGAACTGCAGCCGTGGAAAGGTGGCGCGGGTAAGTTCTATGTCATCCGCGATGGCGCCCTGATCGCGTGGGTTACCCCCGAAAATGCTGGTCCAACCACCGGCTTCAATATCCTGGGCGCCCACACGGACTCCCCTTCCTTCAAACTGAAGCCGAAGCCCACCACCGGCAAGTTCGGTTGGCTGCAGGCCGGCGTCGAGGTCTACGGCGGGCCGCTCCTCAACTCCTGGTTGGACCGCGAGCTGCAACTGGCGGGGCGTTTGGTGTTACGCGACGGAACGCAGCACCTGACTGCCACAGGCCCGCTCCTGCGCTTCCCGCAATTGGCTATCCACCTGGATCGTGGGGTCAATGACAATGGCCTCCTTCTGTCCAAGCAGCAGCACATGAATCCAATTTTCGGGCTGGGTGATCCGGCCAACGAAGATCTTTTGGGCCTGCTTGCTGAGCGAATCGAGGGCATCACCGTTGATCCGGCAGACATCGGGGGTTACGACGTCGTGGTGGCGGACACGCAGGCGCCCGCGGTTTTCGGCGCCAAGGGTGAGTTCTTCGCCTCTGGTCGCTTGGACAACCTTTCTTCGACGCACGCTGGCTTGGTGGCATTGATCGAACATGCGAAAGCGGGGCAGCAAGACGGCCCCATCGCTGTCCTCGCTGCATTCGACCATGAAGAGATCGGTTCCAACTCGCGCTCCGGTGCCTGCGGACCCATCCTTGAGGACATCCTGACCCGAATCTCTGACGGTCTTGGCGCTTCGGTGAGCCAGCGGCGGCAGTCCTTGGCGGCGTCGTTCTGTGTCTCTGCGGATGCCGGCCACGCCGTCCACCCGAACTACGCTGAGAGGCATGATCCGGTCAACCGTCCCGCACTCAACGGTGGGCCGCTGTTGAAGATCAACGCCAACCAGCGCTACGCCACGGACGCGACGGGAGCTGCGCTGTGGGCTCGTATGTGCAAGGACTCTAATGTGCCGTATCAGGAATATGTCTCCAACAATGACCTTCCTTGCGGCTCGACCATCGGTCCCCTTACAGCGACGCGGCTCGGGATAAGGACAGTCGATGTCGGTATCCCCCTGCTGTCCATGCATTCGGCACGCGAGTTGTGCGGCGTGGAGGACCCGCTCCGCTTGGCTTCCGTGGCCGAGCTGTTCTTCCGGACCGACGTCTAAGTCCCCGAGGGAGGCTAAGAAAGCCTCAAGGACTCATTTCAAATGCGTTTCTAATGTTTCCCCTAGTAAACTTTAGATGCTTATAATCATACTTTTTGTGCATGCTTCCTTTTTTGAGCACAGCAAAATGTACACTCGCACAGGATTTTGGCCTTCGAGGATGGCTAGTGTGGGAAAGCCATGTGGCCCGCTGCACATCAACTTGGGCCCCTCTCCAAAGACACTAAGGACGGCGCCTACCCATGCACGCTGACCAACAGCTTTCAAAGTCCCTGAAGCCACGACACCTCTCCATGATCGCCATCGCCGGCGTGATTGGTGCCGGGCTCTTTGTGGGCTCCGGTGCCGCCATCCAACAGGCTGGTCCAGGCATCCTTGTTGCCTACCTGGCCGCTGGCCTGGTGGTCATCCTCGTCATGCGAATGCTTGGCGAGATGGCTGCTGCCAACCCGGAGACAGGCTCCTTCTCCACCTACGCGGACAAGGCGTTGGGCCGCTGGGCGGGATTCAGCATCGGCTGGCTCTACGCGTGGTTCTGGATCATCGTGCTCGGCATTGAGGCAACCGCAGGCGCTGCCATCATGCATCGGTGGGTTCCAGGCGTCGACCAGTGGGTTTGGGCATTGGTTCTCATGGTGCTTCTGACACTTACCAACCTTGGCTCCGTGAAGTCGTACGGCGAGTTCGAATTCTGGTTCGCGTCCATCAAGGTGGCCGCAATCGTCATCTTCCTGCTCGCAGGCATTGCAGCGATCCTTGGCCTGATCCCGGGCGTTTCCGCTCCGGGCGTCGCCAACCTCCTGGATCAGGGCGGTTTCATGCCCAACGGTCCCGGCGCCGTCCTGGCTGGCATCCTCGTAGTGGTCTTCTCGTTCTTCGGTGCCGAGATTGCCACCATCGCCGCGGGCGAGTCCGAAAACCCCGTGGACGCCGTCAAGAAGGCCGTGAAGTCCACCGTATGGCGCATCTTGATCTTCTACATCGGCTCCATTGCCATTGTGGTCACGCTCCTGCCGTGGAACAGCGCTTCAGTTGCCAAGAGCCCGTACGTTGCCGTGATCGAGCTTTACGGAATCCCGGGTGCCGGCACCATCATGGACATCGTGGTCCTCACATCGGTTCTCTCGTGCCTGAACTCGGGCCTGTACACAGCAAGCCGCATGCTCTTCTCGCTCTCGCAGCGTGGCGACGCCCCTAAATCCTGGATGAAGATTTCCAAGCGCGGCGTTCCTGCGGCAGCAGTACTGGCCTCCACCGTGGTCGGGTTCATCACCGTTGGCCTGAACTACGTCGCTCCGGACACCGTGTTCCTGTTCCTCGTCAACACGTCCGGCGCCATCGCCTTGTTCGTCTGGCTGGTCATCGCCACTTCACAGCTCATCCTCCGCCGCCGGATGGGCGCGGCCGCCAAGGACCTCGACCTCAAGATGTGGTTCTTCCCGTACCTTACGTGGATCGCGATTGGAAGCATCGTTGCGCTCATCATCGGCATGGTGATCCTTGAGTCCACGCGAGAATCGCTCTTCCTCTCGCTGGCTCTGGCTGCGGTTGTCGTCGCCATCGGCGTATTCCGATACCGCAAGCGCGGGACGCCGTCCGCGCCGGTGGGTGATGGGGAAGCCGAGCGTGTGACGTTGGGTTCCGGTCCGGCGTCGTAAGCGTCCTTTTCGTCCGGGGCAGCCGCCGTCAGTGTTCGACGGCGGCTGCCCCGTTTGCGGTTAAGGCACCTCAACGGGGAGGTACTGGATGGGCCCGGGGCATTGTGCGCCCGTGGTGTCCGGAACGCCCGGTATCGCAGGGATGTCGAAGACGGCGTCCCGCTGGCGTTTGCCTGCCTCCTTGACCACAACGCGGACCTTGGCCACCACGCTAGGCGGGGACGCTGATTGTCCTGCAGGTAGATACGGAGGCTCCTGAGGGACGAGCCAGCGGCCATCCGTCTGCTGCTGGACGGGCCGCGGCATGCAGCCGTCCCCAAAACATACCTGGACGCGGCTTGGCGTTGAAGCTATCTTCAGCTCGATCGGCGTGGCGTTCCCAATGGCAGGGCACACGCGCGACTTGTCCACCGCGAACCACACCACTCCGCCGATCGCGCCCACCAGAATGATCGCCGCAACCCAAATCAGCCGGGGCCTCATGGCAAGTAGCCTACGCCTGGGCACGCCGCCGGGAACTGAGCGTCGGGCGGTATGGGCTATTGGGCCAGGCCAATGACGAGGTTGATGGTGACGGCCAGGATGACGGTGCCGAACAGGTAGGAAAGCAGACTGTGTTTTAAGGCCTCAAGCCGGATCCTGTGGTTGCCAAGGTTGGTGTCTGAGACCTGATACGTCATGCCCAGGCTGGTGGCCAGGTAGGCGAAATCCGTGTACTGCGGTGGCCGATCCTGGTTGAAGCTGATGCCACCAACTCCACCACCGGCGTCGGCTTCAGGGCTGTAATAGAGCTCGGCGTAGCGCAGGGTGAAGAGCGTTTGGACCAGCATCCAGGACAGGGCTACGCACGCCAGGGAGAGCGCGGCCGAGTAGAAGCGCGTGTCCGTTCCTTCAGTGTGCGAGTTGACGATCACCGCGGCAGCGGCGGCGATGCTGGCCAGGTTTGCGATAAGGATCAGTACGTCGGTGACCCCACGGGACGGGTCCTCGGAGGTCGCGTGTTGCTGGGTCTCGGCGGGATCCATCCGCGCTATCACCAGCCACACCCAGGCAACATAGATCAGCGCGGCCGTTGCCCAGCCCACGGCCGGGGCATCAACCCAACTGCCTGCGACGCCCGTGACCACGAAGGCTGCGGCGCCGGCTGCCACCATGACAACGAAACGCAACCGGCTGCGCCTGACTCTTACGTTGTTCATGGTCACTAATCACCGATGCCCGTGTTGCTGCGTTTCTTGTCAGCCTGAAGGATGCCATCCCGTACGCCCGAGCGGACCACGAAATAGAGGGCGTAGAGGAAGATCGCTGCGAAAACGACTGTGAGGATCAGGGAGTTCAGTGCATCCATGCCCCCACCCTAGCCCGGGTTCCCCTTTTGATCCGGGACGCAGGAATCCACGAAATGGGCATCCTCGTGTTAGTGTCTTTGTCGCTGTTACGGAGAAAAACGAAACACTGTTTCTTCGAATCACCCTGCGCGGGTGGCGGAATGGCAGACGCGCTAGCTTGAGGTGCTAGTCCTCGAAAGGGGGTGGGGGTTCAAGTCCCCCTCCGCGCACAGGAAACCCCTGGAAGATCGCTGATCTTCCAGGGGTTTTGTCGTTTCCATCGTCCGTCAGCTTCCTGTAGCGCACAGGTTATCCACATGCGGCAACTGGCAGGTTTCGGTCCAGGACCCCACCGAATAGCTTTGAGTGCAGGAGATGCACTAAGATATTGAAGTCTGTGTTGCGCCCTCCTTCCGAGTCTTCGGCGGGGGAGCGAGCCACAGCATCGCAAATGAACCTCCTGTTACGGAAATACCGTAACCGCTTAGCCCAAAGGAGGTGGGTTCACATATGCGTCCTTACGAATTGATGGTAATCATCGACCCCGAGGTCGAAGAGCGTACCGTAGAGCCGTCGCTTCAGAAGTTCCTCAATGTCATCACCACCGATGGTGGAACCATCGAAAAGGTTGACATCTGGGGCCGTCGCCGTCTGGCATACGACATCAAGAAGAAGTCCGAAGGTATCTACGCAGTGGTGAACTTCACCGCTGAGCCGGCTACCGCCAAGGAACTTGACCGCCAGCTGTCTCTTAACGAGACGATCATGCGCACCAAGATCATCCGCCCCGAAGACCAGAAGGTCGTTGCTGAGTAATCAGCCCCTTCCAGATCTTTACACCGCAGGAACGAACAAGGAGGCAGTAGATGGCAGGCGAAACCACTATTACGGTCATCGGTAATCTCACCAATGACCCGGAGCTGCGGTTCACCCCGTCTGGCTCAGCAGTAGCGAACTTCACCATCGCTTCTACTCCCCGGACCTTTGACCGCCAGTCGAATGAGTGGAAGGACGGGGAAACCCTGTTCCTCCGCGCTTCCGTCTGGCGCGAAGCAGCCGAGAACGTGGCCGAGTCCCTCACCAAGGGCATGCGCGTCATTGTCTCCGGCCGTTTGAAGAGCCGTTCTTACGAAACCAAAGAAGGCGAGAAGCGCACCGTTATCGAGCTTGAGGTCGATGAAATCGGCCCGAGCCTGCGTTACGCAAACGCCAAAGTCAACCGTACCCAGCGCTCCGGTGGCCAGTTCGGCGCCGGAAACGGTGGCCAGGGTGGCTTCGGTGGCGGTAACGCCGGTGGCTTTGGAGGAGGTGCAGCAGCTGGCGCAAGCCAGGGCGGCAACTCCGGTGGAAACTGGGGCGGCAACCAGCCCGCACAGCAGGATGACCCTTGGGCTACGCCCGGTGTCAGCAATGCTGGCGGCTGGGGCAACGGCCCGGATTCCGAACCTCCCTTCTAAACACCAAGAAAAAGTCCGACGCCGGAACCCGCCGGGGCTGCCGCAAGGCATCCGGGCGACTACCGCCGTCGAACACCACCATCCCGTGGATCAATATCCACGGGCTCCATAGAAAAGGAGCTCCACGATGGCTAAGGCTGAACTCCGTAAGCCCAAACCAAAGTCCAACCCCTTGAAGGCCGCTGACATCACTGTCATCGACTACAAGGACGTAGCACTGCTGCGCAAGTTCATCTCCGACCGCGGAAAGATCCGCGCTCGTCGCGTTACTGGCGTTACCGTTCAGGAACAGCGCAAGATCGCCCAGGCAATCAAGAACGCCCGCGAAGTTGCTCTGCTGCCTTACTCCGGCGCTGGCCGCGGCTAAGGGAAGGGATTAACTAACATGGCAAAGCTCATTCTGACCCACGAAGTAACCGGTCTCGGTGCTGCTGGCGACGTTGTCGAGGTCAAGGACGGTTACGCACGTAACTTCCTGCTGCCCCGCGGCTTCGCTCTGACCTGGACCAAGGGTGGCGAGAAGCAGGTTGAGTCCATCAAGGCTGCCCGCGCTGCTCGTGCCCACGCTTCTGTTGAAGCTGCACAGGCACAGGCTCAGGCTCTGTCCTCGAAGAAGGTCAAGCTCGAGGTGAAGGCCGGCGAGTCCGGTCGTCTCTTCGGCACCGTCAAGCCTGCTGATGTCGCTGCTGCTGTTGAGGCCGCTGGTCTCGGCGCCATCGACAAGCGCAACGTTGAACTGCCGAACCACATCAAGTCTGTCGGTTCGTACCAGGCCAACGTTCGCCTGCACGAGGATGTTTCCGCTGTTATCGACCTTGAGGTCGTTGCAGGGAAGTAGTCTCTGACTGCTTAGAAGGACCCCCACAGCCGGTTTCCGGTGGTGGGGGTCTTTTTGCTTATGAGGACGGTGTGTGGAGCTCCGACATGACGTGTTGGTAGCCCGTCCGGATCATCTCTGCGAGGATCTCCCGGTCCACGTCGTCCAGCCTATTGATGTATAAACATGCGGCTCCCGTCTTGTGCTTGCCCAATTCCGGGAGGAGACGGTCGGCATCGGGGCCGTACGTGAGGCCATAGAGTGCCAGGTTCGCCTTGCGCGGTGAGAAACCGACGGCGGCAGAGTCACCTTCCCGTCCGCTCTCGTATTTGTAGTGGTAGCTGCCGAAGCCCACGATGGTGGGCCCCCACATCACGCCTTCCTGGCCAGTGATCTCCTGCATCATCCTCCGCAGTTCCAACCCATCGGCGCGCCGGCCGGGGTGCTCCACGGAGGACAGGAATTCATCCACGGACATGCTTGTGGGCTGGGTCTTGTTCTCTGCCATGCGCGTAGTCTTGCAGACGCACGACCGGCCAGCCACCCAGTGATAGCCTGCAGCGGTGACTTCAGAATCCTTGCGTATCCGCCCCTTCCACCAGGTCGACGTCTTCTCGGCCCAGCCGTATCGCGGTAATCCCCTCGCAGTTGTGGTTGATGCAGAGGGACTGAGCAGCGAGACAATGCAGCACTTCGCCAACTGGACCAACCTCTCCGAGACCACCTTTCTTCTCCCTCCAACTGATCCGCGTGCCGATTACCGTGTGCGCATCTTCACGGGCAGCGAGGAGTTCCCGTTCGCTGGGCACCCAACGCTTGGTTCCGCACACACCTGGTTGCAGGCCGGGGGAGAGCCCAAGATGGACGGCGTTCTGGTCCAGGAATGTGGCGCAGGCTTGGTCCGGGTGAAGCACGACGCCGGAAGGCTGGCTTTTGCTGCACCACCACTGACCCGCTTCGAAGCAGTGGACGCTGCCGTTCGTTCCCAGCTGGCAGCCGGTCTTAGGCTCCCGGAGGATTCCTTGCTGGACGCATCATGGCTGGTGAACGGCCCAGAATGGGTTGGTGTCCTGCTTGAGTCTGCGGAACAAGTCCTGTCCATCGAACCGGATCTGGTGGCGATGGGTGACCTCAAGGTCGGGGTAATTGGCCCGCACGAGCCCGGTTCCGACGTCGACTTTGAGGTGCGCACCTTCATTCCCGGCGACGCCATGGTGGAGGATCCGGTGACAGGCAGTTTCAACGCGGGTGCAGCGCAGTGGCTGATCGGCAGCGGCCGGGCCCCTGAAGAATACGTGGCTGCCCAGGGCACGGCACTGGGCAGGGCGGGTCGCATCCATGTGAAGGCCGCGGACGGTGACATCTGGATCGGCGGGGCATCGGCTACATGCATCCAGGGCACCGTACTGCTGTAGCTCTACCGGCCCGGGGATTGGCGTCACCTCCGGCGAGCGTTTAGCGTGAGACTTATGTCAGCATCAGATGCTTCCGCGAAGGCCAACGGCAACCCTTTGCTTGTCCTTGGCAAGATCACGTCCATCCTGGACGCCTTTTCCCTCTCGAAGCCGGTACTGCAGCTGAGTGACATTCGCGAGTACACCGGGATGCCGACATCCACGGTGCAGCGTCTCGTCACCAACCTGACAACCCAAGGATTCCTGGACCGGGAGGGCGACGCGTACCGCATTGGCATGCGGATGGCCTATTGGGCGGCTCCGGCCACCCGTGGCATGGAAGTGGTGGACATCCTCAGCCCGCCGCTCAAGACGTTGCGCGATACTACCGGTGAGACTGCGTGCTTCTTCAAAGCAGAACAGCACTACCGCGTGTGCGTCGCCATGGCAGATACCCGTCACGCGCTCCGCCGCGAGATGCACCTTGGAAAGATTATCCCGCTTCATGCGGGTTCGGCGGGCAGGGTGCTGCTTGCTTGGTCTCCTGAATTGATGGAGGCTGTCCTTCGCGACCCGTTGGAGCCCATTACCGACTATACGATCACCAGCTCCGAGGAATTGGAGGTCGCCGTCAAGAAGACTCGGGCCGATGGCTTTGCGATCACTGTAGGGGAGCGGGAAGACGGTGCGTCCGGGCTCTCGGCGCCGGTGTTCGATTCAGCAGCTGCTCTGGTGGGTGCAGTCACCATCAGCGGGCCTACATTGCGGATGCCGCTGGAAACGTGCCAGGCGTGGGTGGAACCTTTGCTCGCGACTGCGGAACATATGACCAGACTCATTGGTGGGCGGTTCCCGGGGGAGTCATAGGGGCTGGTAAGGGCGAATGGGCAGTAACCAAACGGGCATACACACGAGGAGCACATTATGGATTCTGCACGGACTTTTGAAGCGATCGCCATTATTTTCAATCCCAACAGCACGGGTAATGCGCCCGAACTGGCTGAGCAATTGCAGGTCAAGCTCAAGGACATGCTCCCCTACGCGCCAGACATCACCCTCCAGCCCACTGAACACGCTGGACATGCTGTGGAGTTGGCCAGGACGGCGGCGGCAAAGGGAGACGACGTCCTTGTTGTTTCTGTGAGCGGTGATGGTGGCTATAACGAGGTTGTCAACGGAGTGATGCAGGCGGGAAACCCGCAAGCGGTGTGTGCGGTCATGGCCGCGGGCAACGCCAATGACCACCGTCGGATCACGGGAACCAAACCCTTGGAAGAAGCTATTGCTGAGGGCCACGTCCGGAAAATTGACCTCCTGAGCATTCACACGGGTCAAAAAGAAGGCGAGCCTTTGGGGTACGCGCACTCCTACATCGGCTTCGGCCTCACACCTGTCGTGGCCACCGAACTCGAAAAGGGCAGTAAGGGAGCCCTGACTGAGATGGTCTCGGTCATCAAGACTTTCTCAAAGTTTGAGCCCTTCGCCATTCGCACCTCCGATGGCAAACGCCGGAAATTCGACAGCCTGGTTTTCGCCAACATCCCCGAAATGGCTAAGTATGCCACGCTCAGTGAGGCCGAAGACCACCCTTCTGACGGAAAATTCGAAGTTATCGTCTTTCCACACATGCCCAAATGGCGTGTGCTGCTGACCGCCCTCCGCGCAACCACCCAAGGCCTGGGCGATCAGCCAAGCGTGAGCAGCTACGAATTCACTACACTCAAGCCCCTGCCGTACCAGATGGACGGTGAAGTGAAGACGGTGGAAGCCAATGTGAAAGTCAGGGTGGAATGCGCTCCGGCCGCTCTGGCTACGTTGGGCTAAGAAGGGACCGTCACTGCGAGCACTGACGAATAGAAACGCCCTAAGGAGCGGCTCCATCACAGGCCGCCGTCACGAAGTCGTAGATACGCCCACGCAACTCATTCGGTGCTGCAACTTTCAGTACGCCTTCCCGTGCACCCACCGAGATCCTCAGCGGCAACAACGTTCCCACCTTGTCCTCGGCCACCGCATGCGGGTCGCAGCGCGCCGGACGGATCGTCAAGGGCACCTCCTTCGGGGCCGCGCCGGACGATATCGCGATGTCCCGCGGCCAAGGATCCGCGGGCGATTCGGCCAGCAGGGTGGTTCCGGCGATGGAGTTAATCGTGAGCTTTTGTGGCGACTGACCGGGAGTGCCCGCAGGGGTAATGACAAGACGCACGACGGCGGTTTGACCATCCGGGGCCACCTCAAGATCGGGGTCCAAGACGATGGCAGCTACGGCGGCAGAGTCGGCTGCCAAGCACAGCTCGTCGGCGTTTCGGGGCAGGACGTTGAACGGATCCTGCGCCTCAACCGAGGTTTCTGCGGGCCCCTTAGCTGGCTCCGAATATTGAACGATGGCCTTGAGGGGTTCATCAGGCGACTGCTTGCAATGCGGCGCAGGCAAAGTGGCGGGAAGGCTTTTGGGCTGCCGGGGCGGTAGCTCCAGGAAGCCGCCTGTTGGCTCCCAGATGATGTCTTTCTCAAACAACGGGGAGTTCAGCCGCGCACCGCTCACGGTAACGGGAGAGTCTGTGGTGTTGGTGAGCTGTATAAGGATGGCTTGCTTGCCGTATTGATCCCGGGATTGATTAACCTCCACGGAGATGGGCTGTGCTTCGGAGTTGGTGGGCTGGGGGGAACCTTCACATGACGCCAGCAGCAGCATGGACATCAGAGCCACGCATGCCCACCAATAACGCCACTCCCTGCTCACCATGCCAACAGTGTAGGCGGCCTATGGCGGACAATTTATAAGCATGCTTAGCTTAGTCTCACGGCAGATGCCGAAGGCGCACAGAAGGGAACTCCATGTCCACCGTTACCCAGCTGTTCAAGTCTTCTGCCGCCGACGTCTGGAACGTCATCGCCGACGGCTGGCTTTACTCCGGGTGGGTTGTTGGCGCCTCGAGGATCCGCGCGGTGGATGACCAGTGGCCACAGGTCGGTTCCAAACTCCATCACTCCGTGGGAGCCTGGCCGCTCCTCCTCAACGACAGCACCAGCGTCACCGCCGTCGAACCTGGCCGGAGCCTGGAACTCTTAGCCCGTGGCTGGCCCGTAGGTGAAGCAAAGGTCCGCATCACTTTGGAGGACCTGGGTGGCAACCAGTGCCGCGTCTCTATGGCCGAAGACGCGATCCGGGGCCCGGGCAAGGTGGTGCCAAAGGTACTCAGGGATCCCATGATCACCGTCCGCAACCGCGAAACTCTACGTCGTCTGGAGCTGATGGCGGCTGGCGGAGCGGGGAAGCCCAGCTAGAGCCCTGCAACAGCGGGGTAGCTGCATAGCCGAGCCGCCGGCGTCGTGAATTCCTGCTGCGATGGCGGCCGCAACCTCAGCTGCCGTGTATTTGCCCTTGAAACTGTCCGGGGAGACCAGAATGCTCATGCTCTGGCCAGCGGATTGACCAGATGTGGCGGTAACTGATCCTCCGCGATAGCGATCGCGTTGAGGGCGCTCAGCCTGGCCATTTCGGCGCGGACGGGGACAGTTGCGCTGCCGACATGCGGCAGGAGGACAGTGTTTGGGAGTTCGGCGAGGCCGGGAGCGAGCCTCGGCTCGTCCTCGAACACATCCAAGCCAGCCCCGGCAATAATTCCGTTGCGCAAGGCTTCCACCAAAGCGGCCTCGTCCACCACAGGACCGCGGGCGGTGTTAATGAGGATGGCGTCGGGCTTCATGCGAGCCAACACGTCCGCATCCACCAAGTACCTGGTCTGCTCGTTGAGCGGTACGTGCAAGGAGAGAAAGTCGCTGCGCTCTACCAGCTCGTCCCAAGGCACTTGCCGGACCTTGCCCGCGAATTCCCCGAGCTCCTCGCGGCTGACCGGACGATCGCTGGGTGGCCGCGGCGCGAAGAGCACCTCCATGCCAAAGCCCAGGGCCCGACGAGCCACGGCGCGGGCGATCCTGCCGAATCCGGCAAGCCCAAGTACCGCGCCGGAAACGTCCCGGCCAAGCATGAACTCCGGCTCCCACCCGAGGAACTTTCCCTCTCGCACCAGCTTGTCCGCCTCCACAACCCGTCGGGCGGTTCCGAGAATGAGCAACATGGCAATGTCCGCCGTCGCATCCGTGAGGACGCCGGGCGTATTTCCGACGAGGATGCCGTGCCGGGTGGCGGCATCGATGTCGATGTTGTTGTACCCCACCGCGAAATTGGAGACGCCCTTTACCCGCGCCTCGGTCAGCAGTGGCTCGTCGATGACGTCGCGTAACTGGGTGAGGACCACGTCGTAGTCTCCCGAAGCGCACAGGCTTGAAAGCGTCGCGTAATCAGGCGGCTCGGGAAGGACGGTGACCTGACCGGCGTCGGAAAGCAATTGCGGTCCCGGGTCAGGGATGGCGGTGGTGACAAGGAAATGGTTCCCCATAGTCAGTTACTCCCTGTGGAGGAGGGGATGACCCAGTCAAAGGCTGCCGCCCTGGAGCGCGCGCCTTGGGCTGCCTTTGAACGGTTGGGTTCGCCCAGCTCTGCCAGCAGCTTCTCAGACAGGACCACAAGTTCCCCAAAAACATCCGGCGTCAGCCATTCGGGACGTGTGGCAAACAGGATGTCCTCGCTGGAAGTGTTGCCGCTCGCGCCCGGGGCGAAGGGGCAGCCACCCAGACCGCCCAAAGCGCCGTCCACCATTGCAGCGCCCGCCTGGATTGCGGCGAGCGTATTGGCGACGCCCAAGCCCCAGGTGTCGTGACCGTGATAGACGATGCGCCGGGCAGGGGATTCATCCCGCACGCGTGTGATCAGGCCAGACACCTGGGCAGGAACGGCCTGCCCCAAGGTGTCGCAGATGACGATGTCCGTAGTGCCTTCCGCCCGGGGATCGTTGGCAATGGCCAGGATGCGCTCCTCCGGAACGTAGCCTTCGAAAGGACAGGTGAAGGACGTCGCGATGCACAACTGAATCTGACCATTCACTGCACGCGCGTACTCAATGGCCTCAGGCAAAGCGGTCAGGCTCTCGTCCGTGGTCCGGCCGATGTTCGCCTTGTTGTGTGAATCCGAAGCAGACAGGCAGTACTGGAAATTCCGCGCGCCTGCAGCTGATGCCTTGGCAACATGGCCGGGTGTCGCTACCCAGATCCAGCACTTTTCGAGTTCCTCGGGCGTGAGGGCCTCGACCACTTCGAGAGTGTTGGCCATGGTGGGGACGAGGTCCGCGCGCGCCATGGATCCGAGCTCGATCGCCGGGACGCCCAGGCGCAGCAGCTCACGGACTGTTTCGATCTTTTGCTCCGTTGGCAGGAGTTTTCCGGTGAGCTGCAGCCCGTCCCGCAAGGTGACGTCCCTCAGGATGACACTGCCCAAGGTCGTGGCGTGGGTGCTTTCAAAGCCGTTCATGGTCGGAGAGCCTCCTCGCGGCCGGAAGCCGCATCGATTTGGGCAGCATCCAAGTGAAGGAGCCCGCCAAGGATTTCTTCAGTGTTTTCACCGAGGTCCGGTCCCAGGTTGCGGATGGGCAGGGACTGGTCCCCGATCACGGGCACGATGCCCGGGAAACCTACTCCTGGGAGGACCTCCTCGCCGGTGGAAACGTCGAACTTCTGGATCATGTTGCGGGCCGCGTACTGGCTGTCCGTGCTGATGTCTGCGGCTGTGTAGATGGGCCCGGCGGGAACTCCGGCATCCTCCAGGGCGGCCAACGCTTCAGACGCGGTCAGCTGCCCGGTCCACTCGCCGATTGCCTGGTCCAGTTCCTCGCGGCTCGCCCAGCGCCCGGCATTTGTCTGCAGCGCTGGGTCCTCGGCCAAGTCCGGCCGGCCGATGGTCTGCATGTACCGCTGGAAGATCGAGTCGCCATTTCCGGCTACGACAATGCTGGCGCCGTCCTTACACACGTACGCATTCGAGGGCGCAATGCCTTCCATCCGGCCACCCACGCGCTGCCGGTCCACGCCGTAGGCCTGATAGTCAGGAATCAGCGATTCCATCATGGAGAACATCGCCTCATTCAGCGCGACGTCGATGATGCGCTCGGCGAGGGGAACAGCGCCGGCCGAGTTCCGGCGTCGTGCTTCACGCTGGTAAAGACTCATCATGGAGCCGAACGCGGCGTAAAGCCCCGCGATCGAGTCTCCGATGGAGACGCCCACGCGCACCGGAGCGCGGTCCGGGTCACCTACCAGGTTGCGGAAACCGCTATAGGCCTCGGCGACGGCGGCAAACCCCGGCCGCTCGGACAGCGGACCTGTCTGTCCAAAGGCAGAGACGCGGGTGACGATGAGGTCCGGATTGGCTTGGTTGAGGACCTCCGGACCGAGACCCCACTTCTCCAGCGTTCCGGGGCGGAAGTTCTCAAGCAGGATGTCCGACTTGGCAACCAGGGCAAGAACAGCCTGCTTCCCGGCCTCGGTACGGAGATCCAGGACCACGGACTTCTTGTTGCGGTTCAGCGTGCGGTAGAGCATCGACGTGTTGCCCTTGTGGAGGCGCCAGTTGCGGAGCTCGTCGCCAGTGCCTGGACGCTCGACCTTGATGACTTCAGCGCCAAAATCGGCGAGCAGCCTGCCAGCCGTGGGAGCGGCGATGTAATTGCCGAGTTCGAGGACTCGGACGCCGTCCAACGGTGCGATTGTTTGGTGTGTCATGGTCTTCTCTCGTGCGTGCTTGGTGATGGGACGGTTGGCGGGGCGCTTAGAACAGCAGGCTCATGGGCAGGATCAGCAGGATCGCGACCACCGAGGCTACCGAAACTCCCACGGTGACCGATTTCAATGCACCCCTCACACTCTGGCCCAAAAGGGACTGCAGGAGCCAGAACGTGTTGCTGGTGACGTGAACCATGAAGAGCGATCCGGCGCCGGCGGCGAGGGCCAGCAGCACGGGATCAAGTCCAATCGCGGGCGCGATGGGTGCCAGCAGCCCGGCGGCCGTAATGGCGGACAGGGTGACGGAGCCGACGGCGATGTGCAGCATTGCGGCGATGGCCCAGACCACCAGCAGCGGGGCTACGGTGCTCGCTGAAAAGAAGCCACCAAGGATATCGCCGAGGCCGGCCGCCTTCACGGTGGCCGCCAGGGATCCGCCCACTCCGGTGAGGATCAGGATCTGCCCGCTTTCCTTGAAGCCGACAGCAATGGCCTCTTCAACTTTTTTCTGGCCAATGGACGCACGGGTTACAAGGCAGGTGCCGATCAGCCCGATGAGAAGGGCGATGACAGGTTCGCCAAGCAGCTGGAGCCAGGCGAGATCGATCTTGAAAATCTGGAGGATGGCACCCGCGCCGATGAGGATCAGGGAAGTCAGGAGCGGGGCAAAGAGCATGATCAGCGGTTTCTCTTTGCTCTCGCGTTCGGCAACAACCACTGCACCCTTGGTTGGCTGGGTGTTGGAGCCGGCGCCGGAGTTGCTGGCGGTATCTGTTCCGGGGAGGGAGCCGCTTATGGGTTCCTCGCCCTCGCTGTCTTCCTCGGCCACGAAGGTGTGGTCCTCGTCCTTGGCTTCATTCCAGAAACCGCGGCGGAAGAGGAACGTCATGATGGCAATGGAAATGACGATGGTGGGAATCACCAGCAGCAGGCCGAAGAGCAGCATCTTGCCGAGCGGGACGTTGAGGAGGCCGGCCAAAGCCAGCGAAGCCACACCGGGCACAGTAAAGACAATGCCGCATTCCAGTGCGATAGCCATGGCGGTTGCCATGCGTGCCGTTCCCAGTTTTCCGATTTTGGGAGCCAGCTTGCGGGCAAGCGGGGCTGAGATAACCAGGAGGACATCCAGGAAGATGGACTGGAGGAGCGTACCTATCGCGAGGCCCATCGTGTACGGCAGGCGTTTGGGGCCGAAGGTCTTGAGGAGATGCTCCACCAGGCGCCGGATAGCACCGCTCTGGTTGAGGATGGAGCCCATCAAAACACCGAAGGCGATGAGCAGGCCTACATCCACCATGATCTCGCCGAAGCCGGACGTGATGGTCTTGACGGTCTCTTCGACGCCGAGGCCGACCGCCAGGCCTAAATACACGGAGGCGATGACCAGGGAAATGACGGGATTGACTCTGAAGCGGACGATCAGCACAACGGCGGCCAGGACCGCTACAGCTGTGTTGATCAGAACAGCAATGTCTGACATGGGAATCCGATCGTTGGGCCTTCCACTTTGAAGGCTTGGAATTGATGCGATCCGCGTGAGGCAGGCCACATCGCTAATCCCATATTATGAGTTTGAACTCATATTGCAAGCCCTGCAGCAAATTGGACTGTGCCAATTGCTCGCTGCGCTGGATGGGTGCTCAAGGCGGGCCGAATGGGGATGGAGGTTCCGGCGTCGTGGGTTGGGCCAAAACGCACTACCGGGACCATTCCGACGGGCCTGCGCGTGCGGGCTGTTACCTCGGCGGAATCACGGTCGCCCGGCTTTTTCGGCGCCATGGCGTGGCGGCGGCGCTGACAGAGGCAAGGCTGCTGTGGATCTGGGAGCGGGCGGATTCGGCCTGGTATGTGGTCAACTCCCGCAATCAAGCGTCGCTCGCCCTCCACCAGCCTTGGGCTTTGAGGGTGTGGCCCACGGTCCCGGATTTCACACGGTAACGTTTCGACGGCGGCGAGGGACTGTTGCGCACGGCGTCGCGTCCGAAGGCCTAAGACGGGGACGCGGGTGATTTTCAGTGCCCTGCCCTTCGTGATGCAGCTCCGGCGACTTAGCATGGTCCACAGATACACCGACTGGGGGAGTGTGTAATGGGGCCACTGGAATCGACTCAAGCCAACATGACTGGCGCGGCATCAGCCCGGACAGGGGCGGGGGGCGATTCCCCTTTAGGTCCCGGTCCCCGGGCAGCTTTGCGGGCCAAGCGACGGCGGCCTTCCCGACTGAGGAAACTGGACCTGGCAATCATCCTGGTCCTGATCATCCTTCTCGCCCTTTCCGCTACTCCCTGGCCATCCGCCATGTTGATTCGCAGCGTTTTTGAGCGCGGAGCGCAGTCCACCATTGACGAGATGGAACCATACGTCCCGGACACTCCATTGCAGGAGCGCGCCGGTGTCGTTTACAAGCCTGGCTCTGCCTTTGACGTTTTCAGCCCCGCGGGGACCACCGCTGCGCTCCCGACCATTGTTTGGATTCATGGCGGTGCGTGGATCTCCGGGGCTCAAGGCGATGTGGAACCCTATCTCCGGATTCTTGCCGCTGAGGGATACACGACCATTGGGGTGAGCTACCCGATCGCACCGGAGGCCGTCTATCCCACGGCCGTACGGGACATTAACGATGCCCTTGGTTATATCAAGGCGCACGCCACTGAACTGAATGTGGACACCACCCGGATTGTCCTGGCCGGCGATTCTGCAGGAGCGCAGTTGGCCAGCCAAATGACCACTCTCACTGTTAACCCTGAGTATGCGAAGCTGATGGGGATCGAACCCGCGCTCCAGAAATCGGACCTTGCCGCTACCATCCTGCATTGCGGTGTGTATGACCTCCGGGCCATGGCGGACCTTAATGGCCTGGTTGCGTGGGGCTTCAAAACCTCGCTGTGGGCATATACGGGAACGAAGGACTGGTCCTCCACATATGCGGGCAGCACCATGTCCACCATTGATTTTGTGACCAAGGATTTCCCGCCGACCTTCATCAGTGGCGGGAATGGCGATGGTCTGACGTGGCTTCAGTCGGTTCCCTACAGCAATCGCCTGAAGGAGGCGGGTGTGCCGGTGACCGAATTGTTTTGGGCTGCGGACCACGACCCCGAACTGCCGCATGAGTACCAGTTCCACTTGAACTTTGCCGAGGCGCGCGATGCCAGGGACAAGACCTTCGACTTCCTGTCCACGCATGCCTCCAGAACGAATTGAGGGAAATACTGTGGACCGCTCGGAAGAACATATCGACGCCGGAGCGTTCTCGCTGCCTGAAGCCATGACTGGCAGGGCAAGCCCCGCGAAGGCGGCAGTTGGCGACAAGCCCGTCTTCGCCTACATCGCCAGCCTTCCGCAACCACAGCGTGGCGTCGCCGAAGCCATCGATGCGCTGGCCGCGAGGACACTGCCGGGCCTCCAACGTTCCGTGAAATGGGGCATGGCGTATTACGGCGTCGGCGACGGCTGGTGCTTCAGCTGCGGTGGCTTCGCTGGCCACGTCAAACTCATGTTTATCAATGGCGTGACACTTCAGCCCGTGCCGCCGGTGACGCCCGTGGGAATGGGCAAAGCGACGCGGGGTGTGGAGCTCGAATCCGTGGAGGACATCGACGAAGACCAAATCGCGACGTGGATGAAACAGGTCACGTCCGTCCCAGGTGTTGGAGGCAAGAAGCGGTGATGGATACCCTGCGGGAATAGTTTGTGATGCTCCCTCGTTCAGTCATTTAGATGCATATGCATGTATGCTGGAATGAACGAGCAACAGGAGAATGCCATGGAAACCCGCCGCATCACAGTCCTTTCCGCCGGACTCGGCGTCCCGTCGTCGAGCCGTCTGCTGGCGGACCAACTGGCCGCTTCCGCCGAGCGGCAGCTGCGGGCGGCAGGCTACGAAGCGAGGATCGACGTCGTCGAACTTCGAGACCTGGCCGTGGACATCGCCAACAACTTCGTCACCGGTTACGCTGCTCCGCGCCTCGCAGAGGTGATTACCGGGGTCGAGGATTCCGACGGCATCATCGCCGTCAGCCCTGTTTTCAGCGCGTCCTACAGTGGCCTCTTCAAGTCCTTCATCGACGTCCTGGACCCCAAGTCCCTCGACGGCAAAGCCGTACTGCTTGGCGCCACCGGCGGCACCGACCGCCACCAGATGGTCCTGGACTACGCCATGCGTCCGCTGTTCAGCTACCTGCGGACCCGGGTTGCGTCCACCGGCGTCTTCGCCGGGCCCCAGGACTGGGGAAACGACGACGGCGGCTCGCCCCTCTCGGCCCGCGTAGACCGGGCTGCCGGTGAACTCGTGCAACTGCTCAGCGGCCGCCAGCCCGGGCGCAAGGCCCCAGCGCTGGAGTCGCTGCCATTCGAACAGCTGCTGGCCGGTATCTCAGCTGGCAGGTAGGCCCATGTCGCTGGAGTCGTGGAAGTAGGCGCATTGCGACTCCTGTGTCTTTCGCGCCTGGCGACTCGACGTAAGGGACCACGGGGGATAAACGCGGAAACCGCGCTTCCCACCGGTGCCTTTGACGGAAACTATGCCGTGACTGATCATGGCCGACCGTGGAAACACGAAGTGACCGGACTTCTCCCCTTCCCTTACTGAGACCACCAAGGTGTCGGCGTCGTCGGCGGTAGGGTGGTCCGCCGGGAAAGGTTCCGTACCTCCGTCAGGCGATCGCCGCCACACGGCGACGAAGAGGCCCACCTTCGTTGGCGTGAGCTTGCCGACCCGGAACCGAATTGACGCCCTGCCACTGGTGGCGATGGCGGCTCCATACTCTGCATTGTGGGCCTCGGGCGTGGGCCGGGAGCACTCCCTCCCAAGCAGTTTGATGAGCCGCTCTGCTTCGGCCAGGTCCGGATGAATCATCCGTTCAGTATGCACGGGCCTTCCAACTCTTGGAGTTTCGGTGTCGGTAAGACCGAACTATTCGCAGGGTCCGGTCGTTGGGGCAAGCATGAAGTGTCCTCTGGATTCCATTGACCTGGTGATGAGCGAACGAAGCGGCGTGGAGATTGACTACTGCCCGCAGTGCAGGGGTGTATGGCTGGATCGCGGTGAGCTGGACAAGATTATTGATCGCGTCGCCGCCGAAACCATGCCCGCCCCTGCCAGGCAGGCGCCGGCACCCCAGCAGCCTCCGATCGCGCCGCCGCCCATCTACAACCCCTTTGAATCGCGCCCACAACAGCCGCGCTATGATGACCGCGGCGATCGCCGCGACTATGACCGCCGGGGTGACGATGACCGGCGCGACGAGTATGGCCGCAAACGGAAGAAGAAGGAAGGATTCCTGGGTGACCTGTTCGACTTTTAGTCGCGCTTATTCGTCCAGGAGTTCGATGAATTCACGGGCCTGTTTGATGGTGATGTCCGAGTGGCGTGTCAGGGCCAGAGCCGCGCCCTCCACATCACCGCTTTTTGCCAAAGTCCGGATTCGTCCATAGATCTCGTCGTTGAGCATGTTGCTGCTCACCTCTCGGGTCACGTCGCCCTTGCTGACGATGGCCCGGTACCGGTACGGGAAGCGCTCGGGCTCGTCGTCGTCCTCCGACAAGAGATCTTTGGGCTGCGCCTCTGGCGTGAAGGGCTGCGGGTGGGAGGCCAGAGCGCCGACGGCGTCACGCGACGCCCGTAGCCCCTCCCCGGTGGCCTGCAGATACAGTTTGATCGCTGCCATGCCCTGGCCCTGGGCAATGAGCGAGTAGAGCCGCCTATGCTGTTCCTCGTTCAGCTTCGCAGCCGATTCTTTGGCGAGCTGAACCGGATCCTTGGGGGAGTTGGCTGCAGCTACGCCAGCCTTCGTCTCGGCCGAACGCTTGCTAAAGGAACGCATCAGCAGCAATACGCCCGCAATGACCGCGATCAAAATCATGAGCGGGACAAACAAGGAATCCATGGCGTGGTCAGAGCCGATCTACGTAGTTCTTAGCAGTGAGTAAGTCTGAATGGGTGGCCTGGCGGAAGACTTTGATGGCTTCTATCTTGCGCCCGCCGCGAACCAGGTTCTGCAACTCAAAGGCGAGCTGCGGATTGAGCTGTCCATTGGGAAGCACCGCAGGCTGATGCCCCGCCTGGGCGCCTGCCGTCCTGGCGGCTTGGGCCTGATGGGCGGCCCGGCTTTGTTCTGTCTGCTGGGTGTGCTGGGCCTCGTTCTGGCTTGGCTTGGTGGAAGCCTCGATCTTGGCCCGGGCAGCAAGCGCAGCCTGAACTTGTGAAGCTTGATGCGCTGCGGAACGGGCCGCAAGTTCATGTTGATAGCGCTCGGCATCGGAAAGGCCAGTGTCGCGCGGTTTGAAGGCCGCTGAAAGCGCCCACAGCAGGCCCAGGAGGACAATTAGCGGAAGGGCAATCATCAGCACGTCACCAAAGTTCATCCCCATGCTTAGAGCTTATGCCAGAACTTGGTTATCCACAGCACATTCCAGTCTCGGCATAGACTTCTGAGAGGACAGTGTCAAATTAAGGCCCGGTTTGTAAGATGCATCACATTTGCGGCATGTTTAGCATGGATTTCAGGCCTTGGTGACCAACTGGTCCAGCTGGGTCTGTGGATGATTTTCCACCAAAACTTTCTTTGCTCCACAGGCTGTGATGAATGTTTCCGCAGGTCAGGCCATAGTTACTGCAAAAAGAATTTCTCTATCCACAGGGTAACGCACAGACTGTGCACAACGTGGGGGCGGTATTCCACAGGTTATCCACATGTGCACTTGACAGTGGACTTTGCGCCCGGACTTAGCACCGCTAACGTGGCTCGGGTACCTGTTTCAGTATGGAATTTACCCTCTCAGTGACCTTCAGGCAGCCGCGCGCAAACATGCCTGGGGAGACTTCTGTGGATAAATTGTGGAAATTGGGGAAAGCCGAAAATTGTCGGACCCCCATGGATATAACAGGAGCACTCGGCTGGTCCGGAGGCTCGGGCAATCCATCCCAGGTCCACCTGCGCTTTACGCACCACTGAGGGACTAACTCTCGCAGCGGTACACAAATGGAGGACGGCTTTGTCAGTTACGCACTTGGACTCAATCGAGGGCTCACGCGCTTCGGATTCGAGCCGGAAACCTCCGCAGGACATCCCCGCTGAGCAGTCAGTTCTGGGCGGCATGATGTTGTCCAAGGACGCCATCGCCGATGTCGTGGAAATCGTTCGCGGTCACGACTTCTACCGTCCGGCGCACGAGACGATTTACGAGTCCATCATTGACCTCTATGGCCGTGGCGAACCCGCCGACGCTGTAACGGTCTCCGATGAACTGACCAAGCGCGGTGAGATCAACAGGATCGGCGGACCGGCCTACCTGCACGAGCTCATCCAAACTGTGCCAACGGCAGCCAACGCCGGTTACTACGCCGAGATCGTGGCAGAGCGCGCAGTGTTGCGCCGCCTCGTGAACGCAGGCACCAAGATTGTCCAGATGGGCTACGGCCAGGACGGCGAGGTGGAAGACCTCGTCAACCAGGCACAGGCCGAGGTCTATGCGGTTGCTGAAAAGCGCACAGCCGAAGATTACGTGGCGTTGAAGGACGTCATGGAGTCCACCGTGGATGAGATCGAAGCTTCCGGGCATCGCGGCGAAGGCATGGTGGGCGTTCCCACCGGTTTCTACGAGCTTGACGAGCTGACCCACGGCCTCCACCCGGGCCAGATGATTGTTATCGCTGCCCGTCCTGCTGTCGGTAAGTCCACTTTTGCGCTGGACTTCGCACGCTCCGCCGCCATCAAGAACAATCTGGCCACAGTCATGTTCTCCCTCGAAATGGGCCGGAACGAGATCGCGATGCGCCTGCTTTCCGCTGAAGCCACCATCGGTCTGCAGGACCTCCGAAAGGGCACCATCAAGGACGAGCAGTGGTCCAAGATTGCCACCACCATGGGCCGCATGAACGACGCCCCGCTCTTCATCGATGACAGCCCCAACATGTCACTCATGGAAATCAGGGCAAAGTGCCGCCGGCTGAAGCAGCAGCATGACCTCAAGCTCGTGATCCTGGACTACCTCCAGCTGATGAGCTCAGGTAAAAAGGTTGAGTCCCGCCAGCAGGAAGTCTCCGAGTTCTCGCGTGCACTCAAGCTGCTAGCCAAAGAACTCCAGGTTCCCGTTATTGCGCTGTCCCAGCTGAACCGTGGTTCCGAGCAGCGCCAGGACAAGCGCCCCATGGTGTCCGACCTCCGTGAATCGGGTTCAATCGAGCAGGACGCTGACATGGTCATCCTGCTCCACCGTGAAGACGTCTACGACAAAGAATCCCCCCGAGCCGGCGAGGCCGATATCCTCATCGCCAAGCACCGTAACGGTCCCACCAAAGACATTGTTGTCGCGTTCCAGGGCCACTACTCGCGCTTCGCGAACATGGCCGGCGACGCCGGTGGTGGGGGCGGGTTCTAGCTCTTCAGGCTCAGGGCCCGGCCTCCGGGAACGGGGGAGGACCGACGATTTCGATGCCGCCATTTGCCCTTCCGGATTCTGGAATCCGGTCAAAGTCCACCGCCTGAGCCTCGGCTTCCGTGCCGAGAGGTTCGCTGGCGCCGTCGTAAAAGGCCTGCGAACTGCCGGGCGTGTGGAGGCATAAAACGCGGGTTCCGTCCTGAAGAACTTTGAACGCGTGTGGCACGCCGCGGGGCGCAATGGTGACTCCGCCGGCTGCGACGCGATGCTCCTCACCGTCCATATTCATCAGGATCTCCCCGGCCAAAATGTACATGGTCTCGTCAGAGTCCGGATGCGTATGCATCGGCGTCACCTTATTGAGGGACATCTCGTCTTCAAACAGGAGGAACGCCCCTGCCGTTTCATCTGCCGTCGCTTTCCAGGTGTGGACGCCCCCACCGAAGAACCAGCGCTTGGCCCCTTCTCCAGGCTGTCGAATGATTGCGGATGCTGCCTTCTTCGTCTCCATGATGCTCGCCTCAATGCGTTGTAGGAAGACTTTATGAGACGTTGGTCTCATGACAAGACTCATGTACCATGAGGGGTATGTCAAGAGCCTACGTTGACGTTGGCCGTACCGGTCAAAAGCGCCGAACGCTGGAGGCCCTCCTCGGGGCAGCCCGTACCCTGATCGCGTCCGGCGTTTCTCCCACTGTGGACGAGGCTGCTCAAGCGGCAGGGATTCCACGGAGCACTGCTTACAGGTATTTCTCCGGGCAGCGGGAGCTTCTGGCTGCCGCCCATCCTGAAACTGCACGAACGTCGCTGCTTCCGGCATCTCCTCCCGAGGGTGTCGCGGAGCGATTGGACGCAGTGGTGGTGGAGTTCCTTCGGATTATTGTTGAAACCGAAGCCCAGCAACGCACCATGCTGCGGCTTTCGCTCGAGCAGTCAAACGGAGAAGTCAACAGCCTTCCCCTCCGGCAGGGCAGGGCAATTGGATGGATCACCGAAGCTCTGGCCCCACTGCAAAGGACGATGACCGATCAGGACATCCGTCAATTGGTCCTTGCCATCCGGAGTGCCATCGGCATCGAGTCCCTCGTCTGGCTAACCGACGTCGGCGGGCTTAGTCGTGAGGAAGCCGTCGCCTCCATGCGATGGACGGCAGGGGCCCTCTTATCCCACGCGCTCTCCAGTGGGCCCCCGGTCCGCGCATGAACTTGGCGCCTCGTTAAGGCGATGTTCCAGCAGGACTTTTGCCGCCGTTCAGGGCCGGGGAAGCACCAGCAGGTACCCAGTGGGGAGCGCGCTGCTCCAGCGTCGCGGCTCCCGGACCACGAACTGAGTCGCCAACTGTTCAGGGGTCAGCAGGCTGTTGGGCGCAGGCGAAGGCCCCCACTGCCCACTGCCGTAGGGATAGAGCGGATCCTGCACACGAATTCCCGTGACGGAGAAGTCCGGGAACTGGGAGGGATCTCCGAGTGACTCGAATCCGCTCATCACCCAGGCGTGGCGGCCACTCCACATGACCAGGCCAACGGGGCGGCCCGTAGTGGCCATGGCTCGCGCTGCAGATCGCACTGCTTCCCCATAGCTGGGCACGCTGACGACTTCGTAGGGTCCCATTCCGACGGCGGTCAGAACCGCTGCCCAGCCGAAGGGGTTCGCGCCGTTGAAGGAGTCGGAGGACCGCATTCGCGCCATTTCCCACAGCTCGGACTGCTGGGCACGGCCAGCCCATGTGCCGCCGCCGGTATCGTCGATGAGGTTGTGTGCGATCTGGATGCTCGCTGCGACGCACCAATCAAAGGTGTACTGCGGTACGAAGTCGCCTTCTTGGTACAGGTTGAGGGAATACGCCTGAGGCGCCGCTACAGGCGTTGGAACTGGAGCAGGTGTCTGAATCGGAGTAGGGGCTGTTGTTTGAGTGGGCTCCTGAGCTGGACCGGCGACGCCGCCGGCCACTGGCTGGGCCGTGGAAGATGATGGCGGTTGATTCGGGGCGACCTCGTCTACGCCTATCGGGGACGAACAGGCCGAGAGAAGGGTGGCAACGGCAACGAACCAAGCCAAGAGACGGGCACGGGTACCGGTCATGATCCAGTTTAGCGCGGGGCTGGCTGACCCCTGAAGGTCGCCTTTCCGCCGATGGCCGGGGGGTTAGACCACGCTAAATGCGACGGAGCGTGGAGTAGGGGCGACTTGGGAGGGTCCCTGCCACCCATGGCTGAACTGATGGTTCCAGTGGAATCTGCCCGCGGCCGTCGCGGATCACCAACACCACCGCCCCTATCGCGGCGGCAAGGGAAGCCAGACCCAACAGGATGAGGACAACAGCAAAAGCCAGAGACATCTCCATGCACCTCTAGGCCTAATTTTACCGGTGTTCGTGCTTGAGGTGATGGGGTTTCAGCTAGTTGCCAGCAGCCTTGAGCAGGTGATCCGGCAATCGATTCCCCGGCGCCCGTCCCCGTATTTCCAGCAACTCGCGCGCGTGGGCATGCAACTTCCTGTCCTCTTCCGATACAGGAACCCACTCAGGAATGGGCACAGCCGTTCCCGTTTCATCCCGGGCCACCATCACGGTGAGGCAGTACGTGGTCAGATTCATCTCGCGGGTTTTCGGATCCCCGGAGCGGACGTGGACAGCGATGTGCATTCCCTTTGCGCCGGTGTAAACGAGGCGTGCTTCTACTTCCACCACGTGGCCGATCAACAACGGCCGATAGAAACGCACGCCGCCTGAGAAGACTGCGACGGTGTCCTTGCCGCAGTATCGCGAGGCGCAAACGTACGCGGCTTCGTCAATCCATTTCATAACGATGCCGCCGTGGACCTTGCCGCCCCAGTTCACATCAGTGGGGGCCGCCATAAACCGCAGGACGACGCGCTCGGCGGTCCCGGCGTCGGTATATTCCTGGGCGTTCATCGCATTGACGATCTGTTCACGCACTTCAATGCGCGCAAGCGCGTGATCCCTTTGCTCGATTTCTTCCGGGGTGGAGGGCTCGAATTGCGGCACGGGAATCGGTTTGCCGTCAGGTCCTACCGCCACGAATATCACCATGCACTGGCTGTGCATCGTCTCCGGTCCGCCCTTGGGGTCACGGGAACTGACCACTGTGTGGATGTGCATGGAGGATCGACCCGTGTACACGATGGTGGAAGTTACCTCCACCATGTCGCCACTGTTCACCGGATCCGTGAAGTGAATGTTGCCCACGTAGGCGGTGACGCAGTACGACTTCGCCCAGCCCACGGCTGCGGCATAGGCAGCTTTGTCCACCCACTCAAGGACTGTGCCGGCGTCGACCGATCCGCTGTGTCCAATGTCCATCGGAGCCGCAAGGAAGCGGAGGGTCACGGAGTTGCCGGCTGTCTCACTCATGCTGGAAGTTTACTGTCGGCATGTTTCTGTTACGTGAGTAAGTCTGACCCACTGTCCCAGTGGCTGGACGTCCGCTGCCTACCCGCGCTGGATTCCCAGGGTTGCGATGAGATCTTCATGCAGCTCGAACCACACGCGATGGAAGGAATCGCGGTCGGTTGCAGTGAACCAGGCCGTGTCCCTCCGGGCGTGCTCGAGGGCGTTCATCAGCCGCCGGGAGTAGCCCGCGAATCGTGGCAATAATCCCGCCAGACGTTCTTCCAACGGACTCCACGAAGCCAACGCCTCCTCCAAAATGCCGGAGGCAGCCGTGCCCGTTACCTGCTGCAGTTGGATGGCGCCGCAGGCACTGACGACGGTCAGATTAAGGTCCACAAACTCGTTGTGCACACCCATCACCACTGCGTCGGCGACTTCACGGTCCAGTTCAGCTGCGAGGAGGCGTTCATTCTCGACACGCCCCGCACTGGACAGGGACCATCCGCTGCTACCAGCAAAGGAAGTGTGGGAAACGAACCCGAGCACGCCGGCGTCGATGAGTTCGGATTCGACCAAGCTGTGATCCCGGGTGAATCGATCCGCCACTGCTTGGGTGTCGGCGAACCCGAGGAGCCGGACGGCGTGAAGTGTAAGCAACAAGTCGCCAGTCATTCGGCTGATTCCGCAACGGCGGCGCAGGCAACTGTTCCCAAAGATCCGTTGATCGTCAGAGAGGTTCCGTCCGCGAGCAACGTCATGGCGTCCCGGACACCTACGACGGCCGGTATCCCGAACTCACGGGCGATGATGGCGGCGTGGGACAACATTCCGCCAGTCTGAGTGACAACTGCCGCAGCCATTCCGAAAAGTGGCGTCCACGCGGGGTCGGTGGTGCGGCACACCAACACATCGCCAAACTGGAACCGACCGAAGTCATCGGGCCCATTGATGATTCGCGCGGCCCCACGGGCTGTCCCTGCACTCGCCGCGGTTCCGGTCAGTGTCAGAGCCATCGTCACCGCCCACCAGGGTTCGGTCGATCGGAAAGCCGATCCAGTCGTTGCTGTGCGGCCTGGGCGGAGCGCAGCCCGAGGCTCTCTGCAATCTGTGGCCACGTGAGGCCTTCTGCCCGCGCAAGGAACAGAAGCGCAGTTTCGACGGCGTCCATCTCACCACGAGCGGCGGCAACCAGCGCGAGGGCGGCACGTAGATCCGCAGCCTCAACGGGGGTGGGATTTGCGTGTGGGCCCTGACCGGCACCCCTGGACCGCCACAGCACGTGCTGGATCAGGTCCATGGCCGAAGGAGGTTGACCAGGGGCGAGCCATGGCCGATGACTGAGGTCCGAACCACCCCTGTCCATGAGTAACCGAACAGCCCTGGTTTGCCGCTCCGCTTCGTCAGCGTCCTGGGAGCCTCCGACGTTTTCCATGTGCTGCTCCTTGGTTGGTCGTTTCCAGCGCAAGCATCGGATATCAACACTATGTTGTCAACATGGTGTTGATGGCTGCTAGGCCGAGTCCGACACATTCGCCCTTGGAGTTGATACATAAATGAGAATCAATATCATTTAACTCATGCCTCATCATTCCACCCTTACTTCCCCTGCTCCAGCCGCCCCCAAACGCCGGTTCCCCGCAAAGCCGCTTGCCGCCGTCGGGCTTTCCGCCCTTCTACTTACCGCCTGCGGAGTCCCTGGGGGCTCAGCTGGCAACGCCGCAGGGCCCGCCGCTTCCAGCAGTGAGAAATCCAGTCCGAAAGAGGCGGGCGCCCCCACTCCGCGTCTGGTTTACACGCACGACACCGGTATTGGAGTCCTGGACGCCACCACCCTCGAGCCGGTGGGAGGGGCGGAATTGTCCGGTTTCAATCGGCTGAATCCCGCTGGCGACGGACGCCACGTGTTTGTATCCACGGGAGACTCGTTCCGTCTGTTCGACGCAGGTGCCTGGACTGAGCCGCACGGCGACCACAGCCATCACTACGTCGCCGAACCCAAGCTGACAGAGTTGGCGTTTGAAGCAGACAAGTCGGGTCACGTGGTTCTTCATGCTGGCAAGACGGTCCTGTTCAACGACGGATCAGGCAAGGTTGAGAGCTTCAAGTCGTCCTCGTTGGGCGCTTCGATCGAGGATGGTGCCCTGCCTGACACCGACGTGTACACGACGCCGGAACCGCATCACGGGGTGGCAGTCGAACTGGAAGACGGCAAGTTGCTGGTGACCCTCGGGAGCGAGGAAGGCCGCTCAGGAATCGCTGTCCTCTCCGCAGGCAAGGGCCAGGAGCGTCAGGAAACCGTGCGCAACGAGGACTGCCCGGGCGTCCACGGCGAGGCTGTTGCTGCCGGAGAAGCTGTGGTGGTCGGTTGCGAGAACGGCATGCTGATCTACAAGGATGGCGTGATTACCAAGGTCGCCAGCCCGGACGCCTATGGACGTCTGGGTAACCAGGCGGGTTCCGAGAAGTCGCCAGTGGTCCTGGGGGACTACAAGGTGGACAAGGCCGCTGAGTTGGAACGGCCAACCCGCATTTCGCTGGTCAACACTGAAACCGCAACCCTTCAGCTTGTGGATATTGGAACCAGTTACTCCTTCCGCTCGCTCGGCCGCGGACCTGCCGGTGAAGCGCTGGTGCTCGGAACTGATGGTTCCGTGCGTGTCATCGACCCGGTTTCAGGCTCTGTGACCTCGACTATCCCGGTAGTCGCAGCCTGGGAAGAGTCCACCACCTGGCAGGACCCGCGTCCCACGCTGTTTGTCCAGGGCTCGACGGCGTTCGTCACCGAACCCGCGACCAGCAGAATTCACGCGGTGGACTTGAAGACGGGCAAAGTGAAGAAATCGGCTGAGCTGGAGCATGTCCCGAATGAGCTGACCGGGGTAGAAGGCTAAACGCTCGCTCACTTCCCGCGGCCTTTCCGCCGATCTTCTCTCACGTCCAGCGGCTTAAAGCCGGATGTTCTCTCACTTTCCTGACGAAAGTGAGAGAACATCCGGCTCAGGGGGCTGTTATGTGAGAGAACGTCTGGGGTTAGCGGGCGCTTACGCGAGGACGCGGAGCTTGGATCCCTGCCGGCCGAAGAGCGCGTTGTCAGCGGAGAGCTTGCCTGCACCAGCGAGGGCGAGGGCCAGGGCGGCGCCGGCGAAGAGCAGGACCAACTCGTATCCGCCGTTGGCGACGAAGACGCCGGCCGGTGCGTGAACCAGGAACAGTGCGCCCAGCATGTCGACGGCCAGGAGGGCTGCGAAGACCCTGGTCAGGAGTCCGATGATGAGCGCGATGCCTCCCACGAGTTCAAGGGTTGCAACCACCGGGGCTACTGCGGAAGCGCCGGGGACGCCCATCTGCGCGAAGGAGGCCTGCGTTCCCGCAATGGTGAATTCGTTGAACTTCTGCCAACCGTGCGCGGCGAAGAGAAAACCTGCAATAACGCGCAGGACGGTCAGGGCTGTGGTGCTCAGGCTGGACTTGTTCATAGCTTCAACCTTTCCCGAGATAAGTTGAAGAGTCAACTAATTAAGAAGTTCCGTGACTTTTCCCACGTGGCATTGCTCGTAGCCACGGTTGCAGAAGGCGCGTCGTGATCGGCAAGAAGATGTACGTCATCAACGGCGTCAGGATGACGATGTTGAGGAGCACCTGGAACACCAGCGGCCAACTCTGCGTCAAAGGGTGCAGCAGGAAATTGGCCAACAGACTGAGGGGGAAGAAAGGCAGGAAGATGCTGATAGCTTGCTTCCAACGAGGCGGCACAACGGTTTCGGGGACGACCACAGAGGCGTCACCGGGCTGTGAAAACCAACCCTCGATTCCTGTGCGCCGTTCAACGCGAGTGGTCTCCATCATTTCCCGGGCGCTATCAATCCACCAGCGCCGCTCCTCGGACTGCTCCCATCCGTGCAGCGTTTCAGCATCAGCAAAGCGGTAGAGCATGTGCCATTCGTTCGATCCAGCACCATTCCGTACCCAACCCGACCCCAGATATCCGGGCCACTCGCGGGCGAGTTCCTGGCCGGCGTGTGCCCAGGCGTTTGCTTGCCGGGTGTACCCCGGAAGGATGGTGCGGGCAACGGAAACTGTAACGGGATGCTTGTGTGACACGGCCCCAAATTTACCCGCCCTCAACCGGACTAGGCTTGTTTAGTGCCTCAAACCACAACCATCACCACTCGTTCCAATGCCCGCGAGATTCTGCGCCTGGCAGTACCCGCGTTCGGCGCGCTCATAGCCGAGCCGCTGTTCCTGCTGGCCGACTCCGCCATCGTTGGCCACCTTGGCGTCGATCAGCTCGCCGGTGTTGGTCTGGCATCCACGATCATGCATACCGCTGTGGGACTTATGGTCTTCCTGGCATATTCGACGACGCCGGCAGTCGCCCGCGCGATCGGCGACGGAAAGTTGGCGAAAGCCTTGGCAGCGGGGCGCGACGGCGTGTGGCTGGCTTTGGTGCTGGGCATTTCGCTTGCTGTGGTTGGCTTTGTCGCTGCGGAACCCCTCGTGGGCCTGATGGGCGCCACCGGCGATGTGCGTGGGTTCGCGGTCGATTACCTGCGCTGGTCGATGCCCGGCCTTGCAGCAATGCTCCTGATCTTCGCAGGCACCGGCGTGCTCCGCGGTCTTCAGGACACCCGGACTCCTCTGGTGGTTGCCACTGCAGGTTTTGCACTGAACATCGCGCTGAACTGGTTCCTCGTGTACGGCGTGCATCTCTCCGTTACCGGTTCGGCGATCGGCACCAGCATTGCCCAATGGGCCATGGCCGCCGTGTATCTGGTGATGGTCGGGCGAAATGCACGCCAACACGACGTGTCCTTCAAGCCCGACTGGCATGGCATCCGGGCCATGACCAAGGTGGGTTCGTGGCTGATGCTCCGCACGCTCAGTCTCCGCCTCGCCATCCTCGCTACGGTCCTCGTGGTCACAGCCCAGGGTGCGGTGAACCTCGCCGCGCACCAGCTGGCGATGACTATTTTCTCCTTCCTCGCCTTCGCTTTGGACGCCCTCGCCATCGCCGCGCAGGCCCTGATCGGCAAGGAACTGGGGGCGAGAAATGCTGGCCGCGTCCGGGAACTCACGCGGACCATGATCCGATGGGGTCTCGGCTTTGGCGTAGTCACCGGCCTCTTGCTGGCCTTGGTCGCTCCCTGGGCCGGCTACCTCTTCACCTCTGATGCCGGTGTCCGGGAAGCTCTGACCCTGGCGCTCTGGGTCCTCGCCGTCGGTCAGCCATTGGCGGGCTACGTTTTTGTCCTTGACGGAGTTCTCATCGGTGCTGGCGACGCGCGCTATCTGGCGATTGCCGGCGTCGTAAATCTTGCGGTCTATGTGCCGCTGCTGGCGGCCGTCCACGTCATCAGGCCCGACGGCGCGGCGGGGCTGGTGTGGTTGTGGGTCGTCTTTGCGCTGGGCTACATGCTGGCCCGCGGGGTCACTTTGGGGTTGCGTGCGCGGACCGATAAATGGATGGTGCTGGGTTCGCACTAAACTGGACGCGTGACTCTCCCAGCGAATTCTGCCCAGACACCGTCTGCCTCCGTGGCCGAGCTCTGGAAACCCGTGCTGATCCGCGCTGCGGTTGCACTGGTGTTTGGCCTGGTCACGATCTTCTGGGGATCGCCTTCTGTGCAGGTCCTCGCGTGGGCTATCGGCCTGTATCTGCTGGGGACAGCGGGCGCTTTGTGGATGTCCCGCGTTCTGCCTTCGGCCGTTCCGGGGGTCGTCGCAGTAGGGGGCGTAGCGGCTTTGGTCACTCAGTCCGATGGCGGCGTCGCACTTTCCGCTGCCGCAGCGCTGCTTGTGCTTGGCGTCTTTGAACTGGTTCACGGCCTGCGGAATCGCGACTCGTTGACCCGTGACTGGCTTGTTTCCGGCGTTATCGCTGTGGGTACTGCTGTGGCGTTGCCGTTCTTCATCTCGCTTGGTGCGCACGCCCTTTTGGGCGTCGCTGGTGGCGGTGCGATCCTTTCCGGAGTGTTGTGGATGCTCTCCGGACTCACCCTCCGGCATGACGCTCAGTCGGGGACCCAGGCCACTGCGCCGGGTGCTTCCCCCGAGGCCGTAAACTAGTAGCTGGACGTTCTACTCGCTGTAGAACTTTTGCAACCGGCGGGGAGCCGAACAGGCCCGCCATCATTGGAGGAATGATCGTGGCAGACCAGACACCAAGAGAGCCGCGCAAGATGCGGACCTCGGTCAAGGGACCCCTCATGTTCTCCGCGTTCTTCGCAGTACTGGCATTTGTTGCGGTGCTGATCTTTGCCTCGGGCGGCAGCGCACGCGCTCCCCGGTTCGACCTCGCCTTCACCGGCGCCGGTATCGCGTTCATCGTGAGCCTCGTGGTGGCTGCGATGCTTTCCATGAGCCACAAGGAGAACGCCGAGCACCTGGGTAAGGGCTCGGGTGTCAACCTCAGTTCGAAGCGTCCCGGGCATGGTGGTCCCGCCGCTCCCGGTTCCGTTACAGACGAGCCGGAAACGCCCGACGCCGGCCACTAACCTTTCAGCGCTTCCTCACTTCGGTGGGGAGGCGCTTTTTTCTGGATCTCCTGCCAAAGCCAGCGTTTACGGCGAGGAACGTCTGCGCTGTGAAGGGTTCTTATTCGCCCTCAGCAGCTTTCCTTGCCCGATATGCCGCGACGTGTGCACGGTTGGCGCAGTTGCCTGTGTCGCAATAGAGCTTGGAGCGGTTCCGGCTGAGGTCAAGGACCACGGCGTCGCAATCGTCGGCGGCGCACACACGCATGCGATCCATTTCCTGGCTGCGGATCACGTCAATGATTGCCATGGCAGCTTCTGTGCCCATGCGGTCGGCCAAGGGTGCCTCGGGTGTAGTGGCGTGGAGATGCCAGTCCCAGTGGTCGTGCTTGACGAGTTGCGGGAGTGCCTGCGCGTCTATGAGCAGTTTGTTCACGGTCTTTGCGGCGGTGTCCTCATCGGCGGCCCAGAGTGATGCCAGCTCGCTGCGCAGCCGCTTGACGCTGCGCAATTCTGCTTCATCGTGGGTCCTCGAACCCGAGAATTCTTCGGCCTCCAAAAAGGCGTCGAGGTCCTCTACTGATGTCAGCGAATCCTCGCCGTTGGCTGATGTGTTGACGAGATTAACGACGGTGCGTAGTGCAATCTCGGTGTCAGGCGCAAAATGCACTTTGACTCCTTACATGTTTCGGGAGTACTGTCATGACCATAAGCCCACTTTACTCCTGACAGGAGGCTGCTGTGTCAGCTACAAAGACGAAGGCTGATGCAAAAGGTTTCCTGGCCTCGGGACTCGGCATCGCTCTGTTTTCTTCCGCGGTTTTCGGAACCTCCGGCTCGTTCGCCAAATCCATGCTGGAAACCGGCTGGTCACCCGGGGCGGCTGTTGCCGTGCGACTCACCGGTGCCGCGCTGATTCTGGCGATTCCCGGCGTCGTAGTTCTTCGCGGCCGCTGGCACCAACTCAAGGACAACTGGCTGACCATCCTGCTGTTCGGGCTCATCGGAGTGGCCGGCTGCCAGCTGTTCTACTTCAATGCGGTGGCCCGCCTGTCCGTGGGTGTCGCACTGCTGCTCGAATACCTTGCTCCGGTCATGATCGTGCTGTGGCTGTGGATCGCCAGCCGTCGCCGCCCACGGGCCCTTACCGCAGCTGGCGCATTGCTTTCGCTGGGCGGGCTGGTCCTTGTCCTGGACCTGACCGGCGCTGTGAAGGTGGACTTCATCGGTGTTCTTTGGGGCATGGCTGCCGCCGTGTGCCTGGTGATCTACTTCTTCATCACAGCCAAGGAAAACGACTCCCTTCCTCCACTGGTGCTCGCCTCGGGTGGGCTTCTGGTTGGCGCGCTGGTCATGTGGCTGGCGGGTGCCCTGGGGTTGATTCCCATGACTTTCAGTACCGCTGATACCACCCTTGGCCCATGGACAATACCTTGGTGGGTGTCGGCTGTGGGACTTGTTATTCTCGCGACCGTGCTCGCCTACGTCTCCGGGATCATGGCGGCGCGCAGCCTGGGGTCCAAAGTGGCGTCATTCGTTTCCCTGACAGAGGTGCTGTTCGCCGTAATCTGGGCGTGGCTGCTGTTGGGCGAACTGCCGGGTCCCATCCAGTTGGTGGGCGGACTTCTGATTGTGGGCGGTGTGGTCCTGGTCCGCGTGGACGAATTGCGAGGTGACCGTAAGGCCGCCCGGACCGCTGAGGAGGCTGCCCGGGCCCGCGTCCTGGATCACGCGAACGACGTCGAACCTGTCCCTTCCGGGCCTGTCGTCAAGGTCCCGCGGGACTAAGGGGCGGCGGCTCCCGGGTTTGTTCGCAGCACTCGCCGTACAACGGCAGGGGAGGCGAACAACTGCAAATTTCGATCGCAGACAAGCGAAAACCCCGAACGCCTTTGGCGTCCGGGGTTTTCCCAACTGTCTTAGTTGGAAGCCTGCTGCTGCTGCTCAGCGTTCTTCTGAGCGCGGTCGCCGGCTTCGCGAAGGGCGTCGGCAACCTTCTTCAGGTTGGAAGCGTGCTGGCTGTCCCACTCGCCGCGGAACTTGTCAGCGTCCGGGCCCTTCCAGTCGGTGCCGTCAAGGGCACCCTTCAGCTGTGAACGCTGCTGCTCGATGTTCTCGGCACCGGCCTTCAGCTTGTTACCGAGCTGACGAAGCTGATCAACATCTGCACCCCAAATAGCCATGAGATTCTCCTTCATTTGTTCGGACCCGAGCTCTTCGGCATCCCCAGCGGCCTCCGGCTCATCCGGAAGATCCAATAGCTAAAACCTATCGTGGGATTCCAAAAAGCGTCGATGGGCACCCCTCCCCATGCAGCACTGCCCATAGTTAGCATGGGGTTATGTGCCGGAATATCAGGACTCTTCATAACTTTGAACCCCACGCTACGTCGGCAGAAGTGGAGGCCGCCGCGCTGCAATACGTTCGCAAGATCAGCGGGTCCACCAAGCCTTCCAAGGCCAACGAGGAGGCTTTCGCTGAGGCCGTCCACGAGATCGCCCACATCACTCAGCATTTACTGGATTCGCTGGTGAGTCACGCCCCGGCGAAGAACCGTGATGAGGAAGCCGCCAAGGCAAAGGCCCGGGCTGCTGTCCGCTTCGGGACGGCATAGGGCCAACCCTGCAACCTGAATAGCAGCACATGACGTTCCGGGAGTCCGGAACGTCATGTGCTGCTACGTAGTTGGTCCTACTTCCCGAACGATCGCAGCCGCAGGGAGTTCGCCACAACAAGTACGGAGCTCGCTGCCATCGCTGCGCCCGCGATCATCGGGTTCAGCAGTCCAAGAGCTGCCACCGGGATACCAATAGCGTTGTAGAAGAAGGCCCAGAACAGATTGGTCTTGATGGTGGATAGCGTCTTGCGGGAGAGCTCAATTGCCTGAACGAGCTGACCCAGATCGCTGCCCATCACCGTAAGATCCGAGGCTTCGATCGCGACATCCGTGCCCGATCCCATCGCAATGCCAAGATCGGACTGCGCCAACGCTGCGGCGTCGTTCACACCGTCGCCGGCCATGGCCACAGTTGCGCCGGAAGCCTGAAGCTTCCGCACCGCGTCGACCTTGCCTTCGGGCAAGACCCCAGCGAAAACGTCGTCAGGTGAAATCCCGACGGCGGCAGCTACTTGGGCGGCCACGGCAGCGTTATCACCCGTCAGGAGCATCGGACGGATACCCAGGTCCTTCAGCCGCTGGATCGCAGCAGCCGAGCCGGGCTTGATGGTATCGCTCAAGCTGACGATTCCCGCAGCTTGACCGTCCACGGCCACCCAAATTGCAGTTGCACCGCTGTTCTCCTGGGCTGCGAGTTCGTCCCGCTGGCTGGAATCGAGGGCAATGCCGTTCTTCTCAAGCCAGCCCGAGCGCCCAACGACAACAGTTTTTGCGGTGCCGTCCAACGCCACGGTTCCCCGGACTCCGCCGCCAGGAGCGGAACTGAAGCCATCCACACCGGGGAGAGTACCGGCGTCGGGCATTGCTTCCTTGGCTGCTGCCGCAATCGCATGGGCGATGGGGTGCTCCGATGCCGACTCAACCGCACCGGCAAGCGTCAGAACTGCGGCCGGTGAGTGGCCGTTGAGGGCGACCGTATGATCCACGGCCAGCTTTCCGCTGGTCACGGTGCCGGTCTTGTCCAACAGGATGGTGTCCACGTGGCGGGTGTCCTCGAGCACCTGCGGGCCCTTGATCAGGATGCCCAACTGGGCGCCACGGCCCGTTCCGGTCAGCAGGCCAACAGGAGTTGCAAGGCCCAAAGCGCAAGGGCAAGCGATCACGAGGACAGCAACCGCAGCCGTAAACGCCGCGTTGAGGTCGCCGGAGAAGAACAGCCACAACAGGAACGTCACCAGCGCAAGCACCAGCACAATCGGCACGAACACCGCGCTGATCCTGTCCGCCAGACGTGCGATCGGCGCTTTTCCGGTCTGCGCCTGGCTGACCAAACGGCCCATCTGCGCAAGGGTGGTGTCGGACCCAACCCGTGTAGCCCGTACCAACAGGCGGCCAGAGGTGTTGATGGTGGCGCCTGTCACCTGACTGCCCGGACCGACTTCGACCGGAACTGATTCGCCGGTGACGAGAGAGGCGTCGACGGCGGACGCGCCGTCAATGACCACACCATCCGTCGCGATCTTCTCACCAGGGCGGACCACAATAACGTCATCTACCAGGAGTTCTTCTGCAGGTATTTTTTGCTCCCGGCCGTCCACCAAAATGGTGGCATCCTTGGCGCCAAGATTCAGTAGGGCCTTCAAAGCGTCGCCGGCCTTGGCCTTCGCATTTGCTTCCAAGTACCGGCCCAAAAGCAGGAACGTGGTGACAACCGCGGCGACCTCGAAATACAGCCCACCACCGGACATGCTTTCCATGCCGGGATGCTCAGTCATCCGGGGATCCGCGAACAACTGCCACGCGGAGTAAAGGTAGGCCGCGATCACCCCGATGGAAACGAGCGTGTCCATAGTGGAAGCGAAATGCCGGGCGTTGACAGCAGCGGCCCTATGGAAGGGCCATGCAGCCCAGCTAACCACTGGCAGCGCCAGTGCACCCACAATCCAGCCCCAATTTGTGAACTGCAGGGCAGGCACCATCGAGATTGCGAAGACGGGCACGGTCAGTACGGCTGCCGTGATCAGGCGTGGGCGGAGTGTTGACGCGGCTGGGCCGTGCGACATGTGGTTTGCGTGCTCGGCGTGATTCTCGTGATCGGCGTGGTCGGCGGGTGCGGAACCGCCGGCGCCGTGCTCTGCATGCTCGCTCGTGCCTCGCTTGGACGCATGCTGCCGCACGCCTCCGGCGGTTCCGCCGTGGGCGTGCCCGCTCCCGCCAGGCACAACCAACGTTGTATGGATCGCAGCCGCAGGGAGTTCGCCACAACAAGTACGGAGCTCGCTGCCATCGCTGCGCCCGCGATCATCGGGTTCAGCAGTCCAAGAGCTGCCACCGGGATACCAATAGCGTTGTAGAAGAAGGCCCAGAACAGATTGGTCTTGATGGTGGATAGCGTCTTGCGGGAGAGCTCAATTGCCTGAACGAGCTGACCCAGATCGCTGCCCATCACCGTAAGATCCGAGGCTTCGATCGCGACATCCGTGCCCGATCCCATCGCAATGCCAAGATCGGACTGCGCCAACGCTGCGGCGTCGTTCACACCGTCGCCGGCCATGGCCACAGTTGCGCCGGAAGCCTGAAGCTTCCGCACCGCGTCGACCTTGCCTTCGGGCAAGACCCCAGCGAAAACGTCGTCAGGTGAAATCCCGACGGCGGCAGCTACTTGGGCGGCCACGGCAGCGTTATCACCCGTCAGGAGCATCGGACGGATACCCAGGTCCTTCAGCCGCTGGATCGCAGCAGCCGAGCCGGGCTTGATGGTATCGCTCAAGCTGACGATTCCCGCAGCTTGACCGTCCACGGCCACCCAAATTGCAGTTGCACCGCTGTTCTCCTGGGCTGCGAGTTCGTCCCGCTGGCTGGAATCGAGGGCAATGCCGTTCTTCTCAAGCCAGCCCGAGCGCCCAACGACAACAGTTTTTGCGGTGCCGTCCAACGCCACGGTTCCCCGGACTCCGCCGCCAGGAGCGGAACTGAAGCCATCCACACCGGGGAGAGTACCGGCGTCGGGCATTGCTTCCTTGGCTGCTGCCGCAATCGCATGGGCGATGGGGTGCTCCGATGCCGACTCAACCGCACCGGCAAGCGTCAGAACTGCGGCCGGTGAGTGGCCGTTGAGGGCGACCGTATGATCCACGGCCAGCTTTCCGCTGGTCACGGTGCCGGTCTTGTCCAACAGGATGGTGTCCACGTGGCGGGTGTCCTCGAGCACCTGCGGGCCCTTGATCAGGATGCCCAACTGGGCGCCACGGCCCGTTCCGGTCAGCAGGCCAACAGGAGTTGCAAGGCCCAAAGCGCAAGGGCAAGCGATCACGAGGACAGCAACCGCAGCCGTAAACGCCGCGTTGAGGTCGCCGGAGAAGAACAGCCACAACAGGAACGTCACCAGCGCAAGCACCAGCACAATCGGCACGAACACCGCGCTGATCCTGTCCGCCAGACGTGCGATCGGCGCTTTTCCGGTCTGCGCCTGGCTGACCAAACGGCCCATCTGCGCAAGGGTGGTGTCGGACCCAACCCGTGTAGCCCGTACCAACAGGCGGCCAGAGGTGTTGATGGTGGCGCCTGTCACCTGACTGCCCGGACCGACTTCGACCGGAACTGATTCGCCGGTGACGAGAGAGGCGTCGACGGCGGACGCGCCGTCAATGACCACACCATCCGTCGCGATCTTCTCACCAGGGCGGACCACAATAACGTCATCTACCAGGAGTTCTTCTGCAGGTATTTTTTGCTCCCGGCCGTCCACCAAAATGGTGGCATCCTTGGCGCCAAGATTCAGTAGGGCCTTCAAAGCGTCGCCGGCCTTGGCCTTCGCATTTGCTTCCAAGTACCGGCCCAAAAGCAGGAACGTGGTGACAACCGCGGCGACCTCGAAATACAGCCCACCACCGGACATGCTTTCCATGCCGGGATGCTCAGTCATCCGGGGATCCGCGAACAACTGCCACGCGGAGTAAAGGTAGGCCGCGATCACCCCGATGGAAACGAGCGTGTCCATAGTGGAAGCGAAATGCCGGGCGTTGACAGCAGCGGCCCTATGGAAGGGCCATGCAGCCCAGCTAACCACTGGCAGCGCCAGTGCACCCACAATCCAGCCCCAATTTGTGAACTGCAGGGCAGGCACCATCGAGATTGCGAAGACGGGCACGGTCAGTACGGCTGCCGTGATCAGGCGTGGGCGGAGTGTTGACGCGGCTGGGCCGTGCGACATGTGGTTTGCGTGCTCGGCGTGATTCTCGTGATCGGCGTGGTCGGCGGGTGCGGAACCGCCGGCGCCGTGCTCTGCATGCTCGCTCGTGCCTCGCTTGGACGCATGCTGCCGCACGCCTCCGGCGGTTCCGCCGTGGGCGTGCCCGCTCCCGCCAGGCACAACCAACGTTGTATGGTCCGGCGCCATCGCGCCGTGATGGGTGGACGTATTTTGATGGCCCTCATGGGCAGAGTGGTTCTGGTGGTCCTGGGTGTCACTGTGCCCGGGGCGGGTGTGCGGGGCTGGGGGTTGGCGGACTTTGGCTTTGTAGCCTGTGGCGTTGACGGTATCGACGATTTGCTGGTCCGTTACTGTAGCCGGGACCGTCACGTGGGCCGATTCCAAGGGGAGATTGACGCTGGCTTCAACGCCTTCAAGCTTGCCGAGCTTCCGCTCAACCCGATTGACGCACGAGGCGCAGGTCATGCCCTCTATGTCCAGTTCGATGACCCGGGTTTCGGGCTGATTGAAGGTCTCCTGGCTACTCAAGAGGACTCCTAGGCTTCGTTGGCTACCACCAAGTAGCCGGCTTCTGCAACGGCCTCGCCTATTTCTGACGGCGAGAGCTGGCTGGTGGATGTGATGGTTACGGTGGACAGCCCGCCGGGGTTGAGGTCCACGGAGACGTCCTCCACGCCGTTAAGTGCTTCGAGTTCCTCGCTCACGCTTGAAACACAGTGGCCGCAGGTCATGCCGGAAACGTTGACGTTTGTCTGGATGGTCTGGCTCATGATGCGCTCCTTGGTGGTGAGTTGAATGGTGTGATGTGTGTTGGCGGAATTACCGCAGCAGGCGCCCGATGGCATCGGTGGCCTCCTTTACTTTGGCGTCGATCTGTTCGGCGCGGGCTTCCGGATTGGGCTCGGAGGCGGCGCCAACCACACAGTGGCCGATGTGCTCCTCGACGAGCCCAAGGCTGACGGCGTGCAGGGCCTTGGTGGCAGCAGCTACTTGCGTGAGGATGTCGATGCAGTACTTGTCCTCTTCCACCATGCGCGCGATGCCGCGGACCTGCCCCTCAATGCGTTTCAGGCGGCGTAGGTATGCATCCTTGTTGCTGGTGTAACCGTGCGGCGCGGCGTGCTCGAGATCGACTTCGATGGTCGGGAGGTCCGCGCTCATGTGGTTGAAGCTCAGGTCTGCATTGCTCATGCTTCGAATGTATACCCCTCGGGGGTATAAGATCAAGTACCCCCTGGGGGTATCTTCTCGATTGCGAAGCTATATCCAGGAACTGGGTGTGGCAGCCACTCTGTCCACAAAGTCCAGAACGGCCGGATGTGCTGGGTTGATCAGATGGCCTCCCGGCACCAGCACGGACTCTGTAAAGGGCAGCGCACCGGACAGCCGCGCGGTGATAAGCCGGAGGACATGCGGAGAGTCTTCGGCGGACAGGATGAGGGTTTGCCGCCGAATGCCTGCAAGGTCGTCCTCATTCAACTCCAGAGGGGAATCACTGAGGTCGAGTCCCCGGCCACGAATCTCCGCCAGGACTGCCGGGCTGGTTTGGGCGAGTATTTCCTGGATGTCGCCCGGTAAGGCATCCCAAAACTCAACGCCCAAGGCTTCCACCATCAGAACCTCCGCCGCGCCGAGGGGGCGGTCGCGCGAGGCCTCCAGCACCCGCTGCCGCAGCCCGCGGGCCCAAGTGCCGGCGTCGGGATCTATTGTGAACAAAGCCGGCTCCAGCAGGACGAGCGCTTTCACCTTGTCCGGGAAACGCCGCGCCAACTCCAGGGCTATGAGCCCGCCGGTGCCGCGGCCGATGACCACGGCGGGTCCTGCGTGAAGCGCGGCAAGGAGGGCCGCGGCGTCGTCGACGTGCTGGATAAGGTCCAAGGTGGCCGGAGGCGGGGCGAGCGCGCTGCGGTGGAAACCGCGGCGGTCGAAAATGATGCACCGCCCGTGACTGCCCAGCTCCACAGCGGCTTCGGCCCACAGAGCTGCCGAACTGGGCGTACCGTGTATGCCCAGAATCGGCACGCCCTCGCCGTGTTCCCCGTAGTAAAGCCCGACGCCGTTGACACTCACCTTCGGCATGTTTCCAGCCTAGGGCTGCCCGTGCCCGCCGTGAAGAACGTCAGCTTGTTGCTCAGAAAATGGCGGTCATGCTGTTCCAGCCCTGCCCAATTCGTACAGTGGGCAGCCACGCCCCGCCGCTCGCACTGGGATACAGGAAGAGTGCGCCGCTGCTGTCGCGGGCCACAATGTCCGGACGGCCGTCGCCGCTGAAGTCTCCTGGGGCGACGATCGCGGTCATCGAGTTCCATCCCTGTCCTACCTGCTTGCGGTTCCCCCACCAGCCTCCGGTCCCATCGCCGCTATAGAGCCACAGGAGCCCGGAGCCGTCGCGGGCAAGGACATCGGGCGTACCGTTGCTATCGAAATCTCCAGGGCCAACGATTGCCGTCAGGGCGTTCCATCCCGCTCCCAGATTGGTTCGAGGAAGCCAATCCCCGCGGCCGTCACCCGGGTACAGCCAGAGGACTCCCGACGCGTCCCGCGCCAAAATGTCCGCTGTGCCGTCCCCGTTGAAGTCGCCCGGTGTCACGATGGCGGATATGGTGTTCCAGCCTGAGCCGACGTGTACACGGGGCAACCAGCCGCCCGACCCGTTTCCGGGATACATCCACAAATGGCCAGCGCCGTCGCGGGCCAGGACGTCCGGTTTCTTGTCGCCGCTGAAATCGCCAGGACTTACGACGGCGGTCGTGGAGTTCCAAGCCGAACCCACCTGTGTACGGGGTTGCCAACCAGCCGCGCCGTTTCCGGGGTAGAGCCACAGCAAACCTGAAGTGTCCTGGGCGAGGAGGTCCGTTTTCCGATCTCCACTAAAGTCGTTCTTCAGCTGGGACGGAATGTTCCCGTCAATGACAGCCACGGTTCCGGACCATTTGGCGACGTAGATTCTGTTAGTGGTCTCGTTGACCCCAATGGCGGTTCCGGACTTCATAAATAGCGTGGTCAAGGCAAAGGTTGTGCCATCGACGACTGCGATGCCGAGGTAGCTCCCACCGAGGTACACCTTGTTGGTCTTGCCGTTGACCGCGATTTTCCCTGGCGTTTCCCCTGTCCTGATATCAATGGGACCGCCACCTTCACCGCCGAAAATGGACAGGACCCCAGTCCGTGATGACAGCGTGCCGTCCCCGAGCAATGTGCGCCCCAGGTAGATCCTGTTGTTCGTCTCATCGACAGTAAGTCCAGCCGGGCTTGAGTTCAGATCCGAGTAGATCGCCTGCACTTGGTTGGAGGCCCCGTCCAGGACTTCGAGTTCCATGTAATTGCGGACACGCGAAGCAATGTAGACCTTGTTGGTGACCTGATTGACAGCCAAGTTGGTCGGCCAAGCAACGCTGGAGCCCATGTCGATCTGAGTCACGCTGTTAGTGGCGCCATTAATGACTTTCACGCCGTTGGCCAAGACATAAACGCGGTTCGTGGTCTGGTTGATCGCTACTTGGGTTACCCAACCAGTGTTGATGGTTGTGCTGGCGTTTGTTTTTCCATCGATCACAGACAGGCCCGCTCGGTTACCGACGTAGATCTTGTTCGTGGTTTGGTTGACGGCGATGGCATATGGATCGGGACCAACGGAGACTTGGGTCGCGGTGTGCGTACTTCCATCAATTACTGCAACTGTTCCGCTCGCTTCGCCGCCCTTGTTGCTCACATAGATCTTGTTCGTGGCGATATTGAGGGCCAGGTCCGCCGGGACCCCACCTGTCTTCACCTTGGCGGTGGCTTGCGTGCTCCCATTGACGATGGTTAGTCCGTCGTTCGTCGTGACGTACACGGTGTTGGTGACAGGGTTGACGACAACGTCGCTGGCGCCCTCGCCCACGTTAATGTTGTTCACCACGACGTCGGCCCGCACCGTAGTGCCCGGCATCGCGCAAAGTAGCAGGGATAGCGAGGCGGCAGCCGAAAGCACAGCTGCCCATCGGCGTCGTGGTTTCTCCGAAGTGCGATGAAAAGGCAGACCTGAATTACCGGCAACAGTTCCCACTGGAATCCCCCCAAAATGCCACAGACTTCCCCGCGTCGTGGGCTGGAGTCTACCCCGGGGGCGCCGGAAAAGGGAGGCTCAGCGTAGTGTTTGCTTTGGCGGAATGAGAATCTCCGCTGAATCCGATTTTCTCAACGGAGGACACGTGAAAACGCCACCGGCCGCCACAAAACTCGATCCTGCCGCCTATTTTCGCGCCAAGTTGCAGTGTGAGATCGACGTCATGGAAGTGGCAGACTCGGAGCCGGGTTCCCTGGTTGTGGTGGACACGCGCCGGCAGTCCTCATGGAATCACGGGCATATTCCCGGCGCGGTACATATTCCGACTGCGCATGTTCCGGCGTTGGCTGGTGGTTTGATTCCGTCCGGCTCGAAAGTGGTGGTCTACTCGTGGGGTCCGGGTTGCAACGGCAGCACCTTCGCGGCGCTGGCATTCGCCGAACTGGGATATTCCGTGAAGGAAATGATAGGCGGAATCGAGTACTGGGTCCGGAATGGCCTACCACTTGAGAGCGCTTCCGGAGTCAGCTCGCAGAAGCCCGATCCGCTGGTAACAGCTCACGCGTGATGTCCCTGGAAATTGGGTGAAATCGTGGCCGTTTTCGTACTGATTCATGGTGGCGGTTCCACGGCATGGGACTGGCATCTGGTCAGGTCCCTGCTTGAGGCCTCGGGGCACGGCGCCGTCGCGGTTGACTTACCGATCGAAGACGACGCTGCAGGGCTTGAGGATTACACCCATGCGGTGACTGCAGCGGTGGGCGATGCTCAGCACACCATCGTGGTGGGCCACTCGCTGGGAGGCTTTACGGCACCCTTGGTTTGCGACGAGCTCCACTCGGAAGGTCTTGTGTATTTGGCAGGAATGATCCCACTGCCGGGCGAGACGTTCGGCGACTGGTGGATCAACACTGGCCACGACAGGGAGACTATAGACCCCGACCCCCAGGAAGCCTTCTTCAACGACGTCCCTGAAGATCTGGCGGATCAGGCCCGCGACAGGGAGCGCGATCAGCAAGGTGCATGGATGGCCGGGCCTTGGCCTGGTCGGCATCCGGCGGTCCCCACCATCGCAATAGTGTGCCGTGAGGACCGGTTCTTTCCTGCTTCATTCATGAGACGCCAAGTACATCAGCGGCTTGGAATCGAACCGGTGGAAATCCCAGGTGGTCACTACGCAGCCTTGAGCCATCCAGAAGCTGTGGCTGCGGTATTGAACGATTTTGCCCAAGAGATCGCCCGAACGTCGCGCCACTGATGTGACGATGCTCGGGCGTCAGGCTTTCTTCAGTTCCTCGGCGAGCATGACAAGAATTCCGCTGGGGCCGCGGAGGTATGTGAGTTTGTAGACGTCGCCATAAGTCGCCACGCCGCGAAGCGGATGGAATCCGTGCTTTGCAGCTACGTCAAGGGCTTTATCGATATCGTCAACCGAAAAGGCCACGCGGTGCATGCCAATATCGTTGGGGCGAGTGGGGTTCGACTCGATCGCTTCCGGGTGGATGTATTCGAAGAGTTCAAGGCGACCCTGACCATCCGGAGTTTGCAGCATGGCGATCTTGGCATGGTTTCCATCAAGTCCTACGGCAATGTCCGCCCATTCGCCGCTGATCGTGTCACGGCCGATGACCGTAAGACCAAGATCGGTGAAAAAGGCGATTGCTTCTTCGATGTCGCGAACAGCGATACCCACATTCTCAAGTTTGATGGCCATCGTTGAAAGCTACCAAGGCGCAGCGGTTAGCTCCAGTCACTTTGAAAGAGTTGCGCTGTTCGCGGTGGCAGCAGTTGCTGGGAAGATCATTGATTTGTCGGGACTTTGAACACCGCGGATATAGTCGTGCACATGTTCAAACTTGTTGCACCGGATGCCTCCTATTACCAGTCGTTTGCAGAGTCGCACCGTGAGTGGGATGGGGTCCATCAGGACGGTGCGGGGTTGTTGGCGGACGATGACATCACCAGCCAGGAAGGCTTCGCGGCTTGGGTTCGGCGGCTGGCGGAGGCTGAACAAGCCGCTGAGAAGGTCGGCATTGTTCCCTGCACCTATCGCTGGATCACCGAGGGATCTCGGTATGTGGGGGCAATTGCGTTCCGCCACTACCTCACTCCTGCGCTCCTGCACTCGGGAGGCCATATCGGATATGGTGTTCGGCCGTCCGATCGCGGGCGCGGTGCGGCAGCCTGGTCTCTGCAGGAAGTTTGCGCCCATTTGGCTGCAGAGGGAGAACCTGATCGTGTTCTTTTGACCTGCGATGATGCGAATGCAGCGTCCGCCAAGACCATTGAGCGTTGTGGCGGCCAGCTCGAGGATCTGAGGCAGGCTGAGGACGGACGGTATTTTCGGCGCTACTGGATTGACGTTACGGCCCAGCCACGGCTAATCAACCAGCCATAGACCCCGACGTCGGCACTCACCCGAGTGCCGACGTCGGGCCTTCTATTCGGTCTCCGTTTCCTTCAGAACCAGCGCGGTCCCCTGGAACGCCCGCAGTTCGAGGAAGAAGCTGCCAAGATCATCCACTTGCCCCACGTTTTCGCGGCTGAAGAGATCGTGGACGCTGGCGCCGGGGACAAGATGCGAGGACTGGATGCTGCCTGCGATGTCCTGGTCGGAGAAGTTCAGGACGGTGACCTCAAGCTCGCCGCTGCCGAGTTGATTGACCAGGACGAGCAGCCCGCGGTTGGAAACGTCAGGCACGTCCAGCAAAGTGCTCGTTGCGATCCCTGATTCTTCCCTTACTTTCAGGATCTGCTGGAGGCGCCGGGCGTAGGAGGCTGAATCCTTGAGCTGTTCAGGCAGCGGACCGTAAAGACTGGTAGCGCGGGGCATCCCGGCCAACGACGTCTTGGCATCGGGGCTCGTCCCCATGAGGTCGTGCGCCCCGCGGTTGATCCAGCGGGTGTCCCCCTGCGATGTGAGCTCACGTACCGTGGCGCGGTCCAAGGCTGTGATGCCCGTAAGGTCCCAGCCGGAAAGGGCGAAGACCCCGGGCTGCAGCGCGTTGTACATGGAGAGGAGCACGTGGGCGTCCAGGACCTGGGACTCTTGTTCCTTGGTGATGGCAGCGGGATCCTTGACGCCCAGCGCCGCCATGAGGAAGCTGACCGTGGTGCAGGCGATGCCGTTGGTGGTGAAGACCGCGTTGTAGGGCCCGTTCTCACCGGTGAGGCGTTCCCGCAGGGTGCTCTGGACCTTCTCGGCAACCTCGGCGCCTGTCAGTTCTTCGCCTCCAAGCTCGAAGATGTCTTCCCTGTGTCCAGCGGCAAAGTGGAGCAGTTCGTAGGTCAGTTCGTCGTGGTTCTGCAGCGCATGCACCAGGGAGGCCTGGTCCACGCCGATCTCCATGGCCAACCGAAGGGTCAGCCGCAGGAACTCGGTATCACCGGTGACCAGCGCATAGTGGTAGGCGGGCCTGGTGATGAAGTCGTAGGAAAGATCCGGGCCCGACTCGGACTGCGCCTTGATGTCATCAATGGTGAGGTTGAGTTCCTGGAAAGAGAACCCGCCCACTTTACGGATCATGGAGCCAATGAGCTGGTTCGCTGCCTCGGACAGGGGGTGGCCTTCCGACCAGCCCGGCTGTTCCTCCGCGCTCTTCTCCACGCCGAGGAAGCCGTTGGCATCCAGCCGCAGGGCACCGGTGCCCAGATCCAGGAGGGAGTGCAACGCATCGCCCACCACCAAGCGCATCCCGGCGAACGTAGGGTCCAGCCAGTTAATGGATGGCTGCCCGGCCTTGAAGTAGTGAAGATACACCCAGCGGCGGGTTTTGCCGGTGGTATCCACGATCGGCCTGGTGGCGCTCCAGTTGGTCTCCTTGACCCCGGGTTCGTAGAAGATCACCCGTTGGAGCCTGCCGATGATGTACCCGGCTTTTTGCAGGGCCTGCTCGGCGTCGGGACTGATATTCACTGAATCTTCGCCCTCGGGAACATCGGGCAGCAGGTGCCAGTCTTCCTCGGGGATATCCACCATGTGATAGATGCCCGGGTAGTCCCGGAAGTTCATCTCGGCGAGACGGAAGTCGGCGCCTTTGCCTGTATGCCCGGGCACGATGTCGTCGATGACCGTCCCGTCATGATCTGCGGCGACTTCGCACATCCGGCGGAATTCTTCCTCCGTGCCGAACGCCGGATCGATCGCCATGCTGATGCGGTCAAAATGGCCATCCACGCTGGGCGTCTGGGACCAACCGCTGATGCCTCCGGCGAGCTTTACGGGGCCAGTGTGGAGTCCGCGGATGCCGATCTCCCGGAACGCCTTCCAGAGGCCCGGTTCTCCCAGCGCGGACAGGAATGACTGACCCTCGCGGGTGATAAAGGAGAGAGGGTAAGCCGTGAACCACACAGGTGCACGCTCCACTGCCGCCCGCGGGTTTGGCCGGGCGTAGGCGTTCTGCCACATGCTCGCCTGGCCCGAGAGCTGCCGGGCCATGGTGTTGGCATCGCCGAGCATCGACTGGTTGCGAAGCCAGTCCACATACGTCGGATTGCGCCCATCGAATTCCAAGGAGGGCCTGGCTGCGAAGAATTGCCGGCGTCGGGCGATCGGCCGGAGGGCTTTCGGGCGGGCGGGATAGAACTGTTCGTCAAACGTGATCTCTGGTGACTCTGTGGCGGTTTCCTCGGGTTGCGTTTCCTGCGGATCCTCCGGTGTTTCCTCTGGATTCCCGTTGGTTTCTGACAGGCTCTCGCTGACTACAGGCTCCCGCACAGCTTTCTCCTTTACGTGGTCGCCGCGTCAACGCCGACCGTCCGAGGGGGTCGTTCAAGAGGTCACGTACCCGGGCTTGCCCGGAGTATTCATGCTAGTCACGAGGGCATGGGGTTTGTCGAGCTTGGGAGAAGTGAGTCGTCAGGTTGCTGGCCAATCGTCGGTTGATGTCTCCGCAGGGCAGCTGAGTTGAGGATGGTAAGCGCCGCGCTCAAGGCCACCGTTACTTCCGGAGTAGATGTGTAGCGTTTAGGGCACCTCCACCGCGCAGGCCAGTGTAAGAGTCGACAGCTGGCAGAATGAGGGCATGACGGAACCAGTTGTGCGAGTAACTCTCCTTGAGCAGCCCTTCGACGACAGAGTCACTGCAGGAATGCACATTCGCCGCATCACTATGCAGCCGGATATTGTTGGCGGTCCGCATCATCACAACGGTCCGGTGTTCGGAGTTATTGAGACTGGTTCGGTCCTGTTTCAGGTCGACGGCGGCGAACAGACGATTTTGCGAGCCGGTGACGTGTTTTACGAGCCTGCTGACGTCCTGATCGATAAATTTGATGCCACGTCTGAGGGCGTCACCTTCATTGGCTATTTCCTGACCGGACCAAATCAGAACCCAGAGCTGACTCCAGGGCGCCCGAACGTCTGAGCTGTAGATTCGACGGGGCTGGCCGCTCGTGTGACTCCCTCGTTGGTCAGAGCTGGCCGAGTAGTTCACGGATGCATGTTCACTCAGCTCTTGGTCTCATTGGGGTGGCTCGTATGGACCTGCTCAAGGAAGACCTCTTGGCCCACGACGTAGAACCATATTCGGGCATCACCTTTAAGTGTGGGCTTGTGCTGCCATCTCTCATGGGTGGCACCGTCTCGCTTCACAAGACTCAGCTCACCACGTAAAGGGTAGTTGAAGGGAGTTATCTGCTCAGGGGTGCGCGTCAGAAAATCCCACGCATCGACCAGGGGGTTCCTGATCGTGGCTTTCAGATCGGTCCAACCACGCCGCGCCTGCACAGAGGCAAACCGAAGTTCGTACTAACTCTTCTTCGACGGACGCTCAACCTTTTCGCTCCTATCACCCTTCACCATGTTCTACGGACGCTCGACGGCTTCCGCACTTTCGAGCCACTTCACAGGTTCTTTGCCGAGGCCGGCGGTGATGGCTGTGGCAGTCTCGCGCCATGAGGTCAGTTCCGCAATGGCAAGATGGGGCTGATTGGTGGCGAAGGACGCCCTTGCCGCCGCCAGGATTTCATTAGCGCAAACGTTTTGGTCAGCTGGGTTCAAGGCAAGCATCCACGGGAAGCGGTCACTCATGCGGGCAAGCATCTTCGGTGACCGGATCGTGGAACTGGGTGCCGACGTCGTGATTGACTTGGTCTGCTTTACGCTCGACTCCGCCACCGCGCTGGTGAACCGACTCCGCAGCGAGGCAGGCCACCTCCTGCACTGCGGTTCTATTTGGCGGTATGGCGCCAGCATGAAGCTGCCCATCGCGGAGGGCTCGGATTCTGCTGCGGCCCAACCGATGAGTACGGCATCCAGAAGCGCGCTATAGCCCGCATGTTGAAGGAAGAGACGGCTTCCGGCGGACTGGCTACTACGTCCTTGCACCCCGGTCACATCGTCGGACCTGGTTGGCAGCCGATCGGACCGCTGGGAAACCTGGACGCATGCGTGTGGGAGACGGTCTCCGCCGGCCGGCCGCTAAAGGTTCCCGGAAGTGGCACCGAGCTGATGCATCACGTGCACGCCGACGACGTCGCGCAAGCCTTCGAGAAAGCCATCCAGCGACGTGAAGCGGCCGCCGGGGAGGACTTCAACATTGTTGCTCCCACCGCACTGACAGTTCGCGGATATGTCGGGATCGCTGCGTCGTGGTTCGGGAAGGAACCTCGCCTCGAGCCAGTCAGTTGGGAGGAGTTCCGCAGGACCACCGCACCTGGGCACGCGGATACGAGCTGGAGCCATCTGTCACGCAACCATTGCTTCAGCATTGAGAAGGCCAAGTCCCTGCTGGGTTACGCGCCCCGGTATGAGCCGGAACAAGCGGTCCGCGAGTCCCTTGAGTGGCTCATCGACCACAAACAACTCAGCGTCGGCAACTTCGCCACGAGTTAAGCCGCGACGTCGGCACTCACCTGAGTGCCGACGTCGAGCCCGAACGGATGCCTAAGTCAGCCCTGGTGCAGTGCTTCCTGCCGGCGCTGCTCCAACGCATTCCGGACACGCTCCACGTCCCGCGGGTAGCAGAAGTAGAGGGCGGTGAGGACTGCTGCGTTGACCAGCATGAGGATCACCAGCGTCCAGAGGAACACGGCCTGGATTCCGAGGCTTGAGGCCAAGGCGCCCGCTCCGAGGGAGAATGCAGCCCACCCGATGGTCTCGAAAACTGTCAGGAAGATAGCGAAGGCCTGGCCTCTGAGTTCCGGCAGGACAACGGCCGCGACGATCGGACGGTTGGCGGGCGGGTTGGCTCCTTGGGCGAAGCCGATCAGGGCCCAGAACGCGCTGTAGATGCCGATGTTGTCGTAGTCGAATTGGGTTGCGAAGAATGCGACGGCGGCGAAGAGAACCTGGGCGCCCTGCAGGTAGGCAACCCGGCCCCTGTCGGGAAGGATCCGGTCCAGGAGGGCGACGAGCCAGCCGCCACCGGCGGTCCCGGCAAAGTAGCCGAGCCCAAAGGGCACCAGGACGATGGCCGCGACGGCGTTGGTGAAGCCCCGTTCCACCACGAGGAACTGGATACCGAAGATCGCGATGAGGAGGTGCCCGGAGAGCAGCCGCGAGAGCATCATGATGGAGAAGCTCGGAATCCGGAACAGGGAGGCCACCGAGCGGACAGTGACTTTCGGGGCGAGGCTCTCGCGGCCGCTGAGGTCTGCGAGCTGCTTCTCGGAAGCGCCCACCCCGGGATCTTTCAGGAGCAGTGCCACCAGCAGGCCGGCCAGGATGCAAATGCCACCGATGGTCCACATGCCGAAGCGCCAGCCGTCAGTAATTCCCGTGAACAATGCGATGAGCGGGGCGATGAAGGAACTGATGAGGCTCATGAATCCGTAGAAGTATCCCGCAGCCTTGCCGCGCTGGCTGTCATCGAAGGAGTCCGCGATGATGGCGTTGGCGATCGGGCTTCCACCGATGATCGACGCCGACATCAGCGTGTTGAGGATCAACAGTTGAACGAAGTCCTGGGAGAAACCTGCGGCTATGCCGAAGACGCCACCTGCCAGGGTAGTGGCGATCAGCGCTTTCCGTCGGCCGATCTTCCCGGCAAGCCAGGCCCACGCCGGACCGGCTGGGACAGCAATAATTTTGCCGAGTGCGGCCAGCAGGCCGAGGTGGCTGCTCTGCAGTTTCAGGGCCGCCGCAATGGTCGGGAACAGGGTGGCGCTGAGGCCGGCTTCCGTGTTGTCCACGACCGTAACGCCGGTGAGGACAGCGAGGTTTCGCCAGCGGTGGGGAACTTTGCTGGCTTGGGCTGCTCCTTCTGCTGGAGCTTCCATGGCGAGGGCAGGGCTGGGTTGGGTGGTCATGGGCTGTAGGTCCTGTCTACATTGTCAGGCTGGGTGGGGGATGTGTCACTGGCTTGGAGTTACGCCGTGGGGACGGCAGCCAGTTCCTCGGCAATGGACCCGAGGGCGCTCGAGGAAACCGGGATGACGGCTGCGAGCTGGTAGAGGCTGAGCTGGGCGGGGATGTTAACCAGTTCAGTGCTGATGAGATCGGGGAGGTGCTTCTCCACGGCTTCGCGGCCGCGGACGTCCTGGAGCAGTTCCAGAAGGGGCAGTGTCAGGGCGGCTCCGCCGTCGGCGAAGCTGTCGATCGGAGGCAGGGGTTCCAAAGCGAGCCGCGCCCTGTCCGCTTGCTGGCCGACCAGCAGGTGCTGGGCTGTGGGTTCGGAATCGAAAGGAATTCCGAGCCGCTGGAACTGGCTTTCCGGTGCATCGTTGGCGTGCATGAGTTGGGCCAGTGTTTTCAGGAGGCGCAGTTCCAGCTCGTCGTCGATGATCGGGTTCGTTTGGTGTGGGTCTTTTTCCAGGTCAAACAGGAGGGTTCCGTGGACCCATGAGTTCATCATGGAGGTGGTCTGGAGTTGCATTGTCCGCAGTCCTTTGGTGAAGCTGAACGCTTCCGCAGGTTCCCATTGCGCGAGTTCGGCTGTGGAGAACCGCGACCGCATGTGGGTGGGCATCAGCGTGTAGTCCTCCAGCGGAGCGTTGGAAGGATCGACGGCGGCACGCATGTAAACGTAGCGGCCGTCAGTGACGTTGACGTGGCCACCATGAATACCGAACAGGGCCGCCTCACGCACTTCGCTGTCGTCCTGCAGCACGGCGGCAAGGTCCTGGCCCTGCATATCCTGCGTAGGTTCGACGCCGAAGAAGCGCAGCATGGTGGGTGCGATGTCGATCGTCTGGGCAAGAGCTCCACGCCGGGTGTCCTTGCCGCCGGTGCGCGGGTCCCACAGGAACATGGGCAGGTGCACGAGCTCGTTGAACCATGGCTGAACAGACTTGGCCCACCAGCCGTGCTCGCCCAGCAGGAAGCCGTGGTCCGTGTTCACCAGGAGGAGGGTGTCTTCCCACAGGTTGTACTGATCCATGGCATCCAGGACCCGTCCCAGCGACTTGTCGCACATCGAGACCAAAGCGGCATATTCGTAGCGGGCGTGCTCCACCTGATCCTGCGGCTCGGTGACCTTTTGATATCCCGGCCAATCAAATTCGGGGCCATCGTAGTCGTGCTCGTACAAAGCCTTGTATTTGCTGTGGGCGAAGAAGGGCTCATGCGGATCGAAAAGCTCGATCTGGAGCATCCACTTGTCTGCTTCATGGTTGGTATCTATGAAGTGCAGGCCAGCGTCCACGGTTTGGGTCTGGGAGTGGTCTGCCTCGGTGGGCATGTAGCTGCGGTTGATGAGGTCCTGCCGCTTCATCCCGGCACGCCAGTCTTGGCTTCCGTCGGTAGGATTTACTACACCCTTCCACGGGTCGCCTTCCTGGCCCCGGAAGAACTCCCAGGTGGTGTACCGCGGATGGTATGTGGCGCCGCCGTCCTCCCAATAGTGCGGGTGGTCTGATACGAGATGCGTGTGAACCCCTGCTTTTCCCAGCATCTCCGGCATGGAATCGTCGAACGGTTCCAGCGGGCCCCAACTGCGGTGCAGGAAATTGTGGCGACCCGTGTGCATTTCGCGGCGGGCTGGCATGCAGGGCATCGAACCGGCATAGAAATTGTCGAACGTGGCCGTCTTTGCTGCGAGGCGGGCAAAGTTGGGCGCATCCACGAACGTGTCCGCCGCGTAAGGGGAGAGCATGTGCCTGTTGAGGCTATCGAACATGAGAATGATGGCCTTCATGGTCGCAGCTCCGCCGGTACTGCGGTGAGGGAGCGGGACGACAGTTGTCCATCCAGGAGCTCCTTGCGCAGGCTGATCAGTCCGGCCACGTGGGCATCGATGGCGCTCGCGCCCATGACGTGCAGGCGCTCTCCCACAGATTCGGCCAGCTCGGTGTCAAAGGCGATCGTGGGAGCCCATTGTTCCCTGCGGTCGCGGTTGCGGTACCTGGCGATTTCGTCCTGGCGGGTCTGAATTTCGACGTCGAGAATCCGGAGGAGTTGCTCGGCGCTCATGAAGCCGGCGAAGGACAACCGTGCAGCGAGTTCGGGGTCCTGGAAACGGCTGGCCGGGTGGTACGGGCCGGTGAGCCAATCGAGGAACACGGTGGCTCCCTCATCAGTGACGCGGTAGGTCTTTGCGTCCTGTGCGCCGGGCCGGGGGTCCACGCTGTGGGTCACCCAACCTTGGCTCTCCATGCTCCCGAGCGAGCGGTAAACCTGGCTCATCTGCGTATTGGAACGCAGGAAGCGGCCATGGGTGTCCAAGTACTTCTTGATGTCGTAGCCCGTGCTCGGGTGCTCCAGCAGGACTCCAAGAAGGATGTGTTCGAGCTTCATTGTTCTCTCCATTGGCGGGTCATTGCGTGATGCGGGTCACGCCCTCTAAGAAAAGAATGACACAAGTGGAATGGTGCGTCAATGACACAAATGGAATGCTTTTTGTACGATGGGCGCCGAGGCAAGTTCCGGCGTCGAACCTTAACGCCCAAGCCTGTGTACACAAGGGGGACTGGAGGTGAAGCTTAAGGGGCACGTGCACCCAGGGGGAGTTCCGAATGTACAAAGCGCCGAACAGAGGAGTCACGGACAGTCGACTCGACCACGCTTTCTTCGTCCTCGGTGGAGCCGCTGCGGTGTGGCTGGCATTCCTTTTGGTGGGGGAGAGCTTTCACCTGGGGTGGGGCCAGGTGTGGTTCTCCTTTGTGTTCTGGGCATTTTTGGCCTACCTGCTGCTGCCTCGCCTCCACCGCATCCTGACCACCATTTACGTTCCCGGCTACTTCATCGGCCGGGCCCGGACCAGCGACGGACTGCTCGGCGACCCGGTAAACGTGGCCATTCTCGGCACCGAGCCGCAGATCCACGCGATCATGCGGGCCGCCGGGTGGACCATTGCCGACGACGTGACCTTCGCCAGCAGCCGGCGCATCGTGAGCTCGACACTTTTGAGGCAGAGCTACACGCAGGCGCCCGTCAGCCCGTTGTACCTCTTTGACCGGCAGCAGGACTTCGCCTACCAGCAGGAAGTGGACAGCAACCCCGGCAAACGCCACCACGTCCGCTTTTGGCGCTGCCCCGAGGGTTGGATGCTGCCCGGCGGGCACAAGGTGGACTGGCTCGCCGCCGGCACCTACGATCGCAGCGTTGGCTTCTCGCTGTTCACCCTGCAGATCACGCACAAGATCGAGCAGAACACCGACGTAGAGCGGGACCACATCGTGCGGACGGTGTCTGAGGCTGAGCCTGCGGTGACCGTCCGTGTCATCAAGGACTTTTCCACCGGATATCACTCGCGCAATGGCGGAGGGGACTCGATCTCCACGGACGGCGATCTGCCCATCATCGACGCCCGCCGCGGGCCCGTCCCCGTCGACCAACCAGCCAGTCAGACGGACAGCCGCGACCGCCGTCCCGCACCCACTATGACGGGCGCATTCCTCGTGGTCATCCGGGCCTTGGCCGCGCTCGCTTTGACCATCACTTTGCTGACCTCGGGCGGCAACATCACCATCGAGGACGCCAACCTTGACCCACAAACCACGACGGCGGCAATCGTCGCCATAGCTGCGATCGTCCTGGTCTTCGGGCTCGGCGAAGTATTCCTTGCCTGGCGGATATTCCTTGGCAGCAACGGCGCTCGAGTGATCGCGATGGGACTCAGCTCCATCTCGATCGTGGTCCAGGCCATCGATGCCTCCACGGGGACCACCAACCTCACGCTTGAGGCCGGCCTGTCCGGCTTGGCCACGGACATCCTGGTGCTCCTGGCCCTGTCCAGCCAGCGAGCCAGGATCTATGCCAAGCGCCAGCGGGTGCCGGCCGTCCCGCCGTCGGTGGTTCGCCGCGTGGCTTCCTGACCTTCTTTGGCACTGGGGGTCCCGCGACGCGCCTGGGAATGCGGCGTGTCGACGCGCTATGAAAGTCAATGGGGGTCAGGAAGCAACACTCAAACAAGCCCCCAAGAAAACGCTCGACGGCGGCACTCGCCCAAACGCTTGCACCCCGTCCACCGGCCCACGTAGCCTCACGTAGATGAGCGATGACACAAAGCCCACGCTGGACCGGAACACGCGAGCGGATAAGTACGGGAGTTCGGCATTGCTCCCAGTTGGAGTCGTCTTCCTCCTTGTCGCGGTGGCCATGGCGGTCTTAGTCAACCCTGCCTGGATCGCATTCCTGGGCATGGGCATCACTTTCCTCATCCTTGGGATCCAAAACCGCCGCAAGAACAAGAGCGAAACCCCGGCTCCCTAGCCCAAGAGAACGCCGAGGCCGCGCAAAATCACTGGGGTCACAGAAACGGGCTGACGACGCCTGGATAAAGGTGTCGCCAGCCCGAAACTGCGGCGCAAACGAAAGTGGGTGTCGCAGCCAGGCTTAGGCAGTAACAGCCAGGGCGTCGATCTCCACCAGCATGACCTCGTGCGGGAGATCCACAAACACCGTGGTGCGGCTCGGCAGCAAACCGCTGGGCACGTTCTCGCGGATGAACTCGCCGTAAACCTCGTTCATCGCGGCAAAGTCATCGCGGGTGGTGAGGTAGACGCGGAACATGATGACGTCTTCAACGGAGGATCCGCCGGCTTCGAGGATGGCCTTCACGTTCTCCAGTGTGCGACGTGTCTGGACTCGGACGTCGCCCTCGCCAATGTACTGGTTGGTGGCGGGATCCATGGGGCCCTGGCCGGAGACCTGGAACATCCCGCCCTTTTTGATGCCCTGGGAGAATACGTGCGCCGGGGCGGGGGCGTTTTCGGTCAGTACTACGTTCTTTTCACTCATGCTGAGTTCCTTTCGTGGCTGATCCAGCCGAGGTCATTCGAGATGGCCTCGGTGCTGGCTTTGAGATCGGGCAGCAGCTCCAGCAAGCCTTCATAGCTGAGCATCACTACCGGTACCGAACAAGAGGCTGCGGCAACAACGGCGCCGCTGGCGTCGCGGATGGGGGCCGCGATGCAGTGCACGAATGCCTCGTGCTCAGCGTTGTCGTGGGCCCAGCCTTGGATCCTGACCTGCTCCAGCTCGGCCAGCAGGGCCTCCGGTGAGGTCAGGGTGTTCTCGGTAACTTTGATGTAGTCCAGCCCCGCCGCGATTTTTTCCTGCCGGCTGCGCGGCATATCGGCGAGGAGGACTTTGGACACGGCGGCCGAGTGCAGCGATGCAGTCAGGCCGATGCGCGAGTACATGCGGACGGGGTGGTGCGACTCGAACTTGTCGATGTACACCACTTCATTCCCTTCAAATGCCGCGAGGTGGACGGTGTGCCCGGTGCGACCGTTCAGCTCGGCGAGGTGCGGGTGCGCTACCTTGCGGATGTCCCGCTGCTCAAGAGCCAGCGATGACAGCTCGAACAGCTTGGAACCCAGCATGAAGCGCTGCTCTTCGTCCCGCACCACAAACCGCTTCTCCTCCATGGCGTGCAGGAGCCGCATCACGGTGGTTTTGTGCACGGATGCTCTGGACGAGAGCTCGTCAAGGGTGGCTGGCTTCGCCGCGAGTTCGGCGAGCAGGTCGATGGCCCGCATGAGGCTCTGGCTCAAAATGTCACGCTCCGGTTCTGGTGTTGAAATGTCCCTCTTCAACATGGATAGCAGCCCAGTCCTCATCCGAAGAATCGAGGATGGCCGCGAGCTCCTCGGCCTCGGGTAGCGGTCCGCGGTCGCCATGAACAGTCAAGGTACAGGCGGCCGCGACGTGCCCCCTGCGGAGGCTCGCCTTCTGGCCGAGCCCAAACAGCATGCCGCTGAGGTAGCCGGAGGCGAACGAGTCACCCGCGCCAACAGGCTCGACGACGGAGACGGACAGTGCGGGAACCTCTTCCCGGGTGCCACTCCGATCCAAAGAAATGGCGCTGATCGCCTCGTTCTTGATCACCAGCACCTGAGGGTCCGGCATCAAACGGCGGAGTTCGGCTTCATCGGTGGTGCCAAAGGCATGCTCGGCTTCGTCTTTACCAACAAGCACGACGTCGGCCAGGTTCGCCAAGCGCTGCAGGACGGAACGGTCCTGGCCCGCCCACAGTGCTTCCCGCCAATTGACGTCGAAGCTGACGATGCGCCCGTTCCGAGGTTCGCCCAGCATGGCTTCCAAGAGAGACAGGCACTCCGGGGACAAGGCAGCAGTGATGCCACTCAGGTGGATGAGGGCCGCGTTTTCCAGCAGCGACGAAACAGCGGGATTGGAAAGCAAGGGGCGTCCCATGGCCGACGCCGCAGAACCTTGCCGGTAGTACAAAACTGAACTGCCGCCGTCGGGGTCTGTTTCCTGGGCAGGGACCTTCACGTAGAGGCCGGTGGGCCGGGACTCGTCCACCTCGACGCCGGAGACTCCCACTCCGTGTGCTTGAAGCTCGTCAAGGATGCGCGTGCCGAAGCCATCGTGGCCCACGCGGCTAACCCAGTGCGTGTCCAGTCCCATGGCCGCCAGTCCCATGGCGACATTGGACTCAGCGCCGCCAATTCCGCAGTGGAGCTCGGTGGCGAGGTGAAGGGGAACGGCTTGGACAGGGGTAAGCATGGCCATTGTTTCGCCAACGCATACAGCTGAAAGCATCGTTCTCCCATTAGTTCGTGCGCTTCTCAGCGGCCTTGACTCTCGATCCGCCACCATGTTAGACATATCACCAGCAGGTTTGCAACCAGCGTTGCAAAATACGCAACGCAGCTGAGAATCGCATACTGAACAGCCCCACACCGCAGCTTCAAAAACGCAGCCCCGCGAAGGGAATGAACCGTGAACACCTCCGAAGCCATCTCGGCACACGCCGTGGCCGGCCTTGCAGACCGTCAGCTCGATTGGCGGCACAAGGCCATTCCAGCCACCGCCAACGGGAGCACGCACGCCGAATTCCTTGCGGCGAAGCACACCCTGGCAGATCTCCAGACGCCGCTGCTCACGCTTGATAGTGCCGCCCTTCAGGCCAACGCCGACCATCTGGCCGATTGGTGCAAGGAACACGGCGTGCTGTTGGCGCCGCACGGCAAGACCACCATGTCTCCCCAGCTCTGGACCGAGCAGCTCAAACGCGGAGCCTGGGGAATCACGTTGGCGAACTTCGCCCAGCTTCGGGTAGCCCGGGAGTTCGGCGTCCGGAACCTTCAGCTTGCCAACAGCCTCACGGACCCGCATGCCATCCAATGGGTGGCCCGAACGTCCACTGCCGATGCGCCGATCCTGTCCTGGGTTGACTCCGTGGGAACCGTGGAGGTCATCAACCGCGTGCTCGCCGGGAGCGACGCCGTGCTGGATGTGCTCGTGGAGCTCGGCGCCCATGGAGGCCGGACCGGAGCCCGGGGCGTTGACGGTGCCATGGCGGTGGCCCGCGCGGTTGCTGCCTCACCGAATCTCCGCCTGGTAGGTGTCAGCGGCTACGAAGGCTCGCTCGCGCACACAGCCGACGACGCCGGACTGGGTGCCGTCCGCGGCTACCTCGCACAGATGCGGCTCCTCCATGAGGAACTGCTCGCCGAAGATCTCTACGGCACCGGTTCAGTGATCATCACGGCGGGCGGCAGCGCCTACTTCGACGACGTGGTCACGGTCCTCTCACCAACCATCAGCACGGGAGCGGAAACAGGTGGCCCGTCTGTGGACCTCATGATCCGAAGCGGCGCCTACATCATCCACGACGACGGCTTCTACCGCGGAATCTCGCCCTTCTCCCGCTCCGGGAACCAGCCGTTCCGCGCGGGAATGCACGGTTGGGCGCGGGTCGTCTCGCAAACGGAACCGGGCCTGGCCATCCTCGACGCCGGCAAGCGTGACCTCCCGTTCGACGAAGGACTGCCGGAACCGCAGCTCATCGGTCCTGTCCTCGGCGGCGCGATGGAACCACTGCATGGAGCCCAAATCACGTCGGTCAACGATCAGCACTGCTTCATGACCTTCGACCCCGAAACCACCAGCCTCCAACCCGGCGATGTGATCCGGCTGGGCCTGTCCCATCCCTGCACAGCCTTCGATAAGTGGACCGTGATCCCGGTGCTCGCGGACAGCGCGTCCGCCGAAAGCACAGGCAACCAGACCGTCGTCGACCTCATCCACACCTTCTTCTAGGACCCCTGCCATGAAGATCCTTATCAGCAACGCCATCCTGGTGGATGGAAGCGGAGCGGACCGCCGCCCCGCGGATGTCCTGCTGGACGGGGCCGTGATTGCCGCCGTCGTCGACGCCGGTTCCCTCACTGCAGCGTCAACCGGCGCGGACCGCGTTATCGATGCCACTGGCCTGGTCCTGAGTCCTGGGTTCATCGATATGCACGCGCATTCTGACCTGCAACTGCTTGTTAACCGGCAGCACTACGCCAAGCTCAGCCAGGGCGTCACCACGGAACTTTTGGGCCAGGACGGCCTGTCCTACGCACCGGTGGATGATGCCACGCTTACAGGTGTCCGGGAGAAAATCGCTGGTTGGAACGATAACCCGGCGGACTTCGACTGGAACTGGCGGACCGTGGGGGAGTACCTGGACCGGCTGGATACCGAGGTCACCGATGCGGACGGCACCACAGGCCGCATTGCCACCAATGCCGCGTACCTCGTTCCGCAGGGAACCGTCCGCGCCATGGTGATGGGCTTCGCAGAAGGTGATCCCACCCTGCAGCAACAGCAGCAGATGCAAGACGTGATCCGCACGGCGATGGAGGAGGGCGCCGTTGGAATGTCCTCCGGCCTGACCTACACGCCGGGCATGTACGCGCAGACCGAAGAACTCGCTGGCCTCTGCAGGACTGTGGGCGAGCTGGGCGGCTTCTATGCACCGCACCACCGTTCCTACGGCAAGGGCGCACTGGATGCCTACGCGGAGATGATCGGCCTGAGCCGGGACACAGGATGCGCCCTGCACCTCTCCCACGCCACCATGAACTTCGCGGAGAACAAGGGCCGGGCAGGGGAACTCCTGGAGCTCATCGATAACGCGCTGGATGACGGCGTCGACATCACCCTGGACACCTACCCGTACCTCCCAGGTGCCACCACGCTCTCCGCGATCCTCCCCAGCTGGGCATCGTCCGGAGGCACGGAAGCGACGCTTGCCCGCCTCAAAGACCCCGAGACCCGCGCCCGCATCCGGGAAGCCGTGGAGATCTACGGATCCGACGGCTGTCACGGAGTAGTTGCCGAGTGGGACACCCTTGAAATCAGCGGCGTCCAGAACCCGGCGCTCGCGGGACTCGTGGGCAAAACCATCAAGGACATCGCTGCCGAGAGCAACGAGGAGCCGTTCGATGTCTTCGCCCGCATCCTCACCGAAGACCGCCTCGGCACCGGCATCCTGCAGCACGTGGGGCACGAGGAAAACGTCCAGGCCATCATGAAACACCGCACGCACACCGGCGGCAGCGACGGCCTCCTGGTCGGCGCCAAGCCACACCCCCGAGCCTGGGGAACCTTCCCTCGCTACCTCGGCCACTACTCCCGCGATCTTGGATTGCTCAGCCTCGAGGAAACCGTCCATCACCTGAGTGGGCGTCCGGCCGCACGACTCAAGCTCCACAAAAGGGGGCTGGTTCGCGAAGGCTACGCGGCCGACGTCGTGCTCTTCGACCCGGAGACCATCCGCGACGAAGCCACTTTTGAGAATCCCCGCCATGCCGCCCGCGGCATCCATTACGTCTTCGTCAACGGCGCAGCAGCGATCGACGGAGGCCGGCCCACCGGTGCCCGCGCCGGCCGTGCCCTGCGTCGAAGCAGTGACGGACTCACCCGAGAAGGAAAGCAGCACCACCCATGACTCCTGAAGAATTCATCCAGCAGCTTGAAGCCGACCGCACCCTTGCCGTGGTCCGCGCTCCGTCCATCACGGACGCCGCGGATCTCTGCCGGGCATTGGCCGACGGCGGCATCCGCAGCGTGGAACTGACGTTCACCACCCCGGATGCGCTCAAGCACGTCAAGCGCGCGGCAGAGACCGCCGCAGACCATGGTGCCGCCGTCGGAATTGGTACGGTCCTGACCGCAGACCAAGCCCGCGCAGCGATCGACGCCGGGGCCAAGTTCCTGGTGACACCTGGCATTCGGCCCGAGGTTGCAGCAGTCGCCGTGGCCGCAGGCATTCCCTTCAGCCTTGGCGCCATGACGCCCACCGAAGTGGCGCAGGCACTTGACCTGGGGTCCGGCGTCGTCAAGATTTTCCCTGCCCGGCAACTCGGCCCGGCGTACCTGAAGGACCTGCAGGGCCCCTACCCGGGCATCCGCCTGTTGCCTTCGGGAGGCATCGACGCTTCCAACGCAAAGAGCTACCTCGACGCCGGTGCTGCCGCAGTCTGCTGCGGCACCAGCGTGGTCCCGCCCGCAGCAGTCGCTGCAGGCAACTGGGCAGACATCGCGGCCCGTGCCGCCGCGTTTACCGGCACCCTCAAGTAGGACTCACCCAGAAAGAAACCCCCATGAATGAATTCCTCGAATGGCTGCGGCATGACACCGCCGGCCTGCTCCTCCTGGCAGGCGCGGGCATCGCCCTCCTGCTGTTCCTGATCATCAAGGTCAAGCTCGAACCGTTCATCGCCCTGGTGGGAACCGGCGTGATCGTGGCTTTGGTGGGTGGGGTCTCGGTTGAAGCGTTGGTCGGCTCGGCCACCAAGAGCAGCGACGCCCTGATTGAGAAAGGCTTTGCCGGCATCCTTGGCCACATCACCGTGATCATCGGCCTCGGCACAGTGCTCGGTGCCATCCTCGAACGCTCTGGTGGCGCGGAAGTGCTGCTCGGCAGGCTCGTGAAGATCTTCGGTGAAAAGGGCACCCCGCTCGCCATGGGCATCACCGGCTTTGTGTTGGGTATCCCGGTGTTCTTCGATATCGGCATCTTCGTCCTGGCGCCGTTGGTTTACGTCGCTGCAATTCGCGGCGGCAAGTCGCTGGCACTGTACGCACTTCCTTTGCTGGCTGGCCTCTCCGTGACACACGCGTTCCTGCCACCGCACCCCGGACCCGTTGCTGCCGCCGGCCTTTTCCATGTTGACCTTGGCTGGATCATCCTCATGGGCCTCATCTGCGGTATCCCGGCCTGGTTCGCTTCCGGTATTTTGTGGGGCACGTGGATCGGCAAGCGTGTGATGGTTACCGTGCCCGAGGACCGCATCGTTCCCGAGGCCGAGGAAGCCCGCGGCCACGAGCCGTCCATCGGACTGGTGCTGTTGGCCATCGGCCTGCCCATGATCCTCATCCTCGGCGGCACGTTCGGCAACATCTTTGCTCCTCCCGGTGTCTTCCGGGACATACTCCAGTTCTTCGGCAACCCGGCCATCGCGCTGACCGTCGCCGTGCTGCTGGCCATGTGGCTCCTGGGCATCCGACGCGGCATGAGCTCCGCCGAACTCAGCGAAATCACGGGTTCATCGCTTCGTCCCGTGGGCATGATCCTGCTGGTTGTTGGCGCCGGTGCATTCTTCGGCGCAGTTCTCTCGGCTACCGGTGTTGGTAAGGCTGTGGCGGACTCGCTGGCCCAGGCCGGCCTGCCGATCATCCTCTCCGCCTTCGTGATCAGCGCGGGTATGCGCATTGCGCAAGGCTCCGCAACCGTGGCGATCGTTACCACTGGTGGCATCCTGGCCCCAAGCCTGGCCTCCGGTTACTCCCAGCCTCAGCTCGCCCTGATCGTGGTGGCCATTTCCTCCGGCTCCATCATTGCCAGCCACGTCAACGATGGCGGCTTCTGGATCATCTCCAAGTACTTCAACATGTCCGTCAAGGACACCTTGAAGACGTGGACCGTCCTGGAGACGGTGTTGTCCATTGTGGGCTTCGCAATGGCGGCGCTGCTGTACACGTTCGTCAGGTAGCTGGGCCCGCCGCTTAAACAAAGAGCTCCGGAGTGCGTTATTGGGGGATACGCACTCCGGAGCGGTCTTTGAGCAGGTGCTTTCGCCGTCCTGCAGTAATCACTCTACGTGGGGCGGGACGGCATTGCCACCACCTCGAATAAGTACTTTCGCTTTAGTTTTTACGGGCAGCTTCCTGCGGCTTTTTCTGCGGGACGATCAACACGGGCCGGCGTTGGTGGTGGCTCAACCATGCCGCCACGGAGCCGTTCAAAGCCTCGGAAATGCGGTGTCCCAAACCAGGTTCCGGCGTTCCGACAATGATCATCGAGGCGTGGATGTCCTCGGCCAGTCGGCCGAGGGCTCGTGCGGGGTCTCCAGCGAGCAACCGCAGAGTCCAGTCCGCCGAGCCACCATCCATGGCCTCGCCGATGACCTTGCCCAGATCACTACGAACAGCTGCGACGTCCTCGTCATCCTTCTCCGGATGAAGCGACATTCGGTGTGTCTCCCGCGCCGGGTCCCATTCCACGAGGTAGCTGGCCTCGTCCACGTACGCACAAACCAGCGGCACGCCGAGTTGCTCAGCCAGCGTCCGGGCCGTTTGCAGCACCTCCACATGCTGGTCTGGCAAGACGCCGACAACCAAAGGAATCCGTCCGCTGAAATTCTCCGCAGCCATACCTTATTGTTGCGCCGCAAGGTGTCCTTGAACAGGCTGTCTGCTCACCAAACCAGGTCGCAGATGAGGGCGTTTTGAGGGCTCAGAACGCCCTCATCTGACACCTAGTTGGGCGGAGATGGTTTGTTCCACGTCAGCCGCACCTTGAAGTTGGACGCAGTGCTGGCCGATGCAATGAAAGCCCCGGCCTCCGCGTGGAGGTCTATGCCGAACTCCACACTGACCTCGTCAGGCCGGTTCTCCAAGCTCAGCAGCTCATCAATCACGCCCTGGACGGCGGGCCGAACATGCTCCAAGGCCCGCTGGAACGTCTGCTGGGCCCTCGCGAAGACGCCGGAATGATCCCCCGCATGATCGCCACCCCGGGTCACGATGCTCCCGGCTGTGCTCGCGACCTCCACAACAACCGTGCCGCCGTCGTCGGTGGTGAACTCAACCAGCCGGCTCATGGCGACGTTCCCGCCTTGGCAGCAGGCCCCGCTTCAGGTCCGGCTGCAGGGATGGTGCGGAGCCGCCGTGCCATTACGACGAACACAACGCCCACCGTGCAAAGAAGCATCAGATGCAGCAGCAACGGCAGCGCCTGCGACATGTACCAGCTCTCCATGAACACGCCTTTCCCTTGGATCCAGATGATCGGTTGCAACACCGTGGGCAGCAGGAGGAGCCACGCAAACGTTCGCCTGGCCGGGTCCTTCAGAGCCAGGATGCCCGCCCAAAGTCCGAAGGCGGCCAGGATAAAACTGGCCACGACGGCGGTCACTTCCACCGTGTAGTTCAAGCCGGCGAGCCCAAAGATCGCGGCGGAAAGCACGACGCCGGTCATCGCAACACGCGCTGGTACGGTCCGTTCAGGCAGCCCGGCCACCATGAGCAGCAGATAACCGACTGGTGCCAGCAGGCCGTACAGGATCCGGAGCACGATATCCCCGCCGTTGTCCTGCCAGTAAGTCTCGTCGAACCACATGAAGAACACCACGATGGACGCCCCCAAGGCGCCCGCCACCGCCAAAGCCGCTCCGCCCCACGCGAGCGGTGTCCAAGCGAGTGCTGGTCGCAGCGGTTTCGGGGATGGAGTGCTCGACGCCGGCGCTTGGGTGGGTGCCGGGGCTTTGGTAGGTGCCGGGACCCGCGCTGCGGGGTGTGCAGTTGCGGGGGTCGCCGTTGGCCGCCGTGGTTCTGCGGGCAACTCCGCAGCCGTGTAGGAACCTCTTTCCGGGGAAGGCTGCTTTTGGGGCTCCGGTTCTGGTGGCATCGCTTTTTTGATCTCAGCCCTTGCAGCGCTCGCAAGTCCGTCGGGATCGGCCGCGGTCGGATCGAGCGTCGCAAGTTCGGCTGACACATCCACCACGGCTCCCCATGAGCCCAAAGACGAGTGGTAGCGCAGTTCGCCCTGAAGGTCGGAGATGCGTTGACGGCGCTCGCAGTCCTGCCGGCGGTTTGCTGCTTCGGGGAACTGATCTTCCTGCACCAAGGCAAAGCCGTCCGCCGCGGCCAGCCAATCGCCGGCCTCTTCAGCGGCGAGTGCCTCACGGTAGGTGCGGGACATGTCCAGCCGATGCTGTGCGCTCTCCCTTAGCGCCGTGGCGTCACGATAGCCGGGTTCCAAGGTCAGGAGGTCATCGAACAATTCAACGGCTTGCTCGAAACGCCGTGCCCTTAGCTCCGCGGAGGCCTGGACATAAAGGGCGCGCAATTGGGCCCGCTTCATGGCCTGGTCGGCGTTGGTTTGCGCGGCCCTCGCGGCAGCGCCGTCTCCCGCGCCGGAGCTTCCCGGGGCCTGCAGCGGGGCTGACGTTTGCCCGCCCGAGGTGGGTGCCGGCGTCGGGACCGTAGCTTGGCCGGCTTGCCCGCCCGAGGTGGGTGCCGGCGTCGAACGTGCTTCCGACACCGTTGCGCGTGGCGTGCCACGCAGCGTGAAGAGTTGAGTGGAACCGCCCCGGACGTAGAGGGCCGGAGTGACCCATTCCAGTGTGCCGTCCGGGCTGGCCATGACCGAGATGCGGCCGACGCGTGCTGCCTCGTCCACAGTTCGGCCGTTGGCGATCGCGGCGTAGAAGCCGTGGGCGAAGGCGATGGCCGCGGAGTCGCTGATGGCGAATTGCATTGCCGCGACGGCGCCTATCCCGCTCCTGACCAACGAGGAAGCGGTGCCGGAAAAGAGGTCCGATTGCCCCATCTCACCGGAGGAGCACGAGTTCAACACAACGAGCCGCGGGCGTGGTGCCGCGACACTGAGCAGGGCCATGAGCCGCACGGCGCGGACCATCGCGGCCCTGCCGTCCGGCCCCACCAGAGCGATCCTGCCTTCATCGGTCCGGGAATCGTAATCACCGTGGCCCACAAAATGCACCACATGCCACGGGCCGGCAAGCAGCATGGACTGAACGTCGTCCCAGGTTCCGCTCCTGGACCAGACCAGTTCCACGCGTCCCTCGGCTACAGGACCAGCCAGTGCCCTGCTCAGGTGGTCCTTCTCGGCATCGACATCGAGGGTGGGAAGGTCCCGGGGTGAAGCGACATGCCCAGGATCCGAAGTGGGGGAGCTACGTCCAAGGGGTTCTGGTTGTAGTCGGGGGCCGGGATGTGCCGTAGCAGGGGTTCTGTTTGGCACAAGTACGTCTCCGTTTCGGGGTCGAAGAGGGTCTCCCACGGCATGGTTGCCAATTCCGGGGCGGCAAGCCGCAAGACCACCCTGAGTTGCTGGCCGGCGTGTTGTGCCGCACCCAGGCTCGCCCGGTACGTGCCGTAGACCTCGCGGGTGAACAAAGCCTGGAACAACTGCTGGCCAACTTCGCGGACTGCCATCTCGGCCACGGGCATGGTGCGCCGGGCAGCCACGGCGGAGGCAAGAACGGTGGCTTCCAGTTGGGGCAGCCGGTCCAGGATGCCGTCAACGTCCAAGGTGAACATCCCCGAAGCGTGGCCTCCCGCCGGAGCACGGACCACGTGCACCGTGTATTCGCCGCGTGCAGAGCCGGTATCGATCTCCAGCTCGATGTCACAGTCCATCGCCGATCCCTTGTGCGAGCGGGCGTCGGCACGGGTTCTTGAAACCTGTGCGCCAGCGTCCTAGGTACAGATTGGCCCTTCGCCCGATTCCCCACAAGACCCCGATAGCCCTGCACCCACGCAGCGACACCTGTAGGGGGAGCCCTTGTAGACGACCCGACCCCGGCCTACGGTTAATCCGAAGGAAGGTGGTCTGCGATGGAAATCTTCATGTGGTGGCTGGACCTGCACTTGGACAGCAAGGAGTGGCTACGCGAAAACCTGCGTGCCGAGGAACTCCCGTTGCAGGTCCTGCAGCATATTGCCGAGGCTGGCGGCCCTCATCCAGACAAGGTCAGTGGGGTGCTGACGTTGCAGGATTGGGACTTCATTGAGACGCAGTCGGAGTTCGTGGACTAAGGCAGGGCCTGCTCCGTTTACTTCTGTTCCAGAGGTTCTTCGTGGAGAGCATTCTGGAATTGGCTGACCATCTCCTGGCGGAAGGCATCGAAGTCTCCGGCCAGAGCCAGCTCAGCTAATTTCTCGTGCTCAACAGCGATGTCGTGCAGGTCGCTATAGGTACGGTGATCGACCGCCAGGTAGAGGCGCAACTTGTTCTCCCACCCGTTCCACATGTTTTGCAGGGCGGTATTCCCCGAAAATTCGTAGAAGAGCCTGTGGAAACGAAGGTGGGCGTCAATGCTGGCGGGGATGTCGTTGGTGTCGGTGGCCCGGTAAAGTTCCTCGATGGTTTGCTTGAGCCGGAGCCGCTCGGGACCCCGCAGGGTTGGGGCTGAGAGCTCGGCAGCATAGGTCTCGACGAGTACCCGGATCGACGCGATTTCTGCGACGTCACGAGCGCTGACTTCCACAACGAAGGATCCCCGGAAGGGGACCTTGACCACCAGCCCTTCTTCCTCGAGCTTTGTCAGCGCCTCACGCAGCGGAGATCGACTGATACCGAGGTCTGCGGCGATATGTGTCTCGCGCAGTTGTTCCCCAGGAGGCACAGTTCCATTCAGGATGGCGGTGCGGAGCACACGGTAGACACCGTCCGGCGTCGTCATCCGCTGTTCCTGCCACGTGAACTTGCGGTCCATGTTCCGCCTCCCTTGTCGATTGTCGATTATACCGAGGCTAGCTCGTCCTGAACCGTTCCGGGCGTACGAATTCCAGGCCATCGAGTGATTGTTTGCCGAGCGCCTCGTACGCGGCGATGTGGCCGAAGCCGGTGGCATTTTTGAATCCGCCTCCGGAGAAGCCTGTGGCGCAGTAGATTCTGCTTGGCCCGCCGAGCCAGCCCAACAACGGGTTCCGGTCCTCGGTGTAGAGGTCCGGGAAGGCGTCGGAGCGGATGATGCTGGGAACCAGGCCGGGGAGGAATTCGCTGACGGTTTCCAAAGTGTCGGCAATTTCGGCTGTTGAGAGCTCTCTGGGGAAAGCATCGGGGTCCGTCGTCACCGTGCCCCTGCCGTCGAGGGTGGCTTTGACCGTAACGCCGTCCACGGCGGGTGCCCCGTACATGGAGCGGTCCTCGTACATCCGGCTGAAAGTGGGGAACTTCTCCGGGGTGAACTGGGCTGCGTCGCGGGCAACGAACCAGCTCAGGAAAACCCTGCGGGTTTCCGTGTGTGCCTTCAGGTAGTCAGGCATGAGCCGCTGGGACCAACCCCCTGAGGCGACGATGAGGTTCTCGAAGGTCCAGGACTGTTCGCCGGAGGTGACGACAACGCCGTCGCGGGTTTCCCGGATGCCGGTAACAGGAGTGTTGTTAACGACCGTTGCGCCGTTGGCTTGTGCAGCGGCAATGGCTGCCGTTACTGCCCGGTCGGTCCGTAGGACCCCGGCGTTGGGGTCGAACACGGCGGAGTCGTCAGCCCGGAGGTTGTGCTGCGGGTAGCGTTCGGCCATTTCCTCATAGCCCAGGATCTGGTGGGCAGCCCCATTGGTATGGGCAGTCTCCAGAACGCTGCGGAGGTATGGCCCATCGGTGGTGCCGATGGAGAGTCCGCCGCAGCGGGTGAGGATGTCCTGTCCGGTTTCTGCTTCGAGTTCCGCCCAGAGATCGCGTGAGCGTTTCAGGATGGGGTAGTGCGCGGGGCTGCCGCGGTAGATCATGCGGAACAGTCGCGTGTCCCCGCCTACGGCGCTGCGTCCATGGGCCGGGGTGTGTGCTTCGAAACCGACCACGGAATCGGAAAGACGGGAGGCCTGCCAGAGCGCCATGCTGCCGATGCTGCCCAGCCCGATCACGGCGAGTTTTCCGTCCATGCTTAGAGCACCTCGATATCTTCATTCATGAACAACAGGGTGTCTGCTGTTGGGCGGGCGAAGCCCTTGCTTCTGTGACTGATGGTTTGCATGAGGGGAGCACGTCTCCTAGTTGAGCTTGGCATCGGTGATGGCACCGGATTCGAGGCCCCAATTCGAGAGGGACTTCTTGTACTCCGGGCTGTTCAGGACGGACTGGACGGCGGCCTGGAGGGCGGGGGTCAGGGGAGAACCCTTCTTCAGGCCGATAGCCGTCACGTCGCTGGAGCCGACGTTGACCTGGGGAGTCAGGATGGTGAACGATTTGGGCTGCTGCTTCTCGGCCCAGGCGAGGGAGGTTGTGTCGTAGAGGATGCCGTCGATTCGCTTGGATGCCAGCTGTGTCAGGGCCTCCTGGACGTTGGGAAGGGTCACGGCGTTGATGGCTGGTTGTCCCTTGGAGGTGCAGGTCTGCTCCGAGAGGGCCGGGAGTCGCTTGAGTTGGCCTGTGGAGCCGGCTGTGACGGCAATGTTCTTGCCACACAGGGTTTCGTTGGTGAGCTTCAAAGGATTTCCAGCGGCCACGGCCACGGAGTTGCCGGCCTTGAAGTAGTCGATCATGTCCAGGACCTTCAGCCGCTCCGGCGTTGGTGCCATGGTGGTGACGGTGAAGTCGTACCGGCCACCGTCAATGCCAGGAATGATGGTGTCGAAGACGGTGTTCTCGAACTTCAGCTTCAGGCCGAGCTTCTTTGCCACCAAGCGGGCAATGTCCGGGTTCAGGCCGATCGGCGTCGAGTTGTCTTCAGCAAGGAATGTCGTCGGCGGGTAGTGCAGGTCCATGGCTACAGTCAGTTCGCCCTTGTCCTTATAGGACGCGGGCAGCAGGCTCACGGCCTTTTCGTCAGGCTGGACGCCCTCGGAGATGTCGGCCGTTTTCGGATCTGTTGGGGAGGTGCTTGTTGCCCCGCCACACCCGGTGAGGGCCAGCAGCATTGCAAACCCTGCGGCTGCAGCCTGGATCTTGCTTATGGTCTTCATGGTGTACCTCCGGAGGGCGTTTCAAATGAAGGTTCTTGGATGGTGCATTATTCGTGGAGTCCGGCGAGCCTGCTGCCGAATCTGGCCAGGAGGGACGTCTTGGTGGAATCCTTGCGCTCTTCCCACTGATCAGCAAGACCGAAAAGCCGGTACATGCCGTGAACACCCATCCAGCGAATGGGTTCCGGTTCCCATTTCCGTGCGCGGTAGCCAACCCAAGGGAGCGTGGTCCGTTCCGTTTCCCGTTCGAAGGCCAATTCCGCGAGTGTCCGCCCGCCCACGTAGGCCGCTGTAACACCGTGTCCGGCATAGCCGGTGGACGAGCCAATTCCGGATGCCTGGCCCCACTGCACGCCGCCGTTCCAGTCACGGGTGACGCCCAGGACTCCGGACCAGGCGTGGTCGACTTCGAGGTGGATGCCCGGGAAGAAGGACCGAAGCTTTGTGGAGATCAAGTCAACGGTGGACTGGGCTGTGGCACCGGCGCCCCCTGTACCGGAGCCGTAGCGGTAGGGCCTTCCGCGGCCGCCAATGGCGATGCGGCCGTCTGCTGTTCGCTGCGAATAGATGAAAGTGTGCGCGGAATCGCTAAGGCACTGAAGCCCGTTCCAGCCGATCTGCTGCCAGGCATCCTCGGAGAGTGGCTTGGTCACGATCATCGAGGAGTTGATCGGTATCAAGGCCCTGCTACCCAGCAGCTGACCGGAGTACCCTTCCGTGCAGATGAACGTTTTGGCCGCCGAGACCCGTCCACTGGCCAAGGTCAGGGTTTTGCCGTCGATGCTGTTTATCCGGCTGTTTTCGTAGATCGCCACCCCCATGGACGTCAGGGTGTCCGCCAGGCCGTAGACAAGTTTCGCCGGATGAATGCGGGCGCAGGGCTTGTAGAAGAGCCCGCCGTGGACGGTGGAGATGTTGATCTTGCTCTGGAATTCGTCCCGGTCGAGCAAGCGGACTTCGTCTTCGGTCAACCCATACTTCCAGTCGGCGTCACGCCGGGCTGCCAGCCGGCCCAGCCCCGCCTTGGTGTGGGCAGCGACGAGCGCGCCGCCCTTGTGCTGGTCCGCGTCGATACCCTCGGCCTGAAGGATGTTAAGGACGGAGTCGACGCCGGTCACGAACTCCTGCTGTAATGCCCGGCTTGCGTCCAGCCCTTGTCCGGATGCGCGGGCGAAGGTGGCCCGGTTTCCTGGGGGCATCGCTGAAAGCCAGCCGCCGTTTCGCCCGGAGGCTCCGTAGCCGATCTGTTCCGCCTCAAAAACCGCCACCGAGAGTGAGGGCTCGAGCTTCTTGGCGAAGTACGCAGCCCAGAGGCCTGTGTAGCCACCGCCTATGATTGCCAGATCCACGGAGCCTTCGTCTTCGAAACGCGGGTACGTTGGCCGGTTTTCTGCGAGTCCGGCCATCCAGAAGCCGAGGTCTCCGTTTCGGGGTGTTGCTGTGAGGGCTTTCATCTTTGTCCTACTTTGTGGGGAGTTGGTGAGCCAGTGGAAGGCGGTGCGGTGCTTAGAAAGCGGTGTAGCCGCCGTCGACGGGCAGTACAGCGCCCGTGATGTAGGACGATTCCGGGGACGCCATGAAAAGTATGGCGTCGGCAATTTCTTCGGGAGTGGCCAGGCGCCGGAGCGGGATCTGGCCCTCGCGTTCTGCCCGGTATGCCTGGGGATCGGGCCTGCGCTGGAACGATGCCTCGATGACCGGGGTGACGGTCAGTCCCGGCGCGACGACGTTGACGCGGATGTTGCGTGAGGCCCACTCGATTGCAGCTCCCTTGGCGAGCATGATGAGGCCACCCTTGGCCGCGGAGTAAAGGACTTCATCGGGCTTGCCAACCATGCCCAACCGTGAACTGACCAGGACGAACGAGCCTCCCGTAGCAGGCATCAACGGTGCAAAATGCTTCATCATCAGGAAGGCACTGAGGAGGTTGCTGTGGAGCACGTTTTTGGCATCTTCATACGCCATCTCCGTCAGCGGGCCGCTTACTTGCAGGCCGTGGTTAAGGACGACGACGTCCACGGTGCCGAACGCTTCGGATGCCTGGCGGGCGAGGCTTTCGACGAATGCCTCCTCATTGAGATCTCCGGGGACGTACACGTCATCAGGTTGGGCGCTGTCGAGTTGCTCCCTGCGGCCGGTGAGCAGCAGCCGGGCGCCTTCGCGGCGGAAGTGGGAACTCACTGCTTCCCCGATTCCGCTGCTGGCGCCGGTTATGACGGCAGTGGTCTTATCAAGTCTCATGGTGGTCAGTCCTTGTACGGTATGTTTCTTGGGTTGCGGGCTGGGGCCGGACATGCCGTCCCCCACGATCAGCTGAGGAATCCGCGGGCATCCACCCGCCACCGCTCCAGCGATGTGCCCGTGCTGTCAGTGACGATGTACTCCTCGAAATTGACCACGACCGGGCAAACGTGGTTCGGCACGATCGGGAGCACCGTGCCGATGCCCGGGTGGAACTCGCCGGCCGGCAGGGGGAGGAACCCGTGATACTCGTTGAGCTTCGACAGAACGGCAGACGTGCCGGGGACGGCGCCATAGCCGATCTGCGGGCTGCCTTCCCGACTTAGTGCTTTGGTGCCTACATCGAGAATGACCTGATCGGGAACCCAGTCGCTGACCACTGTGCCGGCGACAAACAGGGCGATCTGGTCTTCGGTGCAGGCCCCGAGCCGGGTGTTGTTCAAGTCATTGAACACGTATTCGCCGGGCCTGATCTCGGTGATCACGTTGCTCGTGGCGTACTCGATGGTGGGTGTTGAGCCCGCGCTGACGACGTCTGCGCTGATACCCACAGCGCCGAAGCTCCGCACCGCTGTGGTGAGCGCGGCTTCCTGGTCCATGGCGGCACGCTGACGGGCGTCCGGGCTGGCGCTTCCATGACCTGGATAGGTGAAGACGCCCACCGGCACCAGTCCCCGCCTCCGGGCGGCGGCGGCAAGTTCGCCGGCGAACTCGGGTGGTGCACCGGAACGACGTGCTCCGCAGTCCACCTCAATCACAACCTGGAGCCGTTCGGCCTCGGATCCCATCGCATCAGCAAGGGCATCGATCGCCGCGAAATTGTCGACGCCGACCCGCAGCCGGGTGGTTACCGCAAGTTTGCGGATGCGAAGGCCTTTCGTTCCCGAAGGCCAGATGGGGTAGGCGATAAAGATATTGTCGAAGCCGGCTGCGGCGAAGACTTCGGCCTCACCAACGTTGCCTGCGGTGATTCCCACAGCTCCGGCCTTGACCTGGCGACGACCGATTTCGACGCATTTATGCGTTTTTACATGCGGTCTGATATCAAGGTCCTGCTGGGCAGCAAAGGCCTGCATGCGGTCGATATTGTCCTGCATAACGTCCACCAGCACGATCGGCGCCGGGGTGTCGACCCGCTCGACCAGAGCGTTGAGTGCTCCCTGGATACGGTTCACGCTGTTCTCCTCATGAATTTGCCGCCAACATGTCCGTGCCTAAGCGGCTGTGCAGATCATCTGGATCTCTACCGGAGTGTTGGCCGGCAGCCCGGCGACGCCGATTGCTGTGCGGGCGTGCCGGCCGTTCTCCCCCAACACTTCGATGAGCAATTCGCTGGCCGCGTTGGCGACCCTCGATTGCAGGCCGAAGTCCGGTGTGCTGGCCACGAACACCAGCATCTGCACGATCCGGACCCGCTCCAGGTCTCCCAGGGCCTGCACAGCCGCAGCAAGGCAATTGAGCGCGGCATGGCGGGCGAGCTCCCGCGCTGTCTCCAGCCCCACGTCCCGGCCGACGACGCCTTGGCCCAGCAGCACGCCGTCCTTGTAAGGCAGTTGGCCGGCGATGTGGATGCTGGAACCCACCGCGCGGTGGTCCACGTAGTAAGGGCTATCAGCAAGGGCTGGAAGCTCCAGGCCCATGGCCCGGAGTCGATCCAAAGCCGAGCCCGCCGTAGTGACGCTCATCTGTAAACGAGTCTTTCTTACGAAGCAGCAGGACGCGGAAGGCCGAAGAGGACAGGGAGCTCGGCAATGTCGGTGATCCGCTCGTAGCCGAGCCAGTGCTCGTCGTGTTCGAAGCCACGGTCTACATACACCTTGTTCTTGATGCCAAGGATAGATGCGGAGCGCAGGTCGTACATCGGGCTCGCAGAGACGTGAACAATCTCGTCGGGCGTGACGCCAAGCTTGTCGAACATGTACTCAAACGCTCCGAGACGGGGCTTGTACATGCCCATCTGCTCGGCGCTGATGACGGTTGCGAACGGAGCTTGGAGGTTCTCCGAAAGCCGCTCAGCATGCACGGTGTCGCTGTTGGTAATGATGACCAGGGGGACTGCCTCCGCCAGGCGGTTCAGGGCCTCGGTCACGCCTGGGTACGGGCCCCACGTGGGGACAATTTCGTAAACCGCCCTTGCGTCGGCCTCGCGGTACTCAAGGCCGAGCCTGCGTGAGGCGCGTTCCATGGAGTTGGCGATGATTTGGTGGAAGGGCTTGTAATCGCCCATGCACTCATCGATCCGGTATGCCTTGGTGGCCTGCAGGTATTCATCGGCGAGCTCCGCCGGGAGACGTTCGCCCAGGACCGCGCGCGTCGCGTCGGCGATAGCGAACTTGATCAGTGTTCCGTTCATGTCGAACGTTGCGAACTTCGGCTTGATGTCGAATGCCATTTTTTCCTCCAGTTTGATTTTGGTTGTTCTCGTCGATTGTCGACGAGATGCTCTTGAGAAGTACCGTCGATTGTCGACAATACGCGGGTGGGTTGTAGATTGTCAACGTTTTGTCCGAAAACTGCTGGGTCCTATTCAACTAGGATTTGCTGGTGACCGCAGAAATCATTGATGAGCGCTTTACCGATTCAACGCTGAACCCTGCCCTTTGGGTTGAGCACTACCTTCCCCAGTGGACCGAGCCGGGCCGGTCCCGGGCCCGCTACGATTTCGACGTTGACGGATTGCGGTTGCGTATTGATGCCGACCAGCCTGCCTGGCGTGAAGCCGACGGTCCCTTTCGGGTCAGTAATCTCCAAACGGGAACCTTCTCCGGGGGGCTTGGGACCACGCGGGGAACACACCGCCACCGGCTCGATGGACTGCACGTGGTGACTCCCCAGCCGACACGCAGGTTATGGACACCAGTCACGGGCGAGGTCCAGGTAAGGGTGAGCGCAAGCGCGGATCCGACCTGCATGCTCGCAATATGGTTGGTGGGATTTGAAGAGTCCAGTCCGGCCGATTCCGGGGAGCTCTGCATCGCCGAACTTTTCGGTGACAAGATCGCGCCAGACAGCAGCACCGTTCGTGTCGGGATCAAGGCACACCACGACCCCCGGCTGACCACCGACGTCCGGGACATCCAGCTGCCCATTGATGCCACCAGGCCGCACACGTATGGTGTCCGCTGGTCTGGGACTGGAGCGGAGTTCTCCGTTGACGGGCACGTCATCATGTCCAGCCCACAGGGTCTCGCCTACGAGCAACAATTGATGATTGACCTCTTTGAATTCCCCGCTACGGAGCAGCGCGAAGCAGAAGACTATCCAAAGACCGCGCGGGTTCATTCCGTGGTTGCTACTGGGCTTCGAGCATAGAGTCCCGCAGCCGCGACTGGACCAATGCCAGTCCCGCATACGCAGCTCCTTGGGCCACTGATAGTCCGACGACCTGCGGCACCACCCTGATCCCAGGAACTACCGGAAGGCTTTGTGCCAGCCGCCGTTGCACCTCCGGAAGGACTTCGTCCACGAGCGGGCTCAGGCGGCCCACGAAATATACGGACTCGGGGTCAAGCGTCACGGCAACGGCCCCGACGGCGGCGACCACCGCCGTCGTAAATGCCTCCATCACTTCCGCGTGGGCCGCCGCATCCTTCGGCTGGGACGTGAGTGCCTGGATGTCATCCAGGTCCAGTCCCCGTCCTCTGGCGAAGTGGAGGAGTCCCTTTGTGCTTAACAGTCCCTCCAATGTCTCGTGGCCAACACCGGAGAAGAGAACCTCACCGAGGTGGCCGAAAGCCGAAGTCCGCCCTTTGGCGATTTCATGATCAGTGCAACTGGCGAAGCTCAGTTCGGTACTGAGCATGAACAAGACAGCGTTTCCTATGGTCGCGTCGTCCTTCAGGATCCCCCGGAGGGAGGCACTGGCATCGCCCTCGAGCAGGACGGGAGCATTCAACCGACCTTCAATGGTCTTTTGAAGAATTGCCGTACCCGTGCGGACACGCCCCGGCAGGGCGGCGACGATTTGGCGCAGTGGCCCCTCGGCGGAATCGCTGGTATCCACAACCAAGTCCAGCAACCACTCGGCAGTGGCTTCCTCATCGCCGCCCTCCAGGCTGGGCACGATCACGTGCCTGACCTCGCGGCCCCTCAGGTCCGTCACCAGGATGCATGTGGTCCGTGCTCCGAACGAAATGCCCACAACATGCCCTGCCGTGCCGGGCACATCCAGATAGGTGGAGGGCCGGCCACGACGCGCAACCGCATTGACTCCCTGTTCGACGACGAGACCGTCGTAACGAAGCTCATCCACCTTCCGGGATACCGTGGCCTGGCTTAATCGCGTCAGCTCGATGAGCCTGGTACGCGTCAAGGGCGCCTCTGAAAGGACAGCATCAAGAACCCAAGCCTTGGTGTAGTCCCTTGCGGTGGGATTGGTACGCATAGCACAACCTTAATGAGATATCAGAGCGAAGCCGGGACGTAAGGGGCCGGTACTAGCGGATCTTGGCCTCAGTAATAGCCGATTCTCCCAGGCCCCAGTAGTCCAGGGACTTCTTGTATTCGGGGGATTCCAGAACGGATTGGATTGCTTTCTGGAGTGCCGGGGTCAGGGGGGACCCCTTCTTCACGCCCATGGCGACATTGGTATCAGTGCGGGTATCCATGCGCGGCTGCAAGGTGGTGAAGTGGTTGGGCTGCTGATCGTTGGCCCACGCCAGGGCACTGGCATCGTAAAAGACAGCGTCGATCCGCTTGGAGTCCAGTTGTGTCAGGGCTTCCTGGACGTTGGGCAGGGTGATGGCGTTGATGGCGGGCTTGCCCTGGGAGGTGCAGGTCCACTCCGAGACATTGGGCAGGTGCTTCAGTTGCTGTGTTGAGCCCTTGGTCACACCAACGTTCTTGCCACAGAGCGTGTCATTGGTCAGGTTGAGCGGGTTGTCCTTCGCTACGGCTACGGCCGAGCCTCCCTTGAGATAGTTGATCATGTCCAGCACCTTCAGCCGCTCGGCTGTAGCGGACATGGTCGTGGCGGTGAAGTCGAAGCGGCCGCCGTCGATGCCGGGAATGATGGTGTCGAACGCCGTGTTCTCGAACTTCAGCTTCAGACCGAGCTTCTTTGCTACCAGGCGGGCAAGGTCCGGGTTCACGCCAATGGGGGTTTTGTTGTCCTCGGCGAGGAACGTCATCGGCGGGGAGCTCAGGTCCATCGCGACCGTCAGCTCGCCCTTGTCCTTGATGGCCTTCGGCAGCAACGCCACCGCGGCGGCGTCCGGCTGGACACCCTCTGAAATGTCACGGGTGTTCTGTGTCTTCGGAATCTCCGTCGCTTCAGTCCCTGTTGCGGCGCCACCGCATGCAGTCAGGGCCAACAGGACAGCGAGCCCCGCAGCGGCTGTTTGGATCTTGTGTGTCGTCTTCATGGTGCAACCTTTCAAGTGATTTCGGCTGGTGTAATACACAGAGTGCTTTCACGGTGGAAGGCACAATCCCCAAGCATTTGGTGTCAGCGCCAGGCTGGCCTGTTTGTTGTTGCGCCCCTGTTTGTTGTTGCGCCCTAGCGCAGTGCCGTGAAGGCACGGCCTATTCCTTCGAGCAGGCGATCGGCGTCGTCGCTGGAAAAGGGCATTGGCGGACGGAGCTTCAGGACGTTGCCCTGGGCGCCGCAAGCCGAGATCAGGATCCGGTCCCGCCGGAGGGCATTGACGATGCTGGCGGCGGCCTCCCCGTTGGGTGTGAGGGTGGATCGATCGGTCACGAGATCGACGCCGATGAAGAAGCCGCTTCCGCGTACTTCTGCCACCTGGTCCAGATTCTGGGTGAGGTCCTTCAGGCCGGTGAGGATCTTTCCGCCAACCTTCAAAGCGTTGTCAATGAGTGATTCCTCCCGGATGACGTCCAGGACGGCCTGGGCTGCCGCTATGGCTACTGAATTCCCGCCGAAGGTGTTGAAGTAGCGGATGTTCTTCCCGAACTCCTGCAGCAATTCGGGCTTGAAGATGGCTGCCGCTACGGGAATGCCGTTACCCATGGGTTTGCCGATGGTCACGATGTCGGGGACGATTCCGTGGCGCTGGAAGCCCCACCATTTCTCACCCGTCCGGCCGAATCCTGGCTGTACTTCGTCGGCGATGTACAGGCCGCCCGCGGCATGGATCTCTTCGACGATGGGGCGAAGGAAGCCTGGGGGACCGGCGAAGACACCGTCGGAGGAGAAGATGCTGTCGGCGATGAAAGCAGCCACCCCGATTCCATGCCGGTGCAGGTCAGCGATGGCTGCACGCACCTGGTCCCGCAGGTGGTCCTCCAACGAGCCTTGATTTGATGAATAGCGCAGGGCGTCCGGGGCGTCGATAACCCGCACGTTCGCACCCAGGGGCACACCCTTGCCCAAGGATGGTGAGAACGAAGAGACCTCGGCGGTAAGGCCGTGGTAGGCGCCAGCCGTGACGATGATGCCCTGCTGTCCGGTCACATATTTTGCGACGCGCATCGCGAGGTCATTGGCTTCTGAACCGGTGCAAGTGAACATGACGTGGCCAAGCTCGGCGGGGAACGTTGAAAGAAGCTGCTCCGAGTAATCCAGGATGGACTCTTGGACGTAGCGGGTGTTGGTGTTCAGCGTCTGCATCTGCTGGTGTACAGCCTCAATGACACGCGGGTGGCCGTGACCGACGGAAGGGACGTTGTTGTAAACGTCCAGATATTCATTGCCATCCCGGTCAAACAACGTGACGCCCTTGCCACGAACGATTTCCAGGGGCTCGTCGTAGAAGAGCCTGTAACCAGGCCCCAGACTCTTGTCCCGGCGTCGAATGCTCTTCTGCATCTGGTCCGGGAGCTCGTCCAGGCGGCTGGGATCGAAGCCGTTAACCATGGGTTTGGACGGCTTGCGGATTGGGGAAGTACCCATGTTTTCTCCTGGAAGCTAGGCGGTGGGGTTCATGGTGTGAAAGAAAGTTCTGGTGCCGGGGCCGCGGCAGTGGAGGCGAGCCGGTCCCAGTCGGGTTTTGAGTGGGAGAGGAGATAGTCGCGCCTTTGCGGCAACTGGCTTGCGCGCCACTGGGTTATCAGGGCCCGCAGCAGCAGGCGCGCCTGGGCGGAGACGATCAGGGCCTCCAACTCCTGCCCCGGCAGGGGGAGGATGCTTCGATAGCCGTTCATGACGTGGAGTGCGTGCTCCCAGGGGTGGCCCGGGTCTGCCCCCAGCAGGTTGGCCATGGTGACGCTGATGTCGAAGATTACCGGGGTCCGCACGACGTCCCCGAAATCGATAATCCCCGTCACGTAATCGGGCCTGCCGGGGTTGACCAGGACATTGAACGGACTGAAATCCCCATGGATAACCTGGGACGTCAGCGTGCCGAGGAGCGGAACCACCTTGTCGTCGAACTGATCGAAAATGTCCTCCGCGAGGGATCGTTTTTCCTTCTCATCGACATAGTCAAGAAGCGGGCGCATCCGGTGAAAATGCTTGAGGTCCCAGAGGAGCAAACGGTCCGCGCGAGGATGATCGAAGTCCTGCAAGGCAATCCCCAGGCGGGCCAGGCTTGAGCCCACCAATCGAAGCTGGCCAGCCGACGCGTCGTGATTGGCCAGCAAGTCCCCAGGCAGGAAGCGCATCACCCGCAGTATCCGATCAAAGGCACCCGCAGGCTCCGGAATGAGGACTTGCGGCTCTCCGCCAAGGCTCCTGACAAGACGCTGAACTGGAAGTTCAGGGGCAGTCCGTTCCAAATGCTCCATGCAAGCCGTTTGGAGGTGGACGATCACTGGATCCTCATCCGAGGGTGAAATCTTCACCAGATACGTTTCGTCCCCGTCCCGGAGCCGGAAAGTCTCATCCTTTTCGGTGGGAATCCGGACCAGCGTTCCCTTCAGGCCGTAGAACTGTTCAAGCAGCTCCAGGACAGCGGGGTCAGCGAGCTGCGGATGCTCCGCCAGGAGTCCACTCTCTGATGCCACTGCTTGGATAAAAGCAGAATCGCTCATTTCACCCTTTCATCGACGGAGAGCCAGCAACCGGTTTAGAGACCGAGGTGCTTGTTGATCTCGTCCAGGGACTTAACGCTGTTGTAGTCATAGCCGCCGGTGATGGGGTCGTAGCCGCGGTCCAGCACCCAGAGGTTACGGAAGCCCATGTCGTGCATCGGGTGCATGTCATACCGGGTGTGCGAGGCGATGTGCAGGAAGTCTTCCGGCTTGGCGTTCAGGGTATCGAGCATGTACTCGAAGGCCTGGTAACGCGGCTTGTAAGCCTGGGCCTGCTCGGCGGTCAGCACGGCGTGGAAGTCCGCACCGAGTTTGGGGATGCTGATCTCCAGGAAGCTGTCGTCGGCGTTGGATAGAGCCACCAACTTATAGTTATCGCCCATGAGCTTCAGCGGCGCCGGCACGTCGTCGTGGGCGTCAAAGCCGCGGACAGCGTCAGCGAACTCTGCCCCTGCTCCCGGGGTTGGTCCAATACCGAAAAACTTGCAAACCCGGTCAAAGGAATTCTGAAGGATTTGCTCGTACGGCTTGTAGTCGCCAAGGACCTCGTCGAAGCGGTACCCGCGGAACACCTTCTTGAACGCAGGCCACTGCTCTTCAGGCAGACGGCCCGCGAGCAGCCGGCGGGTAGTTGAATCCGTATCCCAGTTGATCAGTGTGCCGTAGATGTCAAAGGAGATGTACTTCGGTCGGGCGTCAGTTGTAGCCATGATGGGTCCCTTCAGTGGAGGTGTTAGGAGAGGGGCCTCGCTCGTTTCTGGCGGTTCGCCTTCCGATACGAGCGAGTGGAGGTTTTTGATTCACTATGAATCTAAATGCCCGACTGTCAATTGTCAACAATTTCTTCGAGATATGTCCAGAGGTTCCAGCGCCAGAGCAGCGCCACCCAACGTCACACAACCCGCCACATCCAAATCCAGCCAAGCAACGTCCTACCCTTGACTCGTGACTTTTACCAAGATCCGCACCGCCGCAGCGAGCTCCCTCGCCGCCGCTGGTCTCCTGATTACCCTCGCCGCCTGTTCCACGCCGGCCGCCACCCAGCCAAGCGCCTCCGCCCCCGCTTCTGAAGCAAGCGCTTCAGCCACTGCTGCTGGACCCTGCAGCGGCGTGAAGATCATTGTCGATTCCGGCGCCCTGAAGCAACCCGCCGCCGACAAGACTGTTTGCGTGGCGGTTGATGCGCCGACGACCGCTGCCAAGGTCCTGGAGCAGGCCAACGTGAAGACCGAGGGCACGACCCAGTACCCCACCGAACTGGTGTGCCGGGTCAACGGCGTGCCGGCTGCCGACTCCGACATCACCCATAAGGGCGGCACATACCGCGAAGAATGCAGCAAGATGCCCGCGGCCTTTGCCTACTGGTCCATTTGGGTCAAGCCGGCCTCCGGTGACTGGGCCTACGCCCAGGAAGGCCTCGCCACCCAACAGGTGAAGCCAGGCGAGAGCCTCGAACTGCTGTACACCATCGACGGCGCACCGGCCGCACCCAAGGCATGACCTTTCGACCCGCGCCGTTACGCGCTGCCGCGGCGCTTGCCGTCGTATTCATAGCGGCGCGGGTCATCTACCGCATCCTTTTCAACGGAGCGGGCATCGTTGGGCCGGTGCTGCTGGAGTTGCCGTCAGTGCGGCTGCCCGCCCCATACGCCCATGTGGTCTTCCTCGGACCAGTAACATCGCCTGGTTTGTGGGAGGCGGTTGCTTCAGCCCTGCCGATTGCCGGGATCATCTTCGCCTTCGGACTGCTCAACTCCTTCGTGGACGTGGCAAGGGGCTTCATGCGGCTGGCCCGCGGCGGTCCATTCCAGGGCATAGCCCGCACACTTGTGGTGGCTTGGGCGGCGCTCCCCGCGCTCGCCGACGCCGTTGCCTCCGTCCGCTTGGCCTTCCGGTTGCGGGGCGAACGCCTGGGGCCTCGAGCCCTTGTTCCGGTACTTGAGCGAACTCTTGAGCACGCCAGCCGGGTAGCCGCGGCCTTGGAATTGCGCGGCTTCGGGAGCAGGGCGGCACACCAACCCGGCAGCGAACCCGGGATGCCCCTTGAGATCAGGGACGCCCAATTCCGCATCGGCGACACCCGGCTGCAGGTCGAAAACTTCAAGCCAGGCACCGGGACAGTAACGGTTGTTACCGGGCCCACCGGCTCCGGCAAGTCCACCATCCTGCGGGGTATTGCGGGCCTCCTTTCACACGTCGACGGCGGAGAACTCACCGGCAGGGTCCGTGTCGCCGGAGTGGACCGTGCCGGAGCACCCCCGCGCGATACTGCCGGCATCGTCGGCGTTGTCCTGCAAAACCCACGTGCCGCGTTCGCCAGCACCCGCGTCCGGGACGAAATCTCACTTTCGCTTGAACTGCGCGGTGTTGCAGCCGGCATCGCCAGTGCCCGCACGGTGGAGGTCGCGGAGTGGATTGGAGTGTCGGCGCTCCTGGACCGGAACCTGAACTCCCTCTCGGCGGGCGAGGCAACGCTCGTCGCAATCGCCGCCGCCGTGGTGGAGCAGCCGGCCCTGCTCTTGGTTGACGAGCCGCTTGCTGATCTCGACACCACAGCCCGGGCCCGCGTCATCGCCGTACTCGACGCCCTCGCCCATGGATCGGGCATCTGCATCATTGTGGCTGAGCATCGGGCGGAGCCGCTGTTGTCGGTCGCCGATTCGTGGTGGAGAATTCACGACGGCGGCCTGGTAGCAGGCGCCGCACCAGCACCTTCACGCCCGGGTGGGATCCGTCCGACATCGGCGCCCTCACCGACCTCGGCACCAGCACCGGAGGACCCGCCGGTGCTGGCCGCGACAAAGCTCGCGGTGCACCGTAACGGCAAGCCGCTCGTCCGCGAAGCCTCCCTGGCCCTGGGCCGTGGCGAAGTGGTTGCCTTGGTCGGCCCCAACGGGGCCGGGAAGTCCTCGCTCCTGGTGGCCCTCGCGCTCGGAGAAGGAACCAGCGGCACTGTCGACGGCGGCCGGGTCGCCTTGGTTCCGGACGCCTCTGACGACCTTTTCACGCGGGACACGGTGGCTGCCGAACTCCGGGCGGCAGATCGACGCGAAGCGCGCGCCCGGCGTAAATCAGGCGGGAATGGCTCGGACAGGACCGCGCCAGCACCGGCAGCATCACGCCTGGCCCGATTCCGTGGTGACGTTCGGATTCCGATAGGAAACGAGCACCCGCGGGACCTGTCGGCCGGAGAGCGCCGTATCCTCGCCATCGCCCTGCAGACCGCCGATGGTCCCCAAGCCCTCCTTATTGATGAGCCCACCCGTGGGCTCGATCCGGAGGCGCGCGCAGGAGTCTCGGCCGCCTTGCTCGTATTGGCGGACACCGGCGCAGCGGTCCTGATCGCCACGCATGACCTCGATTTCGCCCACGGCCTGGGGGCCCGGATCGTGCAGATGGACGAAGGCGTGGCGCCGGCTGAACCAATACCGGGCGTTCCTGCCCGGGAAGACATCACGTCAGTGACGGCGGCCGCGCTTGTGAGGCCCACTCTGCGCGTTAAATCCGAGGATCGGGGCGTAGAGCGGGCCCCGCAACGCCACCTCCGCTTGCCACGGGCCTTGGAGATCGCAATTCTCGCGGCTGCCAACGTTTTGGCCCTGGGCGCGTTCTGCTGGCCATTGCTCGCCGCGGCCCTACCCGAGGATGCGGCCGCGGCCGTACCGTTCGCGGCCCTGGCAATTGCACCCCTTGCCGTTGTGGGCATTGTCGTGGCCCTGGACGGCTCGGTCCGTTCCGCACACACCGTGGCCCTGCTGGGCGTCCTGGCCGCCGTCGGTTCGGCAGTTCGCGTGGCGAGCACCGGCGTCGGCGGAGTCGAAGCAGTGTTCATCCTGCTGATCCTGGCCGGCCGCGCCTTCGGTGCCAGATTCGGAATGCTCCTTGGCGCGGCCACAATCGCAGTCTCCAGCGCACTGTGGAGCGGCATCGGCCCTTGGTCGCCGTTCCAGATCTTCGCCTGTGCCTGGGTGGGGGGGGGCGCGGGCCTGTTGCCGCGCCGGGTTCGCGGACGTGCTGAGCTATGGATGCTTTGCGGCTATGGCGTGGTGGCGTCCTACGTTTTCGGCCTGCTCACCAATCTGTGGTTCTGGCCTTTCGCTGTCGGTGCCGGAACGGGTATTTCCTACGCGCCCGGCGCCTCACTGGCCACCAACCTCAGCAGCTTCCTGCTCTACTCCCTCGTGACCTCGACTGCGGGATGGGACACCCTGCGTGCCATCACCACGATCATCGGAATCGCTGCTGTGGGACGGGCTATCCTTGCCGCCTTCAGGCGCGCGAAGCCGGTCTCCAGCCCGGGAGGTCAAACCACCCGGGCTGAGGACGCTGGATTCAGGAAGACGGGCACAACGAATGCCCGCCCCCAACATCCCAAAGCCAAGGACCGGCGCCAAGTCACACCTTGAAGTACTTGGCCTCCGGGTGGTGGAACACGAACGCATCCGTGGACTGCTCCGGGTGCAGCATCAGTTCATCGCTGAGGACCACGCCCATCCGTTCCGGTTTCAGCAGCTCAGTGACCTTGCGGCGGTCCTCCATGTCCGGACAGGCCGGATATCCCAGCGAGAAGCGCGCACCGCGGTAGTCGAGCTTGAAATAACCGGCTTTGTCCTTCGGCTCTTCGGCTGCGAAACCCAGTTCGGAACGGATCCGTGCATGCCAGAATTCAGCCAGCGCTTCGGTGAGCTGCATGACCAGGCCATTGAGCTCGTAGTAGTCGCGGTACTGGTTGGCCGCGAACATCTTGGACGTGAACTCCTCGATCTTGGCACCCGCCGTGACCAGCTGGACCGGCAGGACGTCGACCTGGCCCGATTCACGGGAACGAACAAAGTCGGCGAGGCACAGGTGCCGGTCCCGGCGCTGGCGTGGGAAGTTGAACCGCAGCCGCTCGGTGCCGATTGAACCGCCTGAGCCACCATCGGGGGCGAGCAGGCCGGGAGTGCCGAGGACGCCGTCGAGGTCCTCGCCATGGTGCAGCACCACCACCTGTTCGCCCTCAGAGACCACCGGGAAATAGCCGTAGGCGACCGACGCATCGAGCATTCCCTCCGCGAGGATCCGGTCCAGCCAGTACCGCAGACGCGGCCGGCCTTCGAGTTCCACCAGTTCGTCGTAGGAGGCGCCGTCGTCGCCCCGCCCGGGCTTGAGCCCCCACTGGCCCATGAAGGTGGCGCGCTCATCGAGCAAGGCAGCGTAATCGTGCAATGCGACGCCGCGCACAATGCGCGTGCCCCAGAACGGTGGAGCGGGCACGGGGTTTTCGGTGGTGACGTCGGACCGGCCGGGCATTGCCTCCGGTTCGGTCACCGTGAACTTCGGGCCACTCTTATGGATCCGCTTCTTCAGTGGCGGGAGTCCGACCGCGTCCGGGTCAGCGCCGCGGGCCACCTGCACCAACGGTTCCATGAGTGCCAAGCCCTCAAACGCGTCTTTGGCGTACCTGACGGTCCCTTCGAACTGCTCCGCCAGGTCCTGCTCCACGTAGGCGCGCGTCAGTGCCGCACCGCCAAGGATGATCGGCCACTTTTTCGCCAGGCCCCGGGACTGGAGCTCGGCAAGGTTTTCCTTCATCACGACGGTGGACTTCACCAGCAGGCCAGACATCCCGATCACGTCGGCGTCATGCTCCTCCGCGGCGGCCATGATCTCGGCGATTCCCTGTTTGATGCCGATGTTGACCACTTTGTAGCCGTTGTTGGTGAGGATGATGTCCACGAGGTTCTTACCAATATCGTGCACGTCGCCGCGGACGGTGGCGATTACCATGGTGCCCTTGCCCGATGAATCCGACTTCTCCATGTGCGGCTCAAGCAGTGCGACCGCGTTCTTCATCACCTCAGCGGATTGCAGCACGAACGGAAGCTGCATCTCGCCGGCGCCGAAGCGCTCACCAACAACCTTCATGCCCTCCAGCAGTTGGTCGTTGATGATGCCGAGCGGGGTCATGCCTTCGCTGCGTGCGAGGTCGAGGTCCTCCTCGAGGCCCTTGCCTTCACCGTCGATGATGCGCCGCTGCAGGCGTTCGCCGGTGGGCAGTGCAGCGAGTTCCGCGGCGCGCTGGTCCTTGAGCGCGGCGCTGTCGACGCCGGCAAACAGGTCAAGCATGATGGCCAAGGGGTCATAGGTGACGTTGCCATCGGCGTCGTACTCGCGGCGGTCCCACACGAGGTCCAGGGCCACCTTGCGCTGTTCATCCGGCAGCGATGCAAGCGGGACGATCTTGGCGGCGTCGATGATGCCGCTGGACAGGCCGGCCTGGACGGCCTCGTGCAGGAATACTGAGTTCAGCACCATACGCGCGGCAGGGTTCAGGCCAAAGGACACGTTCGAGACGCCGAGGGTGGTCTGGATGCCGGGATACTTCGTGGTGATCTGGCGGATGGCCTCAATGGTTTCGATGGCGTCCCGGCGGGTTTCTTCCTGGCCGGTGGCAATGGGGAACGTCAGGGCGTCCACGATGATGTCTTCGACGCGCATCCCCCATTCGCCCACCAGCGCGTCTACGAGGCGGGAAGCGATGGCCACCTTGCCTTCGGTGGTCCGGGCCTGGCCCTGTTCGTCGATTGTCAGGGCAATCACGGCAGTGCCGTGTTCCTTCACAAGCGGCATGATGCGCGCAAAGCGGCTGTCGGGGCCGTCGCCGTCCTCGTAGTTGACGGAGTTGACCACTGGGCGGCCGCCGATGTGTTCAAGTCCGGCCTGCAGCACAGGCGGCTCTGTGGAGTCGATGACCAACGGGAGGGTGGAGGCCGACGCGAAACGCGAGACGATCTCCTTGATGTCTGCAACGCCGTCGCGCCCCACATAATCGATGCAAACATCGAGCAGGTGCGCGCCGACCCGGACCTGCTCGCGGGCAATATCCACGCAGTCGTCCCAGCGCTCTTCCAGCATCGCTTGGCGGAACGCCTTGGAACCGTTGGCGTTGGTTCGCTCACCAATGGCAAGGTAAGCCGACTCCTGGTCGAACGGAACGTGGTGGTAGAGGGATGCGACGCCGGCCTCCCGCTCGGTGGGGACCCGGCCGCCGACGCTTTTCGTGCCGCCGGTGACGGACCCGGCGTCGGGCGCGTTGCCATTGGTGCGGAAGGGCTCAAGACGTTCGACGACGGCGGCCATGTGCTCCGGCGTCGTACCGCAACAGCCGCCCACCAGGCCCAAGCCGAATTCACGCACGAACTGCTCGTGCGCGGTGGCGAGTTCCGTGGGGGAGAGCGGATAGTGCGCGCCGTTCGCGCCGAGGATCGGCAGCCCGGCGTTCGGCATGCAGGCGATAGCGACCGAGGACTGCTTGGAAAGGTGCCGCAGGTGCTCGCTCATCTCATCCGGTCCGGTGGCGCAGTTCAGGCCGATGGCATCGACGCCCAACGGCTCCAAAGCGGTGAGTGCAGCGCCGATTTCGGAGCCCATCAACATGGTTCCGGTGGTTTCCACCGTCACCTCCACGAAGATGGGGAGGCGGACGCCTCGGGAGACAATCGCCTGCTTGCAACCGTTCACGGCGGCTTTGGTCTGCAGGAGGTCCTGGCTCGTTTCGATGAGGAATGCGTCGGCTCCGCCGTCGATGAGCCCTTCGGCCTGCAGGGCAAAGGTCTTCTTGAGGTAGTCGTAGCTTGTGTGGCCGAGGCTGGGGAGCTTGGTGCCCGGACCCATGGACCCCAGGACCCAGCGCTCGCGGCCGTCCTTCGCTTCAGCTGCCTCGGCGCGTTCGCGGGCGATCTTCGCGCCCTTGTGCGCCAGCTCCTCGATGCGGTCATCGATGCCGTAGTCCGAGAGGTTGGACCAGTTCGCCCCGAAAGTGTTGGTTTCCACGGCGTCGATGCCCACGGCAAAGTAGGCGTCATGGATGTCAGCGATGACATCCGGGCGCGTGTCGTTGAGGATCTCGTTGCAGCCTTCGAGGTTTTGGAAGTCGGCCTCAAGCGACAATTCCCGGTCCTGCAGCATCGTGCCCATCGCGCCATCAGCAATGACGACACGCTGGTTCACCGCGTCAAGAAGGGACTGGGAACGGGCAGGACGGGGGACAGAATCAATGTCGAGCGCAAAACGGGCCATATAGAAAGAGTACGGGTGGGGTCCGACACACTACGGAGTATTTCTGTGTACTACGACGGGTGGTCGCCCCGGGGTCCGCCGAGGTCGAGCCCACAGGCCAAGCGTCCGGAGGGCCCTTGTCTTTCGTCAGATAATTGAGGGCGCCCGGGTCTCCAATGCGAAACTTTGAAACTTCTGAGAGAAGAGGTGTGCGGCCTCGCATCTCAGGAACGAATTGCGAACTGAACCGGGGCCGCACCCGGGCCTAGCGTCCACGCTGGCCTACCAATGAACCCGATGCGTCAGACGCCAACTGCAGACAACACGAAGCAGCCACCCTGCTGCCAAAGGGTGGCTTCCTACGTCAAACGGATTCGTCTATTTGAACGTATCCTACGGTGCGGCTTTGCCGACTGTGCGTTGACCGATGACGGTCGTACCGTCTTCAGCGTAGAGCTTCAAAACGCGGCCAGCGCCGTCCTTCCGAGCATTCTGCATCTGGATGGCTTCTTCCGGCGACTTAGGTGTTCCCTGATCCAGATCAGCCTTCTTTAGATAGCCGATCTTTCCGTCGTCCCCGACGGATCTGATGAGATCTGGTTCCTCGGCCGGTGTCCGCGCCTCCATTGCGGACCCGTAGGTCTCACCCCGCGCGTTCTTCGGGAAGTCCACCTTGTCTCCTTGTTCAATTTGGACAGTAGGTGCCCCGGCGTTTGCCGTGGTGATGGTAAACCCGACCACACCGCCGATTGCAATAGCGATGGCAGCGGCGGCGACGCCAAAGGCCTTGCGATGCTTAGTAAATGATTTCATGCCTGGAGCCCCCCGTAGGCTGCTGGTGTCCAGTGAGTGTAGTAGTAGTTGTAGCCGTTGCCGTTCCAGGCACCGACGACACCATAGGACTGGTAGGCCCCATAGCCGCATGAAAGCCACACACCGTTATCAAGCTGGTGGGCGACTATGTCGTTGTAAACATCCCACGAACCTCACCAACTGATGGTGTAGCCATAGTTCTTAATGGAAGTGGCCCTATCGCTCATGCTGCCTAGCCTTTTCATACGTTTCCCCAATCTAAAGTGACCCAGTTCAGTGGCGCGCTTGCCAGCGAACAGAAGGGTTGCCCGGTTGCAACACACCTTCACGAATATGTAGTGCGCGGAGTGCCGAAACGTGACGCGGGTCTCGTCTATGGTCGGCTTCAAACCAGCGCGGTTATCCACAAGCTCCAAGGAACCCGTTGCCACCCATGTGCCCTGATGGTTCGATGGGGTTCATGGCTACCGCAGAAAGTTATGTCCTAGCGATCGGGACCAAGAAAGGTTTGTGGCTTGCAACCAGCCCGGACCGCAAAGAATGGTCCCTCTCCAGCCCGCACTTCCTGATGAGCGAGATCCCCAGCATTGGGATAGACACCCGGGACGGCAAAACCAGAATCATGGTAGGGGTGCGTTCGGAGCACTGGGGACCCACCGTTGCCCATTCCGATGACCTCGGTGCAACGTGGACCGAGCCCGAGCAGGGCGCCATTAAGTTCCCGGACGGCACGGACGCCGCGCTGGAACGCATCTGGCAGATCTACCCCGACACCGAGTCCCGCCCTGGCGTGGTTTGGGCCGGGTGCGAACCGATTTCAGTGTGGAAATCCACCGACGGCGGTGAGCACTTCGAGCTGAACCGCGGACTGTGGGACCACCCCCACCGCAGCGAGTGGGGTGCCGGCTACGGGGGAGCGGCGGCGCACTCCATTGTGGTTGATCCGTCAGGGGAGAAGGTCCACGTCGCCATGAGCACGGGCGGCGTTTACAGGTCGCTCGACGGCGGCACCTCCTGGGAGCCCCGCAACAAGGGAATCTCGGCCTACTTCATGCCCGATCCCAACCCCGAGTTCGGCCAGTGCGTCCACAAGATCGCCGCGGATGCCGCCGTCGAGGGCCGTTTGTACGCACAGAACCACCATGGTGTGTACCGCACGGACGATGACGGGGAGAACTGGAACTCCATCGCGGACGGGCTGCCCGCGGACTTTGGTTTCGTGATGCTGACCCATCCCCGGCGCGAGGGGACCGCCTGGGTCATCCCACTTAAGGCCGACGGCGAACGCATCCCGCCGGACGGCAAGCTGAGTGTGCACCGCACTGAGGATGCCGGTGGAACGTGGAGAGAGCTTCACACTGGTTTGCCGGACCACGAATACAACGCTGTGCTTCGCGATGCTGCATCCGTGGACACCGCCGAACCGACTGGAGTGTACTTCGGAACCCGCGGCGGAGCCGTGTACGCCAGCGCCGACGAGGGCGAGACCTTTACTGAAGTGGCCTCGCACTTGCCGGACGTGCTGTGCGTGCGTGCCGCTGTCGTGGTTGGGAACGGCAGCGGCGTAGCAGAGGCCACCGGAGAAGCGGCCGTTAGCGAATCAGCCAGCGCCCCGGTACCTGGTTAGGCCCGTTGTGGCTGACTTTACGGTGGTGTTGCCGGGTGTCCTGCAGCCGCTCGTCGGCGGACAGTCCTATCTGACTGCGTCCGCCGACGGCGCTGTGACCGTTGGACAGTTGCTGGACTCGGTAACCGGAGAATATCCGGTGCTGGCCAGGCGTTTGCGTGATGAAACCGGTGCCCTCCGCCGTTTCGTGAATATTTACGTGAACGGTGATGAGGTCCGGCGTCTGAATGGTCTTGATACGGAGGTCGCGGCCGGCCAGGAGGTCTTGATTATCCAGTCCGTGGCAGGCGGCTAAGCGGGTGTTTGGGGTCAAGCCGGGGTTCAGGCGACGCGCCAAACACTGCATTCGTCGGTATTGATTGCTTTCCTCATCCCGGAGACGTGGTCCATGATCCAGACAACGCCGATTCCCGGCGCTGTTTCCTGGACCCGTCCGCGGCGGATGACCACGTCGTCGTAAGCGGGACCAACGGACATGCGGGCCTCGATCTCGTCTCCGCGGTGGAGCTGGCTGATCGCGCGTATACGTGTTGTGTGAGTGGTGACTTCCTTCAGCATGGTGTCCTCCTGAACTGGAGCTGGTGCCTGCACTTGCCGGCTATTCCAGTGTGGCGGGGCATTGTTGCCGGAGTATTTCGGCGTGGTTAGGGTCCGGTAAGCATTCCGGGATGCTTGCGTTTCGGGTAACGCCCGACGGCGGTACGCGCCATGGGCGGCAGGACTCGCCTTCGCTTCGTGGCTGCTTCCGCGGACCAGCGCGGGGCCGACGGTAACCTGAACTCGGTTCATGAGACTCACAGGAACCACAGACTCCGTCCCCGGGGAGATTCAATGGGTTTTTTGCGACGTGCAATCGCGGTGTCCACAGGCTTGGTGGTTTTCGCCACCGGCCTGTTTTTCGTCCAGGCCCCTGCTTCGGCAGTGCCGGAACCCACACCCGATAATCCGAACGTACGGTTCTTCGAGGGGACACCGCATTCGGAGCACGTCTTCGAGACGCCGCCCGGACAGGCCCCTCCCAGCAGCGGCGAGATCACCGATGTCGATTCCCTCCTCGGCGACGGCGCAGCAGCAACCGGACCGAACGGCGATATCCGCGTCCGTTTGGTCACGGCAAAGCTGGCGGACAACACGAACACCGTCTCCATGACTGGCGCCGAGCAGACAGTGGCGGCCACCAGCAGCTATTGGAAAGCGATGACGGACAACAAGTTGTCCATGACTGTCGCCAGCAAGGTTTCCGGGTTCCAATCCAAGGCCAAATCGACGGACAGCTACAGCACCATCATGTCCACCATCACCGCGGAGCTGAACTGGACGGCCAGCCCGTACACGGCGCTGGTGATCTTCATTCCCACGTCGACTCTGTCGGGAAACGCACTGGGCGCGGGTTACAGCAGTGGCAGCTACAGCGGGCGTGTGCTCATGCCGCAGCTCAGCAACTTCTCCAACAATGTGATGAGCCATGAATTCGGGCACGTGATCGGACTGATGCACGCCGACGCGCTGCAGTGCTACAGCGGGGCGTCCGACGTCGGCGTGGACAGCACCGGGCGGTTCACGGACAGCTCGTGCTACATCCGTGAATACGGAGACACCACGGACCTCATGGGCGCGGCGCAGTACGCCCAACCGGTGGTGAGCTCCAGCTTCTGGGACTACGCAGGGCTGGGCCGCGGAGACGAAATCCGCAACGTCGGGGTGGCTACGGGCGTCAAGAGCTACACACTGAAGCCCTGGGGAGGAACCGAGGCGCAGAGGGCCATCAAGTTCACCGACCCGGTCAGTGGGGAAGCCTATTACCTGGAGCTGAGAGAGCCTGCGGGGTATGACAGTTATCTCGGGGAACAGGGCAGGCCGCCCGGCAACAGGGGCGTCAAGATCGTCCAGCGCGGCGGCGCCACGATCGCCTCATCGCTGATTCTCATGCCATCCACCATCCCCTTTCCTGAGCCTTGGTACGCCACGAACCACGCGTGGCAAGCTGGCAGCACCTTCACCACTTACACGGGGACCCAGGTCACCATCAACTCCGTCTCCACAACTTCGGCGACCGTCACCATCAATGCAGATCCCAAACTCAAGGCGCGCATGCGTTTCTCCGCGGGCGACTTCGACGGCGACAAACTGGCCGACGTCATTTCCCGCGAAGCCGACGGTTCCCTGCTCCTCTTCAGCGGTCTCCCGGGAAACCGGCTTGATGATCCGGTGCAGATCGGCTCGGGCTGGGGCATTTTCAACGCCGTCCTGGGGACCTCGGACTTCAACGGTGACGGCTTTGCGGACATCCTTGCCCGGACCAGCGATGGCGCACTGTGGCTTTATCCCGGCAATGGGAAGGGCGGATTCCTTTCCCGGAGCCAGATCGGTTTTGGTTGGCAGGGCTTTACCCAGTTGGTCGCGGCAGGGGACTTCAACGCGGATGGCCGGAGCGACGTGATTGCTGGCGGCGTGGATGGCCGCCTGTGGTTGTATCCAGGCAATGGCACAGGTGGTTTCCTTGCCCAAACGCAGATCGGCCAGGGCTGGGATTCGTTCAACAGCCTGGCAGCGTCAGGTTCGTTCGGTGGGGGCGCCCCAGGGCTGCTGGCGCGTGCCAGCGACGGCACCCTCTACGTCTACCCAGGGGATGGCAAGGGCGGCTTCCTGCCGCGTGCCGCCGTCGGAACTGGTTGGAACGGAGTAGGTGACATTGTCGGCGGCCGGGACTTCACGGGCGACAAGCGGGTGGACGTCCTGACGGCAGCAGCCGGCGGGTCCATGACCCTCTATCCGGGAGAAGGCACAGGCTTCGCGGATCGGCTGGCGATCGGGACAGGCTGGAACCAGTTCCGCCAGGTCTGGGAAGCAGGCGATTTCGACCGCGATGCTGCCGCCGACATCCTGGCGCGTGGAACCGACGGTGCGTTGTGGCTTTACCCGGGCAACGGATCGGGCAGCTTCCTCCCGCGTGTTCAGGTTGGGTGGGGCTGGGGCCAGTTCACGTCGGTGTTGAGTGCGGGAGATTTCGACGGCGACTCCCACCCCGATCTTGTGGCCCGGGCTTCCGATGGGACACTGTGGCTTTACCCGACCGATGGCACGGGACAGTTCCTTGCACGTAAACAGATCGGCACCGGATGGCAAGGCTTCGAGCAGTTGCTGGCCCCGGGCGATTTCACGGGCGACGGAAAGCCGGACATCGTTGCCCAATCCGGCGATGGCGTGCTGTGGGTCTACCCGGGCAACGGATCCGGGGGCTTCCTTGCCCGCAAGCAGATCGGCACCGGGTGGGACATGTTCAACCTGGTCCTGCAGGCCGGTGACTTCAACGGCGACGGAAAGGAAGACCTCGTTGGCCGTTCCGGTGATGGCGGACTCTGGCTCTACCCGGGGAACGGCGCTGGCGGCTTCCTTTCACGCTCCTACCTTGGTTCGGGGTGGAACATGTTCTCCAGCATCGCTGCCCTTGGTAACGGATTTACGGGTACTGGCGACCCCTCTGTGGTGGGAGTTGCCGGGGACGGGACGTTGCTGATGTACTCCGGAACGGGTGCGGGGAAGTTCAAGCCGGTGGCCCTGAATCCTCGGTAGGTACTGCTGGCGTCGGCAGTCCCAGTTCGCTGGAAACGATCGAAATCGCCGGGAAACTTCCAGCGAACTGGAGGTTTTCCGGCGATTTCGGCGCGCGAGGGCCTTCAGCGCGCGGTGGGCCTTACTTGTGCAAGCCGAGTTCCGCCGTCGGGACCTTTGCTGATTCGCGTGCGGTCATGGCCGAGACCGCTGCGATCACGCAGATGACTGCCGTGAAGATGGAGATCTGGACCCAGCCACCAGGCTTGGTGCCACCGAGGGCGGTGACGATGGTTGGAGCAAAGCCTGCCATGAGGAAGCCGAGCTGCGTACCGATGGCGAGACCAGAGAAGCGGACCTTGGTGCTGAACATTTCACCATAGAAGGACGGCCACGCGGCGTTGGCGGCAGCGTAGCCGAAGGAGAAGAACACAACGGAAACCAGGAACATCAGCGGTACATTGCCGGATTCGAGGGTCAGCAGGAACACCGGAGTCATGATGGCGCTGGCCACAGCACCGTAGATGAAGACGGGCTTGCGGCCGATCTTGTCGGCAAGCATGCCGAACAGCGGCTGGGTACCGAGGGCCACAATGTTGGCCACTACAACGAGCCACAAGGTGATGGTGCCGCTGACGTGGGCCACGTCCTGGGCGTACTTGATGGCCAAAGTTCCAAATACGGTACTGACGGCGGCGATGAAGGCACAGCACACCACGCGGAGGACGTCGCGCCAGTGCAGCCTGAGGAGGTCCGCGATGGGCAGCTTGGCGATCTGGTTGTTCTTCTTGGCCTCGGCAAACGCCGGCGGCTCGTGCAGGGTGCGTCGGATGAAGTAGGCCACGATGACAACTACGGCACTAAGCCAGAACGGGATGCGCCAGCCGACGCCGTACTTGATCTCGTCCGGGAGTGCGAGAACTGGAATGAACACCAGGGCTGCAAGGATCTGGCCACCCTGGGTGCCGGTCAACGTCCACGACGTAAAGAACGAGCGGCGGTTGTCCGGAGCGTGCTCCAGCGTCATGGAGGAGGCGCCGGCCTGCTCGCCGGCGGCCGAAAGACCTTGGGCAAGGCGGGCGAGCACCAGCAGGACGGGAGCCCACCAACCAATGGTCTTGAAGTCAGGGAGGCAGCCGATCACGAAGGTCGCGGCACCCATCAGGACCAGTGTGAACATGAGGACCTTCTGCCGGCCGATCCTGTCGCCGAAGTGCCCCAGGATGACGGCGCCTACAGGGCGGGCAACGTAGGCGAAGCCAAAGGTTGCGAAGGACATGATGGCTGCGTTGGTGTCCGCGTCCGGGAAGAACACGTGGGGGAAGATCAAGGCGGCGGCGGAGCCGAAGATGAAGAAGTCGTAGTACTCCACTGCGCTTCCCAGGAAGCTGGCCAGTGCCGCTTTCTTGGGAGTTCCTGCTGGGGTAACTGTGCCTGGCGTCGCTGACGGCATTGTGTGGCTCATGGGTGTTCCTTCTGTGACGACGATGTCGCGGATCTAGCTTCTGCGGGAAGACCAGAGCGAGGTGCGGCCGGATCAATCCCAAAGTAACCACATGGTGAGAGCTACTTGTGCAATACAGCAATATTGGCCGTGACTGGGGTCACTTGTCAAGACTTGTCCCCACTATCTAGAAATAGCTCTCACGATGTGAGAGCATCTAAGCATGAGTGTGAAAGAGGACACAAAGACCGACATGGTCGGCAAGGCCCTTGGCCTGTTGGTATTGCTGGGAAATGAACCCAAGGGTGCCAGTGCCGCAGATCTGGCCAGGAGTGCGGGACTTCCGTTCAGCACGACCTACCGGCTGCTAGGCTCGCTGACGCGCGACGGATTCGTGGACTACGAGCCCGATGGTCGCCGGTATCACCTGGGACTGCGGGTCTTCCAGTTGGGCCAGCGGGTGTCCAATCACCATGGCTTCGCAGCAACGGCCCTTCCCGTACTCCAGCGCGTCACGGAGCGGACCGAAGAAGCAACCATCCTCTCCGTGCGCGATGGCAACCATCATCTGACCGTCAATAAGGTGGACGGCCCCAAGACTTTCCGCGTCACCAGCGACCCCGGCCACTTGGGCGCGCTGCACACGACGTCCGTGGGTAAGGCGATTGTCGCGTTCGAGAACGACGCCGAACGGGAGCGACTGCTCGAAGAGTTGCCTTTGGAGCCTCTCACTGAGCGCTCCATTACCGATAGGGCTGCATTCCGGGCGGAGATTGAGCAGGTGCGCCGGCAGGGCTACGCGGTGATGGACGAAGAAAACGAGATCGGCATGCGCGCGGTGGCAGTGCCGGTCCTCAATTCCCAGGGCCACGCTTTCGCGTCTCTCGCTACGGCCGTGCCGGTCTTTCGCCTCACCATGGACGAGCTCATCGCACACGTCCCCACGTTGCAGGAAGCTGCGGCTGAGCTCGCGGCCCGCCTGCCACAGCGCTAACCCAACTGGATCGCAGTTGAGTCCGCTAATCGCAAATGTTCGCGATAAGAACAAGCGTGCGGAATATGAACACCTGTAGTAACCTAAATAACACCCCGGGGAGCGCGCCCCAGAAAGCGCCAAAACCCGGCGGTGCTGAAGTCAAAGGAGCTTTAGGATGAGCAACCGAGCCGAGTCCGTTCTGGTGGGCCTCATAGGCGAAGGCGTCATGCCCTCGCTCACGCCGCCCATGCACGAACGCGAAGCCGACGTGCAGGGCCTTCGCTTGCTGTACCGCCCCATCGACCTGCTGGACCTGGCGTTGCCGGCCACCGCCGTCGGGGATCTCCTGACCGCAGCCCAGCGCATGGGCTTCAATGGCCTGAACATCACGCACCCCTGCAAGCAGCTTGTGCTGGAGCACCTGGACGAAATTTCCGACGACGCCCGCCGACTGGGTGCCGTCAATACGGTCCTGATTCAGGATGGTCGGTTCATCGGCCACAACACTGACTTCTCGGGCTTCTCGGCGGCGCTCACCTCCGGGCTGCCGACCGCAAAGCTCGACCGCGTGGTGCAGTTGGGTGCAGGCGGTGCCGGGTCAGCGGTCGCGTACGCGTTGCTCAAGGCCGGGGTCAGTGTGCTGGACCTCGTGGACATGGACTCCACCCGTGCAGCCGAACGCGCCACGGAACTCGGCGAGCTCTTCCCGGCCGCCACGGTCACTGCGCGCACGCCCACAGATTTGCCGGAGATCATGCCGCTCGCCGATGGCCTGGTGCACTGCACCCCTATCGGCATGGCCGCCCATCCGGGACTGCCACTGGACATCGACCTCCTGGAACCGCGCCAATGGGTTGCCGACATCGTCTACCGGCCGATCGATACACGGCTGGTCCGCGAGGCGCGCGCCAAGGGTTGCGACGTCCTCGACGGCGGCAGGATGGCAGTCGGTCAGGCGGCGGACGCTTTCCAGCTCTTCACGGGACGCGACGCCGACCGCGACCGCATGCGGGCACACTTCCTTGAATTGATCGCCGTGGAAGATGCCGCAACCGAACTGTCCGCGACAGAACTGGCGAAGGCGGCCCACTGATGCGAACCGGAATCGCCACCGTCTGCCTCTCCGGCACACTGAAGGAAAAGATGCAGGCCTGCGCTATAGCGGGCTTTGACGGCATCGAAATCTTCGAGCAGGACCTCGTCACCTCGCCGCTCAGCCCTGAAGACGTACGGAAAATGGCCGCGGATCTTGGCCTCGGCCTGGATCTGTACCAGCCGTTCCGCGATTTCGACGGCGTCACTCCGGAGCTGCTCAAAGCCAACCTTCGCCGGGCCGAGGCCAAGTTCAACCTGATGGAACGCCTGGGCATGGACACGATCCTGGTCTGCTCCAACGTCGCCACTGCAACGATCGACGACGACGAACTTCGTGCCTCCCAGTTGGCAGAGCTTGCCGAACTGGCCGGGGACCACGGCGTCAAGGTTGCCTACGAAGCATTGGCCTGGGGCAAGTACGTCAACGATTACGAGCACGCGTACCGCGTGGTCGAGATGGTGGACCACCCCAACCTGGGCACGTGCCTGGACTCCTTCCACATCCTTTCCCGTGACTGGGATACAGCGCCGATCGAGAAGATCAACACGGACAAGATCTTTTTCGTTCAGGTTGCCGATGCCCCCAAGCTCTCGATGGATGTGCTGTCGTGGAGCCGCCACTACCGCGTGTTCCCGGGCGAGGGCCAGTTCGAGCTCGCCAAATTCATGGGCCACGTTGTCCGCGCCGGCTATACGGGTCCGGTTTCGCTGGAAGTTTTCAACGATGTCTTCCGCCAATCGGACGTTGAGCGCACGGCCGTCGATGCCATGCGCTCCCTGATCTGGCTGGAGGAGCAGAGCGCCAAGTGGCTCGAAAGCACCTCCGCTGACTCCGGAGCCGGCAACGGCAGCGCGTGCCGCCGTCGTTATCCCATGGAACTGGCCACGCTGCCGAAGGTGAACGAACCCGCCGGCTTCAACTTCGCCGAGGTCAAGGCTGACGACACCGCGCAGCTCGAGAAGCTCCTGGGCCAGCTTGGCTTCGAATTCGAAGGCCGCCACCGCACCAAGGACGTCCAGCTCTGGACCATGGGCCAGGCGCGCGTGATCATCAACGAGCAAGCCGCACAGCACGCCGAACCGGCTATTGCCGCTTTGGGGTTCGACGTCGACTCTCCCGTGATTGCCTCCGCTCGCGCCCAGCAACTCAAGGCGCCCGTGGTTGCCCGCAAGGTCCAGGCCGACGAGGAAGTCTTCCAAGGCATCTCCGCGCCGGACTCCACCGAGATCTTCCTCTGCCAGGGCAGCCCGGACGGGACCGCCGCGTGGACGCACGAGTTTGGTGAAGGGCTGGAACACCCTGGCTCTGACGTCAGCGCGGTGATTGACCACGTCAATTTGGCCCAACCGTGGCAGCACTTCGACGAAGCCGTCCTGTTCTACACCAGCGCCTTGGCCCTTGAAGCGCAGCCGTTCGCCGAGGTTCCGAGCCCCAGCGGCCTGGTGCGCTCGCAGGTCATGGAGACCTCGGACGGCTCAGTCAGGCTGGTGCTGAATCTGGCACCGGCACAGCAGGCGCAGACTGCACGCAAAACGTACCAGGAACACATCGCGTTCGCCGTAGAGGACCTCGTGGGTGCGGCCCGGTCGGCCCGCGATCGTGGCCTCGAGTTCCTGCAGATCCCTGCCAACTATTACGAAGACCTGGACGCAAGGTTCGATCTTGAACCGGATTTCCTGGCCACCCTCAAGGAGCTCAGTCTCCTGTATGACCGGGACGCCAACGGAGAATTCCTACACTTCTACACCGCCACAGTTGGCAGCGTGTTCTTCGAAATGGTGGAACGCCGCGGCAACTACGACGGCTACGGAGCGCCCAATGCGCCGGTGCGCCATGCCGTCCAATACGACTCGCTCCACCGGGTGTAAACCCGCTGCCCGTAAACCAAAGAGAACCCGACAAACCGAAAGGAGCCGGCTGTGCCACAAGACCAGACCGCACAAGCGCTCGAATCCGAGGAGCTCGTGCCCGCCGCTGAGCCACATGCCGCGCATGATTCCAAGAAAGTGGAAACCCAGGCGGATCTCAGTGCTGAGATGAAGGGCATCGGTGACCGCTACGCTGAGGCCGTCAAGAACGGCAAGGCGCCGGAGACCATGCCGCGCCTGGACTACCCGCCGTACCGCAGCAGCATCCTGCGCCACCCCACCAAGAGCCTGCACCACGCGGACCCGGAGACAATCGAGCTCTATTCGCCCGCGTTCGGCCATCAGGATGTGCACGCGCTGGAATCTGACCTGACCATCCAGCACAACGGGGAGCCGCAGGGTGAACGCATCATTGTTGCCGGCCGCGTTCTTGATGGCGACGGCCGCCCGGTTGCCGGTCAGCTCGTGGAAATCTGGCAGGCCAACGCCGCCGGCCGCTACATTCACAAGCGCGACCAGCACCCAGCGCCGCTGGACCCGAACTTCACAGGCGTCGGCCGTTGCATCACTGGCGATGACGGCTCGTACAGCTTCACCACCATCAAGCCCGGCGCCTACCCGTGGAAGAACCACCTGAACGCCTGGCGTCCGGCCCACATCCACTTCTCCATGTTCGGTTCGGAATTCACGCAGCGCATCGTCACGCAGATGTACTTCCCGGGCGACCAGCTCTTCCCGCTGGACCCCATCTACCAGTCGATCGTGGACCAGGACGCCCGCGACCGCCTCGTGGCCCAGTACGACCACGGGCTGACCAGCCCCGAATGGGCCCTCGGCTACAAGTGGGACATCATCCTGACTGGCTCCAAGCGGACCTGGACAGAGAACGAAGCATTCGGCGACGCCGGGGACGAGGAGTAAGCACATGACCAAGCTGGCACCCACACCGGGCCAAACCGTAGGCCCCTTCTACGGCTACGCGCTTCCCTTTAATAAGGACAACGAACTCCTCGCTCCGGGCAGCCCCGGCAGCATCCGCCTCCAGGGCACGGTCTACGACGGCGCCGGCAACACCATCCCCGACGCCATCCTTGAGATCTGGCAGCCGGACTCCGAAGGCAACATCGTCCAGCGGACCGGTTCCTTGGTCCGTGACGGCTACACGTTCACCGGATGGGGCCGCGGTTCTGTCGGCAACTCCGGCGTGTACACGTTCACTACCGTCAACCCCGGACCCACCTCGCCGGGTACGGCCCCGTTCATCTCGGTTGCAGTCTTTGCCCGCGGCCTCATGAACCGCCTCTTCACGCGCGTCTACCTGCCGGAAAACGAAGAAGCCCTGGCCAACGATCCGCTGCTGAGCTCCCTGGATCCCGAGCGTCGCAAGACCCTGATCGCCCGTCGCGACCCCGATGGCGGCCTCACCTGGGACATCCGACTGCAGGGCGGCGATGAGACCGTCTTTTTGGATTTCCAGCAAGACGGTTCACTCGACTTGGTAACGGAAAACCAGCCATGACCGACGGCGACTTCGGCCTCCTTAGTCCTGTCTCGGCGTCGCCCTCTGTTGCGGCGCTGACGGGCGACCGTGCCGTGATCGCGGCGATCCTCGACGTCGAAGCCGCCTGGGCGGTTGTCCTCGAGGAGGCGGGACTCGTCCCTGCCGGTTCTGGCGCCGTAGTGGCCGAAGCCGCCGATGCCGGCTCTTACGACGTCGCTTCTGTGGCGGAACGCGCCCAGGGCGGGGGTAACCCTGTGATCCCCTTGCTCGGAGACCTCCGGGCACGAGTGAAGTCCCTGGACCCGGGCGCGGTGTCGGCTGTCCACACCTCCCTGACCAGCCAGGACGTCCTCGACACCGCACTCATGCTCCTCGCCAGCCGCACCATTTCTGCGCTGCTGGCTGACGTGAAACGCACGACGACGGCGCTCGCCACCTTGGCCGGGGCGCATGCGGAAACGCTGTGCGTGGGCAGGAGCCTGACGCAGCACGCGCTGCCGTATACGTTCGGGCTCAAGGCTGCGCAGTGGTTCCAAGGAGTTGCCGCTGCGGCCGGGCGGCTCTCGGAGTTGGACCTTCCCGTGCAGTTCGGTGGTGCAGGCGGAACGCTGGCTTCGGCCACGAAGCTGACGTTGGGTTCGGGCGCAACGCCGTTCACGCTTGCCGATTCCCTGGCTTTGAAGCTCGGGCTGGCTCCGGCCGCAGCTCCCTGGCACACCAACCGCCTCGCCGTTACGGCACTGGGTGATGGGCTCGCGGCCCTCATCGATTCCTTCGGCAAGATCGCCGCGGACCTACTCTTCCTGAGCAGGCCCGAAGTGGGCGAACTCGGCGAACCGCTGGCTGCCGGACGTGGTGTGTCCTCCGCTATGCCGCAGAAACAGAACCCTGTGCTGTCCGTGCTTATCCGCAGCGCGGCGTTGCAGGCGCCCGGCCTCGCGTCCCAGCTGCACCTCGCTGCGGCCACATTCAACGATGAGCGCCCGGACGGCGCCTGGCACAGCGAATGGCCGGCCCTGCGCCAGCTCTTGGCCCTTGCTTTGGGCGCCGCTTCACAGCTTAGGGAGCTCACAGAAGGCCTCGGCGTTTTCCCCGAGGCCATGCGCCGCAACCTGGAAATCTCGGGACCGCTGCTGCTCAGCGAAGGTGTGGTGGCCGCCGTCGCACCTCTCCTGGGTGCGGATGGAAAGCAGAAGCTGCAGGTCGTCGTCGATGAAACGCTCAAGGCGCCCGCGGCCGAGCAGACGCGGATCTACACCAAGCTGCTGCGCGAGACGGTCCCCGCGGACAAGCTCTCCGACGCCGAGCTTGAAGCACTCCTGGATCCCGCAAGCTACCTCGGTGAAGCCGCCGAAATCAGCCGCCGGATTGTTGCCGCCTACCCGGACTTCACTGGATCTTCATGGAAAGGAGCCACTCGTGGCTAAGCCAACTGTCAAGGCCGTGCTGCTCTCCCCGCAGCGCGAACTGGGAGCGAAGCCGCTCTTGGTTGTCGGCCCGTCGTTGGGCACCTCCACGGTGCTCTGGATCGAAACCGCTGCCCTCCTGGGCGACGAATACGACATCCTCGCTTGGGACCTCCCCGGCCACGGCATCTCGCCAGCCGCCACGGAAGGTTTCGATATGGCGGAACTGGCTGACGCCGTCGTCGATCTTGTTGACTCAGTCAGCCCGGGCGCGAACTTCCACTACGCGGGTGTCTCGCTGGGCGGCGCCACCGGCCTGCAACTCGGTATCAAGCATGGCGACCGCCTCCGCACATTGTCAGTCCAGTGCAGCGGCGCCAGGATCGGCACGCCTGAAGGCTGGCTGGAGCGCGCCGAAACCGTGCGCAAACTGGGGACGCCCGTGATGATCCAGGGTTCTGCCGGACGCTGGTTCGCCGCTGGCTTCATGGACCGGCAGCCGGAAATCAGCAGCCGCCTCCTGCACTCACTCCGCGACGCCGACCGCTTCAGCTACTCGTTCTGCTGCGAAGCCCTCGCCGGCTTCGACGTCCGCGAGCAGCTCGGCAGCATCACCGTTCCCACGCAGCTTATTGCCGGGGTTGAGGACGAGGTGGCGCCGCCGTCGATGGCTGAAGCTGTTGCCGCCGGTATCACCGCGGGCGGCGGTACCGCTCAGGCGGTGGCGCTCGACGGCGTCGCGCACCTCGCACCCGCAGAAGCACCGGCAATTGTGGCCGGGTTGATGCGGGACTTTATGAAGGAGAACGGACGATGACCTCTTTATCTCCCGAGCGGAATGGTGCCGTCCAGGCGGATGCCACCGCGCAGGACATTTACGACGCCGGCATGGCGGTACGCCGCGAAGTGCTCGGCAATGAGCATGTGGACCGCGCGAACGCCAACATGGACTCCTTTACCGAGGACTATCAGGACATGATCACCAGGATCGCCTGGGGCGGCATCTGGACGCGGCCCGGTCTTAGCCGGCAAATGCGCTCCGCTGTCACCCTCACGGCACTGGTGGCGCACGGTCACTGGGAGGAGCTCGCGATGCACGTCCGGGCAGCCCTCAATAACGGCTTGAGCAGGGACGAGATCAAGGAAATCCTGCTGCAGACCGCAATTTATTGCAGTGTGCCGTCGGCCAATTCGGCCTTCAAGACGGCGCAGAAAGTATTCGCCGAGATCGACGCCAACGAACCCAACTAGGTCGCACTTGTGCGCGTTTAGACCCCCCAAAACGCGCACTATTGCGACCTACTTGGGCAAGCAGAAAGAGAAACCCATGAACCAGGCTTACGTGTACGACGCCGTACGCACGCCCTTTGGCAAGTTCGGCTCCGGACTTGCTGCTGTCCGTCCCGATGATTTGGCTGCGCATGTGGTCCGTGAGTCCGTAAAGAGGGCTCCGGGGCTGGATGTTGAGCGGATCGATGAGGTGGTGTTTGGCAACGCCAACGGTGCCGGTGAGGAAAACCGCAACGTGGCCCGGATGGCTACTTTGCTGGCTGGCCTGCCGGTCTCTATTCCGGGGACCACGGTCAACCGGTTGTGTGGCTCGTCGTTGGATGCGGCAATCATTGCTTCGCGGCAGATCAATGCCGGGGACGCCGATGTTGTGTTGGTGGGCGGGGCTGAGTCCATGTCCCGGGCGCCGTGGGTGCTGCCGAAGACGTCCAAGCCGTACCCTGCCGGTGACATGACCTTGGCGTCCACCACGCTCGGCTGGCGTTTGGTGAACCCGGCCATGAACAAGGACTGGACCATCTCACTGGGCGAAGCCACCGAACGGCTTCGCGAGAAGTACGGGATTACCCGTGAGCGTCAGGATCAGTTCGCTGCCGACTCGCACAACCTCGCCGATGCCGCATGGAACGAAGGCTTCTACGACAACCTTGTTTCGCAGGTTCCGGGCACTGACCTGGTTCGGGATGAGGGAATCCGCGCCGGTTCTTCGGCCGAGAAGCTTGCCGGTTTGAAGACCGTGTTCCGGGCTGAGTCCTCCGGGACTGAGGGCGGCACAGTGACTGCTGGCAACGCGTCTCCTTTGTCCGATGGTGCTTCGGCCGCGTGGATCGGTTCGGAGGCAGCTTCATCGATCCTAGGTATGGAGCCGCTGGCCCGCATCGCCGGCCGCGGTGCGCATGGCAACGATCCCCAGTTCTTCGGCTTCGCTCCGGTGGAGGCCGCGAACAAGGCCCTCGCGAAGGCGGGCATTGGCTGGGACCAGGTTGGCGCCGTCGAACTAAACGAAGCGTTCGCCGCGCAGTCGCTGGCGTGCGTTGACGCGTGGGGGATTGACCCCTCGATCGTGAACCAGCATGGCGGGGCTATTGCGATGGGCCACCCGCTCGGCGCCTCGGGTACCCGCCTCCTCGGCACGCTTGCCCGTTCCCTGCAGGCGTCCGGGCAGCGCTGGGGAGTCGCGGCGATCTGCATCGGTGTGGGCCAAGGCCTGGCTGTTGTGCTGGAAAACGTTTCTGCGGGCGTATCGGAGTAGGTGGATCATGCTGAAATTCATTGACACTGTTGGCGAGGCTGTCGCTGGCATCCAGGACGGGTCCACCGTGATGATCGGCGGGTTCGGCAACGCCGGGCAGCCGTTCGAACTGATCGACGCCCTCATGGATTGCGGCGCGAAGGACCTCACTGTGGTGAACAACAACGCCGGCCAAGGCGATCAGGGGCTTGCGTTGCTGATCAAGGAAGGCCGGGTCCGCAAGATGATCTGCTCGTTCCCGCGGCAGTCCGATTCCTGGCACTTCGATGCCAAGTTCCATGCGGGTGAGATTGAGTTGGAGTTGGTCCCGCAGGGCAACCTGGCCGAGCGCATCCGTGCCGCGGGCGCTGGGATTGGCGGGTTCTTCACACCCACGGGCTACGGCACCACGCTGGCCGAAGGCAAGGAAACGCGCTTGCTGGATGGAAAGTGGCAGGTGTTCGAAACGCCCATCCACGCCGACGTCGCCCTCATCAAGGCCCTCAAGGCCGACGGCAAGGGCAACCTCGTGTACCGCAAAACTGCCCGTAACTTCGGCCCCATCATGGCGGCCGCTGCCAAGCACACCATTGTGCAGGTCTCCGAGATCGTGCCCACGGGTTCGTTGGATCCGGAGAACGTGGTGACGCCGGGGATTTACGTCAACAGTGTGGTCCGGGTTGGTTCTGCAGAATTCGATGGGAAGGTGGCTTGATTATGAGCACTGCGACAAGCATCCAGACGTCCGAGAAGCCCCTGGGCCGCGACGAACTCGCGCAGCTGGTGGCACGCGACATCGCACCGGGTTCCTTCGTGAACCTGGGCATCGGCCAGCCCACCCTCGTGTCCAACTACCTCACCGAGGAACAGAACATCACGCTCCACACGGAGAACGGGATGCTGGGGATGGGCCCTGCGGCTGAGGGCGACGAGATCGATCGTGACTTGATCAATGCGGGCAAGATCCCCGTCACCGAGCTGCCCGGGGCCTCGTACTTCCACCACGCCGACTCATTCGCGATCATGCGCGGTGGGCACCTGGACATCTGCGTCCTCGGCGCCTTCCAGGTTTCGGCCACGGGCGATCTCGCCAACTGGCACACGGGCGCCCCGGACGCCATCCCGGCTGTGGGTGGTGCCATGGACCTTGCCACGGGCGCCAAGGATGTGTTCGTGATGATGACGTTGTTGACGCGCGAGGGCGTGTCCAAACTGGTGGAGCAGTGCACCTACCCGCTCACCGGCGTCGGCTGCGTGACCCGCGTGTACACGGACAAGGCCGTCTTCCTTACAGGACCCGACGGCGTCACTGTCCGCGAGACGTTCGGCTGCACCTTCGAAGAAATCCAGGAGCTCATACCCCTGCCCCTGAAGCCCGGCGCCTAACACTGCTCACGTTGTGGGGCCCGCTCTGCTTGGTATTGCCCTGGCAGGGCCCACATCGCCCGGGTTCCCTGGCCGAGCTTGCGAGGTTAGGGAGGCGGTGGGGATGCAGAGCAGGCCCCGCAACGCACCCTAGGATTGGTAACCATGACCGATTCCGCAGTTACCCCGCAGGCCAGCGACCAGTATGTGCAGTCGTTGGCCAGGGGTCTGGCCGTGATCCGGGCGTTCGATGCGAACAACCCGGTCATGACCCTCAGTGAAGTCGCAGCCCGCACTGACCTGACCCGCGCCACGGCCCGACGTTTTCTTCACACCCTCGTGGAGCTGGGCTACGTCCGCACGGACGGCAAGACCTTCGCCCTCACTGCAAAGGTGCTGCAGCTCGGCTATTCGTATCTTTCGGCGCTGTCCCTGCCTCAGCTGGCTCAGCCACACTTGGAGCAGTTGAGTCTGAAGCTGGGGGAGTCCACGTCCGCTGCGGTCCTTGACGGTCCGGACATCTTCTACGTTGCCCGTGTCGCGACCCGCCGGATCATGAACGTGGGCATCACTGTGGGCACCCGTTTCCCGGCATACGCCACCTCCATGGGGCGTGTGCTGCTCGCCGGTCTGCCACAGGCCAAGCTCGAGGCATACCTGGCCAACGTCGAACTCAATCCCATCACGCCGCGAACCGTGGCCAACGCGGCAGACTTGAGGTCCGCCGTCGAGCAGGTCCGTGCGCAAGGCTGGTGCCTGCTGGACCAGGAGCTGGAAATCGGGCTCATGTCCATCGCGGCGCCGGTGTGGAACCACAACAACGGCGACAACGTTGCGGCGATCAACGTGTCCCTGCAGGCCCAGGCTGTCGCGGCGGAGCCGGACCCGGACAAGTATCTCGAGTCCGTCCGGCAGGAAGTCGTGGCCACGGCCAACGCGATCTCCCAGGACGTGTCCGCGAAGCACTAAATCGAGGCGCCTCTACTTCCGGATCGCAGCCAGCCGTGTCTCGAGAATCCGCCGCACCATGGAGTCGGGGACAGGGTTGTCCGCAGAGAACCGCAATGTCCCCGGCGACCACGAATAGCCGCCAAGCTCCTCTGACATCTCGGGCAGGATCCGCCCACTAAATGGGTACAGGGCGAGGTGCTTCTTGGTTTCGAGCACGCTCACGAAGCCCTTGCCATCAACGAGCAGAGCCGGCATGCCGTAGCTGGTGCCTTCCTCGGCGTCGGGCGCCAGCTCACGCGCGATCGCAACAACCCGCTCCAGGATTTCCCGGTTGCCTGCACTGACGTTCTCCAGATATTCGGTGACGGTTCCCATAGGGACATGCTTCACCAGGCTCGACCGCCAATCCAGAGATTTAGCCCTCAGGAATAACTGCGATGCCCTGGATTTCGATCAGGGCCTCTTTCTGCCACAGCCGGGTCACGCCGATGCCGGCCATCGCCGGGTACTGTGTGCCAGCCATTTCGCGCCAGATTCGTCCGATCTCGCGGCCGTTCGCCATGTAGTCGTCTACGTCTGTGAGGTAGATGGTGACGTTGACGAGGTCCTCCGGCTGCCCACCGGCTTCCCGCAACGTGGTCAGCACGTTGGAGAACGCCTGCGTGAACTGCTCCACGATGCCGCCGGGAACGATGTTCATGTTCTTGTCCAAGGCAGTCTGCCCACCCAGGAACACCGTGTTGCCGGCAAGCATGCCGTGTGCAAAACCGGATGGCTTGGGGAGTGACTCCGGGTTGATTGTTTTGTGGCTCATGCTGTTCCTCCTTGTTGTGGCAACTGCAAAAACTTTTGAAATGCCTCTGTGCAGATCATTTCTGCCGTGCTACGTTGAGCATATGTGACGATCGTAAAAAAGTCGACACATTGAATCTCGAAGGAGCAGAACCCATGAAACTTGCCACCTTGCGCACCTCCGGCGGAAGTACGACGGCGGCACTCGCCACGGGCGCCGACACGTACCTTGCGCTGCCGGCCACCGACGTCGGCGCGCTCCTGGCCCAGCCGGAATGGCGGTCGATCACCGAGAAAGCAGCGGAAGCAGCGGCGGAGGGCGGGCAAGCCGTCATCGCAGCAACTGAAGCTGACTTTGCCCCGCTCCTGCCCCACGCCGGAAAAGTCATTTGTTGCGGGCTGAACTACGGGGACCACATCCAGGAAATGGGACGCGAACTTCCTGAATTTCCGACCCTGTTCGCCAAATACGCTGACACCCTGATCGGGGCCGCGGACGTCGTAGAAGTCCATGGCAGTGGTCGCGTGGACTGGGAAGCCGAGTTGGCCGTCGTCGTGGGTTCTGAACTGTTTCGTGCTGACGAAGACCAGGCCCGGGCGGCAATTGCCGGGTACACCGTTGCCAATGACGTCTCCATGCGCGACTGGCAGAACCGCACCCTGCAGTGGTTCCAGGGCAAGGCCTTCGACGCAACCACACCAGTGGGCCCGGTGATGTTGACCGCGGACGAGGCAAGCGAAAGCTTCAAAGTCCGTGGCTACGTCAACGGTGAGCTCGTGCAGCAGGGCAATACCAGCACCCTGGTGTTCGGTCCCGCACAGCTGCTGTCCTACATTTCCCAATTCACGGTCCTGCGCCCCGGCGATCTCGTACTCACGGGCACGCCTGGGGGAGTAGGCATGGGAATGACCCCGCCGCGTTTCCTGAACGACGGCGACGTCCTCACCACCGAAATCGACGGCATCGGCCGCCTGGAAAACCAATTCCGAATCCACGCGCCGGTCACGCCAGTCCCCGCCAACGCCTAAAACCCACCGCCAAAAGGAGAACCCCCATGAGCCAGACCACCACCGAATACCGCCTCGAAGGCGACAACTCCATCTACGCCGGCGCTGACGGCAAGGTTGTCCCCGTAGTGACCCGCGCCGGTGAAGAAGACACCAACACGGCGCAGTCCGGGGATTGCATCCGCGTCTCCGGAGTGAGCATCCAGCACACCCCGGCAACCAAGATCTGGTTCGGCCAGGTGTCCAACACCCCGGGCTACCGCTCACTCCCGCACCACCACGGCGAGGCAGAGACCGGTGGCTACGTGCTCCGCGGCCACGGCCGGATCTACTTCGGCGCGAACTACTCAGAGTTCATTGACATGAAGGCCGGCGACTGGGTGTTCGTCCCGCCATTCATGCCGCACGTCGAAGCAAACATGTCTGTCACCGAAGAACTCGTGTGGCTCACGGCCCGCACCCCGGAGAACCTCGTGGTCAACCTCGACGACGTCCCGGACGAAACCCTCGCCGACTACCGCCGGGCATAACCACCATGATCACCGGAACCTTGACCTCGGAGACCTTCCTCAGGGCTGTGGACCTCACCCCAACAGAGGCCCAGGTTTTTGACGACGCCTACGAAGCCACCACCCAGTACGTTCCGTGGCCAAAAGCCTATGGCGGAGACATGGTGGCCCAAGCGGCAGCCGCCATGATGCTGTCCGTGGAGGCCGACAGGCAGCTCCACTCGATGCACAGCTACTTCATGCGGCCCGTGGACATCGGTGCCCATGTTCGCTATGAAGTAGAACGCTTGCGCGACGGTCGCGGCTACTCCACCCGCAATGTCCGTGGTTTCCAGAATGGCAAGCCTGTATATGCCGCGATGGGTTCGTTCCAGGTTCCCGAAGATGGTCCGGACTTCCAGCCGGAGGCTCCTGCCGCCGTCGATCCTGAATCCCTTCGCTCCGCAGCGGAAGCACTGGACGGGACAGAAGGCCCAGCCGCAGACTATTGGTCTACGGGCCGTAGTTTCGACATGCGGCATATTCCGGGACCGGTATACGTCGAGCTGGAGGGTGGATCCATGCCGCAGCAGGCAATTTGGGTCAGGGCTTTTGACAGCCTCCCCGACGACGCCAACCTCCACCGCACCGCCCTCGCCTACGTTTGCGACTACACGATCCTGGAGCCGCTGCTCCGGGTCAACGGACTCAACTGGGCCAGTCCCGGGCTCGCCACCGCCAGCCTTGACCACTCCATGTGGTTCCACCGCGATGGCCGCGCCGATGAGTGGGTCCTCTATGCACAAGAGGCCATATCCGGCCAAAGCAACAGGGGCCTGGCCATGGGCCGCTTCTTCGACCGGCAAGGAAGGCTCCTCGCCACAGTCGCCCAAGAAGGCATGATCCGCGCCTGAACAGCTTTACCCCCCAACATCATCCCCAGCTTCACTGACGCACCACTGAAAGGAACGGCCATGAGCATGACGCCATCGGCCCACGTGGACACGTTCACGCGCGACCACTTGCCGCCCGCCGATACCTGGCCGGCGCTCGAATTTACCCTGCCGGAACTCCACTACCCGGAGCGGCTGAACGCTGCCGCCGTGCTGATCGACAACGCGGTCGAGACGTTCGGTGCGGACCGGCCGGCGCTCCGCACCCCGGATGGCACAGTCTGGTCTTATGGACAGTTGCAGTTGCACTCCAACCAGGTTGCCCAGGTCCTTACCGAAGACCTCGGGGTAGAGCCCGGAAACCGTGTGCTGCTCCGCGGCCCCAACAATCCATGGCTGGTTGCCGCCTGGCTGGGTGTGCTGAAGGCGGGCGCCGTGGTGGTCACTACTATGCCCATGCTGCGTTCCAGCGAGGTGGCCACGTTGATTCAGCTCACCAAGCCCGTTGTCGCGATTTCCGATCACCGCTTCGTGGATGAGCTCGCGACGGCGGCAGGCGAGGACGTCACCGTCATGAGCTACGGAGGGCCCGACGACGGCGACCTCACCCAACGCTGCCAGCGCAAGAGCGGGGAGTTCACAGCTGTGGACACGTCTGCAGACGACGTAGCCCTGCTGGGTCCAACGTCCGGGACCACAGGTGTGCCCAAGGTGACCATGCATTTCCACCGGGACGTCTTGGCGAATGCGGACACCTTTGCCCGCCACATCCTGCACCCCACAGCCGACGATGTCTTCGCCGGTTCCCCTCCGCTTGCCTTCACGTTCGGGCTCGGCGGATTGGTGATCTTCCCGCTGCGGTTTGGCGCGTCGTCGCTTCTGACGGAGAAGGCCGGGCCTGTGGAACTGGCCGAGCATGCTTCGGCTGCCGGGGCCACCATCCTTTTCACGGCTCCCACTGCCTACCGGGCGATCCTGAAGGAAAAGCGCGGGGACTTGCTCCGTGGCCTCCGCGTCGCTGTTTCGGCGGGGGAGCACCTGTCCAAGGAGACGTGGGAAGCGGTCCGTGAGGCGACGGGCCTGAGGCTGGTCAATGGTATCGGCGCCACAGAGTTGCTTCACGTGTTCATTTCCGCTGCCGGGGATGACATCCGTCCAGGTACTACCGGCAAGGCTGTGCCAGGCTTCCGTGCAACCATTCTTGATCAGGACGGCAAAGAGCTCGGCCCTGGACAGTCCGGCCGACTCGCCGTGATTGGGCCCACGGGTTGCCGCTACCTGGACGACGCACGCCAAGCGAATTACGTGGTGAATGGCTGGAATGTCACGGGCGATACGTTCTCCATGGATGCGGACGGGTACTTCACGTACCAGGCCCGCTCCGACAACATGATCGTTTCCTCCGGCTACAACATCGGCGCGCCCGAGGTGGAAACCGCCATCGACCAGCACCCGGACGTGGTGGAGAACGCGGTGATCGGCCGGCCTGATCCTGAGCGCGGGAGCATCGTCTGCGCGTTCATCGTCCTGCGTGAGGGCGTCATTGGCGACGCTGCGAAGCGCAAGGAAATCCAGGACTTCGTGAAGCAGACCATCGCCCCTTACAAGTACCCGCGCGATGTCCGCTTCGTCACCGAGTTGCCGAGGAACCCCAGCGGCAAACTCCAACATTTCAAGCTCCGCGATGGCCTCCTCAAGGAGAGCACCACCGGCGAAGCAGAAACCCAACAACTTACCCCCGCCGGCCAAAGCCAGGCTTGAGAAGGAGCATGAGCATGAAGATCGCAATCGTTGGAGGCGGCCCCGGCGGCCTGTACTTCGCAGCACTGATGAAGCAGCTGGATGCGTCACACGAGATCACGTTGTGGGAGCGGAACGCTGCCAGCGACACGTTTGGTTTCGGTGTCGTGTTCTCCGATGAGACTCTGGGCGGGATCGGGAACGCGGACCCGGTGGTCGCGGAATACATGAGCCGCCGGTTCGCGCGCTGGTCCGATATCGATATCCACTTCCGTGACCAGATGATCACGGTCGGCGGGCAGGGGTTCGCTGCCATGAGCCGCAAGGAACTGCTGGAACTGCTGCAGCGCCGCTGCATCGAATTGAACGTCGATGTCCGGTTCTCCACCCTGGCCCCGGCCATTGAGGACCTCGAAGCGAACTATGACCTGGTGCTCGCCGCTGATGGGGTGAACTCCCAGATCCGTGCTAAGTACGCCGACGCGTTTGGCCCGGACCTGGACCCCCGGACCAACAAGTTCATGTGGCTCGGTACGGACCAGGTGTTCGAGGCCTTCAAGTTCTTCGTCAAGGAGACCGAGTTTGGTGTCATGCAGATCCATGGCTACCCGTACTCCGATGAGGGCTCGACGTTCATCGTGGAAATGCACCAGGACGTCTGGCACGCGGCAGGGTTCGACGAGACCGCCAACGAGGTCTTCCCTCCCGGGGTTTCGGATGAGAAAGCGATCGCGAAGATCCGCGAGATCTTCGCCGAGGAACTGAACGGCTACGAGGTCCTGTCCAACAACTCCAAGTGGATCAACTTCACCACGGTGCGGAACCAGAGCTGGCGCAAGGGCAACGTGGTCCTGCTCGGCGACGCCGCCCACACCGCGCACTTCTCCATCGGCTCCGGCACGAAACTGGCCATGGAAGACTCACTCGCCCTCGCGGCCTGCCTGCACGAGCACCCCGACGTGGACTCCGCTTTGGCAGCGTACGAGGCTGAGCGGCGTCCCGTCGTCGCCTCCACGCAGCGCGCCGCGCAGGCATCGCTGGAATGGTTTGAGCGCATCGGCCAGTACAAGGACCAGGACCCCACCCAGTTCGCGTTCAACCTGCTCACCCGCAGCCGCCGCATCACCCAGGAAAATCTCCGCCTCCGCGACCCCGAATTCGCCCAGGCCGTGGACCGGAACTTTGCCGAATCCCAGGGCCTGACGCAGGTCGCGCCGGCGATGTTCCAGCCCTTCCGCATTGGAGAGCTGGAGTTGAAGAACCGCGTCATCGTCTCCCCCATGGATATGTACTCCGCCACCGACGGGATCCCAGGGGACTTCCACAAAGTCCACCTCGGCTCCAAAGCCCTCGGCGGCGCGGGCCTGGTCATGACCGAGATGGTCTGCGTGTCCGAAACCGGGCGCATCACCCCCGGCTGCAGCGGCCTGTACACGGACGAACAGCGCGACAGCTGGAAGGAAATCGTGGACTTTGTCCACGCCCGCTCCACGGCCAAGATCGGCGCCCAGCTGGGCCACTCCGGCCGGAAAGGCTCCACCAAGCTCATGTGGGAAGGCATCGACCAGCCCCTCGAGTCGGGCAACTGGCAGGCCATTGGCCCGTCCGCCCTGCCGTACGGACCGGAAAACCAGACCCCGGCCGAACTGGACCGGGCCGGCATGGACGCCATCACGGCCGAGTTCGTCGCCGCTACGATCCGCGCTGGTCAGGCAGGCTTTGACCTCCTGGAAATCCACGCCGCTCACGGCTACCTGCTCTCCTCCTTCCTCTCCCCGGTCTCGAACCAGCGCACCGACGAATACGGTGGCAGCCTCCAGAACCGGCTGCGGTTCCCGCTGGAAGTCTTCGACGCCGTCCGCGCGGCCTGGCCTGGCAACAAGCCGGTGACGGTGCGGATCTCCGCGACGGACTGGATCGAGGGCGGCAACACCTCCGACGATTCGATCGAGATCGCCAAGGCGTTTGTGGAGCACGGCGCCGCCGGCCTGGACGTTTCCACCGGCCAGGTCGCCAAGGAGGAAAAGCCCGCGTTCGGACGCAGCTACCAGACCCCGTTCGCGGACCGCATCCGCCAGGAAGTCGCCGCCCCCGCCGGGGTGGCTGTGATCGCCGTCGGCGCCATCTCCAGCTACGACGACGTGAACTCGATCCTCCTCGCAGGACGCGCGGACCTCATTGCCCTGGGCCGTACACACCTTTACGACCCGCAGTGGACTTTGCATGCCGCTGCTGAGCAGGAATACCACGGCCCTGGGGCGCAATGGATTCCGCAATTCCGCGCCGGCCGCCGCAAGCCCCCCAGCACCCGCACCGACGCCGTCCGCCCCCGTCTGTCCCTCCTCCGCGAACCCGACACCGAAGAAACCACCACCCACCTCCGCTGGACACCCGCGTCCGCCACTGCATCTGCGTTGGTGAAGTAGCCGTGCCCGCCGCACCGGTTAATGACTGGAACGTGCCCAAGCGCACCACCGGCTTGGTGTTGATTTGTTGCTGGCTCGCCATCCTCGCCGAGGGTTACGACGTCGGCGTCCTGGGGGCAGTGCTTCCGGCGCTGGCCGAGTACAAGCAATGGAACCTCAGCCCCCTTGCCCTGGGCGGGCTGGGATCATATGCCTTGATCGGCATGCTTATCGGAGCCTTGTTCATCGGGACTCTCAGCGACCTTGTAGGCCGCAAGAAGATGCTGTTGGCGTCCATGGTGATCTTCACCCTCACCCAGGCTGGTGCCGCCTGGGCTCCGACGCCCGAGCTGTTTGGCCTTTTCCGGCTCATCGGCGGACTGGGCATGGGCGGTGTCATCCCCGTGGCCGCAGCCCTGACCATCGAGTACTCAGCTCCCAATAGGCGTTCCTACAACTACGGCCTCATGTATTCGGGCTACTCGCTGGGCATTGTTGCGGCCGCGCTTGCTGCGATGTTCGTATTGCCGGTTGGTGGCTGGCGGACCGTGATTGCTATTGGTGCCGCGCCGATTGTCCTGCTGCCGATCATTTGGAAGTTTCTCCCGGAATCGTTGGAGTACCTCGAGTCCAAGGGACGTAAGACCGAGGCCAAGGCCTTGGCTGCCAAGCTGGAGATCGCCGACTACCAGCCGGTGGCAACGGTGGCGCAGGCCGGTACACCCGCCGATCCGTGGTGGAAGACCATCACCACGATGTTCTCGCGGAAGTACCTGCGCTCCACGGTGTTCTTCTGGGTTTCCCTGTTCTGCGGCCTGGTACTCGTCTACGGGCTCAACACCTGGCTGCCGAGCATCATGAAGAAGGCCGGCTACGATCTGGGCTCGTCCCTGACGTTCCTGTTGGTCTTCAGCCTGGCCTCCGCCATCGGCGGCCTGCTCCTGGGCCGTGCGGCAGACAAGTACGGCAAGAAGCTCATCCTCGTGGTGTTCTACATCCTGGGTGGCCTGGGCATCATGCTCCTCGTCTTCCCCAACACCATGGTGGTCAACTTGCTGTTCGTGGCCTTCGCAGGCGTTGGCTCGATCTCTACGTCCCTGGTCCTGACCGGCTACATCGCTGACTACTATCCGGCCAAGGTTCGCGGTACGGCCACGGGTTGGGCTCTCAGCTTTGCCCGCCTGGGTGCGATCTCCGGACCCTTGATCGGCGGCTGGATTGCAGGTTCCAAGCTGCCCTTCGAGGCCAACTTCGCGATTTTCGCCGGCATCGCAGTGGTGGCCGCGGCCGCCGTCGCTATGATTCCGAAGCCGCAACCCGAGGTGACGGTTGTTCTGTCCAATGCGGGAGCCGACGTCGCGGACCCGGACGACGAAACCGCGGCAGTCAGCACCCGCTAGGAGAATCATGGACGCGTTTCCTGAAGCGAGTGTTGAGCGGACGGTTGAGTGGGTGGACACCGACGCCTCCGGCCACCAACACAACTCGGCCATCCTCAGGTGGGTGGAAGCCGCCGAGGCAGAGCTCTTCCGCTCCCTGGAGCTGCCCGACTACTTCCCCAACGCTCCTCGCGTCCAGCAGGTGATCAACTACAAGGCCAAGCTATGGTTCGGCCAGCGCGTCACCGCCACGGTGAAAATCCACGCGCTCGGCCGGACCTCGCTGACCATGGCCTTCGAGGTCCGCGGCCGCCCACTTGAAGATGCTGCCCGCGGAACGCCCGACGGCGTCACTCACCAAGGTGCATCGTCGGACGGCAGCGAGGTGGCCGCATTCGGGACGGTGACCACCGTCCACGTCCCCAACGGCACCACCGCCGCGCAGCCTTGGCCGGAACATTTCGTCCGGGCTGTGCGGTGGGTTGACTAGCTGACAACACGGACGCCGCCGTGATCTGCTGGCAGAGCATCAGCCTTTCCCGGCCATTGATGGTTCCCCACCTATGATGAACATGACTGGCGCCTTACCTGGCGCGGAAATGAGGGTCCTTCAATGTTCGCCGTCCCGGCACCCCCGGTGCGCCATCAGCAACTCCTGGTCACCATCTTCGGTCTTTATGGCAGGAACGCTGGTGATGCGTTGCCGGTCTCCGCACTGGTTTCGATGCTCGGTACGCTCGGCTATGACGCGCCGGGTGTGAGATCGTCTGTTTCCAGGCTTAAGGCCAAGGGTGTCCTGAAGAGCGTCCGCGAAGGCGGCATTGCCAAGTACAAGATCGCCGAATCGGTGAGCGACGTCTTCCGTGAAGGTGATCGGCGGATCTTCGCCCCCGAACAGCCTGCTCCCGTGGATACGTGGGTGCTCGCCGTGTTCTCGGTGCCCGAATCGATGCGGAACCGCCGACACCAACTGAGGTCCGCCTTGTCCAGCCTGGGATTTGGGTCAGTGGCGTCCGGCGTATGGATCGCTCCGGCACACAAGCTGGAGCAGGCTCGCGAACGCCTCACTGCCAGCGGGCTCATCGAGTTCGTGGACCTCTTCCGAAGCGACTACGTTTTCGATGGCCCCATGCGGCCCAAGATCTCCGAATGGTGGGATCTCAAGGAACTCGATGAACAGTTCACGGAGTTCCTTGAGATCTACCGGGGCGCAGAGCAGCAGTGGATCGAGCTGGTGGGCACCGACCCTGAGGCGGCCCTGGCTGATTCCACGGCCGAGGTGCGACGCGACGCTTTCCGCTACTACATTCCGATGCTCACGCTGTGGCGCAAGTTCCCTTACCGGGACCCGAATCTCCCGGCGGACTACCTTCCGCCCGAGTGGCATGGGCCGGAAGTCCGCCGGACCTTCCAGGCAGTGCACCGGCTCGCCGCGCCGCTCGCCGCGGCACACGCCCATGAGGTCATCAGCGAAGCTTTGGATCCAGTCCTGACGTAGCCGTTGGTGCGGGTTTAGCCGGCGGTCCGGGCTTAGTCCTTGGTCCGGGGCGCGTCGATGATGCCGAAGATTTCTCCCTGCGGCGCCTGCAGGATTGCCATCCGTCCCATGGGGCTGTCCATGACTGGCACCAAGGCTGAAGATCCGAGTTCCATGGCTGTTGCGGCGGTTCGATCTACATGGTCGCTGGCAAACCACGTCAGCCAGTGATTCGGCGCGCCCTCGGCAATTTCGGTGTCGTGCTGAATGCCGCCCACTTCGCGGCCATCAGAAGCCCGCTTGGCGGTTGCGTATATGAATCCGTCCTGGTCGATGTCCTGATAGCTGAAGCCAAAAACATCGGCATAGAAGGAACGGGTCAGCGCGTAGTCGCGGGTGTGGAGTTCGTTCCAGCACAGTGCACCGTGCTCGTTGACGCGCTCCGCCCCGATATGGGTCCCCGCCTGCCAGATGCCAAAGACTGCACCAACGCTGTCTGCGGCAATTGCCATGCGCCCCGAATCCATCACATCGAAGGGAGGAGCGATGAGTCGGCCACCAGCAGCGGCTACTTCTTTGCACGTGGTGTCAACATTGTCCGAGGCCAGATACGTGGTCCAGACGGTTGGCATGTTGGAATCCTGTTTGGGGCCGAGTCCGGCAACTGCTTGTCCGTCCAGTTGGGCCAGCAGGTAACCCCCGGCCTCTTCGTCGCCGGAGAGGTAATCCCATCCAAACAACTCCGTGTAGAAGGCCTTGGCGGCAGGGAGGTCATCGACCCCCAGATCCACCCATGCGGGTGTTCCTGCAGGCCATTTCTCAGTTTGGGTAGACATAGCAACTCCTTGGGTTCGGGGCTTAATTGGCGCGGCTGCCTCCCGGAATGCCCTATGCGCCGGGCTTCCTGGGAGGCAGCCACTCCCTTTGTGCGTCCAGCGTCCAATTCGTGATGCGATTCGGCCCAAATCCTGGCCGCAAATCGTGCCCACCCGTCGTGGAGTGGCAGTCCCACAGCACCCCAGCACAGAGGAGGCGGCAGGCGTAAGCCGCCTGCCGCCGTCGTGCGTGTTTTGTTATGAGATGGTGCGGGTCTATCAGACGGTGCGGGTCGCTTTGGCGAGGTTGTCGCGAAGTTCGTCCGCGTTCTGCCGGATGACGTAGGCCGGGCGGTCGCGCTCGACCCGCCAGCTGTCTTCGAGCGGCCCGATGTTGACGGTGTCGAAACCGAACTCGTCGTACAGCTTGGTCACGAGTTCGGCGGCCTCCGGGAAGTCACTGGCTGTGGCCAATGCGCGGCGGTTGGGCGTGCCGGCCGGGGTGCCATCGGTAGTGATGTCCTTGGCGAAGATGTGGTTAAAACCCTTGGCTACCTTGGACGTGGGCAGGTGCTTCTGGAGCAGGCCCGAGGTGGTGGCCTCGCCGTTGTCGAGCGCGGGAATACGGCCGTCGCGCTCCCAGTAATAGTTGTTGGTGTCGATGACGATCTTGCCTTCCAGCGGCTCCGCCGGGATGTCCCGGTAGTTCTTCAGCGGAACGGTCACGACGGCGAAATCACCTGCCGCTGCTGCCTCAGCCGCCGTCGCGGCCCGGGCCCGCGGCCCAAGTTCTGTGACCAGTTCCGCGAGGGTTTCCGGGCCCCGGGAATTGCTGATCACGACGTCGTAGCCGAGTTCAACCGCTTTACGCGCAACCTGGCTGCCAATGTGTCCTGCACCGATGATTCCGATTGTTGTCATACTCCCGCCAACAAGATGTTGCAGACGCGTATTTCCGGCGTTACGCAATATGTCGAAGAGCGCGCCTGGTTTCCGCGCAACGGAACGGTAAGTAGACTTACTAAATGTCTACTCCAGCCAACTCAAGCTACAAGAAACGCGGCGTCCTCTTTGACGTCGATGGGACATTGATCGACTCCAGCTACTTCCACGCGTTCGCCTGGTGGCAGGCATTCAGGCGCGAAGGCTTGGACATCCAGATCTCCGACATTCATCGCTGCGTCGGGATGGGTGGCGACAAGCTGGTCCAGCACCTTGTGCCGGACTGTCCGGAAGACATGCAAAAGGAACTGAAATCCGCGCACGGGGCTGTGTTTTCGACATTCTGGCCGTCCTTGCGCGCCTTCGACTCCGCCCGGGACCTCCTTGCAGCCTGCTCGGATTCCGGGCTGGCGGTAGGGCTGGCCTCGTCAGCGCAAGAGCGCGACCTTGACGTTAGCAGGCGGCTTCTCGACGCCGGTGGGTCCATTGACGCGTGGACCAGCTCCAATGATGCGGACGAAAGCAAGCCGGCTCCGGATATCCTTCTGGCGTGCCTGAAGAAGCTTGAACTCGATCCAGCGGACGTCGTCTTTGTTGGCGATGCAGTCTGGGACGTAAAGGCTGCTGCGGCAATTGGCGTTCCCGCCATCGCCCTGACCTGCGGCGGTATCAGCGAGGCCGAGCTCCGCGACGCAGGCGCCGCGGAGGTCTACGACAATCCGCGGCACCTGCTGGAAAATCTGGAAAGCAGTGCCATTGGAAGGCTGACGGCGGGGACGCTCAGTGGTTAGGAAGCACCGCCGCCGGCGCCGCCGCGTTGAGTAGCATTGCTCCCAATCGACCAGCAATGGAAGGAAGTCGCGTCATGCAGCAGTATGTCGTCCTGCAAGTGATCCTCAAGGAGAAGCTGTTGGGAACCGGTTCGGGCAATCTGACGTCCCTGGAGAAGGCCATCAACGATCAGGCCGCGAAGGGATACCGGCTCCACACCATTACCACGTCGAGCAGCGGGAGTAAGGGGCTCGGCGGCGGAGACCGTATCCAGGCAACGATGGTGTTCGAGCGCCTCGGCTAAAAGCGCGCGCATTGGCTTTTCCGTAACTGCCCTGATGACAACGGCGGCGGCGACAACGGATCGTCAACTGCTCGTTTCGCCATCACCAGACTTTGTTTTAAGGGCTCCCGGTATCCCGTTGAGGCGAAGGGTCGTCCCGGTGCGCAGATGAGGTAAGTCAGCGCTGCCGTCTCCGGTTCGCGTGAGGAACGTGACCTGCTCGGTCCAGATCAGCCTGCTTCTGCCGAATTCCGCATCGGCCAGGGTCACCGTTACCAGCGATGCCCATCGGGTTACATCGTCCACGATCGCTTCGTAGACGAAAACGATTCGGCGATCGGGCGCGATGTCGAGGTAGCGTGATCGATTGCGCAGTACCTGGGCCTGCCCGTCCGGCATGGTGAAGGTGCTGCTCGCTTCCTCACCGCCGCCGATGCGGAAGTCGTGATCATAGACGGACCCGGTTCCTGGCATCCGAAACCATTGCCGGCGCAACCGATCATCCGCGAACACGGCGAAGACGTCCGCCCGGTTCGCCTCAAAATCGCGCGTGATGGTGAAGGTCTCGTGCCTGACATCCGAAGGCTGCCCACCACTCGTTTGGTCGGAAGGGTGCGCATCATGCAACTCAGTCATGTCAGCCAACTCTCTGTTCTCTCATCACGTATCTGTAGGAACAGAGGCAGGCCGCAGTTGCTTCCCGCGCTTGATCTCAGCCGGGCAGCAGCGTCCTATCGCCGACTAGAGTTCTTCGTCCCGCACTTCCTCATTCCGACCGCGTCCGCGAACCGCCCAGATGATCAGCGCAATGACGATGATCGCAGCAACGGCGGCCAGGATCCACGGCGTGACGTCGGTCCGGGTTTGTTCCTGGGGCTCGGACTCTCCGGTCCCTGGGTTGGCGGGTCCGCTGCTAGCCGGGTTGGACGTGGTTTGCCCGCCGGACGACGGAGCTGGGTTTGTCGGTGTTGCCGTTGACGGGCCGGAAGGGTTGCTGGGCGACACCGACGGAGTGGGGGTGGTGGCGGCCACGTGGCCTTGCAGGGCGGCGGGGTTTGCTGCGTTTGCTGCTGCCGCGACGGACAACAGGGACCCGGTGAAGAGGGTCAGTGCCAGGGTTGTCAGGGCTAATCTACGAAGCATCGTTTCTCCTGTGGGATAGGGCGTGTTCGCGAATCCTCATAGTAGTAAGCATACTGACCAACAAAGAAAATAGGGTGGGTGTCGCCCACCAGGCAAGGGGCGACCCCACCCGAGGGGCTAGCGCGTTAGCTTGGCCGAATCAGGTTCCTGGTCGCCGATATGACCCGGAGCGTTGGCGGCGAGGACACGCTGGACAAACGCGCTGTATTCCTCCATATAGTGGCGCAGCAACCCTGCCGTGCCCTCGTCCTTAACCGAGCCGTCGTCGTCGTACGCGTCCGCGACGAAGCGGATGTAAGCCTCCGGCGCATTCAGCTGAGGCGCGTCGAGGAAGCTGAGGACGCTGCGCATGGAGGACTGCATCACTGCGGTTCCGATACCACCAGGCGACGCGCCGATAATGCCGGTAGGTTTCCGGGCAAAAGAATTGGTGCCCCACGGACGGGATCCCCAGTCGATGGCGTTCTTCAAAGCGCCTGGAATGGAGCGGTTGTACTCGGGGGAGACGAACAGGATGCCGTCCGATGCGGCGATCGCGTCCTTCAATTCCCTGCCGGCGGGCGGGAAGTCGGAGTCGTAGTCGGAGCTGTACAGCGGGAGGTCCCGTATGGCGATTTCATGAAATTCCAGTTCCGGAGGCGCCAGGCTGATGAGCGCCTTGGAGAGGACCCGGTTGATCGAGGTACTGGAGAGGCTTCCGACGAAATAGCCGATTTTGAATGTGTCCATAGCGGCGTTCCTTCCCGACGGCACGGCCGGAACCGGCTCGTCGACGGTGTGGAGGCTGGTTGCCCCAGCTTCCACCGACCCTAATGGACTTGTCCACATAGCGCACCCCCTACTCCCGTCCTGACCTTTGCGGCCATAGACTCATGCCAACTGGTTCCGGAGAGTTCCCGAAGAGGGGTGGCGGGTGAAAGCAGGCATAGCGCGCGAGGCACTCGACGGTGAGCGCAGAGTGGCAGCCACGCCCGAAACGGTCAAGCAATTGACCGGGTTGGGCCTTGATGTTGAGATCGAGTCCGGGGCGGGGCTTGCCTCCGGACATAGTGACGACGAATACCGGCAGGCCGGCGCTTCTGTTGTGCAGTCCCTGGATCTAGGATCCGTAGACGTTTACTGCCACGTGCGTCCCATGGAACCGTCGACGGCGGGAGCCCTCCGCCCGGGTTCAGTCACCGTCGGATTGGGGTCGCCGTCCTCGGAGTTGCCAACGGTGAGGGCGCTCGCCGCAGGTGGCATCACATCGTTTGCACTGGAACTGGTTCCCCGGATCTCGCGGGCCCAGTCCATGGACGCCCTCACCTCACAGGCCTTGGTGGCCGGATACCGCTGCGTCCTTGAGGCCGCGACGCGCCTGCCCAGATTCTTCCCGTTGTACATGACTGCGGCCGGGACCATCCCGCCCGCCCGGGTCCTGGTACTGGGGGCAGGCGTGGCCGGGCTCCAAGCGATCGGCACTGCCAAAAGGCTTGGCGCGCGGGTTTCGGCCAACGACATCCGTCCGGCGTCGGCAGACGAAGTGGCTTCCATGGGTGGGACCTTCATCAAGCTGGACCTCGAAACCGCCGAAGCTTCAGGCGGGTACGCCCGTGAACTCAGCGCAGACAGGGGTGCCTTGCAGCGTGCGCTCCTGACGCCGCACGTAGCGCAGGCAGATGTCCTCATCACCACTGCTGCCGTCCCCGGACGCCGGGCACCACTTCTGGTGAGCCGCGAAATGGTCCAAGGGATGCGCCCCGGATCTGTCGTAGTAGATCTGGCGGCCGAGTCAGGCGGAAACGTGGAAGGCAGCATCCCCGGGCAGGACATCCACATCCCCACGGCTGATGGGCAGGGTGAAGTGACCTTGGTGGGGCTCAAGGACCCAGCATCCGCGATGCCCGCAGACGCCTCGCGTTTGTTCGCCAAGAACGTGGCCAACCTGATCGCATTGATGACCCGGGAAGGAGTTGTCGCCCCGGACTTTGACGACGAGGTTGTGGCGGGAACCTGCCTCACCCACGACGGCGAGGTGCGGCACGCGCCAACAGCTGAAGCACTCGCCGCGCTCGCGGGTGAGACCGGCCCCTTTGGCAGTGCCCACACAGCGGCCAACCCTGGCAGTGAAGGAGCGCATTGATGGATGGCATGAGTCTGCTGACGATCACCGTACTGGCAGTTTTCGTGGGCTTCGAGGTCGTCTCCAAAGTTTCCAGCACCCTCCACACACCCCTGATGTCCGGGGCGAATGCTATCCACGGAATCATCCTGGTGGGTGCCATCATTGTCGCTGGCCAGGCCTCTGATCCGTGGGTTTTGGCGGTCGCCTTGCTGGCCGTCGTCCTTGCCACGGCCAACCTTGTGGGCGGCTTCGTGGTGACCGACCGCATGCTGGAGATGTTCCGCGGGAGGCAACGGCCGCCGTCGTCAGTTGTTTCATCCGAGGATCACGCGGGTAAGGAGCTCGGCCGGTGACTCTACTGGATCCCACCTGGACAGCTCTCCTCTATCTCGCAGCCGCAGCCTGTTTCATCCTGGCGCTCAAAGGCCTGAACTCACCGCGAACGGCGCGGCGGGGAAACCTCATCGGGGCGTTCGGCGCCTTGTTGGCTGTCGTCACAGTGTTCGTCTCGGTGAAGCTGGACAACGTTCCATGGATCGTTGGGGCAATAGCTGTGGGATCGGTGGTGGCCGCACCCGTGGCACGGCGCGTTCAGATGACGCAGATGCCCCAACTCGTGGCCCTGTTCAACGGTGTGGGTGGCGGCGCCGCCGCACTCGTGGCATTGCTGGAGCTCTCGCATACCGTTGATGCGTGGGTCCGCTTGGCCATCGTGTTCACGCTGCTCGTCGGGGCCGTTTCCTTTGCCGGTTCCGGGGTTACCTTTGCCAAACTGCAGGGGCTGATGACCACCCGGCCAGTGACGTTCCCGGGCCTGCCTGTGCTGATGGGCGTGGTGCTGCTTGCCGCGGTGGGCGCAGGGATTGTGGTGATACTGAATGGTTCGCTCCTGCTCGCGCTGGCGCTGCTGATCCTTGGCCTTGTGGCCGGTATCCTGCTGGTGCTTCCGGTGGGTGGTGCCGACGTACCGATTGTCATCTCGCTGCTCAACGCCTTCACTGGATTGGCCGTGGCTGCGTCAGGATTGGTGCTGGGCAACGTGCTCCTGGTGGTGGCCGGCACCCTGGTTGGAGCGTCAGGCACCATCCTCACCCGGGCCATGGCCGCCGCGATGGGCCGCAGCGTTGCGGGCATCATGTTCGGTGCCTTCAAAGGTGGCTCCACTGCCGGTTCCACCGCCGTGAGTGAGCGTCCGGTCAGATCCTCCAGCCCGGAGGATGTTGCGGTGTTGCTCGGGTACGCCCAGCGGGTGATTATCGTTCCCGGATATGGCTTGGCTGTAGCGCAAGGCCAGCACACAGCCGCTGAGTTGGCCTTGGCTTTGGAGGCACGCGGGACCGAGGTGGACTTCGCCATCCATCCTGTTGCCGGACGCATGCCCGGGCACATGAACGTCCTCCTGGCCGAGGCCAACGTGCCGTACGAGTCGCTGAAGGAAATGAGCGATATCAACCCCGAGTTCAAGACCGCCGACGTTGCCCTGGTGGTGGGTGCCAACGACGTCGTGAACCCTGCAGCCAAGACCACCTCCGGCTCCCCGATCTATGGAATGCCCATCCTTGAAGTAGCTGACGCCCGGCAGGTGGTATTCCTCAAGCGTTCCATGCGTCCAGGATTCGCTGGCATCGAAAACGAACTTTTGTACGAACCTCAGACCACGTTGCTGTTCGGCGACGCAAAGGATTCGTTGACCAAGGTGTTGGGCGCGGTGAAGGCGCTCTAGGAGGATCGGCACGCCGTAATTTCGGCCCCTGCTTTCGCGTCATGTTCGGACCGTGAAGCCACATCTTTTAAACAGAAGTCTGCCCAAGAGGCGACTGCGGAAAGATGCATGGCTAGGAGTCATCGATTGAAAGACGATATGAAGGATTCGACGCCGGGTTCACGCTTCGACAAACCACAAAGCAAGAGGGTGACAGATTGGAGGCCACTCGTTGGCCTGGACGTCCAAATCTGGCGCGGCAATAAGATCGTGGACCAAGGCCTGGTAGAGGCAGTGACCGACGATGGCAACGTTTTGTGGCTCAAACAACAAGGAGCAATAAACCGGCGGCTTGTCATGAAGGAAGCCGGAACAGGACTTCGGGTACGGCTCATCACCTGAGCCCAAAGCGTGGGGGCATGCCCGGGCCTCGCACCCTTCCCGGCCATCCGCCGTCGTCCTAAGCTGAACCGTACGAGTTACCCAACCCATGCCGAACCGCCACATCGAAGCGAGGTTGCGCCATGACCGTCAAACTCAACAAGAAAGCATTCGACAACGCGAAGCACCTGATCAGCGACGGGAAGATCGTCAAGGACGTTCGGGATGACTGGAGCGAGCACGCCCCGTCCACCAAGGACGAGAATGAGTTCCTGGAGAAGCATGGCCAAGCCGAGTATTCCAAGTGGTACCTCGGCGTGGACGACGATCATCCGGCTGACCAAAAGGGCCATTACAAATTCCCTTTCGGCGACTTCAAGAAGATCCACAGATGCGCGGTCATCTCTGCCGAGAGCCGTGCGGCGCAGAACGACTATGACGATATCCGGGATGCGCTCGGCAAGCTGCTCGAGCGCATCGATGAGGACAACAAGGACTAGGCCACGGCGTCAGCCAGCAAGCGCCCCCATTTCGGGTCCAGCAAGGGAGCTTCCGCAAGCTTGAGGGCATGCCAGAGTGTCACTGCCACGGAATCGAGAACAGGGACGCCTGTTCGGGCTTCAACGTCGGCTGTGATGTTGGCTCCATAGAGGTTGGTGCACAGGAAGACCACGGCGTCCGGATGAGCTGCCGCCAACTCCAATGAGCCCGGCAGCATCTCCTCATCGGTAACGCGCCCAAAGGATTCGTTATCGGTGAGATCAAGGTGCCGATGATCGATCGTCTTGATGCCTTCCCTGGCGTACGACGCGATCACGGCCTCGTTCACGTCTGCCGTGTAGGGCGTGAACAAACCGATTCGCTCGGTGCCAAAGGACGAGAAGGCCTCCAGGTAGGCCAGTGTGGACGTGGTGGCCGGTATGCCTGTGGCGTCGGTGATCTCACGGACCAAGGCATGGTCGTGGGAAGCGCCGAGCCAGGATCCGGACGTGCCGTTCCATGCAATAACGTCCACGTTCGCCGTGGCCAGCAACTCGGCAGCTCCGCGCATCACCGAGGAATCGAATTGCTTGTCCGAGGAGTCGTCCAAGGCAATCCGGGTGACGGGGATGCGGGTTGAATGAATGGTCACATCCTGGCGATCGCCCAGGATCCGGTATGTCTGCGGCTCAAGGCAGGTGTTGGAGGACGGCACGATCATGCCGATGCGGATTGGGCGGTTGTTTGAAGGCATGGTTGCTCCTAAGCGTTGAGGGATTCGGCAGAGGGGATGACGGGAACGGAGAGGGCGTCTCGGTGTTCCGTGAAGCCATTGCGGGGCACGAAGCGACCCACCGGCCCGGGATCGTGGAAACCTGCTTCGTCAAGGACCACCCGTCCCGCGGAGATCACCGCTGAGGGCCAGCCGCTGAGCGTCTTCCCCTCAAAAGGCGAGAAATCAGTCCCCATGTGCAACGCACCGCCGTCGACCATTTGCTGTGAGGCGGGATCGAAGATCACGATGTCGGCATCGAAGCCTTCCACGATCGCGCCCTTTCGCGGGACTGCATTGATCCTGGCGGGGCCTGCCGAGAAGACCTCAACGAAGTCCTCCACAGAGCCGCCGGATTCAGTGACCAGTGCCGTGAACGTCACGGGCATGCGGGTTTCCACGCCGGGGAGGCCATGCGGCATATAGCGGACATCGTCCGTGCGCTCGCGTTTTTGGGAGAGGTCGTAGCAGGAGTGGTCCGAGGAAACAGTGTGGATGGCACCGGCAGCCAGTCGATCCTTCAAGGCGGCCACCGTTTCGGCACTCCGCATCGGCGGGCAGCACGCGTACCATTCCGGGAACGCGGAACCATAAACGGCGTCGTCCAAAGTCAGATAGTGCGGGCAGGTCTCCGAGTACGCCTCCTGGCCGCCCGCGCGGGCCTCGGCCACGAGGTCCACGGCGCCCGGAGTCGACTGGTGGACAAAATAGACGGGCGCTCCGGTGTACTGGGCCATCGCCAAGGTTTCCTTGACCGAGATCTCCTCGGCAAGCTCAGGCCGGGTATGGTGCAGGTGCTCGATGCCGATTCTGCCGTCCGAGGCGTGCTGCTCAGTGCAGTCGGTGATGATGGGATCGTGCTCTGCATGGATGTACGTGAGCCCATCCAGGCGCACCATTTCGCGCATGACCTTCAGGATGGTGTCACCATCGGCCATGGTTGAGCCGCGGTTTGTGGTGTACATCTTCACGGACCTGACGCCCTCGGCCGCAAGCTGCTCAAGCTGCCACGGAACCGTCTCGTCCCACGAGACAACAGAGCCGTGCACGGCAACATCGCAGCGGGACTCGGTGGCGAGGCGCTTCTTGTTCAGGACCGCTTCGAGCGGAGTCTCCTGAGCATCGCGGGGGATGCCGAAATCGATGATGGTGGTAGTGCCGCCCCAGAGTGCCGCCGTTGACGTGGTCCGGTAGTCATCCAAAGTGCGGAATCGGCCGGTCACTTGGGCAACATGACAGTGGCCGTCGATGCCGCCGGGGATGACCAACTGGCCGTGGGCTTCAATGGTTCGTGCAGCCGCGGGAATGGGTTCGGCAGCGTCAATGAGCTGGACGATGCGTCCGCCGTCGACTACGACGTGGGCGGCTTGCCTGCCGAAACTGTTGACGACCGTGCCGTTGGCGATGACGAGATCGGGGAAGTGGGACATCGTTGTCCTCCTTGTTCTTGGAAGATTTAGCGGGACTTCTTGGAAGTTCTAGCGGGACGGCAGCGCGGATGTTGCCGGAACCGGTGCGGAGGGGAGGTGCGCGGACTGGGCCGCGGACTGCGCGGCGGTCAGGGCGGCGTCGAGGTTTTCCGAAAGGCCCTGCCGCCGCTTGACCGGTGGCGCCGCGAACGAGCCGCCACGGTGAGCCCCGGACTTCAACGCGACCACGGCCTCCGTCATGCGGATGCCGGCAGAAATGCCGTCCACCACGGGCGCGGGGATGTGTCCTTCGAGCTCGCGGGCGAGCCCTGCGAGCGGCGCACCGGCAAGGATCACGACGTCGGCGCCGTCCTCAGTGACGGCCTGTCGGCTGAGTGCCAGCAGGGTTTCCTTGAAGTCTGCCTGCACCGACCCTATGGAGTTCAGGCTTTGGTTAATGGAGCGTATGGAAGCGAGACGGCCGGCAAAACCGAAGCGTTCCACGCAGTCCAGGTACCAGGCCTGGATCCGGTCCGAAATGGCGATGATCGAGAAACGGTGGCCCTGCAATGCTGCAGCGCACAGTGCCGCCTCGGTGATGCCGATGACCGGTACGTCAACGAGTTCCTTCAGCGCAGGCATTCCGGGATCACCGAAAGCAGCCACAACGATGCCGTCCACAGCGGCCGGGCCGCCCTCGAGCGTAAGGCTGGCGCCGTCGCGCCCAAGGCCGGCGCCGCCGTCGTGCGTGTATTCGGCGATCAGCTCAGCCACCGCGCCGGCGGCGATAAGCGACTCGAAGCGGGTTTCGATATATTCGACGCCGTGCCCGGCTGTCCGAACAATCAATTCGGTGTCCGGCCCCGCCGAGCGCAAGGCCTCAGCCTCGATCAGGGCTGTGACGTCGTCGCTGATGTTGGGGTTGATGACCAGGAGTCTCATGGTTTCTTCCGTTGCAGTTTGGGCTCGGTGTGGCTGGAATCCTCCGGGAACTGCTCGCGGTACTTGCCGATGTGCGACGCCGACTGGATAGCGGCCCGGTCAGGGTCGCCACTGGCGATGGCACCGTAGAGGTCGCGGTGTTCCTGGATGAGTTCGGGGAGATCGCTGACGTGGCGGAACAGCCAGTGCATGCGTCCCTGGAGTGGTTCCAGCGCGGAGCGGAGAAAATCGTTGTTGGCGATCGCCGTGATGGCATCGTGGAAATCGCTGTTGGCGCGGTGGGCTTCCAGGATGGAGCCCTTGGCCAGGCAGCGGTCGGCCTCATCCAGCAGGCCGGCGAGGTGGTCAAGGTTCTCGGTGGTGGCCCGCTTGGCGGCGAGCCGGCAGGCGAGGACTTCCAAGGATTGACGGACGTCGAAGAGGTCCTCCACATCCTTGGGGCTCAGGCCGCTGACTTCCGAACCACGGCCGGCGCGGTCCCGGATAAGTCCTTCCTGCCTCAGCATCCGGAGTGCTTCGCGGATGGGCAAGCGGGAAACGTTGAATTCGGCGGCGAGGTCGCGCTCCACCAGCCTGGTGCCGGGCGCATAATGCCCCTCAAAAATCCTGGAACGGAGCGTGTCACGCACTGACTCCCGGAGGGGGCGATCAGTGATGTTCGTGTCTTCTGCGGCTAGCATTTCCAGCTCCATTTCGTGATGTGTGAGGCAGTGCGCCCGGCGACCAAGCGGGCTTCCGGCCATCCGGCGGTTCAGGACCGTCCGGCCGGCCCGGTCAGGCGAGTTAGACCGGGAGTCGCTTGTTGTAATCCAAGACCAGGACGGAGATGCCCATGATCACCGCGGATCCAACAAAGTACAGCAGCGCCCAGGTGTAAGAGCCGGTTGCCCCGACAATCAGGCCTACCACAATCGGGGTGACGAATCCGGCGATGTTGCCGCTGAAGTTCATGGCCCCGCCGAGTACGCCCGCATTCGTGCGGCCGCCCAGGATGGACGGGATGGACCAGAACAGGCCAACCCAGCGCAGGAAGAACAGGACTACCGAGAGAAGCACGACGGCGGTGATGGGGTCTGCGACGACCGTGACACCTACGAGGCCGCCCACCACTACGACGCTGGAGATACCCAGGAGGGTGCGCATGACCCGGTTGGCGGAGGCACCGGATGCCCGCCACTTGTCCGCGATGATGCCACCGAGGATTTCGCCGACGAACCCGGCGCCGAAGATCACGAACGTGGACCAGCCGATGGTCTTCAGATCAAAGCCCTTGGCTTGAGCCAGGTAAAGCGGTCCCCAGGTGAGCAGGCCGTAGAACACGCCGTTGAAGCCAAGCCAGCCGAAGCACATTGCCCAGAAGGAACGGAACTTCAGGTATGGCAGGAGGGCGCGCTTGCCCTGTGCGCCTTCCTTGGCGGCCTCGGCGTCGTCCTCAGCGTGGGAAGCCTCGATGTAATCGGCTTCTGCATTGTTGACGCCCTTGTGCTGGCGGGGGTTATCGCGGATGTACCACCAGACCGCCAAGCCCATGAGAATCGTGAGGGCGCCAGCGATGATGAAGGACATCCGCCAGCTGCCCGTGGAGGCGATCAGCCAGGTGATGAGGATGCCGCCCAGGCCAGCGCCCAAGGGAGCTCCGGCGTCGAGGATGGTGGCGCCGCGGCCGCGTTCCTTTTTGTGCATCCAGATGGCGTTGAGCTTGCCGCCGGCAGGCATGACGCCCGCCTCCGTCACGCCAATGCCCAGGCGGGCGATGAACATGCTGAGGAATCCGCCGGCGAAACCCGAAGCGGCAGTCGCGGCGCCCCAGCCAATGCAGGAAGCGGTGACCACTTTGCGTGGGCCGAACTTGTCGATCAACAACCCCACGGGGATTTGCATCAGGGCATAGGTCCAGAAGAACGCCGACAACAGAAGCCCCACAAGCTCGGGCGGGAGGTTGAATTCCTTCTGGATGATGGGGAGGGCAACGGATATTGAACCGCGGTCGATGTAATTCACGGCGACCAGGACCAGGAGCAGGATGAAGAGCTTCCAGCGGACGTTCGTGCGTCGCTGCACGCCGTCCTTGCCGGATTTGGGCTCGTTTTCCTGGTTTTCCTGGGTTGCCAGTTGGGTGTTTTGGGGAGACACAACTTCTCCTTCAGAGGAGTCAACAGGGGGTGGAATGTCTTTGGGATTTGTCTTTGGGGGGATGAGCCGGGCGTGATATCGCTTCGACTGGATCCGTGCCGGCGGCAACTGTTGCGATCCCTGCCCTTTTGGTGGCAGGGGCCGCAGCCGGTAGCGGGTCTATTTGGGATCCCGCTTTGGGATCCCAAAATCTAAGTTAGGTGTGACGGGCGGCACTGTCAAGAGTTTTGGTATACCCAATTTGAAAACGAAATGTGACCGGGTGGGATGGCTGCGTACGCTCCTTCCCGGTTACTCCTACGTAGACACGCGAAAACCCGCCATTTCCTGGGAAATTGCGGGCTTTCGAAGCGGTAACTGGGAAGGAGTGCTGATCAGCGCTGGTATGCCGGCGGTGGGGCTTCACTCGGACTGTATGCCAAAATCTCCGCCAGTTCAGCCAGCCTGTGTGCGCGGGCCGACTCGGCTGGGGTGAATGGCTCGCCTGGACGGGAGAAGACCAGAGGACCGTGCCATGCAGTCGGAATCTTGAGAATGTCCGTTGAACGCCCGACGCCGGTACTCGTCCCGGGTGCCAGGTTCTCCGGATCGTTGGGGACTACTTTCGCGGACAACAGTTCGGCGACCGCATGAGGGAGCTCATCCAGGTTCCCGGCAATACGGGTGGCGAGACTCAGCGCCTTGGTTTGGCCATCGGCCATGGCTAGTGCGGTGGTAGGCCACACGTGGGACTCACGCCCGCCGCCGTCGTCGAGCGCTTTCAGCAGTTCATGTTCTGTGACCTCGCCGGGGGCGGAGAGGACGAACTCATCCATCACTACTTGGGCGACTTCGGTCGCCTGGCGGTCCGGGCCCTCGCGGCCCGGGCCGTCCATCGGGTGAACGTGAATGCTGAGGATATTCGTCTCCAGCTTGGCCAGGGACTGAGTGATTTTCTGCAGGGAACCGGGCTGGTCCCGCAGCAAGACCCGGGCACGCCACAAAGCCGGGGCCGCGTGCAGCTTGTGCCGCTGGCGGAGGGCCGGAGCATGCAGCCATCGCCGGAGGACCTTGGCGGCCGACGGCTCAGCCACCCAGATAACCAGCACTGTGGCAGTCACGGTCAGCAGCAGCACCTTGGCCACATAGGGGAGATGGGTTTCCACAACTGCCGCGTGAACCAGCAATTCAATGGGAAGCATCACCGCGATGTTGGCCAGGGTGAGCCGGGCCTTGGGCGGTTCGGGCAACTGTCCGCAGACATCGCACCGGAGATCCGCAGTAACGGGAGAGCTCGTTTTGGGCTTCATGGTTTCATGCTGCCCCGCGCCTGTTTCGGGACGGTTGCCTCCGCGTCACGTTCTGGGGACATGCGAAAGCCCGGCGTTCTCGTACGGAGAATGCCGGGCTCAGCTGTGTAACTGGGAAGACGTGCCCTGGGGAGTTTGTCCTAGCGGATGGAATCCGAATCGAGGTCAGAATCCCGCTCGGTACTGCGGTGGGCGGCAGCTTCCTTAAGAAGGTCGCGGATTTCGGCCAGAAGGGCGGTGTCAGCCGGCAGCGGCTCTTCTTCGGGTTCCTCGGTGGAGAGGCGATCCTTGACCAGTGAATTGATCTTGTTCATGGGCGCTACGAAGATGAAGTAGACCACTCCGGCGGTGATCACGAAGGTTACCAATGCAGTGAGCACGGCACCAAAGTTGATGAACGTAGCGGGGTTGTCCTGCCAGATTCGGAAGCCCAGGCCGTCAGCGTTCACGCCGCCTGCAGCCGCGATGACGGGGTTGATGATGTTGGTGGTGAAAGCGGCGACGAGTGCAGTAAACGCACTGCCGATGACGACGGCAATAGCCAGTTCGATCACGTTGCCGCGAAGTATGAAGTCCTTGAAACCCTTAAGCATGGAAATGTCCTCCGATTGGGTGCGGTGTCTGGCTCAAGCAGAGATCAAACTACCACTCCGAGGTTTCAAAACGGTGTCAAGGGGATGTGAGAGAGGGATGCCGGGAGGGGGTGTGGATGTGAGAGAGGGATGCCGCCAGGGGGTGTGGATGTGAGAGCGGGATGCCGGGAGGGGGTGTGGATGTGAGAGAACATCGGGATTGTTCGATGTTCTCTCACATCGTGGCCTGTTTTCGAGAATGTTCTCTCACATCCTGACCAGCTTTTGTGTTGTGTCTAGGCGAGCAGGGCCCTGGTGTGGTCGTTGAGGAACATGCCCCGGGGGTCGAATTCGCGGCGGACCTGGATGAAGGTGTCCAACTCCGGGTAGAGGCGCTCAAGGCGGCCACGGGTCATGAAGTGGATCTTTCCCCAGTGTGCGCGGGGCTCGAACTCCTGCAGCACGGCGTCGGCGTCCCGGAAGAACTGCCAGTAGTCGGTTCCGGGCTCGGTTGTCAGGGTGATGACAGTGCTGTCGCGCCCTTGGAACTGGGACATGTAGGCGTCGTCGGACTTCACCCAGCGGACCTCCACCGGGTACTTCTGCTCGGGATATTTGGTGCGGATCAGGTCTTGGATGGCCTCAACAGCCACCAAGCCATCTTCGCTGCGGACGAAGTACTCGAGCTCGTGGAACTGGGTAGTGAAGCCGCCCGGGTAGATCCGGTAGGAGCGATCCAGTCGGGCGCCTTCAACCGCGGAAAGCTCCCGTTCGTCCTGGACGTTCACAATGTTGTACCGCTTGGTGTAGCTCCGGCCGCCCATGGCGTGGTCCGGTGAACCGGGGAGGTCCAGAAGCTCGCAGGAATCGTCCTCCGGGCACCAAAGGAAGGAGTAGTGCCTGTTGGAATCGATATCGTCCTGCCACGTCGAAGCGGTTTCCGCCCAGGTGGGATAGGTGATCTGCTCCTGGAGGTAGTAACTGTCCTCAACAGCCAACTCCACTTCCAGGAAGATCCCCAGCGTGCCCAACGCAACCTGTGCAGCCCGGAGTTCGCGGAGTTGGCCCTCCCCGATTTCCACGATCTCACCGTAGCCGTTGATCAACTTCACCCAGCGAAGGTTGGAGGAAAAACTGCCCAGGTTCTTGCCTGAGCCGTGCGTGCTGGTGGCCAAGGCGCCGGCGATCTGCTGCTTGTCGATGTCACCCTGGTTCCCCAAAGCCAGCCCCTGCTCCCACAAGGCATCGCCGAAGGCGTTGATCGTGGTTCCGGCGAGGGCCCTGGCGCGGCGGGCCACCCGATCTGTTCCCGTGATGGCCGAGAGCCCGGACATGTCCATCAGCACTCCGCCGGTCTGAACCAGAGGTGAGGACGAATGGCCTGAACCGACCGCCCGCACAGGCAACCCTTCGCAGATGGCGAAACGGACGGCGTCGAGCGCTTCTTGTTCATTCCTGGGCCGAACCGTAAAGGCGGGCGTCGCGCTCTGGTTTCCGCCCCAGTTGGTCCAGGTCACGTCCGTCCCGAAGGGGGCTGAAGGCGTGGCGGCACCTGGCAGAGAGGCAGGGCGGGAAACGTTGGTGGTCATGGTGAAAGCTCCGTTGCTTGTCTGGATGCTCATGCGCCGTGGTTGATCATCACGTGCTTGGTGCGCGAGTAATCGTCCAGGGCGTAGAGCGAGAGGTCGCGGCCGTAGCCGGATCCCTTGAATCCGCCCCACGGTACCTCGCACGCCAGGACAAGGTGTGCATTGACCCAGACCGTGCCGAAGTCCAGTTGCTTGGGAATCCGGAGGGAAAGGCTTGAATCGCGCGTCCATACGGAGGCTGACAAGCCATAGGGGCTCTCGTTCGCGCGGGTCACGGCTTCTTCGGTGGTGCTGAAGGTCTCCACGGTGACCACGGGGCCGAAGATCTCGTGGGTGGCGATGTGGGCTCCGGCGGGAACGTTGGAGATGACTGTTGGCTCGATGAAGTAGCCGGGTCCTTCCAGTGCCGAACCACCAATGGCCACGTGGAGTCCCGCCTCGCGCGCTTCGGCCAAGGATTCCTTGACGCGTTCAAAGTGGGGCCGGGAAATCATGGGGCCGATTTCCACGTCGTCGCCGGCTTCGGGAGCGCCAACTATCAGCGTGCTGACTTCGCGCACCAGATGCTGGGTGAACTCTTCGGCCACGGACTCGTGCACCAGCACGCGGCAGGCAGCACCACAGTCCTGGCCGGCGTTCCAGAATCCTGCATTGCGGACCCCAGCTGCGGCGGCCCGGAGATCGGCGTCGGGGAAGACAACAACCGGCGCTTTGCCGCCAAGTTCCAGGTGGACGCGCTTGACGGACTTGGCCGCAGTTTCAGCGACTGCCTGACCGCTTACGACGCTGCCGGTCAAGGCAACGAGGGCGATGTCGGGGTGCTCTGAAAGGCGCTGCCCAACGGTCCGTCCCTGGCCAGTGACGACATTCAGGATGCCGTCGGGGATACGTCCGGCCAGGAGTTCGGCCAGCTTCAGCGTGGACAACGGGGTTTGCTCGGACGGCTTAAGGACGATGCTGTTGCCGGCAGCCAGAATCGGCGCGACCTTCCAAGCAGCCATCAGCAGTGGGTAGTTCCAGGGGGTGATCACACCCACCACGCCCACGGGTTCACGGAGGATCACGGAGGTGTGGTCAGTGGCGTAGTCGCCGCCGGCCATGGACGTCAGGGTGCGGGAGGCGCCGGCCATGAAGCGGAACGTATCGATGGTGCTGGTGACATCGTCCTCGGCCACCGCTTGCGGCTTGCCGGTATTGGCGGACTCGATGAGCTCGAACGCTTGCCGGTTCTCTTCAACGATGTTGGCGATCAGGTTCAGGACGTCCGCGCGCTCTTTGGGGGTAGTGGCACCCCAGGACTTTTGGGCGACGACGGCGGCCTGTACAGCGGCGTCGACATCATCCGCCGTGCCCGCCTGCACTGAGGCGATGATCTGCTCGGTGGTGGGATCCACGACGTCGATCAGCTCACCAGTGGAGCCCGGGACGAACGATCCGTTGATGAAGTGCCCTGCCGGAGGCAAAGGCAGTTGCAGGCTGCCAGCGTGGTCAGAGGTGGTGCGTCGAACGGTGAACCGGACGGTTTCCGGGTGGGCAGTGTCTGTGAGGGTCATGACAATTCGCTTTCAGATGAGGTCAGTTTGCGAGTGCAGGGGCTGGAAGGGGGGCGACTTCCGTCTTTTTCCGGAACACGCGGGCCGCGAAGTAGTAGAGGGGAGCAACCACCACCAGGCCGACGATCCAGGAGATGTCCACACCGCCCAACGCGGCGGCCAGGGGGCCGGTGTAGATTGCGGTTGCCGAGAAGGGAACCTGGATCAGGGCGCCTGCGAGGTAGGAGCCGATGGCGACCCAATTGAACCGCCCGTACACGCCGCCGTCGCGCTTGAAGAAGTCTTCAACCCGGTAGTCGCCGTGCCGCAGAAGGTAGTAGTCCACCAAGTTGATGGCCGTCCAGGGGACCAGGACGTACATCAGGAAGGAGAGGAAGTTTGTGTAGAAGAGGATGAAGTTGTCCCGGGCGAACAAGGCAATGGAGACAGCGACGACGAAAAGGATGAGCGCCGCGATGCTGCGGGTCTTGGCGCGTGGCAACCAGGAAGGCTTGAACGTTTGGCCAATGGTCAGCGTGCACAGGACGCCGCAGTAGAGGTTCATGGCGTTCGAGGCCGCGACACCCAGGCAGAAGACACCCACGATGATCAGGGTCCACGGCTGCAGCAACGCACCCAGGCTGCCTACGATTTCAACGTTGTCGGCGCTCATGGTCATGGCGAGGGTGCCCACCAAGGCGCCCAGGATCATGGGGAACAACGTTCCCAGGACGCAGCCAGAGTATGAAGCCCAGAACGCCGGTGCTGAGCCCGTGCCCTGCGGCATGTAGCGGGAGTAATCGGAGACGTAGGGCGCGTAGGCCAACTGCCACAGGGCCGAGACGGAGATGGTCCCCATGAAGCCAACCCAGTTGAAATTGCCCTCCGCAAGGAAGCTGGCGGGAAGGCCGTGGACCACCAGGATCCAGATGAAGGCGAGCAACAACGCCAGGCCCGCTGCAACACTAAGGATGCGGGCATAGGCGTGAATGAGCCGGTAGCCGAAAATCGTGGCAATAACGCTGATCACGCCGATGATGATGATGCCGGCATCCACGCTGATGCCGGGGCTGACGGCGGCCATCGCTTCTCCACCAAAGACGAGGTTTGCAGCGAAGAACCCGACGTACATGATGACCACGATGACCACGATCAACAGGGCGCCGAAGGAGCCGAACTGGCCGCGGGTCTGGATCATCTGCGCCACGCCCAGCTGCGGGCCTTGGGCCGAGTGCAGCGCCATGAAGACGCCGCCCACGACGTTGCCGATGATGATGCCCACCAGCGCCGGCACGAAACCCAGGCCGAACACCGTGGTGGCAAGTCCGCCGGTCACGATGGTCATGATCATGATGTTGGAGCCGAACCAGATGGTGAAGAGGTCGCGCGCCTTGCCGTGACGCTCGTTCAACGGGATCGGTTGGATGGTTTTGTCCTCGAGGCGCGGAACTTCGTGTGCGGCCAAGGGCGCGTTCATGATGCACTCCGGGAGGTCGAAGCCAGTTCACGGACAGCAGGGCCGGTGGCTTTGCTGCGGTTCACCATCAGGCCGAGAAGGTCGAAGACGAGAGTGGCGGCGGCGACGGTTGTGATGTCCGCATGGTCGTAGGCCGGAGCGACCTCCACGACGTCGGCGCCCACAATGTTGATGCCGTTCAGGCCGCGGAGCAGGGCCAGGAGTTCACGGGAGTGGAGTCCGCCCATCTCCGGAGTCCCGGTGCCGGGTGCGAACGCGGGATCGAGGACGTCGATGTCGATGGAGACGTAGACAGGGGTGTCGCCGAGCCTGTCCTTCACCTGCTGGATTGCAGCCGGGACGCCGATAACATCCAGGTCTGAGCAGCGGATAATCTGGAATCCGAACTCATGGTCCCTGAGGAAGTCATTGCGGTCATACACCGGGCCTCGGATGCCTACGTGCATTGACTTATCCTCCACAAGCAGGCCCTCCTCGAAGGCCCGCCTGAAGATGGTTCCGTGGGTGACGGGCTGGTCAAAGTAGGTGTCCCACGTGTCCAGATGGGCGTCGAAGTGGAGCAACGCGACTGGACCATGGACCTTGTTCAGCGCCCGCAGCATGGGCAAGGCAATGGTGTGGTCGCCACCGATTGAGATCAGCAGCTTGTCCTCACTGATCAGGGGCAACGCCTGCTCCTCGATCTCACGGACCGCCCGGGTGATGTCGTAGGGAGTGCAGGCGATGTCGCCCGCGTCCACAACCTGGGCTTCGTAAACGGGTTCGACGTCGAGCTCCGGGTGGTAGCCCGGGCGCAGGAGGCGCGAGGCCTCGCGAACCGCGGCAGGACCGAAACGGGCGCCAGGCCGGAAGGAGGTTCCGCCGTCGAACGGGACACCGACTATCGCAATGTCGTAGTCCGGAACCCGGTCGATTTGGGGGAGGCGGGCGAAGGTGCCGAGGCCGGCATACCGGGGGACTTTGGTTGCGTCGACAGGGCCGATGGGCTTGTGGATTGTCATTGACGGATCCTTAGTGTGAGGGGTGCTCGCCATTGAGCGGGAAGTAAGTAATTCCATTCTTCGTGACGCGGGTCACGGCGAATAGCGGTACATTGACTACAAATGGCCGAGGCGCTTAGACGAATGTCTAAACAGCTCCAAACGGCCCCCGGAATCATAGAGTCAGGACCCCATCCGATGGCAATCACCGTCGCCGAGCTCGTGGCGGAACCCCAACTGGGGCTCACCCTCCTTGCCGGTGAAGCTGGCCGCGACAATCGGATCACTTGGGCTCACACTTCAGACCTGCCCCGGCTGTGGGAATGGGTTACCGGCGGCGAGCTCATGATGACCAATGGGCTGTCGATTCCCGCCGATGCCGCAGGACAAGTGGCGCTCGCAGAGGCACTCATGGACAGTGGGGCAAGCGCCTTGGCGATCGGCGAGAAGATGCACGCACCCCCGCTGACGCAGGAATTCCTTGATGCCTGCGACCGGCTGCCGTTGCCGCTGATCAACATCCCGTACCCGCTGCCGTTCATCGCGATCGCCCGCTCGGTTGCCGAATCTTCCCTGCTCGAAGAGTCCCGGCGTTTGCGGCAAACAGCCAGGGTCTACGACCTTCTCCGCACGGCCGGAGCCTCCGAGGACCATTGGCAGAGCCTGGTCCAACGGCTTGCCGCCGAACTGGACGCGGAACTGTTCGTGGTGGATCGCCGCTGCCTCCATCCCTGGCACCCCGAGGGACAGCGGCTCCCGGAGTTCCTCGCGAATGAATGGGCTCCGCTTTCCGGGCAGGTGTCCTTGGCGGGCAAGAATTTCCAGTGGCACCGGATCAGGGGCCGGCACGTGCTGACCATGGACATCCCGACCCACGCCAACGCGCTCCTCGTGGTGCTGCCCAACAGCGAACCGCACCCGGACGCCGTCGTACTCCTGCACGCGGCAACCGTGCTGGGACTGCAGCTCTCGCGCATCGTCCTGTCTCTGGAAGGCCGCCACCGGCTGGCTGGCGAGTTCCTGCTGCAGGCCATGGATGGGCGCTTGGGCGCGGCCGAGATGGAGAGCAGGCTGGCAACTTTTGGGGTTCCGCCACAGGAATTCCTGCTCGCCTCCATGGCAGCGGATGCGGTCATTTCAGCGGGGCCGGTTGCGGGGCCGGCCCAAGCAGCGAACGACGGCGACAGGCTGGCCAACGTGCACATCGAACTGTGGCGGCACGGGGTTGCGTCGGCTTCGTTGAAGCGGAACAGCCGGCTGCACGTGGTGGTCCCCGCTGATGTGCCGGACGACGTCCTGGTTCATTGTGCCGGGGCGGATGCAGCGATCGGAATCAGCGCTCCGGCGGCAGTGGCCGGCATTCAGCGCGCGCTGCAGGAGTCCCTCTGGGCGCTCGGATCGGCCCGGGCGAACAAGCTTGGCCTGGCCCGATATGCGCAGGGACCGTCGTGGCTCGGGCTGACAGGTTTCGAGGAAGGAACTGCGCTGGTCAGGCGTCTCCTGGGGCCGATTTTCGATTACGAGCAGAGCCAGGAAGGTGATCTCCTCGTCACGCTGAGGACCTATTTGGACTCGCAGCGTTCGTGGCAAAAGACTGCCGCTGCCCTGTTCGCGCACCGGCAAACCATCATCTACAGGATCCGGAAAATCGGCGAATTGACGGGGCTGGACATGGGTGAAACCTCGACGGTTGCCCAGTTGTGGTTCGCACTCCAGATCCACGAGGCAATGCATCGGTAGGTATCCCTTGCTTGCGCTTTTTCCAGATAACCGGCTATGGTGTGAACCGTGTCACTGAGGTGACGCAATGCTTTTGATCTGTGGCGGGAGAGTCCTGCCGGTACATCCAGTCAGGCGCCGTAGGAGCAAATCCTCCCCAGGAATCTCTCAGGCCCACGTACCGCCACGGCGAGGCAACTCTGGAAAGCAGTCCAGGTAACTGGGCTCACCGACGGTGCAAGCAGGCAACCATTCCTGCGGAATCTCTCAGGTCCAATACAGAGCGGGGAGGAACCCACATCATCGTGGCGCACATAGGGCGCCTGAATCATGGAGTTCCTCTTGACTGTTCAATCAACCCCCACCGCTTTCGCGGACCGGCACATCGGCGCCCGGCGCCAGGCCGACGTTGACACCATGCTCAAGGCAATCGGCTACGACTCCGTAGACGGCCTGGTAGATGTTGCGGTCCCCGATTCCATCCGCCAGGACACCGCCCTGAAGTTGCAGGACGCCCTCACTGAGGTGCAGGTCCTCGCAGAGCTACGGAAGCTCGCGTCCAAGAACAAGACCGCCATCCAGCTGATCGGCCAGGGCTACTACGACACCGTCACGCCGCCGGTTATCCGCCGCAACATCCTGGAAGCTCCGGCCTGGTACACGGCGTACACGCCTTACCAGCCAGAGATTTCGCAGGGCCGCCTCGAAGCGCTCCTGAACTTCCAGACCATGGTCCAGGACCTCACGGGGCTGCCGGTAGCCAACGCTTCGCTGCTGGATGAAGCAACGGCTGTTGCCGAGGCTGTACTGCTCATGCGCCGCGCCAACAAGTCCAAAACTGCCAAGGACGGGAAGACCGTCCTCGACGCCGACCTCCTCCCGCAGACCATCGCGATCGTGAAAGGCCGCGCCGAAGCGCTGGGCTTCGAAGTGGAGATTGCCGACCTTTCGGCGGGCCTTCCCGACGGCGACATCAACGGCATCGTCCTGCAGCAGCCCGGCGTTTCCGGCCGCGTATTCGATCACTCCACCGTGATCGCCGACGCGAAGGAACGCGGTGCGCTGGTGACTGTCGCTGCCGACCTTTTGGCGCTCACCCTCATCACGCCCCCGGGCGAACAAGGTGCCGACATCGCCGTCGGAACTGCGCAGCGCTTTGGTGTTCCGCTGTTCTTCGGCGGCCCCCACGCTGCGTACATGGCCGTCCGCGAAGGCATGGAGCGGACGCTTCCGGGCCGCATCGTGGGCGTCTCCAAGGACAACGCCGGTGTCCCCGCGTACCGACTCGCGCTCCAGACACGCGAGCAGCACATCCGCCGCGAGAAGGCCACGTCCAACATCTGCACGGCCCAGGCGTTGCTCGCCATAGTGGCCTCGATGTACGCGGTTTACCACGGTCCGGAAGGCCTGAAGGCGATCGCCGAAACCGTCCACGGGCACGCCCGCACGCTGGCCACCGCCCTCAAGACCGCTGGCCGTGAACTCGTGTCCGAATCCTTCTTCGACACCCTCACTGTCCGCGTACCAGGCAAGGCCGACAAAGTCATCTCCGCTGCCGAAGCCCGCGGTATCAACCTGCGGCGCATCGACGCTGACACGGTTGGCGTTTCCCTCGATGAAACCACGACGCCGGATGTCCTCTCCGCGGTAGCCGTCGCCTTTGGTGCCGGCCCGGTGAAGGACGCTTCAGGGTTTGAGCTGCCGTCTGATGTGCTCCGCACCAGTGATTTCCTCCAGCACCCGGTGTTCAACACGCACCGTTCCGAGACGCAGCTGTTGCGCTATATCCGCAAGCTGTCCGACCGGGATCTCGCCTTGGACCGCACCATGATCCCGCTGGGATCCTGCACCATGAAGCTGAACGCCACGGCCGAGATGGAAGCAATTTCCTGGCCTGAGTTCGCCTCGATCCACCCGTTGGCTCCCGATCACCAGACCGCTGGCTGGCGCGAGCTCATTGAAGGACTGGAAGCCGACCTCACCGAGATCACCGGCTACGATCAGGTCTCCATCCAGCCGAACGCCGGTTCGCAGGGTGAGCTCGCGGGGCTCCTGGCGATCCGCGGTTACCACCTGTCCCGCGGCGATGACCAGCGCAACGTGTGCCTGATTCCTGCTTCTGCGCACGGCACCAACGCAGCCTCGGCTGTGCTCGCCGGCATGAAAGTTGTTGTAGTGGCCACGGCTCCTGATGGCACCATCGATCACGCCGATCTGGCAGCCAAGATCGAGGCCAACAAGGATGTACTGTCCTGCATCATGATCACGTACCCGTCCACCCACGGCGTGTACGACGCCGACGTCCGGGAGGTTTGCGACTCGATTCACGCTGCCGGCGGACAGGTATACGTTGACGGTGCAAACCTCAACGCACTCGTTGGGCTCGCCCAGCCGGGCAAGTTCGGCGGCGACGTATCGCACCTGAACCTGCACAAGACGTTCTGCATCCCGCACGGTGGTGGCGGACCCGGTGTTGGTCCGGTTGCGGCCAAGGCCCACCTGGCACCTTTCATGCCCAGTGATGCGAACAACGTTTCATCTGAAGGTGGCGTGGCCATCTCTGCATCCCGCTACGGCTCCGCCGGCGTGCTCCCGATTTCCTGGGCATACGTGAAGCTGATGGGCGGCCAAGGCCTCACCGAAGCCACCAAGTCTGCGCTGCTCGCGGCCAACTACGTCGCCTCCCGCTTGGATGAGCACTTCCCAGTCCTTTACACGGGCGAGGGCGGACTCGTAGCCCACGAGTGCATCCTGGACCTCCGCGAGCTGACTGCCCGCACGGGCGTCACCGCTGAGGACGTGGCCAAGCGCCTGATCGACTTCGGTTTCCACGCTCCCACCCTTGCGTTCCCCGTTGCGGGCACTTTGATGGTGGAGCCGACCGAGTCCGAGGACCTGGCTGAGATCGACCGCTTCATTGAGGCCATGATCACCATCCGCGCCGAAATCGAGCAGGTGGCCGCCGGCGATTTCACTGTTGAAAAGTCGCCGCTGCGCAACGCGCCGCACACGGCTGCCGCCGTCGTGAGTTCTGCTTGGGACCGCGACTACACGCGTGAGCAGGCAGCGTTTCCTGTCCACCACCTGAAGCAGGACAAGTACTTCCCGCCTGTTGGCAGGGTCGACGGCGCTGCCGGCGACCGCAACCTGGTGTGCTCCTGCCCGCCCCTCGAAGCGTTCGAGGACACCACTGCAGACTTCGAAAACTAAAGGACGGTCCTGCAAATGACTGAGAACTACACCGCTCTTTACGAGCAGCACAAAAAGGCCGGCGCGTCCTTCACGGATTTCGGCGGCTGGCAGATGCCCCTCAAATACGAGTCCGAGCTTGCTGAGCACCACGCAGTCCGTCAGTCCGCTGGCTTGTTCGACCTCTCCCACATGGGCGAAGTCTGGGTCAGCGGTCCGGACGCAGCAGCGTTCCTGGACTTCGCGCTGGTGGGCAAGTTGTCTGCGGTCGCCGTGGGCAAGGCCAAGTACTCGCTGATCTGCAACGCTGACGGCGGCATCATCGACGACCTCATCTCCTACCGCCGCCCAGCTCCCGAAGAAGGCGTGGATCAGTACCTCGTGGTCCCCAACGCGGGCAACGCCAAGGTAGTCGCGGCGGCATTGCTGGAGCGCGCGGCGGGCTTCGACGTCGTGGTTGACGACGCCTCCGCCGAGACGTCGCTGATTGCAGTGCAGGGTCCGAACGCGGAAGCCATTCTGCTGACCTTGGTTCCCGCTGAGCAGCACGCCCTCGTGACCGAACTGAAGTACTACGCGGCCGTTGAAGTCTCCATTAACGGGCAAGATCTTTTGCTTGCACGCACCGGCTACACCGGCGAAGACGGCTTCGAGATCTACATCCCCAACCTTGACGCAGCTGGCCTTTGGGAAGCACTCCTCGAGGTCGGCGAGGGCCACGGCCTTATTCCCGCGGGCCTTGCAGCGCGTGATTCCCTACGCCTCGAAGCCGGGATGCCGCTCTACGGCAACGAACTCTCCCGCTACGTCAACGCCTACGCCGCAGGCCTTGGCCCGGTGGTTTCCCTGGCCAAGGAAAGCGACTTCAGTGGCAAGGAAGCGCTGACTGCCATCAAGGCTGCCGGCGTCGGATCGACCATTGGCCAAAAGCTCGTCGGCCTCAAAGGTGCAGGCCGCCGCGCAGCCCGCGCCCACTACTCGGTCCTCAAGGACGGCTCACTCATCGGCGAAGTCACCTCCGGCCAGCCGAGCCCGACGCTCGGTTACCCGATCGCCCTGGCGTATGTCGACGTCGAACATTCAGCGCCAGGCACCCTGGTTGACGTCGACCTGCGAGGAAAGTCCGAGCCGTTCGAAGTGGTAGCCCTGCCGTTCTACAAGCGCCAAAAGTAGGTCCCGGTGGGAGTGACATCCTCCGCGGGCTCGGTCGCAGAAGCGCCCGCTGGGCGGACGCGATGGTCCCTTGGACGCCCGCTTCCGGATGTCATTCCCACAGGTACCGCGCGGCTCACCTTGCGCCCGGGACCAGTAGACCGAGGCGACCTGCTGAAAGGCGGGTTCCCCGCCACACGACCCAGCCACGATGTGCGACACAACAGTTTTCAAAACACACGAGAAGTTAGGAATTGGAATGAGCAAAGTAGTTGCCGAGCTGAAGTATTCGGCCGAGCATGAATGGGTTGCTTCGGATGGGGCCGGCCCTGTGGGGATCGGGATCTCTGCGGTTGCTGCGGATGCCTTGGGCGACATTGTGTATGTGGACCTCCCCGAGGTTGGCTCCACGGTTACTGCGGGGGAGACCTGCGGTGAAGTTGAGTCCACGAAGTCCGTGTCCGACCTGTACTCGCCTGTGACGGGCGAGGTGACCGAGATTAACGACGCCGTTGTCGATGATCCTGCCCTGATCAACAACGATCCCTATGGTGCCGGCTGGCTGTTCAAGGTGGCCGCCACGGAAGAAGGACCGCTCATGACGGCTGAGGAATACGCTGCAACGAACGGTGGCGAACTGTGAACCCCGCCGCCGCAGGCACCAGCACAGCCGAATTCGAGCAGGTCGTGTCGGCGTCGTTGGATGCGCAGCTGGGTGACCTCGATCCTGAGATCGCCGCAAAGATCGACGACGAACTGGGCCGCCAGCGCGACGGCCTGGAAATGATCGCTTCAGAGAACCACACAGCGGTTGCCGTGATGCAGGCCCAAGGCTCCGTGCTGACCAACAAGTACGCCGAAGGCTACCCGGGCAAGCGGTACTATGGTGGTTGCGAGCACGTCGACGTGATCGAGCAGCTCGCGATTGACCGCATCAAGTCACTGTTCGGCGCCGAATTTGCGAACGTCCAGCCACACTCCGGTGCGCAGGCCAACGCGTCGGTGATGCACGCGCTGATCAAGCCGGGCGACACCATCATGGGCCTGAACCTGGCCCACGGCGGCCATCTCACCCACGGCATGCGGATCAACTTCTCCGGCAAGCTCTACAACGTGGTCCCCTACGGCGTCCGCGAGGACACCCACACCGTGGACATGGCCGAAGTGGAGCGCCTCGCCCAGGAACACAAGCCGGCCCTGATCGTTGCTGGCTGGTCCGCATATGCGCGACAGTTGGACTTCGCCGAGTTCCGAAGGATCGCTGACTCCGTGGGCGCCTACCTGATGGTGGACATGGCGCACTTCGCCGGACTGGTTGCGGCTGGCCTGCACCCGTCGCCGGTGCCGCACGCCCACGTCACCACATCCACCACGCACAAGACCCTCGCCGGTCCACGTGGCGGCATCATCCTCTCCAACGACGCCGACATCGCCAAAAAGATCAACTCGGCTGTGTTCCCGGGGCAGCAAGGCGGACCGCTGGAGCATGTGATCGCCGGCAAGGCTGTCGCCTTCAAGATCGCAGCTTCCGAGGAGTTCCGGGAACGCCAGGAACGCGTCCTCGCTGGTGCGCGGATTCTTGCCGAACGCCTGGTCCAGCCGGACGTTGCCGAAAAGGGGATCACAGTCGTCTCAGGCGGCACGGACGTGCACCTGGTCCTCGTCGACCTGCGCAACTGCGAACTCGACGGCCAGCAAGCAGAAGACCGTCTTGCCGCGATCGACATCACCGTTAACCGCAACGCCGTCCCATTCGACCCGCGCCCGCCCATGGTCACCTCCGGCCTGCGCATCGGCACCCCTGCCCTTGCTACGCGCGGATTCGGGGAAGCGGCCTTCCGCGAAGTTGCGGACATTATCGCCGAAGTGTTGATTGCAGAGGCCGATGCGGACCTTTCCGGGTTGCGGCACCGGGTTGATGTGCTGGCTAAGGCGCATCCGCTGTACCCGGGTGTTTCGAACCTCTCGTAAGTCGCCCGTCGGGTCCGGTTCGCCCGTCGGGTTCGGTTCGCCGTCGTGTTCGGTTCGCCGTCCGGTCGGGTTCGCCCGTCGGGGCCGGCTTCCTCCGCGGGCTCGGTCGCATATGCACCCGCTGAGCGGATGCGATGCTCCCTTGGACGCCCGCTTCCGGATGTCGGCCCCAAAGGGGCAGCGGTCGGGTTGCACGGATTTGGACCGGGGGGTCGGGGGTTCGTTTGTTTGTGAATGGATCCAGCTACCGAGGGTGTTCCGTAGAGGCAGGGTTGGTTTGGGGGAATGTCTTGGCCCCCCCGAAACGGGGGGCCGGACCGGAGTGAGCGTCCGCTCTGGCATTGGGGGCGGAGCGGATTAGTTGAAGTTTTACTGAGTAAGGAAATCACCATGGCCGTTGGGGTCTTTGATCTGTTCACTGTGGGTATCGGCCCGTCGAGTTCGCACACTGTGGGGCCGATGCGGGCTGGGGCGGTGTTTGCCCGCGAGCTGCTCGAGTCCGGCGTCCTTGGGTCAGTCGCCTCGTTGCGGGTTGACTTGTATGGGTCGTTGGCTGCGACGGGTAAGGGACACGGCACGTTCACCGCGGTCTTGCTCGGGCTTGAGGGCTTCGACCCCGAGGAGATCCTGCCCGACCAAGTGGAGGAGCGGTTGGGCTCGATTGCGGAAACCGGGAAGCTCAATCTGGCTGGGAGCCAGCTTCTCGAGTACGCGGTGGAGGATATGATCCTGCATCCGTTGACGGTGTTGCCGCGGCATACGAACGGGATGAAGTTTGCCGTGGCGGATGCCGGGGGGAACGTGCTGCGGGAGGCGACGTTCTTCTCGGTTGGTGGCGGGTTCATCGTCCGGGAGGGCGAGGAAGACGCGGCGCGGGCGGAGTTGGAGGAGACGAAGGCGGAGTTGCCGTTGCCGTTCCGGACGGCTGCTGAGTTGCTGGGCCGGTGCTCCTCCAAGGGCCTGGGGATCAGCGACATCATGTTCATCAACGAACGTGCGTCACGGTCTGAGGAGGAGATCCGGGAGGGTCTTTTGCATATCTGGCAAGTGATGGAGGCGTGTGTTGAGACGTCGTTGAAGCGTGAGGGTGTGTTGCCCGGGGGGTTGAAGGTCCGTCGTCGTGCTCCTGACTGGTTGGAGCGGTTGTTGAAGGAAGACAAGGACCGCAACGATCCGAAGTATTGGCAGGAGTGGGTGAACCTGATCGCGTTGGCTGTTAATGAGGAGAACGCTACGGGCGGGCGGGTGGTCACGGCGCCGACGAACGGTGCGGCGGGGATCATTCCGGCGGTGTTGTATTACGCGTTGAATTATGCCCCGGGCATGGACAAGGCGTCCCAGGCCGACAAGGACGATGTGGTGGTGAAGTTCCTGCTCGCCGCGGGTGCTGTGGGTGTGTTGTATAAGGAGCAGGCGTCCATTTCCGGTGCTGAGGTGGGCTGCCAGGGCGAGGTGGGTTCGGCGTCGTCGATGGCTGCTGCCGGGTTGGCCGAGGTGATGGGTGGTACGCCGGGGCAGGTGGAGAACGCGGCGGAGATCGCGATGGAGCACAACCTGGGGTTGACGTGTGATCCGATCGGAGGGTTGGTGCAGATTCCGTGTATTGAGCGGAACGCGATCGCGGCGGCGAAGGCGATCAACGCGGCGAAGATGGCGCTCTGGGGTGACGGGACGCACCGGGTGTCGCTGGATGAGGTGATCGTGACCATGCGCGAAACCGGTAAGGACATGTCCTCCAAGTACAAGGAAACCGCGATGGGCGGCCTGGCCGTGAACGTCGTCGAATGCTGACACTTACCTGCGTTGTGGGGCCTGCTTTGCGCGATTGAACGCCTTTGAAGGGCGCATAGCGGGCTTGGCAACAGACAAAATGAGACAACCAACAAGGAAGTAAACCCATGACCCTGGCACCTGAAGGCCGTAAGTTGCTGCGTGTTGAGCAGCGTAACTCGGCTGTCCCGGTTGAACGCAAGCCCGAGTGGATCAAGGCCAAGGTCCAGATGGGGCCGGAGTTCGTTGGGTTGAAGAACCTGGTGAAGAAGGAAGGCCTGCACACGGTCTGTGAAGAGGCCGGCTGCCCGAACATTTTCGAGTGCTGGGAAGACAAGGAAGCGACGTTCCTGATCGGCGGGTCCGAATGCACCCGGCGCTGTGATTTCTGCCAGATCGA